>NZ_JALDUR010000029.1 GCF_023109675.1 Streptococcus parasanguinis | reverse complement strand
GCTAAGCGACTACCTTATCTCACAGGGGGCAACCCCCAACTACTTCCGGCGTTCTAGGGCTTAACTGCTGTGTTCGGCATGGGTACAGGTGTATCTCCTAGGCTATCGTCACTTAACTCTGAATGATTAAACATTCAAAATTGAACATCTATATTCTAACAAGTTAACCTTTCGTTGTCAATATCTTCTGACTCTTTGGATAAGTCCTCGAGCTATTAGTATTAGTCCGCTCCATTGCTCACACAACTTCCACTCCTAACCTATCTACCTGATCTTCTCTCAGGGCTCTTACTGATATAAAATCATGGGAAATCTCATCTTGAGGTGGGTTTCACACTTAGATGCTTTCAGCGTTTATCCCTTCCCTACATAGCTACCCAGCGATGCCTCTGGCGAGACAACTGGTACACCAGCGGTAAGTCCACTCTGGTCCTCTCGTACTAGGAGCAGATCCTCTCAAATTTCCTACGCCCGCGACGGATAGGGACCGAACTGTCTCACGACGTTCTGAACCCAGCTCGCGTGCCGCTTTAATGGGCGAACAGCCCAACCCTTGGGACCGACTACAGCCCCAGGATGCGACGAGCCGACATCGAGGTGCCAAACCTCCCCGTCGATGTGAACTCTTGGGGGAGATAAGCCTGTTATCCCCAGGGTAGCTTTTATCCGTTGAGCGATGGCCCTTCCATACGGAACCACCGGATCACTAAGCCCGACTTTCGTCCCTGCTCGAGTTGTAGCTCTCGCAGTCAAGCTCCCTTATACCTTTACACTCTGCGAATGATTTCCAACCATTCTGAGGGAACCTTTGGGCGCCTCCGTTACCTTTTAGGAGGCGACCGCCCCAGTCAAACTGCCCGTCAGACACTGTCTCCGTAGATGATGAACCTACCGGGTTAGAGTGGCCATAACACAAGGGTAGTATCCCAACAACGCCTCCATCGAAACTGGCGTCCCGATCTCAATGGCTCCTACCTATCCTGTACATGTGGCACAGACACTCAATATCAAACTGCAGTAAAGCTCCATGGGGTCTTTCCGTCCTGTCGCGGGTAACCTGCATCTTCACAGGTACTAAAATTTCACCGAGTCTCTCGTTGAGACAGTGCCCAAATCATTACGCCTTTCGTGCGGGTCGGAACTTACCCGACAAGGAATTTCGCTACCTTAGGACCGTTATAGTTACGGCCGCCGTTTACTGGGGCTTCAATTCATACCTTCGCTTACGCTAAGCACTCCTCTTAACCTTCCAGCACCGGGCAGGCGTCACCCCCTATACATCATCTTACGATTTAGCAGAGAGCTGTGTTTTTGATAAACAGTTGCTTGGGCCTATTCACTGCGGCTGACTTTAAGCCAGCACCCCTTCTCCCGAAGTTACGGGGTCATTTTGCCGAGTTCCTTAACGAGAGTTCTCTCGCTCACCTGAGGCTACTCGCCTCGACTACCTGTGTCGGTTTGCGGTACGGGTAGAGTATGATTAACGCTAGAAGCTTTTCTTGGCAGTGTGACGTCACTAACTTCGCTACTAAACTTCGCTCCCCATCACAGCTCAATGTTACAGAATTAAGCATTTAACTCAATTCACACCTCACTGCTTAGACGTGCACTTCCAGTCGCACGCTTTAGTTAGCCTACTGCGTCCCTCCTTCACTACATACTCTAGTACAGGAATATCAACCTGTTGTCCATCGGATACACCTTTCGGTCTCTCCTTAGGTCCCGACTAACCCAGGGCGGACGAGCCTTCCCCTGGAAACCTTAGTCTTACGGTGGACAGGATTCTCACCTGTCTTTCGCTACTCATACCGGCATTCTCACTTCTATGCGTTCCAGCGCTCCTCACGGTACACCTTCTCCACACATAGAACGCTCTCCTACCATACCTATAAAGGTATCCACAGCTTCGGTAAATTGTTTTAGCCCCGGTACATTTTCGGCGCAGGGTCACTCGACTAGTGAGCTATTACGCACTCTTTGAATGAATAGCTGCTTCTAAGCTAACATCCTAGTTGTCTGTGCAACCCCACATCCTTTTCCACTTAACAATTATTTTGGGACCTTAGCTGGTGGTCTGGGCTGTTTCCCTTTCGACTACGGATCTTAGCACTCGCAGTCTGACTGCCGACCATAATTCATTGGCATTCGGAGTTTATCTGAGATTGGTAATCCGGGATGGACCCCTCACCCAAACAGTGCTCTACCTCCAAGAATCTTAATGTCGACGCTAGCCCTAAAGCTATTTCGGAGAGAACCAGCTATCTCCAAGTTCGTTTGGAATTTCTCCGCTACCCACAAGTCATCCAAGCACTTTTCAACGTGCCCTGGTTCGGTCCTCCAGTGAGTTTTACCTCACCTTCAACCTGCTCATGGGTAGGTCACATGGTTTCGGGTCTACGACATAATACTAATCCGCCCTATTCAGACTCGGTTTCCCTACGGCTCCGTCTCTTCAACTTAACCTCGCATCATATCGTAACTCGCCGGTTCATTCTACAAAAGGCACGCTCTCACCCATTAACGGGCTCGAACTTGTTGTAGGCACACGGTTTCAGGTTCTATTTCACTCCCCTCCCGGGGTGCTTTTCACCTTTCCCTCACGGTACTGGTTCACTATCGGTCACTAGAGAGTATTTAGGGTTGGGAGATGGTCCTCCCAGATTCCGACGGGATTTCTCGTGTCCCGCCGTACTCAGGATACTGCTAGGTATAAAGACTATTTCGAATACGAGGCTCTTACTCTCTTTGGCTGACCTTCCCATGTCATTCTTCTATAATCTTTAAGTCCACATTGCAGTCCTACAACCCCGAAGAGTAAACTCTTCGGTTTGCCCTCCTGCCGTTTCGCTCGCCGCTACTCAGGCAATCGCTTTTGCTTTCTCTTCCTGCAGCTACTTAGATGTTTCAGTTCACTGCGTCTTCCTCTACCTATCCTTAACAGATAGGAGTACTAGCCATTAGCTAGTGGGTTCCCCCATTCGGACATCTCTGGATCGTCGCTTACTTACAGCTCCCCAAAGCATTTCGTCGTTTGTCACGTCCTTCTTCGGCTTCTAGTGCCAAGGCATCCACCGTGCGCCCTTATTAACTTAACCTTATTTTTGGTCTTGCGACCTAAACTCTTTAAATATTTACAGCGTTTCGGTTTATTTTTCTTGTTACTATTTGATATAGATATTCAATTTTCAATGTTCAATCTTAACACCCTTACAGTGTTAATGGAGCCTAGCGGGATCGAACCGCTGACCTCCTGCGTGCAAAGCAGGCGCTCTCCCAGCTGAGCTAAGGCCCCACAAGACCTCTCAAAACTAAACAAGACCAACGTACAGGTTTCCTTTTCCTTAGAAAGGAGGTGATCCAGCCGCACCTTCCGATACGGCTACCTTGTTACGACTTCACCCCAATCATCTATCCCACCTTAGGCGGCTGGCTCCTTACGGTTACCTCACCGACTTCGGGTGTTACAAACTCTCGTGGTGTGACGGGCGGTGTGTACAAGGCCCGGGAACGTATTCACCGCGGCGTGCTGATCCGCGATTACTAGCGATTCCGACTTCATGTAGGCGAGTTGCAGCCTACAATCCGAACTGAGACTGGCTTTAAGAGATTAGCTTGCCGTCACCGACTCGCGACTCGTTGTACCAGCCATTGTAGCACGTGTGTAGCCCAGGTCATAAGGGGCATGATGATTTGACGTCATCCCCACCTTCCTCCGGTTTATTACCGGCAGTCTCGCTAGAGTGCCCAACTCAATGATGGCAACTAACAATAGGGGTTGCGCTCGTTGCGGGACTTAACCCAACATCTCACGACACGAGCTGACGACAACCATGCACCACCTGTCACCTCTGTCCCGAAGGAAAACTCTATCTCTAGAGCGGTCAGAGGGATGTCAAGACCTGGTAAGGTTCTTCGCGTTGCTTCGAATTAAACCACATGCTCCACCGCTTGTGCGGGCCCCCGTCAATTCCTTTGAGTTTCAACCTTGCGGTCGTACTCCCCAGGCGGAGTGCTTAATGCGTTAGCTGCGGCACTGAGTCCCGGAAAGGACCCAACACCTAGCACTCATCGTTTACGGCGTGGACTACCAGGGTATCTAATCCTGTTTGCTCCCCACGCTTTCGAGCCTCAGCGTCAGTTACAGACCAGAGAGCCGCTTTCGCCACCGGTGTTCCTCCATATATCTACGCATTTCACCGCTACACATGGAATTCCACTCTCCCCTTCTGCACTCAAGTTAAACAGTTTCCAAAGCGTACTATGGTTAAGCCACAGCCTTTAACTTCAGACTTATCTAACCGCCTGCGCTCGCTTTACGCCCAATAAATCCGGATAACGCTCGGGACCTACGTATTACCGCGGCTGCTGGCACGTAGTTAGCCGTCCCTTTCTGGTAAGTTACCGTCACAGTGTGAACTTTCCACTCTCACACTCGTTCTTCTCTTACAACAGAGCTTTACGATCCGAAAACCTTCTTCACTCACGCGGCGTTGCTCGGTCAGGGTTGCCCCCATTGCCGAAGATTCCCTACTGCTGCCTCCCGTAGGAGTCTGGGCCGTGTCTCAGTCCCAGTGTGGCCGATCACCCTCTCAGGTCGGCTATGTATCGTCGCCTTGGTGAGCCGTTACCTCACCAACTAGCTAATACAACGCAGGTCCATCTCTTAGTGATGCAATTGCACCTTTCAAATCAATATCATGCGATATCGTCTTTTATGCGGTATTAGCTATCGTTTCCAATAGTTATCCCCCGCTAAGAGGCAGGTTACCTACGCGTTACTCACCCGTTCGCAACTCATCCGCTCGGTGCAAGCACCAAGCTTCAGCGTTCTACTTGCATGTATTAGGCACGCCGCCAGCGTTCATCCTGAGCCAGGATCAAACTCTCATTAAAATAATTGTTTGTCTTAAACTCATTCTGTCACTGACAGATTTATTGTTTTTTTATTGTTCAGTTACTATAACCTTAGTTATAGCGCCCTGCACATTGGTTCGTCTTGTTCAGTTTTCAAAGGTCTTTGTCGCTCTCGCGCGACAACT
>NZ_JALDUR010000028.1:2554-5735 GCF_023109675.1 Streptococcus parasanguinis | reverse complement strand
TATCGTAAACTTGACCAGTTTACTTTCAAGGAACATTATGACAAACTCCCTGCTGTTATGTCCTGGGATGAGTTTGGGTTCAAGAAAGGTGGACTAGCTTTTGTGGCACAGAACTATGAGACCAACCAACTCATAACCATCCTTGATAATCGCCGCCAAACCACTGTACGAAACTACTTTTTAAAGTATCCATTAAAAGCTCGCCAACAGGTGCAGTTTATCACAATGAATATGTCTGGAGCCTATATCCCACTAGCCCGCAGACTCTTTCCAAACGCAAAAATTGTTCTTGATCGTTTCCACATCATCCAGCACCTTGGTCGTGCCTTTTTAAAGACAAGAATTATGATTATGAACCAATTCGATAAGAAGTCACTACCCTATCGAGCCTTGAAAAATCATTGGCGACTCTTCCAAAAGGACAGCCGTAAGTTATCTCTCAACTCTTTTTATTCAAAGACTTTCCGTCAAACCTTAAGTCCACATGAAGTTGTTAGGAAAACACTAGACTTTTCAGAAGAGCTTACCGAATACTATACACTTTATCAGCTCTTACTTTTTCACTTTCAGGAGAAAAGAGTGGATCAGTTCTTTGAGCTGATAGAGGAAAATATGAACAAGGTCAATCAATACTTTCAAACTGTCTTTAGGACTTTTCTTAGAAACAAGCAATACATCAAAAACGCACTAGAAACGGACTATTCAAATGCAAAACTTGAAGCAACTAACAAGTTGATCAAAGACATCAAACGCTTGGGATTCGGTTTTAGAAACTTCATTAACTTTAAGAAACGTGTCTTCATCACTCTGAACATACATAAAAAGAGGACCTATCCGGTCCTCTCAAGATGTTAGCTTTTCGTCACCCACTACAGTTGACAAAGAGCCGCTTTTCGTCACCCACTACAGTTGACAAAGAACCAAAATAAGACAGTAACCTCAGAATAGCTACTGTCTTATCTCTTTTTTTACTTAAAGCCTTGATAGACTTAGCAAATGGTAGAAAAGAGCCTTCTTTATCTGATTGCAAATTAGCATCTAATGAGAATCAAAATGATTATTCTTCATCTTCTCTTTTCTTACGAGCAATCAATGCAAATCCACTTAGGGCTCCTAGAAGTCCAAGTGCTCCAAGGCTAGCATGATCTTCTGTACCTGTATTTGGAAGTTCACGTTGACCATCCATGTATTGAGGCGTAGAAGGCGCTACTGGTTGGGCTGGAGTTGTTGGAGTTCCATTATTGTTTCCATTGTTATCTCCATTATCTGCTGGTGCAGGATTTGGTTTAGGATCATTTGGTACATAATTAATTGGTGTATCCTTCGTTGGATCTTCCGGTACATTAGGTACTTCATATCCTTTTGTTGGATCATTTGGATCAACTGGTTTCAATGGTTGACCTTCTGGATCCACAGGAACAAATCCTGGTACATAAGGTACTTTAGGTTTCTCAGTTCCTGGTTTAGTTGGATCTTTCGGATCGTTTGGATATGGAATTGGATTTGTTGGTGTTCCTGGGATATTTGGCACCCATGAACCTAACTTATCGTAAACAACTGTTTCGTTGATATCCTTGATTGTATCAGGTGTTACTTTTACATCTTTAGTTGATGATTCTAGATCTCCAGCTTTAGCAATGTATCCTTTCACAACTGGTACTGGGTATCCGTTGAAGATATCGTCGTTACGATCTGTTGTCCATTCTCCATATGTGATTTCTCCTGTAACTAAGTTAACTTCAGCATCACGAGTGAACTTGATTGTTTCAACACGAGTTTCAGATATTTCTTTTCCGTTACGATCTACATACTTGATAGTACGTGTAGCAGCTTTCTCAATTACCATATCTTTTACAGTATTTGGCCATACTGGGCTATTTGGATCGTTAGGGAATACTGGTTTACCTGGTTCTGGTGTAGATGGTGTTACTGGAGTTCCATCTGGGTTCTTCGGTAAGTTTGGATTATTTGGATCTACTGGTTTACCTGGTGTAACTGGAATAATTCTTTCAGCTACTGTTACATTGAAGATTTGATCTACAGATTTATCCTTATCAAATACTCTGTCTGTATCTTTAGATGGGAAGTCGTTCTTAACTATTCTGTATCCAGCTTTTTCAAGTTTTTCAATAGTCTTAGTTACTTCATCAACTTTAGACTTAGTGAAGTTAGCTCCTGAATCACCTTCATCTACTACTGGAGTTGCTACTACTTTACCATTTTCAGTTACGAAGTTTGTGATAGCTTTTTGTCTATCAGTTACGTAATTGATTGGTGTATCCTGAGTTGGATCACTTGGAATTGATGGTGGGTTGTAACCCTTGCTTGGATCGTTCGGATCTTTAGGTGTCAATGGTGTTGTGCCATCTGGACCTACTGGGGTAGTGCCTGGTACATGTGGAATCAATGGAAGATCCGTACCTGGTTTCGTTGGATCTGTTGGATCGTTTGGATATGGAAGATTTGGTACTTTTGGAAGTCCGTCTGGTACATTTGGTACGTATGAACCAAGCTTCTTGTATTGTACAACTTCTTCGCTATCCTTATCGTCAGGAGTCACTGTCTTCGCTGCTACATTAGCCTTATCTGCCACAAAGCCAGTTACTACTGGTGTAGCTTCTTCGGCCAATTCTTTCGTAGCTGGTGTCCATGCACCGAAGGTTTCCTCACCAGTTACACGGTTACGTTCACCTGTACGTGTGAAGGTTGCTTCTTGAGTTACTGGAGCTTTCAGAGCTGGACGACCGTCTGTTTGACCATCTGCGTATTCATACTTGATCGTACGAGTTACTTTGCTATTCAATTTAGCTGGGTCTGTTACTGGCTCTTTACCTTGACGAAGAGTAACCACGAATTGTTGGTCCGTCTTATTATCATTGTCAAAGTTCTTAGGTCCTGCGAACTCATCGTTCACCACTTCGTAACCCTTGTCTGTCAATTCTTTCAGACGGGCTGCGTAGTTGGTAGTTCCGATTGGCTCACCTGACTTACCACTTTCAACGACCTTACCAAGTTCCTTGTTGTTATCGTCTTGGTCTACGAAGGTAATAATCGCTTTTTGACCATCTTTAACGTAATTGATTGGTGTATCCTGAGTTGGATCGCTTGGAATTGATGGTGGGTTGTAACCCTTGCTTGGATCGTTCGGATCTTTAGGTGTCAATGGTGTTGTGCCATCTGG
>NZ_JALDUR010000028.1:731-2454 GCF_023109675.1 Streptococcus parasanguinis | reverse complement strand
TTTGGAAGTCCGTCTGGTACATTTGGTACGTATGAACCAAGCTTCTTGTATTGTACAACTTCTTCGCTATCCTTATCATCAGGAGTCACTGTCTTCGCTGCTACATTCGCCTTATCTGCCACGAATCCAGTTACGACTGGTGTGTCTTCTTGGGCCAATTCTTTCGTAGCTGGTGTCCATGCACCGAAGGTTTCAACGCCAGTTACACGATTGCGTTCACCTGTACGTGTGAAGGTTGCTTCTTGAGTTACTGGAGCTTTCAGAGCTGGACGACCGGCTGTCTCACCATCTGCGTATTCGTACTTGATGGTACGAGTAACCTTGCTATTCAATTTAGCTGGGTCTGTAATCTTCTCTGTACCTTGACGGTAAACGTAGGTTACTGTACCGTTGTTACCCCAGTCAGTCAGACTTCCTGAACGTGGCAAACTACCATCTTTCAACCCAACAAAGTCATAGTTTGGGATGGATTTTTGTTCAGTGGTATAAGTTTTACCTTTGAAGGCACCTTGTGGATAGGTTACTGAGCCCTCAGCAATTTCTCGACCTTTCTCATCTTCATAACGTACGCCAACAGAGGCACCTTGGTAGAAATCAAAACTTTCAATCTTAAACTGTTGCAAGTTCTTGTTGCCACCAGTCGAAGCTGTAACCACCATAGACATCAGTTCTTCTGGAGAGTTGACCGTCTTCTTCCATTGTTTTTCACCGAGATTACTTCTATAAGTAATTGTCAATTCCTTGGTTGCACCATCATACTGGATAGTAAAGTCATGGAATTTACCGTCTATGTCACTTGAGTCCAAAGGTTTGGCGCTATCAGTGTCTGTCTCAGCCCACCAACGATCATATTCACCATTTTGTCCTTTAATTTTTTTAAAAGTGGTATTTACCCAGGAACCGAACTGTCCTAGATTAGGGTCTTCAGCCCAACCATATTCGAAGAAAGTCGCGTCGTTAGTATCAAAACGTCCTCCTTTTGGTGGCACGTAGAGATTCCGGTAAGTATCCAATTTGAAACCAGTTGCGTTACGCAAACCACCGATACCAAGGTTACCACCGGAGGCACCTAGATCTGTTATATTCCCTGTATGGAAGGCAAAACCGATACCATCGGCACCACCTTGAGCTTGTGTCTTGTCACCAAGGTTAACCGCACCAATCAGCTTGAAGCTTTGGTTCATATTAATCTTACTATTCAGACTGAAATTACCTCCCTTAGAGGTTTCATCTGGAGTAAGGGTTACGATACCGTTATCTTTGTCATAGGTAGCTGAACCATTCAATTTGAAATAGTCAAGGAAATTTTCTTTTGTTACAGTTACTTTCCCTAATTGTGATTCAGTTGAACGGGGGCTTCTTCTTGATCTACGAAGTTCAACGTACCCTTTATTTATTTCGTTTTGAGCAACTGCCAATGTAGAATTTACTTCGCTGTGCGCTATTGCAGCCGAAGTTTGATTAGTAGTCGCAAGATTAGTAGCTTTGCTCGTCACATCCTTGATTGAAAGGTTTCCAGATTCTACAGCAGTAGATTGTGCAACACTCTCAGGAGTAGACCCAGTTGAGGCTACCGTTGATGATGCTTCTGATACTTGAGAAGTCGCTTCTGACTTCGCAGTTTTATCTGCCACTTGGCTAGATGGTGCTTCTGATACTTGAGAAGTCGCTTCTGACTTCGCAGTTTTATCTGCCACTTGGCTAGATGGTGCTTCTGATACTT
>NZ_JALDUR010000028.1:0-631 GCF_023109675.1 Streptococcus parasanguinis | reverse complement strand
GAGAAGTCGCTTCTGACTTCGCAGTTTTATCTGCCACTTGGCTAGACGGTGCTCCAGAATCTGCGGTAGACTTAGAAGTACCTGAGTCTGATTTCCCTTCCGAATCTGGTACAGTTCTTATGTTCTCTGTAGAAGCAATTGAGGAATCTGTTTTAACTACTGTGTCTGCTGCAACAGTATTCCTACCTAAAAACATAAAAGCCGCGACAGCTACAGAAGCCACACCTACATTAAACTTACGCACTGAGTATCGAAGGCGTTTCTCTCCACTCACTCTGTGCAACCTACGTCGCTCATTTTTTCCCATCATGAATTCTCCTTGTTTTTAGTATATTATAATCATCTACTAACACTAAATAGATTGTTATTCTCCAATGCAACAGTATAGTTTATAATACCAATATAGAATAGAACACTTTTTTATGTTCACTTGAATTTTATCATATTTTCTTCACTAAATCAAGAGTTTATAATATAAAGTATGTGGTAGAATTTTTTAGAAAGCCCATTTCTTGTAATATGAAAGGAGAACTTTGACCGAGGAGTGCAAAAAAGATAAATTGTAAAATATAGTGCAACAAAAAACTCATAGCGTTTCATTGGTGTAAACTGTAAGTAATCACACAAACAG
>NZ_JALDUR010000027.1 GCF_023109675.1 Streptococcus parasanguinis | reverse complement strand
CATACAAAAAGAGAAGACCTATCAGGTCCTCTCTAGATGTTAGCTTTTCGTCACCCACTACAGTTGACAAAGAACCTAACTTTCTATATTGTGCGGTAGCTTCAAGTAATTCTTTCTGATCTATATTGGGTTTATCAATTACTTTATGTAAAAACCAGTTTGCTACCGTTGAAACAATAACGATTATAATCTCCCTATAATCATGGAAAAGTAGTAAAAATAGTTGTTATCCTAGTTGATTAAAAAAATCTCTGATTTCCTCATCCTTTATAAAATAATATATAATTTTCCCCTCTCTTCTAGTGTCCAAGATATTTTGATTGGCTAGTTTACGAAGATGGTGAGAGGCAGATGCCATACTGAGATTTAGTAAACAGGCTATATCACAGACACAGAGTTCTTCAACAGCAAGGAGATAAAAGATGATATTTATCTGTTTATTATCGGTAAACTTTGATAAAATACGAAGTGATTTTTGGACTTTTTCCTTTTCAAGGTAGTTCGTTGCGGTTATAACATTTTGTTGATTTATAACATCCACTTGACAGATACTATCTTTTTTCATAATTTTTTCTCCTAGCCGAACACAGCCCTCAGCATGTCAAAGCTGTTGTTTTCAATCAGGATATACATCCCCAATCCTAAATAGACAACGGCAATAAACCATCTGCTATATTTTTCCAAAGTTTCTCCAACAGAAGGGACTTGTGCCAATTTTTGGGCAGAAAAAACCAAGAGATAAATCATGACTAGAAAAGTAAGTAAAGTCACTATCAAATTCGCTAAATTTAAGGTGGTAAAATATGGGACAAAGACACCAATATTGTCAGCGCCACAACTTGCAAAAGTAATCATAGCGACTAGAAAAATCAGGTTTTTATCATCTTTGCGCAAACCATCTTTTGCAATAGCTTCTCCATCAGAATCTCCTAAAAGCAAAACTTTGAGTCCTAGGAAAATTGGAATCAAACCGAGCAAACCTAAAATCTCTTTACTAGGAATATAATTTAAGACAAATGCAAAAAGTAAACTTAGCAATATTAGACTAACAGAGCCTAGAAATTGTCCTAAATAGATGTTAATGATGTCTTTTCTGCTTTTTCTTTTGGCAAAAAATAACATTAGGATAATAAGTAAGTCTACGGCTGTCCCAGAATACAGGATTATTGAAGTAACAATATTTTGAATCATAAAACACCTCATTCAAATATATTTTTGAATTTATTTTAACATTAAACTTTGTAGATGTCAACTTAAAATCCACCAATTAATAATTGCATGTCAATATTTGTATTGTGAAACTAGTTTCAGAAATATATAGTCTTAAAGTATGTCCACTGCCAATGGTTTTTTCAATATTTAAGAAGAGATTTATAATGGTTCATTTCTATAAATTTATAAACGAGTTATATATTTTGTTTAACCAATTATTAACTATTTTTATCAATAATCACTTCATTAATTTGTACTTTTTAATTTTGATTTATTTTTCGTGCATATTTTATATGAATTTAATTCTAATACATTTTAAATAAAAAATACGCAATTTTAATTGGCACTGACCCCCGTAAATGAGAATTAAATAAAAACACCTCCAAGTTGGATTTGGTACAATATAATCAAATGCTCATGGAGGTGTCTTTTTATGGTTAAAAAACGTGTGGAGACGGTGGTATTATTGTCAAGAAAATAGAATAACAAGCTATAAAACTGTCGAAATAGGTGGCTTATAGGATTTTCACAGAAATCAGTTCTATAATAAATTAAAAATCGTGTTGGTAGAAAAATCGTCTACTTCTACCAACACGATTTTACAAAGAGCCTTTTTTATACAAAAAAGACATCCAAGAGAAAACTCTTGAATGTCTGTAAACGTTGATAGTATCGTATTGATTAACGTTTTGAGTGCAGCGGTCGCCATCCAATCAAACATCGCTTCGCTTGTTTTCTTGGGGCAACTGTGCATAGCATATCTCTACGCGACTAAAGTCGCTAGAGCTATCCTAATTGCGCACCGCCAGTTCTCATAGAAAAAACACCTTGCAAGATGCAAAGTGTTTTCGTTTGTATTCTGCTGTCCAGCAACGAATTAACGTTTAGAGAACTGGCTAGCTTTACGAGCTTTCTTAAGACCTGGTTTGGAAAGTGTTATTTTCATTTGATTTAAAAATAGCTTCATAACAGTATTTAAGGGCATCCTTACGCAATTAAAATTTCAAAAAATTGATATTAGCTTGATAATTTAGGGAAGTTCCAGTATAGTTTTGAAGCGCTTCATTATAACTATATACAGGTCTTCATTTTTTAAAGAATTCTTTCCCAAAAACGTCCCTAAGCCATGAACTAGTATAATCATACCTATCACCAAACCTTATAATAGTCAAATCTTGAACCTCAGTGGCTGCAACCGATATTTTTATTTCTCTTGGAAAATGTAACTGGCGCAGATTTAGTTTTGTTTTAAGATAAATATCCCCAAACATTTCATCACTGCCTATCACTTTTCCATATTTACTTGCAATTTTGAGACATTTAGAAAACACTTCTTTTTTTGTGCCGGTAACAGACAATAAATTTCTATTTATAAAAATGTACGGTATTAACTTCATTCTTACACTTTCTTATGTGATTTTTTAAGACTGTTATAAATATCTAACAAGGGGACGGACGAAGAGGCGATAGGAGTTTTTCAAAGGTATTTATAATCCTAATCGTTCCGAATCCCAGTTTCCATATTCGTCATACCCAAATCCATCAGGATCCATTGCATCAATTCCACATTGCTCTAGAAACCTAGAACAGTCATGACAATAATAAGACTCATAGCTTTCATCGCTACCTTCCCAATCAATTTCATGCTTGGTAAACAACTCACCACACTCACTACATTCGTATAATTTTGACATAATATAAACTCCTATTTTTAATAAACAAGTATATGAAGCTTCTACATTATCAGATTCAGACTGATCCATGGTAAATACTGTGACTTCGGCTATTTTTATTAACGAAATTAAAGGATTAGCTTACTTTTCTCTTAAACAGTTTACAACTGAAAATGCATTAACTATCCCAATTTTATGTTTTTTATTAAGCAATTTTACACATTCAGAGAAACTCAAGTTGTTCTCTTTTATAAATTCAATTTCTTCCCCGCCATTCTTAATCATATAATCTGTAAATTTTGATGCAATAATATATCTTCTAACAACTAAATAGATCATTCCAATAATCAAAACAATATTAAGCATTACTTGTAAATTCATTATGACTTTCCTCCTATAATGGAACGACAGGGTATACACTACCTCAAAAAACTTCTTGTCATGCTTCTGACACAGAAACTAGAACAAACATATGACTCACTTTATTTTTAATAAGCTAATCATAACTTTATTCCTCACTTTCTTAAGAATACCGATATTATAGTCCATTATTTTTCTTTTGTCAATTATTTTTTATTTAAATTATATTTTTGACAAAAACAATGCTTTTTTATAGTCCAAATTTCTGTTATAATGTAAATACAGAATTGTAGGTGTCGTGAAATGAAAAAAGAAAAATATCCCTCAAATGAGAGAACAAGACAAATACTGCAAGACAATTTAAAGTCTATCAGAGAAATATTAAATTGGACAAGTGAAGATTTAGGCAATCTTATTGGTGTCACTAAACAAACTATTAGTAATCTAGAAACAAAAAATAGCAAACTAACCAAACTACATTACATTGCAATACGAACAGTAGTTGATTTTGAAATTGAAAAACTAAAGTCAAGCGACTCTGATAGAGCTAAGCGTGCTGAAATGTTATTAGAAGTATTGTCTAAAGCTGAAGCAGAAAATCTAGATTTTGATGAAATCTCTCAGGCTTCTAAATTAATTGTATCCTCTAAGTCTGCTGCTATTGCAGGTACTATAATTGGTGCACTGATCCCTTTTGTTGTCAATGGATTTAATAAAAAAAATAAATAACGAAAAATTGGATTCTAGATATCATCAAAAAATAAAAAGCTCCTCTTTTAACTGTGATAGGTTTCAAAGAGAAGCTTTTTATTGTTTTTTCCGAAATAGAACTGAGGCATTAAAATAAGTATGTATTCTTAAAAACAAGAAAAATCTAATTAAATCATTCAAGCACTATAAAGTTAATGCACTATATATCAAGAATGATGAGATGATCTATTTCTTTTCTAATTAATCTTTTCTATAAAATTCAACTCTATTGTCAAAGCCATCGTCTATACTCCCTCTAATATACTCTGCTCGGTAAGGCACATTATTAGTATTGAAAATAACCAGATCATCCTTAGGAACTTGATTAATATATTCATACGGCTTGTTAGAATCATCCACTTCAGCAAAATATAGACTATTCTCCAGTAGACCATCTACGTTATAACTTTCAGCTTCTTGTTCATAAACTAGTTTCATTAGCTTCGGTTGGCTTTTTTTGTTTCTTGAATGTAGAAGGGGATAGCTATTGAGTTTCTAGGAAGTTTATGGTAAAAGTCATTAAATGAAAAATCTAAAAAACCAAATTTTGTGATGTCAAAATCTTTTAAACTTCCAATTAAAAAGCAAAGAAGGTATATAGTGTTATTTCTAATACGCTTCACTTCATCGATATCTTCTAGATTGTGTTTATGAAAATACCCATTGCGAACTGATTTTCTATAATCGTTCAAGAGATCCGTCAATATCGTTTTTCCGTCCTTGCTTATTTCGAAAAAATCTTCATTTTCTTTTATGTAAGTAACTAGAGGACCTAGACTAGTATCCATGTAATGGACATTTTGAGATTTAACTAATATTCTACGTCCATGCTCCTTTATTTCATCTTTTCTATTAGTTGCATTAAATTTTTGGTATACCTTGTTATGTTTTTTCGTTGTAATCCATTTTTCACTTTCATTAGTGTTCATCTGGTATTCTAAAAGCCGGTAAAGAAATTGTTCAATTGTTTTTAAATACCCAGCTACAACAGAAGTATAATCAAAGTTACTATTATCAACTAATACTTTATACAAATACTCAGAAGTTAGGTAGGATTTAGCAAAATCTGATTTTCCTAATAATACTTCAGCTTTACCCTTCTCTAAATTTGAGTTAATTATATCTAAATCACTTTTTTCTAGATTGTCAGATTTATTTTTGGGATCATAACTTAATTCGTGAAAATCAACATCTCTCAAACTTTCTCTTAATTCGAGTCTAACTTTAGTTAGGTTAGACATATTTAATCTAGGAATGACCTCAAAACCGATTAACTCTTGCATATCATCTATTGCTTTTATTAAAGTTGTTAAAAAGTATTGATATATATTTTCATTGATGAACTCATCTAAAAACATTTTTATAGAATAGTCACAAATATTTACTGCCTCACAATACCTATTTAATCCAAATTCCTTATCATCTGAAAAATGTAGATTAATTACTTTATCTATTTGAAAATCTTTTATCGATTTTTTAATCAATTCCTTTTCATCTTCAGTAGCATATAACCATTTTGTATATCGAACTCCAATTCTAATATCGTTTTTTTTAAAAACAAATTGAAAAGGAAAAAGATTGTATTGCTCTATATCATAACCATACTCCTTCAGCAACTCCTCTAAAATAGGATTTATTAGATAGTTTCTGATATTTGATTGAAGATCTTCTACATATATCTGATAAATATAAAAATTATCTGAGGCAATATTAAACAGAGGGAAGTCCGATCTATATCTAGATTTATTTTTTACATTTCTTTTGTAATTCCCGTAAATAAATTTACGCCCAAATATTTCTTTAAAATTTTCAGCATGCCCTTTTATAATATCTTGGTATCTATCTAAAACCATTTTTACTCAATTCTTATCTATAAATTTTAAATAAAAAGCATACAGTAAAACTGTATGCTAGCCTTCCAGCCTTTGATTATTGCACTCAATTTTCTTGAGTACGATATCTTTTACAGCTAAGATGGCAACTGTTGCTAGCTCAAGACGAGCAAGGGTTTTATTATCCATTTTCATGGTCTTTCCTCCTTCTGGGCGACTCTAGTTCGCCAACAATGGAAGTCACAGCATAAAGATATTGTAAGCGTTTTTCTTAGAGTTGTCAACTATTATTGATTCCTTTAAATACAAAATTGATCTTTATAATACCTCAGGCAGAATTATCACCCGTATTTTAATTTTCGAAAAATAGATATTTCTTAGAAAGAAAACTAAAAAATTGATATA
>NZ_JALDUR010000026.1:2938-7244 GCF_023109675.1 Streptococcus parasanguinis | reverse complement strand
CTGTTTGTGTGATTACTTACAGTTTACACCAATGAAACGCTATGAGTTTTTTGTTGCACTATATTTTACAATTTATCATATTACAACTTATAAGATTGCAAAAAGAAATGTATAACGCAATACATAACGCAATGCATAATTATTGTGCAATATTCTTTATCCTATAGATAGAATGAATAGGAGGGCAGATATGGCATTCCAACTGAAATCTAATCGCAAAGAGACTGAGAATAAAACGATTCGGTTTCCTCTTCCGTTAATCGAAGAAATTGAAAAGGCTATTCAAAATGAAGATGTCACTTTTTCAAGTTTTGTAATTCAAGCTTGCGAGTATGCACTAAAAGATATGAAAAAATAGACAAAGTATTAGTTTGAAATTAAATTTTAGAGATTCTAGTAATCTAAAAAGGAAATTAATATTGGTAGAAACAGAATTAAAATATTTGGTTGGGGGTAAATATGGAGTATGATTTTAAATATTTAGTCGATAAATATACATTACCAGGAGCAAGAGAAAAATTTAAAAAGATATGTATTGAGATATTTCAAGAAAAAATTGGACCTTTAGCGAAGGAGGCTGCGGTATCACAAGGAGATGATGGCATCGATGTTCTAGTTGGTGACTTAGATGACAGACCATCAATTTATCAGTGTAAATTTTTTATTGATGGGATTGGAGATTCACAAAAACAACAAATTAGAGAATCGTTTAGAACAGTGATTACCAAGCATCCCAATATTTCTTCTTGGTATTTATGTGTTCCAATAGGCCTAAAAATTAATGAGCTATCATGGTGGTCAAGATGGAAAAGTAAAATGCAGGCTGAACATAAAATAAAGATAGAGTTGTGTGATGGAGCTTTTTTACTAAAAGAATTTAAGAAATGAAGCAGTTATAAATCAACATTTGATGATGATATCAGAAATGATTTAGAACAGATTAAAATGTCTATTGAAGCAAGTAATAAAAGGGTTTACGAAGAAATATTATATGGAGAAGATGAGATAGAAGAAATCTCAGAAATGTACAATGATATTATATTTATATCAATGTTGAAGAGTGCACAAATAGCCGATGTTGACGATCTCAAAGTTGATTTTTATAATGCAGAAATTGCTAGACATGAGTCTTTAAGCAAAGATGACATCAATGGGAAAAAACAGTATGATAATTTAAGAATGAAGATACATTCTATTTGGAAGACCCAATATCGTCTATACAAGCAACCTAACGATGGTAATTGTTTAATAAATCAAACTTATCTTAGAATCGAAGATTTAGATTCTAGCACTTTAGGGAGCTCGATAAGTGATTTTAATTTATTAGCTAAAAAGGGTATCTTACATCAGCTTGCTGATGATAAGGAATTAGGTTGGGTTGATAATTTTATAGCAGTGTTGGAAAAATATATGGAGGGAAATGATGTCGGAGATAATTGAGAATATAAGTTTCCAAGAATATTGTTTGACTCGAAATAGGGTTGCGATACTGTTGAATATTTTAGGAAAAGAGCACAAAAAAGATACAACTCAAGAAAAATTGATTATTAGTGATTTTTTCTAAAATTTCCAGAATTAATATCTGATGAAATAGAGCTTGGAAGATTTGATATAAAGTACTCTTATTTCCATTGGAAACCTAATTATAAACTGTATAATGCAGTTCTTGCAGATTTATTAGCTAGAAATATTATTACATTTAACTCTTTGAATAACAGATATTTCATTACAGATAAAGGAGAGAAATTTGTTATTGAACTATTTAGTGAAGAAGGGATAGATTGGAGCAAGATACTACAGTCTTGTGATTTTATAGTTTCTAAAGTGTTAAATAAAACAGTATCAGCTGGACAGACCATGATACAGAGTAAATTAGATTGTATACGAGGTAATTAAATGAAACTATTGTTAAAGACACTTAGATTAATAGGTGTGAGAAAAAATTATGAGGTTCATTTTCATAAAGGATTAAATTATATTTCGGGACCAACTTCAACGGGAAAAACTGCAATTTTAGAATTAACAGATTATGCTTTTGGGAAAACGAATCATAAATCGTATATAGAAATTGGAGAAAGTTGTACGGATGTGGAATTGGAATTTTATATATCAGAGAATCTCTATAAGATTAAAAGACCATTATCAGCTTTTAAAGAACCTGTTCTTTTACAGACTTACGATAGTGTCAAAGAAAAATTTACACAAGCGCGTACCTTGGAAATTGATATTCTTTCAAATGAAAAATCATTATCATACTTTTTGTTATCGAAGCTTAATCTAACTAATTTAATCATTAGAGGAGACGATTTTAGTTTTAGAGATTTATTTAAATTTTCATATTTAAAACAGACAAATATTGATAACGAAAACATTCTTAATGAGCAGAACTGGGCGCTTAATGGAAAAGAAAAAGCAACATTTGAGATTATTTTAGATATCTATGATAGTTTACTAGGTGACCTACAACAGAGTCTTAAAATTGAAAAAGAGAGCTTAAAGGTAAAAGAAATTAGATACGAAGCTGTAAGAGAATTTCTAAAAACTGCAGAAGTTGAGAATTATGAAACAGTGCAAGTGAAATCTGTTGAAATTGATTCTAAATTAGAGGATATTAATTCTAAAATAGAAAACTATAAATCTGATATTCTGAAAACAGAAGTGGGAAATGATGTTAATGAATTGATAGTACTTATTAGTGACCAAAAAGAAAAGTTAAGTAATCTAAGAAACAAATTTTTAGATCAAGAACAGTATATACAAAAATTACAGTTGCTGGAAAATCAATATTTTGCTGATATTGAAAAAATTAGTGAGCAAATAGCAGGTATTAAAGCTATTAATAAATACGAATACTTATATTGTCCAAATTGCTTACGACCGATTTCACTTCACGAAGAATCAAGTTGCTTATTGTGTCATCAGAATATGGATGATATTGTAATTGAAATCAACGATTTGAAAAAGGAACGAAAAAACTTACAAAAAAGAAAAATGAGCTTCACACTTATATTGATTCAGAAAAAGAAAAAAATATTAGAGTAGGCCTAGAAATAAACAAATTACAGGATAATATTAAATCCGATGAAGAGAAGTTAGATAGTTTAACCAGACAATATATAAATCCCTTGGCTACAGAAATTAGTTTGCTATCAATTAAAAGCGGTCAATTATATGAAGAAAAGAAATCTCTAAATGAGAGCCTGAAATTTATTGAGGAACTTACAAATTTGGAAATGTTGCTTTCTGAAAAGAGGATAGAAGTTGAAGGGATAGAAGAACAAATTAAACGCCAAAAATATAAGGATGCCAAAGAGGACAAGTTGAAACAACTGTCTGAAACATTTTCAACTATTTTATCATCTTTTGAGTTTCCAAATCTTTATGAAGCTTATATTGATACAAAGAGTTATTTACCTTATGTGAGGGGCCATAAATACAGTGATTTAGGTAGTTTAGGAGCTGTGACTCTGATAATAATGGCATATTACCTATCAATAATGATTTGTTCAGAAGTGCAAACTGGTAACCATTTAGGATTGTTGATGATTGATACACCTAGGAAAAACTTAGGGGCTTCCTCGACAAGTACAGAGTTTAGAGGCGAAAAAATCTACGAATCTATAATTAATTATTTTCTTCAACTTGGAGAAGAATGTGAAAATGATTTTCAGTTAATTATTGTAAATAATGGTTATCCATCAGATTTTCCACGGGATTATATTGTTAAAGAATTCTCTTTCGATGGTCATGATGGGTTGATTGATGATTATAATGTGACTGATGAATAGGGAAGAAGATACCCATAATGGCTGAGAATTTACCCGAAATGCAATGTAATCATAGAAGATTACGTATAAAAAAGTTCCAACCCAAGGAAAACTGATAAGCCCAGTTTAAGATCTTATCCGTTTTTCTAGTCTTTAGTCATTATTTTGTTTATTTCTTGAGATTTATTCTTTGTTTATCAATTATTATGCGAGTCATAAACTTGTTTTACCATAAAGTAAAGTTATCAAATTAACAAAATGTTGCTTTAAAATACTACATATTACAATTGGTATAAAACGCTATACAATTCTCAAAATATATTATTAATCAACATGAGGGAAATTTTGATAATTCTGATTCGATATATGTTGATTTTTATAGAAAATTTACCTTATGTTGATGAAGTTGATTAAAATTAGATTAAATAATGACTTTTGTAAATACGTAAAAATGCTGTTTTTACATGAGGGAAATTTTGATAATTCTGATTCGATATATGTTGATTTTTATAGAAAATTTACCTTATGTTGATGAAGTT
>NZ_JALDUR010000026.1:0-2838 GCF_023109675.1 Streptococcus parasanguinis | reverse complement strand
GATTAAAATTAGATTAAATAATGACTTTTGTAAATACGTAAAAATGCTGTTTTTAAAGGTGTTTGAAAGTGGCTGAAATAAACTATGCCCCAACCAGGCTTGAAAAAGGCTCGTAAAGCTTCACAATTTAGTAAACGTTAATTCGAAAGAATTACTATACTTACAAAGAGCACCTTTCGGGGTGTTATTTTTTGTACTTTCTTACTAAATTTGTGCAATTGACACAGTTGTTGCGACTTTAGTCGCTTATAAATGTGGCTGCAATTTGACGAAATCAATTGCCGTAAAATGTTAATCAATGTGATACTATTAACGCTTCGAAACACTTCATGGTTCACACCATGGGGGCTGCCTAGCTTATTTATTACTCTTGAATATACAATATAAGTACGTAATAAAAGCTCATAAGATTTTCTAGTTAAATAGAATTGAACGAACTAGTTACGAAAGGAAGTCTTATGAGCTGCCATCATTTTATCATAGTTGAGCATGAAAGTATTCTCATTTACCGTACGCAAAATCTAAATCCCCTCAAATTACTAAGTTATTTCACTTGATATAGGATAAATCCATCCTATATTTTTGCTTTTGTTGCTTAATAATGGTATGATAAACAAAAGGAGGCGGTGACAATGCAAATTAATCTTGAAAATTTAATTCCAATCACGGAGGCAAATCAGAATTTCTCTAAAGTTGCTCGAATGGTTGATAGTAAGGGTACAGCTGTTATTTTGAAAAACAATAGACCTAAATATGTTTTAGTTGACTATAGCACCTTGGTTCAAGAAGAACAGACAGAAGCTGTTGTTGCAGATCAAGCTAGTGTTGACGAGGTGGCAAGCTCTATCTTGTCACGCCACCTCGAAGCCTTGAAGGAATTAGCTAAATGAAGCGATTAATCGTTGAACAGGTTGTTGCCTTACATAGTCAATTGATTATATCTACGGGAGGAATGGATGGAGTACGAGACAAGGGGTTAGTTGAGGCCTCGCTTTCGAATGATTTTGACACTTATTTTGGAGTTGATCAATATCCAACTATTGAAGAAAAGGCATCTAGGCTTTGTTATTCTTTGATTAAGAATCACGCTTTTTTAGATAGAAATAAGCGCATTGGTATTTTTGTAATGCTTGTGCTACTAGAACTTAACGATATTGTGATTGATTGTACTGATGAAGAGTTGGTTCATCTCGGATTGGGTGTAGCGGCATCAGAATTAACCTACGAAGATATTTTAGATTTTGTAAAAAGTCATTGATACAAAAAGCAAGTGACTATTAAAAATTACTTGCTTTATTTTTTAATGATTCGAAGGTAATAATGGTGTGAACTTTTTGGTAAAATCTAGCTCAATTCGTGTATTTTTAGTGTAAAATTCACACCATTCAAATGAAAGTTATTCAAATTAGATGAAATTGTTCTTTCTGAAAACGTGAGAAAACATTGATTTTAAGCGCATTTTGAAACGTATTCAAATAGAAGTGTTTCCAACCAGGTCTTAAGAAAGCTCGTAAAGCATCACAATTTAGTAAACGTTAAAACTTATTTACACTTATTGAAAGCATTTCGTATCAAAAATACGGGATGCTTTTTCTGTTCACCCCAAATATTTGAACCTTGAATTTCCTTTAATACGTTCCGTTACGACTGTTGGCTTTAAAATAATTAGCTTTATCATAAGGCTCATACCCTAAAAAGGCCGACAATTCTGCTTGAAGCAGATCATTCATAGCTGTTTCAAGAGAAGAACGGAAAAATTCATCAATATCTTGCTTTTGGGCTAGGAGGTTAAGTAGTTCTGTGGTAAACTAAGTCATAGGAATAAATCTCTTTCTAGTAATGTTTCGCAACTCTACTATAACGGATTTATTCCTTTTTGTGTTTACACAATTTATTTTACACTACCAATTTTTTACAGATGAAATCATGAAGTTTCCATTGATACCTATTACAAAACATACTCTAACTATTTCCTTTTAATTGACTACTAAAATTGGAAGTTGTATAATGTTAAATGGAGGAAGTAATCATGGATTTACAGAGTATTTTTACATATGGGTTCATTCTCATTTTCATCATCACAGAAACGTGGATTAAAAGGAAAACAAAATCAAACAATGAAAATAACTCTGAAGACAAAGGAAGTCGTTACATCATTATCGGTAGTATTGTTTGTTGCCTTCTATTAATGAATGAACAACTTCTACCTTCTATAGCTCAACTGCCACATTTTTTGATCTATATTGGAATTCTCCTTTCTCTAGCCGGATTTGTATTACGTATCTATACAGTTAATTATCTTGGGAAGAATTTTACACTTGCTGTTCAAACGACAGATAGTCAACAGTTGGTAGAAGCAGGTCCCTACTCTATAGTAAGGAATCCAGCCTATACTGGTAGCATCGTATCCATACTTGGCTTGTCATTTGTTTCATTAAATCCTCTCACAATTATTATTTGTCTCATTCTATTGGTAGTTGGTTACAGTATCCGATTAAAGGTAGAAGAAAAAGCCTTACACAATCATTTTGGGAAAGCATATGAAACATACTGTCAAAAGGTTCGCTATCGAATTTTCCCTTATATTTGGTAATTTCATTCAAATATAACATACCTTTCAACTAGATTTGACTGATTGCTAAACATGAGAAATTTTTTAAATGAAGGATTGAGTTTTGCGTTATGTAAAATGGTTCTATAATTTCTGTAGTGGGTAAAACCACCATAGGAATTAGGCTCCTTGTCAACTGTAGTGGGTGACAAACATACTAAGATTAGTAGTGAAGAAATCTCCGACGCGAGAGAGTACTCACTACTTTTTCTTTATGTTAAAGTAGT
>NZ_JALDUR010000025.1 GCF_023109675.1 Streptococcus parasanguinis | reverse complement strand
CCCACTCAACCACTGCGTCTTGCTCGACAATCCAAAAATAATTGAGAGGCTAGGACTTTTGTCCCAGCCTCTTTTTGTGTTTGCAAAACTGTACCCGGACAGTTTAAATTTTTCACTCTTGTAACCCCTTCTATATCTTGCTAAAATAGAACCATGACACGATACAAAGCAACCATTTCATATGACGGGACCTTGTTTGCAGGGTTTCAACGCCAACCGCATGCCCGTAGTGTGCAAGAAGAAATCGAGAAGACCTTGACGCGCCTCAATCAAGGAACCCCTGTTACCGTTCATGGAGCGGGGCGAACGGATTCAGGTGTCCATGCTCTTGGGCAGGTGATTCATTTTGATCTCCCCCAAGCGCGGGACGAGGAGAAGCTCCGCTTTGCCCTCGATACCCAAACCCCAGAGGATATTGATTTCATCCGAGTGGAGCAAGTAGAAGATGACTTTCACTCACGCTACAAGAAGCACAGCAAGACCTATGAATTTATCGTGGATTATGGTCGTCCCAAGAACCCCATGATGCGCCACTATGCCACCCACTATCCTTATCCTTTGGATGTGGAAAAGATGCAAGCAGCCATCCAAAAGTTGGAGGGAACCCATGATTTCACCGGCTTTACAGCTTCGGGAACCAGCGTGGAAGATAAGGTTCGTACGATTACAGAGGCTCGCTTGGTCGAGGATGCAGAACATCATCGCCTTGTCTTTACCTTTTCGGGCAATGGCTTTCTCTACAAGCAAATCCGCAATATGGTGGGAACTTTGTTGAAGATTGGAAATGATCGGATGCCGATCGAGCAGATCGATCTAATTTTAGAAAAGAAGGACCGCAATCTAGCAGGTCCTACAGCAGCGCCAAATGGCTTATATTTAAAGGAGATCCGTTATGAGTAATGAATTGATTCTAGCTATTTCAGGAAATGATATTTTTAGTGGGGGAGGTCTTCACGCAGACCTTGCAACTTATACGACTAACAAACAGCATGGCTTTGTAGCGGTGACTTGTTTGACCGCTATGACGGAGCACGGTTTTGAAGTGATTCCGGTGGATCCGACGACCTTTGCTCAACAGCTCAACTCTCTCAAGGATGTTCCTTTTTCTGCTATTAAACTCGGCCTTTTGCCAAATGTTGAAGTGGCAGACTTGGCTTTGGACTATGTCAAAGCCCATGCGGAGATTCCTGTGGTACTAGATCCTGTCTTGGTCTGCAAGGAAAGTCATGATGTAGAAGTTTCAGCTCTTCGAGACGAATTGATTAAGTTCTTCCCTTATGTGACCATCATCACGCCAAACTTACCAGAAGCTGAGATCTTGACCCAAAGCAAGATTCAATCGCTCGACGATATGAAGGCGGCAGCGCGCAAGCTCCACGAATTAGGAGCAGCGAATGTCGTGGTCAAAGGAGGCAATCGTCTCAATAAAGAAAAGGCCATCGATGTCTTTTATGATGGGACAGACTTCACCGTCATTGAAGAGCCAGTCTTAGAAAAGAACAATACAGGAGCTGGTTGTACCTTTGCGTCTAGCATTTCCAGCCAGTTGGTGCAAGGGAAATCTCCACTTGAAGCTGTTAAAGCCTCTAAAGACTTTGTTTTCCAAGCAATTCAACATTCAGACCAGTATGGAGTAGTACAGTATGACATCTAATCGAACTCAACTCATTGCCCGCCTCTCTATTTTGACATCCTTGACAGTTGTACTTGGCTACTATACCAAACTTCCAACTCCTACAGGGATCGTCACCCTGCTAGATCTTGGAGTGTATTTCACAGCCTTCTATTTTGGGCGCAAGGAAGGTGCTATTGTAGGTGGTGTCGGAGCCTTCTTATTGGATCTGATTTCAGGATATCCTCAGTGGATGTTCTTTAGTCTCCTCTTTCACGGGGGACAAGGTTACTTCGCTGGCTTCAAGGGCAAAGCTCGTTACCTAGGCTTGCTTCTTGCGACAGTCGTCATGGTAGGCGGTTACGCACTAGCTTCTGCTCTCTTTTTAGGCAATGGCTGGGGAGCTGCTATCTCGGATATTCCGAATAACCTCGCTCAGAATTTTGTTGGAATGGCTTTAGGCTATGTGGTCTATTATGCATTTCAAAAGAAAGGAAGCTAATTCATGGATCTGGAGCAACTGAAGAAGGATACAAAAGAAATCCTGGTAGATGTCTTGGAAAAAAGCCGTCTCCGCCAAGGACAGATTTTAGTGCTCGGGATGTCTTCAAGTGAAGTTGCAGGAGGGCCAATTGGAAAAGCCTCCAACATCGACATTGCAGAAGCTATTGTCCAGACCTTACTAGATGAGTTGAATCCAAGAGGCATTTATCTGGCGGTACAAGGATGTGAGCATCTCAATCGCGCCTTGGTGGTCGAAAGAGAATTGGCAGATAAAAAGGAGCTAGAAATCGTCAATGTCCTTCCGAGTCTCCATGCAGGAGGTGCTGGACAACTCGCAGCTTTCAAGTATTTTAAGGATCCTGTTGAGGTGGAATTTATCACAGCTCAAGCGGGGTTAGACATCGGAGGTACCTCGGTGGGGATGCACGTCAAACACGTGCAAGTTCCAATTCGCCCTATCTTGCGTGAACTAGGTGGAGCCCATGTCACAGCCCTCGCCAGTCGGCCAAAATTGATCGGCGGTGCCCGTGCTCTCTACCTCGATGATCCCATCCGAAAATCATAATCAGAACTAGCTTTAAAGGGCTAGTTTTTTTGGATGAAAAGAGAGGCAAAAACGTTTTAAAACTTGCAATTTCAAAGTTTTGTGGTAAAATTATAAGGAATGACTATATTATTTTAAGGAGAGACAGAATGTCTGTATCATTTGAAAACAAAGAAACTAACCACGGTGTATTGACTTTCACAATCAGCCAAGAGCAAATCAAACCTGCTTTGGACCGTGTGTTTGAGTCAGTTAAGAAAACTTTGAACGTACCTGGATTCCGTAAAGGTCATATTCCACGTCCAATCTTCAACCAACGTTTTGGTGAAGAAGCACTTTACCAAGATGCTTTGAACGATCTTCTTCCAGCAGCATATGAAGCAGCTGTTAAAGAAGCTGGAATCGAAGTTGTAGCACAACCAACTTTCGATGTTGTATCTATGGAAAAAGGTCAAGACTGGACATTGACAGCAGCTGTTGTAACAAAACCTGAAGTAAAATTGGGTGCTTACAAAGACCTTGAAGTATCAGTAGAAGTTTCTAAAGAAGTAACAGACGCTGATGTGGATGCTCGTATCGAACGCGAACGCAACAACTTGGCTGAATTGGTTGTTAAAGAAGGTGCTGCAGCAGAAGGTGACACAGTTGTGATCGACTTCGTAGGTTCTATCGACGGTGTTGAATTCGACGGTGGTAAAGGTGACAACTTCTCACTTGGACTTGGTTCAGGTCAATTCATCCCAGGTTTCGAAGACCAATTGGTTGGACACTCTGCTGGTGAAACAGTTGACGTGATCGTAACCTTCCCAGAAGACTACCAAGCAGCTGATCTTGCAGGTAAAGAAGCGAAATTCGTGACAACTATCCACGAAGTAAAAGCAAAAGAAGTACCAGCTCTTGACGATGAATTGGCAAAAGACATCGACGAAGAAGTTGAAACTCTTGACGAATTGAAAGAAAAATACCGCAAAGAATTGGCAGCAGCTAAAGAAGAAGCATACAACGATGCAGTAGAAGCAGCAGCAATCGATCTTGCCGTTGAAAACGCTGAAATCGTTGACCTTCCAGAAGAAATGATCCACGAAGAAGTACACCGTTCAATCAACGAGTTCCTTGGAAACATGCAACGTCAAGGTATCTCACCTGAAATGTACTTCCAAATCACTGGAACAACTCAAGAAGATCTTCACAAACAATACGAAGCAGAAGCTGAAAGCCGTACGAAGACAAACCTTGTGGTTGAAGCAGTAGCGAAAGCAGAAGGCTTCGAAGCAACTGAAGAAGAAATCAACGCTGAAATCGAACAATTGGCAGCAGATTACAACATGCCAGTTGAACAAGTTCGCAACCTTCTTTCACCAGAAATGTTGAAACATGACATCACAGTGAAGAAAGCAGTGAACGTGATCACAAGCACAGCAAAAGTAAAATAATTGAGATAAAAAAGAAGAGCCGTGAGGCTCTTCTTTTTTTGATTTCATGGAGAATCCTGGAATTTTCCTTTGACGAAAGGGGAAATTTATCGTACAATAGAGTGTAACGATAAAATGCGTGATAGATTTAGTGGCGAGAAGTTTTCAATCTATCATTGAGGATAGGATGAGGTTTAAGACCGGATCCTTCTCCATTTAGGAAATGAAACATAAGGAGATTTACCCTTGGAATTAGAAGTATTTGCTGGACAAGAAAAAAGTGAACTTTCTATGATTGAAGTGGCGCGTGCGATTTTGGAATTACGCGGACGTGACCATGAAATGTACTTTAGCGATCTTGTAAATGAAATTCAAATTTACCTTGAAAAATCAAACAGCGAGATCCGTGAAGCTCTTCCATTGTTCTACACAGAATTGAATGTAGATGGAAGCTTTATCCCACTTGGAGATAACAAATGGGGTCTTCGTTCATGGTATGCCATCGATGAAGTTGACGAAGAAATCATCGCTCTTGAAGAAACAGACGAAGATGAAACTCCTAAGAAACGGAAGAAAAAACGTGTCAATGCCTTTATGGATGGAGACGAAGATGCGATCGACTACAACGACGACGATCCAGAAGACGAAGAAGTTTACGAAGCAGATCCAGCTCTTTCATATGATGAAGAAAATCCAGACGATGAAAAGAGTGAAGTCGAAGCTTACGATGCTGAAATCAATGAAATCGTACCAGATGATTTGGGTGAGGAAGTTGAATTAAGCGAAGAAGACGACGAAGAAGAGGATTCTGAAGACGAGGAAGAAGAATAAATCATAAGAAGAGGCTGGGACAAAAGTCCTAGCCTCTCAATTATTTTTGGATTGTCGAGCAAGACGCAGTGGTTGAGTGGGCTCTACTACGCTGATTTCATCAGCTTTTACAGCCCTACTCAACTGTGCGGAGGTGGGACGACGAAATCGAATTCTAACGAATTACCGATTTCTGTCCCACTCTCTTTTTGTTTGCATTGAAAAAAGTGATGAAATGTCGTATGATAAACGTGTAAGGTTTCCCAATAGGAGGTGTTCCAGATGGACTTTCGTTTAGATCAAAGTTTAGTAGCTCTTGGTATTGATACAGTTGTGGTCGGAATTGCTAGAAATGTGGATCCCCAAGCAGTTTTGCCCCCTTCTTTTCTTGAAAAGAAGAAAGAGCTTGAACAATGGGCGCTCCAGTGTCAGATAGAAGAAGTAGTGGCATCTCCTGTCATCAAAGGGTATACAGACCTCTTGCAAAAAGTAGGGCGTAGCATCAAGAAAAATCCACCAACAGTCCTAGCTCTTATCCGAAACATCCAGCATCGAGGTGCTCTTCCTCAGATCAATAGCATCATTGATATCTATAATGTCGAATCTCTGAAGTCTTTTCTCGCGATCGGAGGACATGACCTAGATAAGATTGAGGGACCGATTGAATTTACAGTGAGTCAAAGAGACGATATCTTCCTCCCGATCCTTTCTAGCGAAAAACATGTCGCACCGACAGATCCTGTCTACCGGGATCAAAAAGGAGTTCTGGCTTGGTTGGATGTACGCGATAGTGACCATTACAAATTTGAGGAGACCACGCAAAACGCCCTCTTTGTCATCCAAGGAAATGCCGAGACGTCAGTCGAGATGCGTTTAGAAGCGCTAGAACGAATCCACAAGGACCTTGCTCTTTGCATTCCTCAACTTCAATTTGAGAAATTTCTCGTCACACAAAATGGAGTGGAAAAGGTCGTGTAAACAGCGAACATTATTTTCATGAAATTTTCAATTTGACAAAGTAGACCATTTGCGGTAAGATATTGTTCGGGCACCTCATTTTGAGGTCGGAGCTCCCTAAGGATTAGGGAGCTATTTTTGTTTTTTCTGCAAAGAGGAATGGCCTCTACAACATTAGAAGAAGAGGAAAGCACATGTCAACAAAATATATTTTTGTCACGGGTGGTGTCGTATCATCCATCGGGAAAGGGATTGTCGCAGCAAGTCTTGGTCGCTTGCTCAAAAATCGTGGATTGAAAGTGACTATCCAAAAATTTGACCCTTATATCAATATTGACCCAGGGACGATGAGCCCTTACCAACACGGGGAAGTATTTGTCACAGACGATGGCGCAGAGACAGACTTGGACCTTGGTCACTATGAACGCTTCATTGATATCAATCTGAATAAGTACTCAAATGTGACAACAGGGAAAATTTATAGCGAAGTTCTTCGCAAAGAACGTCGCGGAGAATACTTGGGCGCGACTGTACAGGTTATTCCTCATATTACAGATGCCTTGAAAGAAAAGATCAAACGAGCAGCGACGACGACGGATTCAGATGTCATCATCACAGAAGTCGGGGGAACAGTTGGAGACATTGAATCCCTTCCATTCCTTGAAGCTCTTCGTCAAATGAAGGCAGATGTTGGTGCTGAAAACGTTATGTACATCCACACCACTCTTCTACCTTACCTGAAGGCTGCGGGAGAAATGAAAACCAAGCCGACCCAACACTCTGTGAAAGAATTGCGTGGTCTTGGAATTCAACCAAATATGTTGGTCATCCGTACAGAAAAACCAGCTGGTCAAGGAATTAAGAACAAGTTGGCTCAATTCTGTGATGTCGCACCAGAAGCTGTCATCGAATCACTGGATGTGGAACATTTGTACCAAATCCCATTGAACTTGCAAGCGCAAAACATGGATCAAATCGTTTGTGACCATTTGAAATTGGATGTTCCTGCAGCAGATATGACAGAATGGTCTGCGATGGTCGACAAGGTCATGAACCTCAAGAAGCAGGTCAAGATTTCCTTGGTTGGAAAATACGTAGAATTGCAAGATGCCTACATTTCTGTCGTTGAGGCCTTGAAGCACTCAGGGTATGCCAATGATGCAGAAGTCAAGATTAATTGGGTCAATGCCAATGATGTGACAGCTGAAAATGTGGCAGAACTCCTTGGAGATGCGGATGGGATCATTGTCCCAGGTGGTTTTGGCCAACGGGGAACAGAAGGAAAAATTCAAGCCATCAAGTATGCGCGTGAACAGGACGTACCAATGTTGGGTGTCTGCTTGGGGATGCAGTTAACCTGTATCGAATTTGCCCGTCACGTTTTAGGCTTGGAAGGGGCCAATTCATCCGAATTGGATCCAGAAACCAAGTATCCAATTATCGATATCATGCGGGACCAAATCGATGTGGAAGACATGGGAGGAACGCTCCGTCTCGGTCTTTACCCATCTAAACTCAAACGAGGATCAAAAGCAGCCGCTGCCTATGACAATCAAGAAGTGGTGCAACGTCGCCACCGTCACCGTTATGAGTTTAACAATGCTTTCCGTGAACAGTTCGAAGAAGCAGGATTTGTCTTCTCAGGCGTTTCACCAGACAACCGTTTGGTCGAAATCGTTGAAATCCCAGAAAATAAATTCTTTGTTGCTTGCCAATACCACCCAGAATTGTCAAGCCGTCCAAACCGCCCAGAAGGACTTTACACAGCCTTTATCACAGCGGCAGTTGAAAACCACGATAGCAAATAAAAATCAAGGGAGGCTGGGACAAAAGTCCTAGCCTTTCAATTATTTTTGGATTGTTGAGCAAGACGCAGTGGTTGAGTGGGCTCTACTACGCTGATTTCATCAGCTTTTACAG
>NZ_JALDUR010000024.1 GCF_023109675.1 Streptococcus parasanguinis | reverse complement strand
ATACAAAAAGAGAAGACCTATCAGGTCCTCTCTAGATGTTAGCTTTTCGTCACCCACTACAGTTGACAAAGAACCACTTTTTCTATTCTTCTTACTGGCCTTCTTCTTTCATGCCATGCAATTTCAAGGCCTTGACCAAGGCATCTGCCTTCATGTTTTTCAAATCATTGAGACCAGCATCTTTGAAGTAAGAAATTTCTTCTAGAGACTTGGCATCAATTTGGTTGAGGTCAATCACACTGGTTGAGAGCAATTTTTTCTCTGGGGTGACTGTGTATTCCAAGCTAAAACCAGGAACGGTTTTTAACTTCTTGTAGTCTTCATTTTGCTCCAACAAAGCTTGAATGGCTGCTGTGAGCTCTTCAGGTGACTTCTCTGCTGCGATGGTCCCAAGTTGTTGGGGCAGATCGGCCGTCACTTCGATGCGAAGGTTTTCAACCTTATCTCCCTTAGACTTGATGATATCCCGGTGTTTTGTTCCATTGATATCTCCTACTAAGGTTGTGGTTTTTTCTTCATTTTTTACTTCTTTTTTAACAGAGGAACTGCTAGATGAGCTAGCGGTTGTAGTTTTCTTCGTTTGGGATTGCGAACAACCAGTCAATACCAAAATGGCTAGCCCAAGGGTTACAAAAAATTTCTTCATTTTTATAACTCTCCTTTCACATACTGATACCAGTATAACATATCGCGTCTTTCTTGTCTAAAAACTCCACTGCTCAAACCATTTCCCCCTCATTTCAAGCTTTTCCATTTGAATAAAAATCTGATGAATGTGAGACTTTTTGCAGAAACTCCTTTTTCTCACGAATAAAGCCTCAGTGGAGGGTTCACTTCAGTCTCAATCCCTCTGAATCACGCTGATTTCATAGGGAATCTCCTCGTTTTTCTATATACAAAAAAAGGTTCCGAAAGGAACCTTCTGTTCAATTATTCTACACTAAACAAGTATGGGTAGACGGGTTGGCCACCTTGGTGGATTTCCACTTCTACATCCTCATACTTCTCAGCAAGGGCTTGGGCCAATTCATTTGCCAACTCCTCACTGCCGTCTTCACCGACATAGATGGTCACAATTTCACTATCTTCGTCCAACATATGAGCGAATGTTTCTTCCAAGGTTTCCATCATATCTGGATTTGAAACAACGATTTTGCCATCGACCATTCCAAGATTATCATTTTCATGGATTTCAAGCCCATCAATAGTGGTATCACGAACCGCTGTCGTCACACTACCAGACACAACATCGCCCAATGAAGCGCTCATGCGTTCGTAGTTTTCTTCGATTGATTTGCTTTCATCAAAGGCAAGAAGACTAGTCAATCCTTGAGGAATGGTCTTGGTCTCAACAACTGCTGCAGGTTGCTCAATCACTTCTGCTGCAGATTGAGCAGCCATCAAGATATTTTTGTTGTTTGGCAAGATAATGATGTTGCGCGCATTCAACTCTTCAACTGCTTTGACAAAGTCTTCTGTTGATGGGTTCATAGTTTGACCACCAGAGATGATGTAATCAACTCCTTGCGCTTTAAAGATATCAGCCAATCCGTCACCAGCAACTACTGCGATGATGGCATATTCTTTTTCTTCAACTGGTTTGGCTTGGCGCTCTTCTTTTTCAACTTGCGCTTCGTGTTGGTTGCGCATGTTGTCGACTTTGACCTTGACCAAGCTTCCGTACTTAAGACCTTCTTGCATGACAAGACCTGGATCTTCTGTATGGACGTGAACTTTGACAATCTCATCGTCATTCACCACCAATAGGGAATCCCCAAGGTTGTTCAAATAGTTACGGAATTCATCGTAATCGAAGTCTTTGACATAGGTTGGACCTTGTTTCAAAGCGACCATGATTTCTGTACAGTAACCAAACTTGATGTCTTCAGTTGCGACATGGCCAGCAACTGACTTGTGGTGTTCTGCATTGATCATTTCTGACATGGTTGCAGGTGTTGCTTGGAACTCTTCAGAAGCGATGAATTCACCTGTCAAGGCTGACAAGAATCCTTCATAGATGAAGACCAACCCTTGACCACCAGAGTCTACCACGCCAACTTCTTTCAAGACTGGCAACATATCTGGAGTCTTCGCAAGAGCAGTTTTAGCTCCTTCAAGAGCGGCACGCATAACTTCTACTGCATCGTTGGTAGATTCTGCTTTTTTCTTAGCCCCGATGGCTGCTCCACGAGAAACCGTCAAAATGGTTCCTTCAACCGGCTTCATAACGGCTTTATAAGCAACTTCTACCCCAGATTGGAAGGCTGCTGCAAGTGCTGCTCCATCCAATTCTTCTTTGTCTTTGACACTTTGAGAAAATCCGCGGAACAATTGAGAAGTGATGACTCCTGAGTTCCCACGCGCACCCATCAAGAGACCTTTAGCAAAGATTCCTGCTGCTTCTCCAACAGTTGATGCAGAACGGTCAGATACTTCTTTGGCCCCATTTTCGATGGTCATTCCCATATTAGTCCCTGTATCTCCATCTGGTACAGGAAAGACGTTCAAAGAGTTTACATATTCCGCTTGTTTATTTAAGCGCGTAGCCCCCGCTTGAACCATTTCTTGAAATAAACTTGTAGTAATATTAGCCACGATTATTCTCCCACAATCTTGATATTTTGAATATAGACATTCACAGTATCCGTAGTGATTCCAAGTTGATTTTCCAAACTAAATTTCACACGTTCTTGAATATTTTTTGAGACTTCGCTAATCTTTGTTCCATAGCTCAAAACAGTGTAAACATCAACTGCGATAGTTCCTGCTTCCGTTGTTTTGACAACAACACCTTTAGAGAAGTTTTCTTTCCCTAGGAGGGCTTGGAAATTATCTTTGATCGCATTTTTGCTGGCCATTCCAACCACACCGAAGATCTCAGTAGCGGCACCGCCTACAACAGTTGCGATAACCTCATCAGTCAATTCAATTTGACCGTCCTTTGTATTGATTTTTACTGTCATAATTTCTACCTCAAAAGTATTTTATATTCTATTTTACCATAAAAGAGGTCAACTGTAAAAGGGTAGGGACTATTCTTCTCCCGCTGTGACAGCTGTCTCTAGAGAAAAAGAAAAGAACCTCTATGAGGTTCTGTACTCTTTATTAAACGCGTTCTACTTTACCAGATTTCAATGCACGAGCTGAAGCCCAAACTTTTTTAGGTTTACCATCGATAAGGACAGTTACTTTTTGAAGGTTTGGTTTTACGGCACGTTTTGTTTGGTTCATAGCGTGTGAACGGTTGTTACCTGATACAGTCTTACGACCTGTGAAATAACATACTTTAGCCATTTCTGTGTTTCCTCCTATTAGATCTAATATAACGGATGTGCTAGCACCACATACCGTACTATATTACCAAAAAAAATCTCTCTTGGCAAGCTTTTGGCCAAAGTTTTTCATTTCCGACTTAAGAAAACGAATTCGCTCCGACATAGATAATTTCCAGATTTCCTAAGGAAACATCGCCCGTAATGTAGAAATCCTTGCTTGTCAGAGCACTTGGATTTTCCTGATGCTGGATAGCCGAAAGGGAATTATCCACATGAACATGGACACGCCAATCACTTGGTACATAGAGACTCAAACTTCCAAGGGAAACATCGACAACAAACTGGGCTGACGGACCTTCGATGCGGCAATTGTCAAAATAAACCGAAGCTTCTCCCATACTCACATCTGCACTTCCGTGGGTAAAGTGTTGGTCATTGAGATATTTTGTCACTGTTGAAAAAGTGACATCGATGTCATTGCCATCCGACTTACTCATGGACCCAGCAGAATAGGAAGCTAGGCGGGCTTTTGTTTTCTTAGAGGGTTTAAACAAAATGTTGAGCCCAATCACAGCGAGAATTGAGGAAAGGATGACAACTGAATTTGAAACTGGGAGGAAATGGTATTGCCCATTGAGACAAAAGAGGGCTAAAAGTCCATAGATGAAGCCCCAACCAAAATGGCGTTTTAAGAAACTAGAGAGGGATAGGACTGCAAGCAAGGTAACCCAAGCTAAGGTCCAGATGCTAATGTCCCATTTTACAAAATAGCCTTGTAAGAGGATTAAAGCTGCTAAAAGGATTAAGAATACTCCGATTAATTTTTTTCTCATGATATTACCTCATTTCATTTAGTCGTTCTTTTAAGAGTTGATAGTAGCGTCTGGATACGTGAACCTTCTTATGGGTCTGATAGAAATTGACCGTGCTGGTTCCTGAAAAAGACTTTTCTAGAGAATAGATCTGCTTTGCGTTGACAATGGTGGATTTGGAAATTCGACAAAAGGCGATGGGAAGCAGCTCCTCCAACTCATAGAGCTTTTGCTTGACCTCATAGGCCTCGTCCTTGGTGTGTCCAAAAATCTTCTCCCCGTCCGTCTCAAAAAAGAGGATCGATGCCACATCCAGAAAATATTCACTTCGATCCTTGTAAAAGGCCAAAGGAGCAACCTTTTGTTCTAGGATTCTCTCTTGCAGCTGGGTCAACTCCGGGGTCAAGCGCGGAGCTCGAATCAAGATCTCAGGCTCGTCCATAGATGAATCCAATTCGATTCTAACTTTCATAAAACTCCTTTCCCAACGTTTTGATAGTACCATTATAACAGCTGTTGAAAACAAAACAAGGCCTTTTCAGTAAGTGGCACGTTTTCCCCATCAAGAGGTAGTTTTTGAGAAGTAAAGAGGCTGGGACAAAAGTCCTAGCCTCTCAATTGTCTTTGGATTGTCGGGAAAGACGCAGTGGTTGAGTGGGCTCTACTACGCTGATTTCATCAGCTGTTACAGCCCTACTCAACTGTGCGGAGGTGGGACGACGAAATCGAATTCTAACGAATGACCGATTTCTGTCCCACTCTCTTTCTTTATTTGTTGCTATTCTTATCCGGTAAAAGAAAACTAAGACCCACGCAAGCAAGGACACCCGTTGTGATCACTAAGCCATTTGAAACCGGCAAGAGATCGTAGATCGCGTTTGCAATCATCAGAGCAATTAAAGCACAGATGACACTTGCCTTGTAGTCCTGTTTCATCAGATTTTCAAGAGTAAAGAAAGCAAATAAGAGAACGGGGAATAAAGGCCAGATATTCACATCAAGCTTTGGAAAGCCAACCATTCCCATTGTAACAACCGCAAGAGCTGCCAGAATAAATCCAAGTCCAAGTAGTTTTTTCATCATCGTATACCTCGTTTTCAATAGTTGGAAGGGGGCCTTCCTTTGATGATTCTATGATAGCAGAGAGCCCCTATGGAGACAAGGACTTTTGACTAAGTGGTCAAAAATGGCGCCTATGCGGTCAAAAAAAGAGCGAGACAGAACGAATCGGTTATCACCATCATTCGTCGTCTCGCTCCTTCAAAGCCGTTTCTTCCTATGCCGATTGCAGGGATCGAACCTGTGACCTACGCGTTACGAGTGCGTTGCTCTACCAACTGAGCTAAATCGGCGATTACTTTCTTAGTATAGCACTCTGAGAATAGATGTCAAGAAATTTTCATCTCCATTAGAAAAAGCCTTTCCTGAGATAAGGCTTTGAGATTCTTCCTTTTACGAACCCGCACTTTCGTAGGCATCCAATCCCCTGTCCCAAAGTTTGAGGGAAATAACAAAGAAAACAAGGGAAATCAGAATCAAACCACCAATATTAAAGAGTCCATCCTTGTCCTGCAAGAAATAGCTGGCAGGATAGTAGGCCGTAAAGGCGAAAGGTACAATAAAGCTAATTAACCAACGAAGGAGCGAATTGTAAATAGAAATAGGATACTTGGCGAAATCATTGAACATATAAAAAATGTAAATCATGGCACCTGACTGCTTGGTCCAAAAAGCGATGCTGGCTGTAGCAATTTTTAAAGAAGTGTAAATCAAGGTAGCAAATGGAATACAAACTAGGAAAAGCAGGAATTTTGGAAGAGTCCAAGCAATGCTTGATACTGTTGTTCCTAATAGAATACCACCGACCAAAAGTTCACCCAAGGCATCAATCTGAAAGGTCTCAACGAGGATGTGAAAGAGAGGATTGATAGGACGAGTCAGATACTTGTCAAACTCCCCTTTTCGAACTAGCCGTTGACCTAAAGCCCAGAGATTGTCAAAAAAGAGATGATCTAATCCCTTTGGAATTAAGGAAAATCCATAGATAAAGGCAATCTCTTGAAAGGTCCAACCTTCTAGCGAGGGGATGTGTTGAAAGATAACATTGAGAAACAAGAGGTTTAGGCCTTGAGTCAGAAAGACTCCCAACACACCTACCACAAAATCCACCTTGTATTCCATGATTTGCTTGATGTATTGTCTGATAAAAATCAGATGCATGCGTTGATATTTTTTCATACTAACCTCCCTGAATGGTGATAAATGACTGGACTCGTTTCCAAATCAACTGAGACAAGCCCACCATCACTATAAGCCAGAAAAACTGCAACGCGAGTGCTTGAAGAATCTGACTGGCATCGTATTTCCCAACAATAATCATGACCGGAGTGTAAATCAAGGATGAAAATGGCAATAAGGAGAGAATATCTGAAATCACCTTTGGAAAAAATGTTAAGGGAATCAAACTGCCAGACATAAAGGCCACTATTGAAGTCTTAAGTAGATTAGAACCCCATAAATTTTTAAATACAAAGGCTGAAAATCCAAAGCAGATATTAAAGAAAAAGTTAATCAGATAAGCCAGAGTTAAGCTAAAGAGATAAAGGACAGTTAATCCCAGCACTTCTACAATACCTTGCCCAGATAAGATTTTCATCAAAACCATGACACTTAAAAATGGCAGTCCAACAGAGATAAAAATCAACCACTTGGAGCCAAGTTCGGTGAAAAGGTAAGAGGCCGCAAAATGCACTGGTCTCAGCAAACGCATGATAATGGAGCCATCCTTAACCTCATCACCAATCATAAAGGAAGAATCCGACCTAGTCAGAAGATTAGTCACAAAACTCATGATGATGTAGAGAGTGATATCTGCCATACTGAAGCCCTGAATCAAAGGCTCCTGGGAGGAGTCAAAGACAGCCTTCCAGAGATAGAATGCGACAAAAGCCCCCATGACATCACCAATCCGATAGAGAATAAAGTTGACTCGATAGCTAATCAACTCCTGAATCCCTGCATTGATAAAGGGTTTATAACGTCTCCACAATTTGACCATCTTAGAGCTCCTTTCGATAGAAGCGACGGATAATATCTTCAATATCCGTATCTACCATCTTCAAATCACGGACTTCAAAATCAGATAAGGTTTGCTTGATAATATCGGCCGACTGGTAGCGGGAACTATCGAATTCAATATTGAGAGTATTTCCTTGTCTATCAATGGACATATCAGGCAAGCCCTCATAATGAGAGACTAGATGATTTTGACCTGGTGTCAGGTCAAAGGAGAGAGTCTTCATCTTTCCAAAGGTCTCCTTGAGCTGGCTAACCGTTCCATCAAAAATCTCTTGCCCCTTATCAATCATAAAAATCCGATCACAGAGTTGCTCAATATCACTCAAATCATGAGTAGTCAAGAGAATAGTTGTCTCTTCCTCCTGATTAATCTGGGTAATGGCCCGACGAATGTTGTCCTTGACAGACACATCCAAACCAATAGTCGGTTCATCTAAAAAGAGAACTTTTGGATTGTGAAGCAAGGAAGCCGCAATATCCGCCCGCATCCGTTGACCTAGTGAAAGAGTCCGCACAGGATCCTTGATAAATTCCTTCAAATCCAAAACTTCATTCAAAAAGTCCATGCGCTTATGGAAAAGCGAGTCCGGTACATCATAGATCTCTTTCAAAACCGTGTAGGTCTCTTGCAGAGCCAAATCCCACCATAACTGGGTGCGTTGTCCGAAAACGACTCCAATATCCTTGACATAATCTTGGCGATTATCCTGGGGAATCTTGCCGTTAATCCGACAAAAGCCAGATGTGGGCTTCAAAATTCCTGTCAGCATTTTGATGGTGGTTGACTTCCCAGCACCATTTGCCCCGATAAATCCTAAAATCTGCCCTTTTGGAACTTCAAAAGTTAAATCCTTGACCGCTTCAAAGGTCTGCTTTTCAGGATGAATAAAGGAGCGCAAGGCTCCCTTTAACCCCGGCTCCTTAACTGTCTTCACAAAATTTTTCCGAAGATGTTGCACTTCTATCATTGCCATATCTATCTCCCTATCGTAAGAAGCAACATTGTATTTTTGACTACAAATATTCTAAATCCTTACTTTCTACACTTACTCAATATTATTACAGAAGGCTTTATACCAACCTATTATAATCCAATAAAAAAAGGAATGCAAGCGTTTGCTTATAGATTATGAAATTAGAAATTTCTCTCTTGAAATAATGCTTTTGAGTCAGAAATTCTGGTTTAATAGTTTCCTTAAAACACCAAAAAACCTGCCCTTAGGGGCAGGCTTATTGTTAAGAAAAAGAATTTTTTTAATCGAGAAAATTAACGATTCTACTGTTAATCCTTCAGCATTTAATTATTATCATCAGTCTCAATGGATTTTTAAGCCCTCAATTATTCTCTAAAAATTTTTTAATACGAGAAACAATAGCATCGCTTTGATAATGATAGAGGTCGTGAGGCGCATCCATATAGTCGACTTGAACATTAGACTGGTCGCTTGCAAATCTCTCTGCATAACGTTGCCACTCTGATTGGCTAAAGGTCGTGCCTTCACCGTTAGAAACCAGGAGTAAGGCTGGAATTTTCGGATTAATGCTAGATGGAACTTTCTTGGCATTTTCCTTTGCCAAACGGGATTCATGAAGCATGGCTTGTGACATCAACTGCTTATATGCTAGTAATTTATATTGTTGTCGTTCAGTTTCAGTCAGAGTTGGATTTTTTATATAAAAGGACTCAGGGAAATAGCGTAATAAGCCAATCTTACTGCTCCAATAAGCCACAGTAAGCAAGGCCTGATTATCCTTTAAATCTTCATAACTCGCTGGCAAGGCCCAATCCAGACCAATCAAAGCCTTCACTTCATTTGGATATTTCTCTTGCCAAGCAAGACTCTCTAAACTAGCCATAGAATGCGAAATAATCACATAAGGACCTGAAACATGAGCTTGCGCCAAAGCTTGACGGGTCTCAGAAAGGACCTCCATCACATCTCTTGAACGATCACTATCTTCACTAAAACCATATCCTGCTCGCTCCACGACAACAACTTTGTATTTTTTGGATAGGGAATCTGATAGATTCTTAAAGTCTAAAATAGGAGAGGCGATACCTGCACCGGAAAGAAAAACGATTGTTTCAGATCCTTCTCCTTTAACAGAGACATTCATTCGATGTCCATTGACTGTAACTTGTTTACCAATGGGTGTTAGAAGCTTACTTTCATTTCGTAAACTAAATTGATGAAAAACAAATGTAGCACCTAAAAAGAGCAGGAGAAAGCTACAAACGATCCAGCTAAACTGTTTAAATTTTTTCATAGGCATATTGTACAAAAATTAAATCCCGGAAGCAACTTTTCCCATACAAAAAAACAAGATCCACACGGGACCTTGCTTTCCTGTTTTCAATTAAGCTTTGCCTTCTGAACCGAATACGTCGATACGTTCTTCAACAGCTGCTGTAATTGCTTCGAAACCTGGTTTCAAGAATTTACGTGGGTCGAAGAGTTTCTTCTTATCGTATTCTGCTTCGTTTGCATCGTATTCACGTACGAATTGACGAGTAGCATTTGCAAATGCGATTTGGCATTCAGTGTTCACGTTAACTTTTGCAACACCAAGTTTGATAGCTGCTTGGATTTGATCGTCAGGGATACCTGATCCACCGTGCAATACGATTGGGAATCCTGGAACAGCTTCAGTCAATTTTTGCAAGTGGTCAAGGTGAAGACCTTTCCAGTTTGCTGGGTAAGGACCGTGGATGTTACCGATACCTGCAGCCAAGAAGTCGATTCCTGTAGCAACCATTGCTTTAGCGTCTTCGATTGGTGCCAATTCACCGTCACCGATGATACCGTCTTCTTCACCACCGATAGTACCAACTTCAGCTTCTACTGAGATACCTTTAGCATGAGCTTTTTCAACGACATCTTTCGCCAATTTAAGGTTTTCTTCAACTGGAAGGTGTGAACCGTCAAACATGATTGAAGTGTAACCAGCTTCGATACATTCAAGAGCATCGTCGTAGTGACCATGGTCAAGGTGAATAGCAACTGGTACAGTAATACCCATTGATTCTACAAGGTTTTCAATAAGGGCTTTACATACTTTGTAACCACCCATGTATTTAGCAGCACCCATAGAAGTTTGGATAAGTACTGGAGCTTTCTTAGCTTCTGCTGCACGCAAGATAGCTTGAGTCCACTCAAGGTTGTTTGTGTTAAATCCACCAACTGCATAACCATTGTCACGAGCTGCTTGGACAAATTTTTCTGCTGAAACGATTGCCATTTGTTATAGGCCTCCTATAAATTTTTGTGGGGTTAATCCCACTTACATTGTTTATTTTATCACTTTTTAGATGAAATTGCTAGCTTTTCCTGTGTCTTTAAGCACTTTCTTATGATAAATAGGGCAGAATCTCCTATCTCCTAAGGCTTTCATCCTAGCAAATAAGTAAAGGAAGCTGGGACAAAAGTCCTAGCCTCTCAATTATTTTTAGATTTTCGAGCAAGACGCAGTGGTTGAGTGGGCTCTACTACGCTGATTTCATCAGCTTTTACAGCCCTACTCAACTGTGCGG
>NZ_JALDUR010000023.1 GCF_023109675.1 Streptococcus parasanguinis | reverse complement strand
TATATCAATTTTTTAGTTTTCTTTCTAAGAAATATCTATTTTTCGAAAATTAAAATACGGGTGATAATTCTGCCTGACGTATTATAAAGATCAATTTTGTATTTAAAGGAATCAATAATAGTTGACAACTCTAAGAAAAACGCTTACAATATTACTATGTTGCGACTTCTATTTTTGGCAACCTAAAGTTGCCCAGAAGGAGGAGATACCATGAAAATGGATAACAAAACAACCCTTGCCCTTATTGAGCTAGCAGCAGAAGTCCTTTTAGCACTAAAAGAAATTGTTATCAAGTATATTGAAATCAATAATAAAAGGCTAGAAGGTTAGCATACAGTTTTACTGTATGCTTTTTGTTTAAAATTTATAGATAAGAATTGAGAGAAAATGATTTTAGATAAATACAAAGCCATTATAAATAAGCATACCAATGATTTTAAAGAACTATTCAAGCGTAAAGTTTTTGAGGGTAATTTTAAAAGATTTGTAAATGATAGGCCTGGATATCGTTCAGATTTTCCTATATTAAATATTGCTTCGGATAATTTTTATATTTATCAAAAATATGAAAGAACACTTCAATCAGATATTCGAAACTATTTAATAAATCCCATTTTAGAGGAATTATTGAATGAGAGAGGTTATGAAATTGAGAGTAAGCTAGAAAAAATGAGAAATTGTGTAGATTTCAGAAATTCTGATATAGAGGATTATAATCTTTTTCCGTTTCCATTTATTATTGAGAAGGAAAATAGTAGAATTGGTGTTCGATATACTGAATTATATGATTACGATGATGTTGTTAGAGAGTTAATAAAAGATTATCAAATTGACAAAGTTGTAATTTTACATTTTTCAAAGGATATGAATATTGCATCAAACTCATATTCCAAAATAATAGATATATCTCATTATTCAATTAAAAATTTTTTAGATGAGTTCATCAATGAAAATATATATCAATACTTTTTAACAACTTTAACAAAAGCGATAGACGATATGCAAGAGTTAATCGGTTTTGATGTGATTCCTAGATTAAGTATGTCTAATCTAACTAAAGTTAGACTCGATTTAAGAGAGAATTTACAAAATGTCAATTTAAAAGCACTAAGTTATAATTCCCAAAAAAAATTTAACAATCTAGAAAAGTGTGATTTAGATATAATTAACTCAAATTTAGATAAGAGTAAAGCTGAAGTATTATTAGGAAAATCAGATTTCGCTATCTCTTATCTAACTTCTGAGTATTTGTACAAAGTGTTAGTTGATAATTGTAACTTTGATTATACTTCCGTTGTAGCAGGATATCTAAAAACAATTGAACAGTTCCTTTATCAAATTTTATTATCTCATTTAGATATTGATAAAAGAAAACAATGGATCAAAAGAGGGAAAAAGTATATTTATAGGGGTAAAAAAAAGATATATGCTAATAAAGAAGACATAAGAGAGAATCCAAATAATAGTGGTAATTATCAAATTTTAGTTACTAGTTATAATCTTAAATTCATGGATATTAGTTTAGGCTCGCTAATTTGGTATATAACCGATAATGAAGATTGTTTGGAAATAAGTGAGCAGGGAAGAAATTTGTTAAACAGACTCTTGCTAGATTACAAAGATTCTGTTCGCAACGGGTATTTTCATAAACACACTCTAGAAGATATCGAAGAAGTGAAGCGTATTAGAGATAACACTTTATATCTTCTTTACTTTTTAATTGGAAGTTTAAAAGATTTTGATATTACTAAATTTGGTTTTTTAGATTTTTCTTATACTCAATTCTATATATCTATTTTTAAATATCCAAAGTATCTTCCTTTATTAATCCAGGAAACACCAACTAGTCAACCGCAGTTGATGAGAATGGTTTATAATCAAGAGCCCGAAATTTATAATGAGTATGGGCAAATCCAGCAAGATATCTATTTTGCCAAAATAGATAATGCTAAAATTTTGTATGAATCGGTTGATGATGTTCCCAAGAATGATCTAGTGATTTTTAATACTAATAATGTTCCTTTTCGTGTGGAATACAATAGTAGTATAATAGATTCTACCCCTTTAAATATAATTGAAATTTATAAAAAGAGTAATTAGTTTAAGAAACATATTGTATCGTTCATACAGCTATGTATTGAATTAGCTGAAATTTTATTAATTCTATTACGTTTTTCTTTTTTAAGAAAATATTTGAATTCTAAAAATTCCATTCTGACTCAGAAATTAAAACAAAAAAGCTACTCTTCTAACTGTAATTCATTACAGTTAGAAGAGTAGCTTTTTATTTTTTTGATGATATTTAGAACTCAAATTTTCCATTATCTATTTTTTTTTATTAAATCCATTGAGAACAAATGGGATCAGCGCACTAATTATAGTACCTGCAATCATAGCAGACGTTGAGGATACAATTAATTTAGAAGCTTGAGAGATTTCATCAAAATCTAGATTTTCTTCTTCGGATTTAGACAATACTTCTAATAGCATGCAAGCACGCTCGGCTCGATCAGAGTCAGTTGATTTTAGTTGTTCAATTTCAAAATCAACTACTGTTCGTATTGCAATATAATGTAGTTTGGTAAGTTTGCTATTTTTTGTCTCTAGATTACTAATGGTTTGTTTAGTGACACCAATAAGATTACCTAAATCTGCACTTGTCCAATTTAAGATCTCTCTGATAGACTTTAAATTGTCTTGCAGTATTTGTCTTGTTTTCTCATTTGAGGGATATTTTTCTTTTTTCATTTCACGACACCTACAATTCTGTATTTACATTATAACAGAAATTTTAACCATAAAAAAGCATTGTTTGTGTCAAGATTGTAATTTAGATAAAAATACTTGACAAAATAAAAATAGTGGACTATAATATCGGTATTCTTAAGAAAGTGAGGAATAAAGTTATGATTAGCTTATTAAAAATAAAGTGAGTCATATTTTTGTTCTAGATTCTGTGTCAGAAATATGACCATAAGATTTTTGACGTAGTGTATACCCTGCCGTGCCATTATAGGAGGAAAGCCATAATGGATTTACAAGTAATACTTAATATTGTGTTGGTTTTTGGAATGATCTATTTAGTTGTTAGAAGATATATTATTGCATCAAAATTTGCAGACTATATGATTAAGAATGGCGGGGAAGAAATAGAATTTATAAAGGAAAATAAACTGAGTTTCTCTGAATGTGTGAAATTGCTTAATAAAAAATATAAAATTGGGTTAGTTAATGCTTTTTCTGTCGTGAATTGTATAAGAGAAATGTAAGATAATCTTTTAATTTCGTTAAAATAATTAGCTGAAGTAACAGTATTTACTATGAATCGGCTGATACTGATAATGTAGAGCTTTCATATGATTGCTTATTAAAAATAGGAGTTAATATTATGTCAAAATTATACGAGTGTAGAGAGTGTGGCGACCTGTTTACAAAAAATGAAATTGATTGGGAAGGTAGCGATGAGAGGAATGAAGTGTATTACTGTCACGACTGTTCAAGATTTCTAGAGCAATGTGGTATTGATGCAATGGATCCTGATGGTTTTGGGTATGACGAATATGGAAATTGGGATTCCGAACGGTTAGGTTTATAGATAAAACATTCCTTAATATACTCCTGGAATAAAGTTTAAAGATATATTTGATGTAATTAATTTGTTGTTTATAGATGTTTTTGAAAAGTATTTTGCAAAGAATTAAATCAAATTACGATTGATAGGAGGATTATAACCAAATTGAAATTTCCCTCAAACAATGTAGCTTAAACAAATTTTTTGAAATAAAAAGACCTTAGAAAGCTATCAGACATTGATATCAAGCTGTTTTGAAATCACCTAAAACAAAACCTTGTCTAACCAGGTCTTAAGAAAGCTCGTAAGGCGTCACAATTTAGTAAACGTTAATTCGAAAGAATTACTATACTTACAGAGAGCACCTTTCGGGGTGTTCTTTTTGATTTTTAGAACATCAATACTATAACAAAAGTAATAGTTCAGTACGGCATGATGGTGCTCTTATGGGAAATTATTAAATTTGAGATGTTTCAGAAATCTGAGAAGAATTTTATGCCTTTAGAAGATCTTGAACAAACTACTATAGGGCATGCTACTATAATAAATTGATTAAAATAAGACTAAAAGGATGTAATACTGTACGGAACTAAATCCTTGGATAAATTATTTTGGAGCCAATACACGACGAGAACTTCGCAATTTGAACAATGAAAAGATAAAACATTTCTAGTTCCCTACTTCTGAGGTGGTTCCTATGAAATTGCCACCTATATAAACCGAGACGGTTTATTTATGGGATCTCTCTATTTCTTATCTATACTCGTTTAGAAGTTCCCTTGAATAAGTCTTCTCAATTTCGATTCTTTAGCCTTTTTCAGAGAATAGATGCGACTTTTAACAATAAGTTATGAATTTATCTAAGCAGAAATCATTGACGGGTTGATTCTATTGACATTCTAAATGTTCATACCTAGCATAATTTAAGGATATCCTGAATTGTAAAGGTTTTTACTAGGCGGTTGCCATGTTGAAATTAAATTTAAATGGTTTAACATCTGTGATAGCAGAAAAATGACCTTGGGATATTTGATTTAAGGAAAAGCTATACTTTAGTAATGGGGCATTAAGCTAATAGTTCTAGTCCGATGATTCTTTACTTTCTCTTTAGAAGCTTCCCCATCCTATTTATTTTATATACTGTTCAATAACATGAGTTAATTCTTGTTTTATATTTTTTTACTCTATATAATCCAAGAACTTTACAAATCTGTGAGGGGCCTTTTTAGATTAATAGTATCTACTGGATTCCTCAAATGGTCTTATATTTTTAATATTAGGTCTGATTGCTTTCAGTAAGTGGGCATCCACAATCATAGTTTTAGCATATGATACTTCTCCTTTAAAGTAAGACCTGTATTTATTTAGAAGTGCTTTGGCGATTTATTAGAAAGATTAATGATAATATAATCCTTCTTTGCTTTTAAAGTGATTGATTTATCACATATTATTTATTTGATTCATATTTCAGAGGAGAGATAATGAATAATAGGTAAAGGCGGTTGGTAAAGTTAAGATGGTACATATTTCATTGTAAGACGATTTTAGTTATTTTTATATAAGCTGAATACCTTGTATTAATCCACGTGGAAGCTAGTCTAGTAATTTATGCAAATTACTAGACTATAATCAGTAATTATCGTATAATGGGAATGGTATTTTGCTATATTTCTATACTGACTAAGGGTAGTGATATCCTTGCTAAAGATTAAAAATAGCTTTTGAACAAAATCTATATCGTAATTGCATCATTTTTACATAAATTATGTAGATATTGTATCAATAAATCTTACGATTGAAAGGGGTGTTGCTTATTAAGGGAGATAATACACTGTTCAATTCATTTTAATTATTTAGAAAGGAAAAATCATAAGATTAAAAAAATTGTGGTTCTATATTTTAATGCCACTTCTAGTTCTGTTTGGCTCGATAGCTCTATCGAATCCAGTACAGGCGCAAGATTTGACAGATAAGGTCACATTATCAAATGTTGAAATACGAAATTCAGGTACTGGTGTAGCTGACGAAACATTTTGGCATTCTAAGGGACAAAAAGAGGTACGGGCTCTCTATTATGGGGAGTATAGCTTTTCTAATCTATCTGCAGGAGAAATAAAGAATGGTGATTATTTCACCGTAAAAGCTCCAGATGGTCTAGATTTAGTTGACGCGACATTTGAATTAAAGGATAGTGTAAGCGGAGAGGTACTGGGGCAAGTTATAGCAGATAGTGCTACGAAGACAATAACCTTTACATTTAATGAAAAGGTTGAAGGTAAGCAAAATATTAGAGGGACATTTAATGCTACTTCAATGCTGAAAACAACTGGAGAAGTGAATAAAGTCACGTATCGTTTACCTGGAGATAAAGAACAAACAATAACCTTTAAACCATTTGGCAGTGATAGCCAAGATGTGCCAGTTGAAGGCGAAATTGGTTATAAGGGTGGATGGACAAATTCTGATACGGATCACCTAGCCTGGTGGATGCGAATCAATCGTGCTGGCGAAGATTTAACTGGCAAAGTCGTCAAGATAAATGATAGCATTGACACCAGTAAGGGGTCTCTAGCAACTTATCTTGTGGATAGTTTTAAATTCTTTGAGGTGGAATATAAGACAAATAATACAAGTAGCGCAGATGTTGTTTCCTATGGTCACGAATATAAAGTTACAACGGATCCGACAGTTTATCAAGCAAATCCAAATGATACTGCACTATTAACCTTAAAAAACGGTGGTACTTCATTTGAACTTTTATTGCCGACCAATACAGGGACCAAAACTTTACGTTTAGAGTATAGTACGACTACTCCTGCAGATGGAACGGAAGTTGTTAACAGTGCAGGGATAACTTATGATGGTGTCCCTCAGAAAAGTTGGAAATCCTGGGATGGGAAAGACACTGGTAGCATAACTATGAAATCAGGTGTCAAATCCGTTAAAGGAGCAGGTGCAACTGTTACAGCGGATCTTGCTGGTAAAATCAAAATCACCAAGTATGATGAGGCAGATGCTACTGTGAAGTTAAGTGGTGTTGTCTTTGAAATTCTTAAGAAGAGTGATAGAACGAAAGTTGCTGAAATTACGACAGATGAACATGGCGTTGCCCTTTCTCCAGTTCTCTCAGAAGGTCAATACATTGTAAAAGAAAAAGCACCCAAGTCAGGTTATGTTGCAAATAGTCAAGAGTTTGAAGTAGAGATGAAAAAAGAGGGAGTTCCTTTAAATATCTCTAACAAACGTGAGACAGTTGACTTTGAAGCTACTAAGACTTGGGCAGGTGGGAAATCTACAGATTATAATAAAGTTAAGCTCGGCTTGTATGTCCATAAAGAAGGACAGACTATTGAGGACTCTAAACCTGTTTCTGGTAATTATGACCCTGAAGTGACAGAGTCCAATGGTGTTTATACTTACAAGTGGAAAAACCAACTTCCTAAATATGATGTTGATGGAACAAAATTAATCTACTCTGTTCGCGAGCTTCAAGATACTACTGAACTTCCTTTGAAAGAAGGAGAGAAAGTCGCATCTAATGATCATAACTACGTCGTCTCTTACAATGCAGACAAGACACAAGTAACCAATACTTATGAGGTTCCAAAAACAAAAGTAACTGCTAATAAAGTCTGGACTGGTGGAAGGGATAGTGTTCGCCCAAGTCTCTTCTTTAAATTGTATCGTACTCTAGAGGGCGGTACTGCAGAAGCAGTTACAGATGCTGACCAAAAAGAAGTACCTAAGACAGACGGTGCTGTAGAATGGTCAGATCTTCCTGCGACCGATCAAAATGGTGTGACATATACCTACAGTGTTAAAGAGGTTGATAAAGACGGAAATCCAGTTACTACAGTTGATGGCTATACCTCAGAACAAACAGCAGAATTGACTGTTACCAATAAGTAAACAGTAAAACCAACTTCAGCTTCTCTTGAAGTGACTAAGAAGTTGACTGGTCGTGAGTTGAAAGCTGATGAATTTGAGTTCACTTTGACAGACCAAGACGGTAATGTGAAAGAAACCGTGAAGAATGACAAAGACGGAAACGTTAAGTTCTCAGAATTGGAATTCGACAAAGCAGGCACTTATACTTATAAGATTGCTGAAAAAGCGGGTACTGCTACAGGTATCCAGTACGATACTAAAACCATCACAGCTACAGTAACTGTAGTGGACAATGGTAAAGGTGTCCTTGAAGCAACCGTTGCTTACGACGGTGAAAAAGTATTCGAGAATACTTACACACCAGCCGGAGCCACAAGCGTAACTCTTGGAGCTAAGAAAGTTCTTGAAGGTAAAGATCTTGAAGCAGGTAAATACAGCTTCGAATTGAAGAAAGAAGACGGTAGCGTTGTCGAAACAGTGAAAAACGCTGCTGACGGAACTGTGACCTTCTCACCAATCTCATATGATGAGAGCCAAGTGGGAACTCACAAGTACACTATTTCTGAAGTTGCTGGATCTGAAGCAGGAATCACTTACGATAAGACAGTTCAAGAAGTTGAAGTAACGGTTGAAAAAGTAAGTGCAACTGAATTGAAAGCAACTGCTTCAAAAGAAGCAAAAGATCTAGTCTTCACTAACAAATACACACCAGCAGGGGCTACAAGTGTAATTCTTGGAGCTAAGAAAGTTCTTGAAGGTAAGAACCTTGAAGCAGGCAAATACAGCTTCGAATTGAAGAAAGAAGACGGTAGCGTTGTCGAAACAGTGAAAAATGCTGCTGACGGAACTGTGACCTTCTCACCAATCTCATATGATGAGAGCCAAGTGGGAACTCACAAGTATACCATCTCAGAAGTTGTTGGATCTGAAGCAGGAATCACTTACGATAAGACAGTTCAAGAAGTTGAAGTAACGGTTGAAAAAGTAAGCGTAACTGAATTGAAAGCAACAGCTTCAAAAGAAGCAAAAGACCTTGTATTTACAAACAAATACACACCAGCCAAAACTCAAGTTTCTGTGAAGAAAGCATGGGATGATAAGGATAACCAAGATGGTAAACGCCCATCTTCTGTCACAGTTAAATTGCTTGCAGACGGTCAGGATACTGATAAAACACTTGAACTCAATGCCGCAAACGGTTGGACTGGAAGTTTCACAGACCTTGATGCTGATAAAGGTGGCACACCTATCCAGTACACAGTAGTAGAAGTAACTGTTCCTGGTTACACTTCTAAGGTTACTGGTGACGCTGCATCAGGATTCACTATCACAAATAGCTATTCTCCAGAAACAGTTAATGTAAAAGCAACTAAGAACTGGGATGACGCAAACAACCAAGATGGCAAACGTCCAACTAAGATTACAATCAATCTTTTAGCAGACGGTCAGAAAGTCGCATCGAAAGAAGTTCAAGAAGCCGCAGACGGAACTTGGACTGTCGAATTCACGAAATTAGCAAAATATAAAGCTGGTAAAGAAATCAAATACACTGTAACAGAAGAAGCCGTAGCAGAATACGAATCAACTATTACAGACTTTACCATCACAAACAAATATGAACCAAAAGAAATCGACTACAAGGTAACAAAAGTATGGAACGACGCGAACAACCAAGACGGCAAACGTCCTGAGTCCGTAACGGTTCAACTTTATAAAAAAGTAGGAGATGCAGATCCAGTAGCTGTTGAAGGTAAGAAATTAACCTTGACAGCTTCGGGTGACAAAGCCGTGGTGATCGGGGACGGAGCCGTGGGCCAATGTGCTGTGATTGCTGCTAAGATGCGGGGAGCATCGCAAATTGTCCTTATGAGTCGTCACGAAGATCGTCAAAAAATAGCTTTGGAGTCAGGTGCGACAGCAGTTGTTGCTGAACGTGGGGAAGAAGTCATTGCCAAGGTCCGTGAAATCCGTGGTGGAGGAGCGGATGCAGCTCTTGAATGTGTAGGAACCGCAGCTGCTGTCGATCAAGCACTTGAGGTGCTTCACAATGGAGGACGTTTAGGTTTTGTCGGCGTTCCTCATTACAATAATCGTGCCCTTGGTTCAACCTTTGCCCAAATATCTCAGTTGCAGGTGGAGCTGCCTCTGTTACCACCTACGACAAACAGCTATTACTCAAGGCTGTATTGGATGGAGATATCAATCCAGGACGAATCTTCACCCAGAGCTATAGTTTGGACGAGATTGATCAAGCATACAAAGACATGGATGAGCGTAAGACCATTAAGGCTATGATTGTGATTGACTAACGAGAAAAATTCTAGTAGATGATTTCTGCTAGCATTTTTTTAATACAATTCCCAAAATTGTCTGGAGAATTTCTTAGTTTGGTTCATATTAAAACGGATAAAGTGAACTGTCATTGCTAAGGTCATCAAGGTTGAGATGGTGGTGATAATGGTTAGTTGGACTGAGAAAAGAAGGGAGAGCACCAATCCAATTTCATCTGACATTTCTTTCAAAGAATGTTAAAATAAAGATAGGATATTGCAATCGTTTATATTAACATGGTAATGTTCTACAGATTTTCAGAAAATGGTTTTTACCAGTTGCTAGTCTTTCGTTTGTTTGCTTTAGATTATAGGAGGTAGAGCTATGAAAAAGAAAATCAATCGTTGTTTACTTTCGTTTCTCATACTATTTTTAGCCTTGTTTTTAACTGGATTCAGAAAAATGAAGACTAGTGATTACAACAAGGTCAGAGGGATTATTGTCGAAAACAGTAATAAAGTAGGTCTTCATAGTAAGGTTACTATTACTAAATTGTATTGGACAGCCTTAGAAATACCAACTTACCACGTAACTTATACCTATTCTGAGAAAACTTACCTTGACCAGAAAGTAGTATTAGAGAAAAATACGGCTATTCATGAAAAAGGGTCAAGTGACTCTTATGGAAATGTTCCAGAATATAAAGAATCGTTTTTGAAGCAAAAATCTGTCCAAAAAGTTGAGAAGAAAACTGAAAAACAATTGAAGAAACAAAAACTTGGTCTTCCTATTAGTTCATTTAGTTTTCTATCTAACTTCAATCATGCATGATGAAAAGGAGAAAAATCTGGATACCTTAGCCTCAGACAATCTTAAAGAAGGTAAGAAGGATTTTGCAGGTTACTTATCAAATTCCATACCAATGAGATTTTGGCTTCTCTTGGCGCTAGTAATGATATGGGTTTACAGATTATTTTTAGCTAACAAATAGAAAAGAGATTAGATGAGAATTGCAGATTATAGCGTGACCAAGGTAGTGCTGTGGCGTCACGGCTTTACCTTTAAAAGTCCTTTGGGCGGAATTTCCTGACTGATACCAATATCTTTCAAAAGATCGTGGATACGGCTGAGATTGATGACCAGGTCAATGTCATTGAATCGGGCCAGATATTGGTGCCTTGACCGAGTTCTTGACTGAGCGTGCAGCTGAAGTGATGGCTTTTGAGATTGACTACCGTTTGGTACCGATTTTGGCAGATACCTTGCGTGATTTTGACAACGTAATCGTAGTAAACGAGGACATTATTAAGGTTGACTTGGCAGCTGAGATGGGCGTGACTCGGATGAACATTGTTGGTTTTGACAAGAAGATTGAACGGGCCCTAGAATTGGCAGATGAATATGAGCAACTCTACGCAACTATTGACTGGCATCCGACTGAAGCAGGGACGTACACAGACGAGGTCGAAGCATACTTGCTTGAAAAGTTAAAACATCCCAAGGTTTGTTGCCTTGGGGGAGATTAGATTGGATTATCACTGGATGACAGCATCTAAGGAAGTTCAGGAGCAGGTTTTTCGCTGTCAGATTCAGCTGTCTAAGGACTTGGATTTGCCTTTTGTGGTTCATACTCGGGATGCGTTGGAAGATACTTATAAGATTATCAAGAGTGAGGGCGTCGGTCCTCGTAGTGGCATCATGCGTTTATTTTCGGGTTCTCTTGAGTGGGCTGAGAAGTTTGTCGAGCTTGGTATGACCATTTTCTTCTCAGGAGTGGTGACCTTTAAGAAAGCGACGGATATCCAAGAAGCTGCCAGAGAACTTCCTTTGGACAAGATTTTGGTAGAAACAGATGCACCTTACTTGGCACCTGTTCCCAAACGTGGTCGTGAAAACAAGATAACCTATACCCGCTATGTCGTGGACTTTATCGCTGACTTGCGTGGGATGACTGTTGAAGAAATAGCGCAAGCTACCTATGATAATGCAAAGAATTTGTTTGGTCTGAGAGACGTAGTTGAATAGGAGTGAAAGATTGTCTGATATACAAAATAATGATAGAAATTATTTTAGAGGTATTCCCGAATTAGAGGTACGATTTCAGAAATTATGTCAAAAAATTAAAGAGAGACAACCACTTATTTATTCTTTAAAAGGGAAAAATGGAGAATTCTTATTTTTCGAATCAGGTACCGTAACTGGCAGTGTTCGCTTGTTGGTTTTTCCAGAAGAAATCGTTCTCTTAACTTTGCCAGGTTATGATTGAAATGGAGTACGATAGTGATAAATAGAATAAAAATTTCCCAAGTCATCGTAGCCGAAGGACGGGATGATACGACCAATCTTAAACGTTACTTTGATGTGGAGACCTATGAAACACGATGGTCAGCAATCAATGATCAGGATATAGAGCGGATCCAACGCCTGCATGAACTGCATGGAGTCATTGTCTTTACAGATCCTGACTTTAACGATGAGCGCATTCGTCGCATGATTATAACGGTCATTCCGACAGTTCAGCATGTCTTTCTTAAACGAGATGAAGCCAAGACTAAGGGCCGTTCTCTGGGAATCGAACATGCTAGCTATGAGGACCTGAAAACAGCACTGGCACAGGTGACAGAGCAATTTAAAAACGAGAACGAGTTTGATATTAGTCGTAGTGACTTGATTCGTCTTGGTTTCCTAGCGGGAGCAGACAGTCGTAAGCGTCGGGAGTATCTGGGCGAACAGCTCTGCATCGGCTATTCCAACGGCAAGCAGTTGCTCAAGCGTTTAGAGTTGTTTGGAGTGACCTTGGCAGAAGTGGAAGAAGCGATGACTAAGTATTCAATCTAAAGGAGTAAGAAATGAAAAAAGTAATTATTACGGGCGGCAATAGTGGTATTGGATATCAGGCTGCTAAACAGTTAGCTGAAAAGGGATGGTCGGTGACTCTCTTTTGTAGACGGGAAGAAGTTGCCGAGCAAGCTTGTGAGGAAATTCGTCAACAGACAGGAAATCGACATGTAGATTATATCTTGGTTGATCTATCTGATATGAAGAGTGTCAGGAAAGCAGTAGAACAGTATATTCAAAAAGAAGACGTTCTAGACGTTCTAATTAACAATGCAGCTGACTTTGATTTGTCAGTCAAAAAGCCCATCCTGACTAAGGATGGTTTAGAAAGGCAATTTGCGACCAATGTTGTCGCCCCTTTCTTGCTTTCTATCCTGTTGAAAGGTTTGTTGGAAAAATCGGAGAGTGGTCGGATTATTAATATTTCTTCTCAAGGGCTGGTACTCTATCCTTTCATGCGGCTTGATTTTGAAAATTTATCTGGTCAAAAAAGTTACAGTCCTGCCAAGACCTATTATCAAAATAAATTGGCCTTGTTGATGCTGTCGCTTTATATGCGGAAATGGTGGAAAGGTATTAAAATTCAGGCAATCCGTGTGACCAATGTCAAAGTTGATATGCACCGCTATGATCACCTCAGTGCTTTTATGAAAAATCTTTATAAAATTAAGTCAAAATTTTCGATTAGTCCTGAAGAAATGGCTAAAGTTTACACAGCCTTATCTACAGAAGATGGATATGACGGTTTTTTGTATGACGAGAAATGCAGGGAAGTAAAAGCAAATAGAACTGCTTACGAAGAAGAGGGGCAAACAAAACTCTATTCCTTACTTGAACAACTGACATTTTCAAGAGACAATCTATAAAGAATTAGAAAAATAAATTTTATGCTTACTTCAATCTATCTACATCTGTTTAGAGAGCTCTGAAAAGTGATAACAATAACCAGATGACCCGAAAATATAAGGGAATGTGTTACAATAGAGGTAGTAGCTATAGAGCGTAAATGATTTTCTTAAAAGACAATGAATGAAAATTAGAACAATATGCATTGACTTTTTGGCAACAAGAGGCGATTGAAATAGTTGAATCTGTTTGGAGTGACTTGGACGGAAGTTAAAGCCTTCATAAAAATTGTGAAAGGAAATGAAATGGCAAATAGAAGCTATATTTATTTGATAAATTGCAAGAATAAGTGCAACATTTACTTGAACTCATCCTCTAGATCTTCATAAGCCATTCTGTAAGCTAAACATTTTCGTGGTCTGTGATTGATATCATATAAAGCCTTGTTTAAAGCCTCATAAGAAATAGTGGCTAAATCTGTTTTCTTTGGGAAATATT
>NZ_JALDUR010000022.1 GCF_023109675.1 Streptococcus parasanguinis | reverse complement strand
ACCTTAGTTATAGCGCCCTGCACATTGGTTCGTCTTGTTCAGTTTTCAAAGGTCTTTGTCGCTCTCGCGCGACAACTATATTAGTATATCATGACCTCTCCTTACTGTCAACACTTTTTTCCAAAAAATTTTATTTTTTGGAAAGTTTTTTATTTATATAAAAAATCAGGAGCACAAATGCTCCTGATTCTTCTATAATTTATTTGATGTTTTCAATCTCTTTTTTTGATCTCTATTCTTTTACTTCCAATAGACCGATGTCTCCATCTTCTCTACGGTAGATCACATTTGTTGTGTTATCCTCTGCATCACGATAAATGAAGAAATCGTGTGCTAATAGATCCATTTGAAGGATCGCTTCATCTAAATCCATTGGTTCTAGATCAATTGTTTTTGAGCGAACAACTTTTTCTGTGGTTGCTACTTCTTCTACAACTGCATCGGTAAACAATTTACCTGCACCAGATTTAACACGATTTTTCTTTTCGATTTTTGTTTTATTCTTACGAATTTGACGTTCAATTTTATCTACAACTAGATCAATTGAACCGTACATATCTTGAGAGACATCTTCTGCACGAAGTGTGATAGATCCAAGCGGAATGGTTACTTCTACTTTTGCGGTCTTTTCACGGTAAACTTTTAAGTTTACTCGAGCGTCTAGCTCTTGATCTGCCTGAAAATATTTTTCAATCTTTTCGAGTTTAGAAACGACATAGTCGCGAATGGCTTCTGTTACTTCTAGGTTTTCACCACGGATACTATATTTAATCATATTAGTACCTACTTTCTAAACATTATGTTTTTATTTATATGTATATTATAACGCTTTCATAAAGTTTTTGCAAATCTTTTTTTACCTTGCGATTGAAAATGTCTTTATTTCTTTCACACCTTTTTCAATTAGTAGGTGCTTCATTAATTCGATTGTTTTGCCCGTTGTGTAGATATCATCGATGATTAGATATTTCTGCTTTTCTGAAATTTCTCCTTTTAATTGAAAGTGCTGAGAGGTTTTTAATCTTTCTTCTCTTGTTTTTTTTGATTGGGCTAAAGTGTCTTCTTTTTGGAATAGACTGTTGTACTTTATCTCTGCAAAATCTAGTATAGTCGATACTTGATTGAATCCTCTCTTCTGATTTTTTTCATGGCTGATTGGAGTTGGTATTATCGTATAGCTTTTATACTTTTTCAAGGCTTTTTTGATGTCACATCCAAATACCATTCCTAATAAACGATCTCCTTCAAATTTATATCTCCTGAAATAGTCCTTCATTGCTGCATTATATTTATATAATGCTTCATGTTCGACTATATTCCCCTTTTGTATCCAGTATTCGCAATCTTTACATACTTTCTCCTCTTTATCTTTATAACATCTAGGACAATGGATTTCGCCAATTTGTTCGAAGTCTTCTTTGCATTCTTTACAAATCCATTCTTCTTGTTGATTCATAAAAATAAGGTCTGTGAAATGTTCACCAGTTTTCAACTCTTTAGTACAAAGCAAGCATTCTTTCAAAATCCAGCCTCCTGATTCATTTCCTTTATTTCTTTGATCGCTTTCTTCATTTCTCGTGTTATTCCATCTGATAGAAAAAGTAGTTTACCTGTTGGTCTTTCTTTACTTCGACCGACTCTTCCTGAAATTTGTACGAGAGCACTTTTAGTAAATAATTTGTGATTACTTTCTAAAACAAAGACATCTACAAACGGAAAAGTCACTCCTCTTTCTAAAATTGTTGTAGAGACTAGCATGGTTATGGCTCTGTTTCTAAACTCTTCTACCATTCGTAGACGGTCTGTTGTCTGTGAGGATACAAAACCTACTGTTTCTTTGGGAAAGTATTTTTTTAAGTTCTCAGTGAATTGTTGTCCTAATTCTATTTCAGATACAAAGATTAACAATGGGTAGTGAGTCTGTCTTTGTTTCTTAATCAGTTGCAATAGTTCGTAAGGGATTCTTCCTTTTTCTATTTTTTCTCTAATTTTCGGCACCCATTTTATTTCAGGGACCACTAGCGGGTTCCCATGAAATCTTCTTGGAAGACTATAACGAATGATTTCTTTTTTCTTGACCTTTTTATCTAACTCATCTGTAGAGGTTGCTGTTAAATATAGGGTATTCCCCTCTTTTTTTATTGCATTCTGAGCTGCTTTATATAAGATTGGATTGTCTACATAGGGAAAAGCATCTACTTCATCTATAATAAGGAGATCAAAGGCCTGATAAAACTTTAGCAATTGGTGGGTTGTAGCGATCACCAAGGGTGTTCTAAAATAGGGTTCCGATTCTCCATGAAGCAAAGAGATGGGGCAGGAAAAATCTTCCTTCATTCTTCCGTACAATTCTATACAGACATCGATTCTTGGGGTAGCAATACAGACTGCTTTTCCTGCCTTGATCGCTGTTGCTACAACCTGATACATCATTTCAGTTTTTCCAGCTCCTGTCACAGCATGTACCAAGGCATGTTTTCCTGCCTTAACTGCTTGGATAAGTCCTTCAGATACCTCTTGTTGATAGGAAGTCAAGGTTCCCTTCCAGTTTAACACCTCCTGTCCTTCAAAGTCTTTCTGTGCAATAGCATAAAGTTTTTGATCACTCCGGATCCTTCCAAATTGGATACAGGCTCTACAATACAGCACCTCCTCACTCAACTTCCACAGTTTTTGATCAATCAAACTGCCACATCGAAAACATTGGTACCTTCCATTCTGTTTTTCCATAGCTGGAAGTTCTTGGGCAATTTCTTTCAGATCATTTGTCATTTGACTCTCCGTTAAGAGTCTTCCATAAGAATCTTCTATCTTCATACTTATTAATTCGCAAAAGTTGGAGAAAATCATTCTTTTTTTGTAAAATAAGAATATGGAATATGTTACATTTAAAGAGAACGGCACTGTTCAAGAAGAAATCAAAAAATCAAAATTCATTTGTCATGTCAAGCGAGTCTCCTCTGAAGAGGAAGCTAGAGATTTTATCAATGCCATCAAAAAGGAACACTATAAGGCTACACATAACTGCTCTGCTTTCATCGTTGGGGAACAAAGTGACATCAAACGGACCAGTGACGATGGAGAGCCTAGTGGAACCGCTGGGGTACCGATGTTAGGAGTTTTGGAGAATCATCGCATCACTAATAGTTGTGTCGTGGTTACCCGCTATTTTGGAGGTATTAAATTAGGTGCTGGCGGTCTGATTCGTGCTTATGCTGGAAGTGTTGCACAAGCAGTTCGAGAGATTGGACTGGTAGAAATCAAAGAGCAAGTGGTACTTGGGATCACACTTTCTTATTCCCAATACCAAGAATTTGCTAATTTCTTAAAAGACCATCAATTGGCGGAACAAGATCCAATGTTTACAGATCAGGTGATGACAACTATTTTTGTGGATAAAGAAAACACAAACTCTATCACAGCAGCTTTAGTCGAATTTTACAATGGTAAAGTCATTATTGAGGATCAAGGAATTCGTGAGGTTGAAGTACCCCTACTTTCTGTAGAAAAATAATTAAAATACTATCGGCAACGATAGTTTTTTTTTATCACACCCATAAAATTTCTATATTTTACATTCTTCTCGCAAGAGACTATACTTGTTAGTATCAAGAAAACCTAGAACTGAGGTATATTATGGCTATTTATGAAAATATTACAGAATTGATTGGGAACACTCCGATTGTCAAATTGAATCGTCTTGTTCCTGAAGGAGCTGCAGATGTCTATGTCAAACTCGAAGCTTTCAACCCTGGGTCATCTGTTAAAGACCGGATTGCTTTGAGCATGATTGAAAAAGCTGAAGCGGATGGCTTGATCAAACCAGGTGATACCATTGTCGAAGCAACTAGTGGAAACACAGGGATTGGCTTGTCATGGGTTGGCGCAGCTAAAGGCTACAAAGTTGTGATTGTCATGCCTGAAACCATGAGTGTGGAACGTCGTAAAATCATCCAAGCCTATGGAGCTGAACTCGTTTTGACTCCTGGAAGTGAAGGAATGAAAGGTGCCATCGCTAAAGCTGAAGCAATCGCTGCAGAAAGAAATGGCTTCCTTCCTCTTCAATTTGAAAACCCTGCTAACCCAGAGGTACATGAAAGAACAACAGGACAAGAAATCGTTGATGCCTTTGGAAAAGATGGTTTAGATGCTTTTGTCGCAGGTGTTGGTACTGGTGGTACTGTTTCTGGTATTTCTCATACTTTGAAAAAGAATAATCCTGCTGTCAAAGTCTATGCCGTTGAGGCCAATGAATCCGCAGTCCTTTCTGGCGAAAAACCTGGACCACATAAAATCCAAGGGATTTCAGCTGGTTTTATCCCAAATACTTTAGACACTAATGCATATGATGGTGTTCGTCGCGTATCTTCAGAAGAAGCTTTCGAACTTGCACGCGCTATCGGTGGAGCTGAAGGATTCTTAGTCGGTATCTCAAGCGCAGCTGCTATCTATGCTGCTATTGAAGTCGCAAAAGAATTGGGTAGCGGTAAAAAAGTTCTTGCTCTTGCACCAGATAATGGAGAACGTTACCTTTCTACTACCCTTTACGAATTTGAATAATTCTCTATATCAAAAAAACTTCGATAGGTTTCATCAACCTATCGAAGTTTTTATTTCTTTTCTTGTTTGCTAAAGAATACCTTTCCTTCTTTAACCCAGGTCGGCATCTGTTGAGCTAAGGGCGCAAAACCACTCTTGTAGCGGTCATTTGAAAAACGATGGTGTCGAATGCTTCGTTGTGGTGTTTCTTCTAGTGTTCTCAGAGAGAGGCTAGCTTTCTTAGAATATTCATCAACATCGATGACTTGGACAAAGACCTTCTCCCCAATCGACAGAATATCCTGAATATTACTTACATAACCACTTCTAATCTCTGAGATATGAATCAAGCCCGTCACACCCGACTCTAGTTCGACAAAGGCGCCGTAAGGTTGAATTCCTGTGATGGTTCCTTCTAACTTATCTCCAATTCTCATATTAGTCCTCAATTTCGATGGTTTCAATCACGACATCTTCTACTGGCTTATCCATCATCCCTGTCTCAACAGCCGCGATATCATCCAACACAGCAAAAGAAGCTTCATCCATCAATTGACCAAATACTGTATGACGTTGATCTAGGTGAGGAGTTCCCCCTTCTGTCGTATAGATTTCTGCTATTTTTTCAGGCCAGCCACCGCGGACCAATTCCTTTTTCGAATATGGAAGATGTTGATTTTGTACAATAAAGAATTGGCTGCCATTTGTGTTTGGTCCAGCATTTGCCATCGAAAGGGCTCCGCGAATATTGTACAATTCTTTTGAAAACTCGTCTTCGAAGCTCTCCCCATAGATGGATTCACCACCCATACCTGTGCCTGTTGGATCTCCCCCTTGGATCATAAAATCTTTAATAATTCGATGGAAAATGACACCATCATAATAGCCAGACTTAGCAAGAGCTACAAAGTTTGCAACTGTTTTTGGCGCTTGATCCGGGAACAATTGAATGTTCATCTCACCGTGATTGGTTTTGATCACAGCGACAGGACCGTCAACCGTAGCAAGTTCTAACTGTGGTAATGTCAATTCTTTTTCAACCATATTTAACTCCTCTAAGGCATAGAATATGCCATCTTCTTCTAAATTCTTAGTGATATAATCAGCTTTTTCTTGTAACTCTGGGGCAGATTTTCCCATTGCGATACTAATTCCAGCGTAATCAAACAGTTCTAGATCATTTAATCCATCCCCAAATACTAAAACATTCTCTGGCTTCAAGCCCAAATGATTTACAAGATGAGAAACTCCTGAAGCTTTTGAAGCTTCAAAGCGAACAACATCTGACGAATGGGGATGCCACGAAACTAGGCGCAAGTTCTCTTGCAAAGAAGGGGGCAACTTTAGCTCACTATCCTGTTCATCAAAGGTCCACATTTGGAAAATAGGTTCTTTCAAATGCAGGTCTGGATCTACTGGTAAGTTTGGATAAATGATGTCAATAGCATCACTGATCAAGGGTGTCCGATTAGACAGGGAAGCTTGATGACTAGCTACTAACCCATAATCAATCTCGGATTCTTTGGCCCAATCCACAAAAGAAGAAACGATTGCTTCATTGATTGGTGATTGGTAGATCACAGTTCCTTTTGTATCTTCTATATAGGCACCGTTTAAGGTTACTAGAAAATCAGGCTTTAAGTCCATGATTTCAGGAACAACCCCAAAAATCCCTCTACCCGTTGCAATCCCTGTTCGGATTCCTTTTTCTTTCAATTGATGAAAGACTTCTTTGACAGATTCTGGGATCAATCCAGTTTCTTTTGCACGTAATGTATCATCAATATCAAAAAAGACGATTTTAACTTTTTTGGCTTTATAACGTAATTTTGCTTCCACTTGTCTCCCCCTTATGATCATGCTCTATTATAGCATGTTTCCCTTTAAAAATCTTCTTGATTCACCAGATGGTGTCGGAAGGCATAGACGACTGCTTGCGTCCGATCACTGACTTCTAATTTGGATAAGATGTTGGAGACATGGGTCTTCACTGTTTTTAAAGAAATGAAGAGTTCATCTGCTATTCGTTGATTTTCATATCCTTTCGTCAATAAAGCCAGAATATCTCGTTCTCTAGCTGTCAAATCATCATGCAATTCAGCATGGTTCTTTCGTGACTTAACTTTTTGACTAACTTCTGTCTCAATTGCAAATTCTCCCTTTGCAACCTTTCTGACAGCCTGTAAGATCTCAGTTGCTGACGAGGTCTTTAAAATATACCCTTTTGCACCTGCATCTAAGACAGGGTAAATCTTTTCGTTATCTAAATAAGACGTCAAAATGACAATTTTAGCTTCCGGCCACTCTTTTAGGATGGCTAGAGTCGCATCGATTCCATTTAGCTCTGGCATCACAATATCCATGATGATGACGTCTGGTCTTTCTTTCAGCGCCAACTCCACCCCTTCTTGCCCATTTTTCGCCTCTAAGACTTGCTCAATATCGGATTGCATGGACAAAAAGCTTTTCAATCCCAATCGGACCATTTCATGATCATCTACTAATAATACTTTCATACAGTTTCCTTTTCATTTTTATTTTTTACAAGGAGGGGAACACGAATATCTACAGCCACTCCCTTTTGAGGACTCGTTCTTATTTTAATGGTCCCCGCCATGTCTTCTACACGTTCTTGAATATTTTTCAACCCATAACTCAATCGTTCCAATTTTTCCTGCTCAAAGCCGATTCCATCATCTACCATCCGTAAATGAAGTTGTTTTCCTTCCTGATGCAAAAAGACATCCATTTGTTGAGCTCTAGCGTGTTTCAAGGTATTGCTGACAATTTCTTGGACGATTCGAAATAGATGTTCTTCCATATCTTTTGGAATGCTCACGTCATTATGATGGAAGACAACTGTTAGGTTACTCTTTTCCTTCAATTCTCTAAAAATCATCTCCATACCTTCTACCAAACTTTTTCCTTCCAATTCTGTAGGACGAAGATGTAAGAGCAAGACGCGTAAATCATTTTGGGCTGTCCCTAGAATATCTGACACACCATTTAGTTGCTGCTGGATCTGACTTTTCTCTAACTCAAGGGCCTGTGCTGCCACTCCAGATAAAATCATATTGGCTGCAAACAACTCTTGACTAACCGTGTCATGTAGATCACGCGCAATTCTCTTACGCTCGATTTCCACAATTTCTTCCTCATTTCGCATCACACGATTTTCACTTTTTTGTAAATTTTCTTCTAGTCGAAGCAATTTGCTGTCCAATAAATCTAACTGTTGATTCAATTCTTTGGGGGCAATTTCTTTTCGCTGTGAAGCAGTCAGGATCGCTTCTACCTTTTGTTGTACTGCATGAACCGTTACAAATTGCGTGATTTTAATAATTAAGATAACCAAAGCCGTCAATGCAAGCGTCAGACTAAAAATCAAAAATAGGAATGATTGAAGCAAGGAAAGATCTGAGAGAAGTTTGCCCCACTGAAAACCAACAAAATGGAAAATGGTATGACAAATGACCGCAACCACCATTAGGGAATAGAAATACAATAGGAGATAGTCTAATTTCTTCATGCGCGAATCACCTCAACATTCCCAACAATACCAACTAACACAATTTTTACAGAACGGTGCGATCTCCGATAATGTGCCGTTTCAATATCTATGGTTTCATTCCTCATTTTACGGACAGGAAGATCCAAAAACTTCAGATCTCCATACAAGGTGTTAATTTGTAAATGCAATTCCAAATCAATCGGTAAGATAATTTTTGTATTTCCAAACCCTTTCCGAATGATCACTACATTGTCCCAATTGCAAATGGCTACCTCCTCTAAATGGAGGGTGTCATTCCCAAAAACTCGGATCACATTCAGATCTCGATACCCTCGACTTTGCTTTGAAAAATGTTGTAAATCACCAATCCATCGAGTTTTTTCCTGACGAATTTTCGTATCCTCTTCAACATCAAACACAACTGCTTCATTTTCCTTATACATATAAGGGTAAGCAATCAATAAACCATAAACCACCGCAAATAAAATGGCTGCAATCACAAAAGGATTCAGCATCACGATAAAAAACAAGAGCACACTCAGCGCGATTAATAGAAAATTCGCTTTTTGTTTGCCAAAATAGTAGTACATAAGAAGCAAAAAGAGAACCATTAAGACAACAAATCTGGAAAAATCGATTGATAAAATGGTGATCGCTGCTAATGTTAACAAAACAGCCTCAACGAAAATAAAAATTTGTATTTTCCACATAGTCTACCTCATCTTTTCCTATTTTATCAAATTTTTCCTCATTTTACTTCCGTCTATGGTTGGATAAACGCATACAATCAAAAAGACTCAGAAATCCATCTGAGTCTTAGACTGATTTATGAATCTCCACCAGTTGCACTACTGCTAGAACTTTCTGTATCTGATCGTTCAGCAGAAGATGAACTAGATGTATCTGAACTTGATGAGGCTTTCGTACTTGAAGAAGCTGTCACTTTAGGCTCATATACCGTTAAAACAATTCGTGTTCGGTTAATATCCACCGTACTCGAAACTTCTGGAGTTTGACTGACAATTTGACCTGCAGAAACAACTACCCCATCAGGGAGATGTTCTGTTTTTCTTAATTCGATATTGGCTTCTTTAATACCATAGATCTCAATCAAATTACTTCTAGCAAAATCATAAGTTGATCCAACATAGTTTGGCATTTCAATTGAAGTCGTTTCTTTCGCTACTTTCAAAACAATCTTTGTTTTTGAATTCAGAGAATATTGCTCTCCTGGAGCTGGAGTTTGTTCAAGAACTGTCCCTGCAGCATAATCGAAGGTCTCAACTTCTTCAATCGTGATCATTTTGCTTGATACTTTATAAGTATTTTTCAGATCTTCTTCTGCTTTTGCCCGTGTTTCACCCACGTAATTTGGCATTTCAAAGCTGTTTGGTCCTTTGGAAATAATCAAATCAATTCGACTTTGTTCTTTCTTTTGGGCTCCTGCATTTGGATTGGTTCGAATGACGTAGCCTTCTGCAACCGAATCACTGTACTCTTCTTTCTCTTCACCGACTTGAAGGTCTTGTCCCTCAATAACCGCTCTAGCTTCGGCAATGGTTTTGCCGGAAACATCTGGAACTGTTTTATTGGCTGGGCTCATATACAACAAAAAAGTAAAGGCTGCAAGAACTAGGGCAATGGCAACAAACAAGACCTTGTAGCGTGCCCGCAAGCGTCTTCTTGGCTTTTTACTTGGTGCCATTGCCTGCTGGTCAGATAATGGTCGATTAGGATCTACTGAACTGATTTCACTGCGTACCTCAGAGATTGGAACAGGAGCCGTCTTTGGAGTTGGACTCACTTTTGGAAGAGTCTTTGTATCAGCTTTCGATTGATCTTCAAAAACCAATTTTTTCTCATTTCTTCTCTCGTAGGACAAGCAACTTGAAAGGTCCACATACATCTCTGCCACTGATTTATAGCGATGCGTCAGTTTTTTAGCTGTCGCTTTGATCACCACATTTTCTAAAGCTTGTGGAACATTCTTATTTTCTTCACGAATAGATGGGAGTGGCTTTTGAAAATGCTGCAAAGCAATTGTGACTGCACTATCTCCATCATAAGGAATGTGTCCTGTCAACATCTCATAGAAAATGATCCCCATCGCGTAGATGTCACTTTGCACTGTAGCTTTTGAACCACGCGCCTGCTCAGGGGACAAATAATGAACCGACCCCAACATCGAGTTGGTCTGGGTCAAACTAGTCTCTGCGAAGGCCACTGCAATCCCAAAGTCTGAAACTTTTGCTGTTCCATCTGGTGTCAAGAGGACATTCTGTGGTTTTAAATCTCTATGGATAATGCCACGTGTATGGGCAAGACGCATAGCTAGAAGGATCTGCCCCATCAAACGAACAGCTTCTTCATTTGATAAAGGAGCATTTTCTTTGATATAGCGTTTCAAGTCTAAACCTGCAACATATTCCATTGCAAGGTATTGTTGTCCTTCTTCTTCGCCAATGTCTGTAATCCGAACGATATTTGGATGGTCCAGCTCTGCCATCGCCTTTGCTTCACGCTGAAAACGTGCAACTGCAATGGGATCCGTCTGGTAATTCGTACGCAGTACCTTGACTGCAACTTCTTCCCCATCTAAAATCAAATCACGCGCAAGATAAACATCTGCCATCCCGCCGCGTCCAATTTGTTGGATGATTTTATATCGCCCGGCAAAAATTTTGCCGATTTGAATCATGCTGCGTCCTCCTCAGTAAAGTGGAGCAGTACAACAGTGATATTATCCAAGCCTCCAGCATTGTTGGCAAAACGAATCAAGGTTTGAGCTTTTTCTTCCAGTGAAACATCACTCAAGACAATATCTCTGATTTCATCCGGGCCAATCATATTAGTTAAACCGTCACTATTGATCAAAATATAATCATCTGCTTCAACCGTCACCAAACCATAATCCGGCTCCAACTCATCTTTTTGGCCAATGGACTGAGTGATGATGTTACGTTGAGGATGATGGGCTGCTTCTTCCTCTGTGATTTGACCTGCTCGCAAAAGAGCATTTACAAGAGAATGATCACTGGTCAACTGCTGGTATTCGCCCTGACGAATGAGGCCAATCCGCGAATCTCCAACATGGGCATAAATCACTTGTTCTTCTACAAAAGCCAAAGCTTCCAGTGTCGTTCCCATTCCTTTGTGCTCATCATCTTGCCCAGCTAAATGGATCCGACGGTTCACAGCTTCTAAATGTTCTGCAAACCATTCCCGTACTTGATTAACCGTCTCGATCTCAGAAGAAACCCAAGCCGCACCTAGGTCTGTGACTGCCATTTCACTAGCAATATTTCCGGCACGGTGTCCTCCCATACCATCAGCAAGTAAAACCATAGATTTTCCTGCCTTGTTTTTATATTGATTTGCATAGTCTTGGTTATTTGTCCGTCTTTGACCTACATCGGTTAAGATCGTCATATCCATACTGTCAGTTTCCTCCTGATATTATGAGATTCTCTTAAAACGACTGATAAAGAAGCCGTCACTTCCATATAATTCGGGTGTAATAAGGATACAATCATTTTTAAGAATATCTTTTCTTTCGTGATCCAATGGGACTTGTTCGAAATTTGGATGGTTTTTCAAAAATTGGTCCACCACTTCAAAATTCTCTTTGCCCATAATTGTACACGTACTGTACACTATTATACCACCTTTACGCACACTTTGACAAACACTATCCAGAATGGCCAATTGAATAGCTTGTAAAGATACAAAATCTGCACTCTCTTTATTGTACTTGATATCAGGCTTTCTCCGTATCAAACCAATCCCTGAACAAGGCGCATCCACCAAAATTTTATCGAAAGCATCAGGTCCAAATGTTTCAAAGACTTTTGTCGCATCTAACTTCTTTGTCAAAATTTTGTCCGCAACATGGAGCCGATTAGCATTTTCTTGAATCAATTTGAGCTTATGGTCATAGAGATCCAAGGCTGTGACTTTTCCAGTTGTAAGATAAGAAGCCAGGTGAGTCGTCTTTCCACCTGGCGCCGCACAGGCATCTAAAACCCACTCATCTCCTTGCAAATCCAAAGCTGGTGCCACCAACTGACTGGACTCATCTTGAATAGTAATGCGCCCTTCTTTAAACAAGGAGTGTCCTGCAAAATGTCCCTGCTCTTTCACGAGAGCGGACGAAGCAAGTAGAGAGGAGGTTGCTTCGAGCAGCTGAGCCAACTCTTCTTTTTCGTCCAGATCAATCACACGAATACTGGATTTATTACGCTGATAGAGACTCTTAAAAATAGCGCAAGCGCGTTCTTCACCGTATTCTTCGATCAATGCTTTGACCAACCATACAGGTAGGGAATACTCTACCGAATAACGTTTGTTCTTTCGCTTGATCGTATCAACAGCTGGTAGCCCCTCGCGGAGGAGCTTTCTAAGAATAGCATTGACAAACTTCTCACTGCCTTCTTTACGACGTTTTGCTATCTGGACAGCTTCATTGACGATGGCATGATCGGGAATTCGGTCTAAATAGACAAGTTGATACAAACTCATCATCAAAAGATAATAGAGCCAAGGATCTAATTTCGTCCGGTCTTCAATTACGTGGGCGAGATACCACTCGAGTGTTATCTTTCGTGCTACAGTACCGTATACAACTTCCGTAACAAAGCTTCTATCTTTATCTGAAAGTTGAGAGTGTTCTAGCGCTTGATTTAGTGCAATATTAGAATAAGCTCCCTGTTCAAAAACCTCTTCTAACACTCGAACGATCTGTTCACGCGCATTCATTTGTTTAACTTCCAAAGTGATCTCCTACTTTCAATTGACGGCCAGCGCCATTCAAAAAGTCTGTGATGGACATTTTTGGTTTTCCTGCCGGCTGCACAACTTTGAGGGACAATGCGCCTTCTCCTGCAGCGACCACCAACTCTTTTTTGGTCAAAGCAATCATTTCTCCTGGATTTCCATTTCCTTCGCATAGCTCTGCTTCATAAACTTTAAAGCGTTGCCCATTTAATAACGTATGAGCGACCGGCCAAGGATTCATCCCTCGGATCTGATTAAAGACTTGGCGATTGGTTTTGGTCCAGTTCAAAACCTCTTCTTCCGGTAAAATATTCGGTGAAAATGTGACCAAACTTGGATCTTGTGGACTTGGCTTGATCTCCCCTGCCAGGTAAGCTGGCAAAGTATCTAGGAGTAAGTCACGTCCAAGGACAGCCAATTTTTCAAACAAAGTTCCCACATTGTCCTCATCTAAAATTGGGAGAGAACGAGCTGCAATCATGTCTCCGGCATCCATTTCCTTGACCATTTCCATAATTGTAACTCCAGCTTCTTCATCACCATTGATCAGGGCATAGTGAATGGGAGCTCCACCTCTATATTTAGGCAATAAAGACGCGTGGACATTCACCGCAAATTGGAAGTTCTCCAACAATTTTGTCGGTAAAAATTGTCCAAAAGCAGCGGTCACAATTCCATCTGCATCTAGGGATAAGAGAGTTTCCATTTCCGGACTACCCGATAATTTCTCCGGCTGAAAAACCGGTAGTTGATGTTCCAAAGCTACCTGCTTCACTGGGGTCATTCGAATCTCTTTTTTGCGACCTACTTTGCGGTCTGGTTGCGTCACAACTGCCAAAATTTCATAGCGCGAATCTGCTAACAATCCCTTTAAAACCGTCGCTGAAAAATCAGGCGTTCCCATAAAAATTAATTTTGTCATTTCTTTCTTCCTTACATAAAACTTTGAGGTTCATTATCAATACTGACACGGAGATCTTGGTTGCCTCTTTCTTGAGTAAATTCTAAGATTTGATTCAAGACCTGTGTCATCCCTTCTTCAAAACGATATTTCACAATGATTTGATAATGATACAAATTATGTGTGCGTGCAATTGGTTTAGGTGTTGGTCCTAAGATTTGGACCTGATCAGATAAGCCAGATCGGAGAATTTCCATGACCTGATGTGACTTCTCCATCACCATTTCCTCACTCTTATGAGATAGGGTTAGTCCAACTGTGAAGTAATAAGGCGTATAGCCTAACTGCCGGCGAATCTGCATTTCATAGGCAAAAAAACCTTCATAATCTTGGTCTTTGGCAAATCGAATCGCATAATGATTGGGGTTGTAGCTTTGAATGATAACCTCTCCTTCTTTCTCTGCTCGTCCGGCCCTTCCTGCCACCTGAGTCAAGAGTTGAAAGGTTCTCTCAGAGGATCGATAATCCGGTAAATTTAAAGAAGTATCCGCATTCAAGACACCCACTAACGTCACATTTGGAAAATCCAAGCCCTTCGCAATCATTTGCGTCCCTAACAAAATATCCGCTTCTCCATTCCCGAAAGCATCTAATATCGCTGCGTGGCTCCCTTTTTTTCGAGTGGTATCCACATCCATGCGCAGAATTTTAGCTTCAGGAAAGATCTCTTGTAATTCATCATAGGCTTTTTGCGTTCCTGTCCCGTAATAACGAATAGAAGGACTTTGGCAATTTGGACAGTGTCGAGGAATCGCTTTACTATAGCCACAATAATGACAGTTCATGGTTTTAGTATCCATATGGAGGGTCAGTGAGATGTCACAATTGGGACAAGTATCTACAGTTCCACACTCGCGACACATGACAAAACTGGAATAACCACGGCGGTTCAACATCAAGACAACCTGCTCTTTTTTCTGCAAGCGATCAGCAATAGCTTCCACTAGAACCGGAGTGAAGTTACCAGCTTCATTTTGGCCAATATAATCACGAAAATCAACGACTTTAACTTCTGGAATTTTGGCTGCCGGATTGGCCCGCTGGGTTAGACGAATTAATTCATAAACCCCTTTTGTTGCACGAGCCCGTGATTCTAAACTTGGTGTAGCAGATCCAAGAAGCAAGACTGCTTGATTGTACTGAGCCCTTAGGACTGCGACATCCCTTGCGTGGTAGCGTGGATTACTATCTTGTTTGTAGGAAGCCTCGTGCTCCTCATCAATAATGATCGCTCCGATGTTTTTTAAAGGAGCAAAGATGGCTGAGCGTGCTCCAACGACTACCTTGGCCTCCCCACGTTCAACTTTTCGCCATTGATCATACTTCTCACCATTTGATAAGCCCGAGTGTAGAATGGCTACTTCCTGACCAAAACGGGAAATAAAACGATCCGTCATCTGTGGCGTCAGGGAAATCTCAGGAACCAACATAATAGCCGTTTTCCCCTTATTTAGAACTTCCTGAATAATCTGCAGATAAACTTCTGTTTTCCCACTTCCAGTCACACCTTCTAATAAGAAGGGCTTTGATTCTTTCCCAAGTTTAGAAACAACTGTTTTTACAGCCTTTGATTGTTCTGGATTTAAGACTAAAGCTCGGGTTTGTTTTTTTCCTTCATAGTAAGATGCTGCCCGATTCACTTCTCGTTCGGTAATTTCTAATATATCCTGATCAATAAAATAGGCCACTACTTCTCGTGAAAAATCCTGATACAATCCTGCTAAAGGTTGCTCCTCTTGCTCTAGCAACAGGCGTTCTTTCAATACTAGTCTTTTTTTAGCTCTCGCAGTCGGTTGCAGTTCTTTTAATCGTTCCTGGTTAACGCGATACCATTTTTCTGTTTTAATTTGTTTCTTATCCTTGGCCTTGTATTCAAGTACCAAATCACCTTTTCTGACCAACCGCATCACTTGGGCTTGATCGGCCACATCTAGAGAAGAAAAAGAAACTTCATTTTTTTCACAAAAAAGTTTCTCTTTGAGAGTTGGATCCAAAGATGGTTGAGGATACAAAATCTTGTCATAACTGGAATTAAGAAGTGAGGGAAGCATGGCTTTTAAAATTGTTATTTTGTAGGAAAAGACACTTTTTCGCAATTGATCTGCCAACCAGAACTGCTCTTGATTTAAGACTGGAGTGTAGTCTAATACCTCTCCAATCGCCTTCAATTCCTCGCTTGTATCTGCCTCTTCTACAACGTCTACCACAATCCCTTGAATGAGGCGATTCCCTTTACCAAAGGGAACATGAACTCGCATTCCCGCCTCAACCATATCTTCAAATTCTGATGGAATCTGATAGGAATAGGGTTTATCCGTCTGCATCAATGGAACATCTACGATGACTTTTGCTATCACTTTTTCACCTCCAGCCTCTATCATATGAGCTTTACTTTATCACGGAACCCTTTAAATAGCAAAAAATAAGATTGAGAAGTCCCCAACCTTAAATTTTTTCACCATCTTCTTTTTCTTTGGCAATTTGTTCCTTAATTTTGCGCTCTTCTTCTTCTTTGCGGATTCGCTCTGCTTCAATCCGACGACGAAGCGCTTCACGTTTTGCTTCTGGATCCGGGTGAACAACTACGTTTCCTGACTCGATTTCTTCAAGCGCTTGTAATGTTGATTTGACCGATTGGAATTCTTGAGTTGGCACTGCACCACTTTCCAATTCGTGGGCCCGTTTTGCCTCAAGTATGACCAATGAGTATTTTGAGGGTACTTTGTCAAGCAATGTATCAATAGAAGGTTTTAACATCATATTCCTATACCTAATTTCTAATTATTTATCTCTTCACAATAGTTTGTGTTTTTGGTAACATATCCAGATAATGCCCAATGACACGGTCTACACGGAAATGTTCTGCTTCGATCACACGTTTGACACGTTCAGCAGCAAGAGGAACTTCATCGTTCACAATTGCGTAGTCATATTCACGCATCATGGCGATTTCTTCTTTTGCTTTTTCAATCCGTTGCGCAATAACTTCTGCACTATCTGTTCCGCGTCCCACTAATCGATCTTGTAATTCATCCAAATCAGGCGGGGTTAAGAAGATAAAAACTGCATCTGGCACTTTTTTCTTTACTTGGAGCGCACCTTGAACTTCAATTTCAAGGAATACATCGATTCCTTTGTCCAAGGTTTCATTCACATAAGTTAAAGGAGTCCCATAGTAATTTCCAACGTACTCAGCATACTCTAACATTTGCCCTTGACGGATCAAATCTTCAAATTCTTCACGTGTACGGAAAAAATAATCGACACCATCCACTTCACCTGGACGTTGTGCACGCGTCGTCATCGATACAGAATACTGAAACTGATTGTCCGAGTTTTCAAAAATTTCTCGTCTGACCGTTCCTTTTCCAACCCCTGAAGGGCCAGAAAATACAATTAATAAGCCACGATCCGCCATGATTTCTCCTTCAATGTCTTTCTATCTAGTGTAACAAAAATCGGCCTAATTTTCAACTGATTTTTTTCATTCAAAAAGCTTGAGATGCTAGATCTCAAGCTTTTCGTTTATTTTGCGTAATCTACTGCACGCAATTCTCGAATAACGGTAACCTTAATGTTTCCAGGATATTCAAGATTTGACTCTATCTTCTCACGAATATCATGAGCTAAGATCGTCACTTTATCATCCTTGATTGCCTCAGGGCTCACCATAATACGGATTTCACGTCCTGCTTGAAGGGCGAAACTTGTCTTAACTCCTTCAAAGCTGTTTGCAATTTCTTCAAGATCTTGCAAACGCTTGATGTAACTTTCAAGTGACTCACTTCGTGCTCCAGGTCGAGCCGCACTCAAGGCATCAGCTGCAGCGACAATGACTGCGATAACACTTTCAGGTTCCACATCTCCATGGTGACTGGCAATAGTATTGACAACCACTGGGTGTTCTTTATACTTACGTGCCAATTCTGTCCCAATCTCAACGTGACTTCCTTCCACTTCACGGTCAATCGCTTTACCGATATCATGCAAGAACCCTGCACGTCGTGCCAAAGTAGCATTTTCACCCAACTCACTGGCAATAATACCAGAAAGTTTGGCAACTTCAATGGAGTGACGCAAAACGTTTTGACCATAAGATGTACGGAATTGCAACCGTCCCATGATTTTCATCAAATCTGGATGGAGGTTTGGCGCACCGATTTCATAGGCAGCTGCCTCACCGTATTCACGAATACGATTGTCAATTTCCTGACGGTTCTTCTCAACCAGCTCTTCGATGCGGGCTGGATGGATGCGACCATCTTTGAGAAGGCTCTCCATTGTCATACGGGCAATTTCACGACGAATCGGATCAAACCCTGACAAGGTCACCACCTCTGGCGTATCATCGATAATCACATCGACACCTGTCAAGCTCTCAAAGGTACGAATATTGCGCCCTTCACGACCGATAATACGGCCCTTCATGCTATCATCTGGCAAATGAACGGTTGAGTTTGTTTGCTCTGCAACAAAATCACCTGCCATCCGTTGCATGGCTTGGACAAGAATGTCTTTAGCCATCTTATCAGAACGTTCCTTCACTTCCAACTCAGCATCACGAATTCGCGATGCAATTTCTTTTGAAAGATGCTCTTCCGTCTGATTCAAAATAATGTCACGCGCTTCTCCTTGACTTAGAGCAGCGACACGTTCCAGTTCTTCTACTTTCTTGTGTTCAAGCTCTTCCAGCTGTTGTTCACGCGCATCAATGTGTTTAGTTCTATCTGTAAGACTTTGCTCTTTGTGTTCAAGAGACTGTTCTTTGCTTGTTAAAATGTCGTCTTTACGATCAAGATTGCTAGCACGTTCTGCCAAACGGCTTTCTAATTGCTTCAATTCTTGTCGTTCTGACTTAAACTCAGCATCGACCTCTTCACGATATTTTCTGGCTTCTTCCTTTGCCTCCAAAAGTGCTTCTTTTTTAAGTGAACTTGACTCATGCTTCGCCTCTTTTAAAATCAAATCGGCTTCGCGTTCAGCCTGTCCACGTAAATTCGTTGCTTCTTGTTCAGCATTCAAAAGGGTGAGTTCCGCAGCTTCTTTTGAAGCTTTCATTTTAAGAGCAGTTCCCACATATCCAATGACTAAACCAATGACCGCGGCAAAAACACCTGTAATTACAAAATTCATGCTTTTACCCCAAATCTATTTAATTAGTTGAATTAAAAATTCTTTTACATTTTACCATAAATTACTAAAATTAACAATCTAAAAAAACAGGAAAAACCTTTTATATTTTTGCTTAACCCTTGTTCTTTTATCCACGTTTCTTTCATGGAACATCTGTGAGGAATTCATTTATTTCCACTTTGTTGAATCTGCTTTTTTATGCTATAATCAAGAAAAACAAAGAAGGATTTGAGTATGACAAAAGAAGTAATTGTTGAAAGTTTTGAATTGGACCACACAGCTGTAAAGGCTCCCTATGTACGCTTGATTGGTGAGGAAACTGGACCCAAAGGAGATATCATCTCTAACTTTGATATTCGCCTGGTGCAACCCAATGAAAATGCGATTCCAACGGCAGGGCTCCACACCATCGAGCACCTTCTTGCAATGCTTATTCGCAAACGCATCGATGGAATGATTGATTGTTCCCCATTTGGATGTCGCACCGGTTTTCATATGATCATGTGGGGACAGCATTCAAGTACGGAAATTGCTAAAGTGATTAAAGATTCTCTAGAAGAAATTGCTTCTATCAGCACTTGGGAGGATGTCCCAGGCACAACCATTGAGTCTTGCGGAAATTACAAGGATCACAGCCTCTTCTCAGCCAAAGAATGGTGTCGCTTGATTCTAGATCAAGGAATCTCAGATGATCCATTTGAACGTCATCTTGTTTAATACGAAAAAGAGGCTGGGACAAAATTCCTAGCCTCTCAATTATTTTTGGATTGTCGAGCAAGACGCAGTGGTTGAGTGGGCTCTACTACGCTGATTTCATCA
>NZ_JALDUR010000021.1 GCF_023109675.1 Streptococcus parasanguinis | reverse complement strand
ACAGCCCTACTCAACTGTGCGGAGGTGGGACGACGAAATCGAATTCTAACGAATTACCGATTTCTGTCCCACTCTCCTAACTTCGACCTGTTACAAGTCAACTAAGTCTCAGTCTCTTTTTTTATTTTTCAAGTCCATTCCTGCTGCTCCTAAGATCGCTCCTAGTAAAGCGAGTCCAAGTGCAGATTCCACTCCTGTTTCTGGAAGTTGCTTGTGAGAGTTTACTGCTTCTGAACGAACCTCTTTTTCCACAGCTGCTGGAATTGGCGTTGGGGTATTTACTGGTTGATTCTTCGAGACCACTTGAGGCGTTGAAGGATCTGGAACCATTTTATTTACAAGCACGTCTGACTTCACTGGTGCTTCTACTGAAGGGCTTGCTGGAGTCACAACCTCTTTGGTACCGACTTCAACAATTTCTGCAACTGGCTCTTTAGCAACTTCTGTAGCGATCACTTTTCGACTTTGATCAAGTGCCGAAACCTCTACATACTCAAGACCTTGCCCTTTAACCCCAGCCTGGATCACTCTGCGTTCTCCTTTAGCGAGATCTGGATTGGTCCGTTCCACAAGGTCAAAATCAGGTTCTTTCTCCACGATGTCAAGACTTGGTTTGTCTTCCACTAGGGCTTTGACGTCATTTTCAGCCAAGCTACCTACTTGCGTGATTGGCTTGAGCCCCGCAAGGGCTTGAGTCAGAGCAGCCACTTCTTGATCCACCTGATCTTGATGAGCACGGCTCACATTCCAATTCAAGTTATCTAAGACTTTCGCAAGTGCTGCGCGCGATTCTGGTGTGTATATGTCTAGATCTGTTGGCACCGTAGCAACTGCTTTTCTAAGAGCAGTGAAGTCCGCCTTGAAATAGTCCTTGTTATGGTTGGCAAAAGCTTCCATGAGATCAAAGACATTTTTTTCGATGTATTCTTCACTTGGGGTATCACACCAAACAGCTACCATGCTACCGACCATCGGCAAAGATGTTTCTGGATATGTTGTACTTGGGAGTTGTCTAAATGGAGTAGCAGCTGCATTGGCAATCGCTTTTTCAATATAACCACCACCCGTTTCAGGTGTTCTTCCCAAAACATAGTACCAGTCTCCGTTAGTATTAAGGAATTTATAGCCCTTATCTGCCAAATACTGTGGAGATGCGAGATTATAGCCCCACCATCCTTTAGACCAGTATGAAATCAAGACGTCCTTGTCAAAGGCGACATCATCTTCATCTCCATAATAGAAGCCATCGTTAAAGGCCATTGGCTGCAAGCCTTTTTCACGCGCCATGGCTGCAAGACTATTGGAATACTCTGCAAATTTACCATAGAGGTCATACCACTTGAGGTAGTACCAGCCTTGCGCACTGGTAGCGTCATTGGCATATTCATCTGTTCCGTAGTTAAAGATCTTAGACTTGTCTTTGAAGTAGTCCATGTACTTGCCAATCAAGGCTTTGGTAAAGTTGACTGCTGCTTCATTGGTCAAATCCATGGTTGTTTTTGAAACCGTATCAAAGATGGCTTGTGGATTTTCAATGCCCAATTTTTCCATGGCCACCAACAAAGCATCCATGTGTCCAGGACTATTGACTGCCGCAATCAAGCCGATTCCTTTCGCAGTCGCATAAGCATGGAGTTCATCCATTTCCGCTTGGGTCAATGCTTGACCATTTGGATCATCGTAATAGGCCTTGGTGCCTTCTAAAATGGCCTTTTTCACATCATCACTAGCATAGGTTTTTCCATTGGCTTCCACCGTCATATCATCGAGCACGAAGCGCATACCATCGTTTCCGACAAGGAGGTGCAAGTCAGAATAACCCAGCTCACTGGCCTTGTCGACGATCCGTTTCAACTGATCCAGTGAGAAGTATTTGCGGCCCGCATCGATCGAGATGACCTTCTTCATGGCAAGTTTTTCCGCTGCTTCTTTTGCAGCAACTTCTTTCGCGTAGCTTTCTGTATACACCAAAGCATCCTGAGCTGCTTTGAGATGGTCGATCAAGGTTTTGGCCTCTGCTCGAGTCGTGTCTGCTCCTGCCCCTTCTAATGCTTTTTTAGCTGCCGTAAAGGCTACTAGAGATTCCGGTGTATAGTGATCCAAATCAGTTGGAGCTTCTGAAATAGCTTTTTCGACGACTTCAGGATCTGCTACAAAGTAGTCCGCATTCTTGTCCGCAAAGGCATGCATGAGCTTAAAGAGAAGGTCTTTTTTGTAGGTTGCGGATGGCGTATCTGCCCAGGCAGCTACCATCCCACCGATGAAGGGCACCTTAGCCCCATCATTTTTTTGAACCACATCAATCGCTGACTTGGAAATTCCTTCGAGACCTTGATCCAGGTTGTACCAACCAGATCCAGCCTTGTCCCGTCCAAGCACATAATACCATGCATCATTGGTATTAAGAATCTGATGACCTAGTTCAGACAAGAGTTTTGAAGATGCGACATCATAGCCGTTCCAGCCACCTGTCCAGTAGGAGACAATGATATCCTTGTCAAAAGTACCATAGGAAGTATCGCCATTGTAGTAGATTCCATCATTGAAAGCCATTGGTTTCATCTTGTGTTTTTTCACAATAGCTGCTAGATCATTAGCATATTGGATGAATTTTTCATAGCCTTTTTCTGGATAGCCTTCACCTGGCCAATGCTTGCTAGCTTGGAGAACCTGCCAACCATGGGCATCTGTGGCATCGTTAGCATATTCATCCAAACCAATATTGAAAATATCTGACTTGCCACTGAAATAAGCAGCATACTTGTCTACCAAAGCCTTAGTAAAGTCTAAGGCTTTTTGGTTATCCAAATCAACTGTCCGAGCTGATTTTTTAGTGCCAAAGTAATTAAAGTGAGGGTTTTCGATCCCTAATTGTTCCATGGCCGTCAGAATCGCATCCATGTGACCTGGACTATTAATGGTTGGGATGACACCTACTTTCTTCGATTTGGCGTAGGCCAAAATATCATCCATTTGAGCCTGGGTCAAGGCTGTTCCGTTCGGATCATCGTAATAAGCCTTCGTCCCTTTTTCAACCGCATCTGTCACGGCTTGGCTAGAATAAGAAGTATCTCCCACTTTCAAAGACATATCATCCAGCACAAAGCGCAAGCCGTCATTTCCAACTAGAAGATGCAAGTCTGTATAACCCGTCTTACTTGCTTCATCAATGATTTCCTTGATTTGATCCGGTGAGAAGTACTTGCGACCGGCATCAATCGAAACAATCTTTTTCTTGGCTAATTTTTCTTCTTGGTCAGGATCTTTAGCAGGCGTTTCCGTCGCTGCTGTCGCTGGTTGGGCTGCCACATCCGACTCTGCGACAGAGCTTGCTTCTTCGCGAATCAAACGGTCAAGATCTGATACCCGCAATTCACGATCAGGCAGTGTCGGTTGACTTTGATCGACGATTGGGGCAGGAGCCGTTGGTTTTTCTACTGTTAGCTGAGAAGCTTCCTCATTGGGGGAGAGCGTCGCCTCGCCTTCGCTTGGCTGAGTTGGAACTGTCGTTGCAGGACTTTCAGTAGTCGTCGGCGTATCGGCCGCTACAACATGAGCACCAGCAAAAAATCCTATGAGCACCGAAGCAGCTCCTACTGCATACTTGCGAATCGCATAACGTGGTTGATGTGATTTCATCAGGACCTCCTAAATTGTCTTTGTAATCGTTTTCTTAAATTTACCACCATATCTTAATAAATTCAATGAGGGTCCTCATTATTCTTTAATTAGGAGAGGAAGTTCTTGGATTCGATCCAAAATAAAACGAGCCCCTTACTCAAAAGGAAACTCGTTCATTCTTATAAATCATCTAAAGCATCTTTGACCTTATCAAAGAACCCTTTTTTCTTTGGGTTGACCTTCAAATCACTTGCTTCCGCAAAGGCTTGAAGGGCTTCTTTTTGCTTGTCATTTAAACCAGTTGGGGTGACGACATTGACAGATACATATTGATCCCCCATAGCACCACCACGTAAGCTTGGAGCCCCTTTTCCACGGAGACGGAATTTCTTACCGGTTTGGGTTCCTTCAGGAATGACCAAATCGACATCTCCGTGAACAGTTGGCACATGGACCGTATCTCCAAGAGCTGCTTGAACAAAGTTCAGGTCTAACTTGTAGTAGATGGTTGAGCCATCTCGTTCGAAGCGATCGCTCGGCTCAACATTGACAACAACATACAAGTCCCCATAAGGTCCACCGTTAAAGCCAGCTTCTCCTTGACCAGCTAAGCGGATTTGTTGACCCGTTTCAACTCCGGCAGGAATCTTGACGTTCACGCTATGAGCTTGTTTTTCATGACCTGTTCCACGACAAGTCGTACATGGATCTTTGATTTCTTGACCACGGCCATGACAGACATCACAGGTCACTTGACGGCGCATCATCCCAAGAGGGGTTTGCGTATCCACATTGATGACTCCAGAACCATGACAGCGTCCACAGGTCACCGGACTAGTGCCTGGCTTAGCTCCAGAACCATGACAGGTATGACAGCTAGCTTCCCGATGGTACTTGACTTCTTTTTCCGCACCAAAAATCGCTTCTTCAAACTTGAGATTGACGCGGTATTGGAGGTCATCCCCTTGGCGAGGAGCATTCGGATTACGGCTTGCACCACCACCAAAGAAGCTAGAGAAGATATCTTCAAAGCCACCAAAACCAGCACCATCAAAGCCACCAAAACCACCTGCTCCGCCACCGAAGCCACCATTGGCACCTGCAGCACCATATTGGTCATAAGCAGCCCGTTTTTGCTCGTCACTCAAAGTCTCATAAGCTTCTTGAACTTCCTTGTACTTCTCCTCAGCACCAGGCTCCTTGTTGATATCTGGGTGATATTTTTTAGATAATTTCCGATAGGCTTTCTTGATCTCATCTTGAGATGCATTCTTTGAAACGCCCAAACGGTCATAAAATTCAGTATTGTTCATAATTCAAGATACAAAGGGCGTTAAACGGACACAGCCAAAATAGGAGTTTTGACGACGGACGCTTGCGTCCTAGAAAAAACTATCTTTTTGGCACAGTCCGTAGCCCGTGTTCGATTGCGAACACTTTTTGTTCCTTTCTTTCATATTGAGTAAGAAACTTCAGAGCTCGGGTTCAATTCCCCGAACACTCTTTGTTCCTTTCTATAATTTTCATGTACATCTTTAGAGGGTGTTTTCTATACTTCGCTTCACTTGATCAAACTCTTGGTCCGATAGAGTAAATATCAAATCCTCTTCTGAGTAGTCGTTTCGTTCTTTAAAATAGTTGTCCGTATTCTCTGCCAAGCCTAAACTTAGAATCACTTTTCTTGCAAACTCTTGATGGGCAAAACCGATAGCTGTAATGATCTGTTTATCTTGCACAACCAGTTTGGGTTGGAAATTTTCACGTGGAAGAAATTCAAAATAGTCAAAGAAGTTTTGCCAAATTCCACCTGTAAATTTCGTGTCCTTCAACAGACCTGCTTTCGCTAATAAAAGAGGAGCTGAAGAAATGACTGCAATGAGGATATCTTGCCCACCAAGGCCACTCAAGAACGAAATCAATTTCTCATCCTGTAGGGCAGGTCCTATGTTGACCATTCCTGGCAAAATCACGCAAGAATACTCTTCTATACGGATTTGATCTAGTGTTTTCGTTGGTTGACAGGGCAAGCCATCCTCAGAGACCACCATCGAATGATCTGAAGCGGCATAATCAATCGTAACATCAAAAGACAGAGCTAAAGTACTCGTTAAAGCAGTTATCTCATAAAGAGAAAAATTAGGATAAATCAAGCAAAGTACTTTTTTCATACGCAACAACCTCTATTTTACCGAAAAACAGAGGCTGGGTTGCAACCTCTGGATTTCTTTTTATCATTTACTAGTTAGGCTGAATTGAGTTTCGGCTTAAAGGAATCCTCAAATCTCGGAACCTTTCTTTATTTCAGGAGGTTCCGCTAAAACAATCCACTGGATTGTTTTACTTTTCCGTAAACTCTCCGTCTACGACGTCATCGCCTGCGTTTCCTGTTGCTTGTGCGCCTTCTGCTCCTGCTTGAGCTTGTTGAGCTGCTGCGGCTTGTTCGTAGAGTTTAACAGCAAGGCCTTGAGCTTTTTCGTTCAACGCTTCAAGTTTTGCTTTCATTTCATCCAAGTTGTTGTCTTCTTGAGCTTTTTTAAGGTCATCAAGGGCAGCTTGGGCAGCATCACGTTCTGCATCGAATCCTTTGCCTTCAGTTTCCTTGATTGTCTTTTCAGTCGCAAAGATAGCTTGGTCTACTTCGTTACGAAGGTCAACTTCTTCTTTACGTTTCTTATCGGCTTCAGCGTTTGCTTCAGCATCTTTCATCATGCGGTCGATTTCTTCGTCTGTCAAACCTGAGTTTGATTGGATGACAATTGTTTGTTCTTTTTGAGTTCCAAGGTCTTTGGCTTTAACAGATACGATACCGTTCTTATCGATGTCAAATGTTACTTCGATTTGTGGGATACCACGAGGTGCAGCTGGGATATCAGTCAATTGGAAACGTCCAAGAGTCTTGTTATCTGCTGCCATTGGGCGTTCACCTTGAAGAACGTGGATATCAACGGCTGGTTGGTTGTCTGCTGCTGTTGAGAAGACTTGTGATTTAGATGTTGGAATAGTAGTGTTGCGATCGATAAGTTTTGTAAATACTCCACCCATTGTTTCGATACCGAGTGATAATGGTGTTACGTCAAGAAGGACAACGTCTTTAACATCACCAGTGATCACACCACCTTGGATGGCAGCACCCATGGCAACTACTTCGTCAGGGTTTACTGATTTGTTTGGCTCTTTACCAGTTTCAGCCTTAACAGCTTCTACAACGGCTGGGATACGAGTTGAACCACCAACAAGGATAACTTCATCGATTTCTGACAAGCTCAAACCTGCATCTGAAAGGGCTTGACGAACTGGAACTTTTGTACGTTCAACAAGATCACGAGTCAAATCGTCAAATTTGGCACGAGTCAAAGTCATTTCCAAGTGAAGAGGCCCAGCTTCACCAGCAGTGATGAATGGCAAGCTGATTTGTGTTGAAGTTACACCAGAAAGATCTTTCTTAGCTTTTTCAGCCGCATCTTTCAAACGTTGCATTGCCATCTTGTCAGTAGACAAGTCAATACCATTTTCTTTCTTGAATTCTGCAATCATGTGATTGATGATTTTTTGGTCAAAGTCGTCACCACCGAGTTTGTTGTCCCCTGCAGTCGCCAATACATCGAAGACACCATCACCGAGTTCAAGGATAGATACGTCGAATGTACCACCACCAAGGTCGAATACCAAGATTTTTTCTTCTTTATCAGTCTTATCCAAACCATAAGCAAGGGCTGCTGCTGTTGGTTCGTTGACGATACGTTCTACTTCAAGACCAGCGATTTTACCAGCGTCTTTAGTTGCTTGACGTTGTGCATCGTTGAAGTAAGCAGGAACTGTGATAACTGCTTTCGTTACTTTTTCACCAAGGTAATCTTCAGCGTAACCTTTCAAGTATTGAAGAATCATAGCTGAAATTTCTTGTGGTGTATATTCTTTACCGTTTGCAGAAACTTTTTCAGAAGTACCCATCTTAGATTTGATAGAGATGATCGTATCTGGGTTTGTGACTGCTTGACGTTTTGCGGCATCACCAACGATGATTTCACCGTTTTTGAATGACACAACAGATGGAGTTGTGCGGTTACCTTCTGGGTTTGCGATAATTTTTGATTCAGTTCCTTCAAGAACTGCTACTGCTGAGTTTGTTGTACCTAAGTCAATACCGATAATTTTAGACATATGTTTTTCTCCTCGTTATTTTTTCTCTTTTTTTCTTTTTGATACTCTTCTTAAGTGGCGACGCCGTCAGAGCTTGACTTCGTCAATCTCTTTGACTAAACTTTGAGCCTAAGGTCTCAAAGTTTGCGAAGATACCGCCACGGCGAAGAGTATCGCCTTTGGTTCGCTTCGCTCACTATTGGCAAAGCCAAACCAATGTTAATCTTTCTTTCATAGTTTAGTGTCGTTTCGGACAAGGTAGCCTAGTTATATACTACTACCATGGCTGGGCGTAGGATGCGGTCATGGAGTTTGTAGCCTTTTTGGAAGACTTGTGCGATGGTATCTGCTGGATGTTCATCATCTGCAGGTAAGGTTTGGATGGCCATGTGGTAGTTATGGTCAAAGGCTCCGTCCGCTGGAATTTCTTCAATTCCTTCTTCTTTCAGAGCATGTACCAAACTTTCTTGGACCATTTCCAAGCCCTTCTTCACATCATCTGTCAATCCTTCGACGGCAAGGGCACGTTCTAAGTTGTCCAGTGATGGTAAGATCGCTTTTGCCAAATCTTGGCTACGGTATTTTTGTAATTGTTGACGTTCTTCATTGGCACGTCGCTGAATGTTTTGCATTTCTGCATGAGCACGAAGGTACTTGTTTTCAAATTCCTCGGCACGCGCTTGTGCTTCATCTAACTCAGAAGGTTGGTTGCTTTCCTCTACAACTTCTTCAGTTGTTTGGTCAACTTCCTCTTCTTTCACGTCTTCTTTTTTGATATCTTCTGTCAAGGCATACACCCCTTTCATTTGGTCTTAATTTACTTCATAATGGTTGCTGTTGAGGTAACGGTAGTAATCCGTCAACTTCATGACCAGTACTCGGCCGATGACATTGACCAGGCTAATCACACGCCTGTAATCCATCTCTACAGGACCGATCACATGCATGAGGGCCATCCCACGATAAGGAACCAGGAACTTATGACTAATGACCGTCACATTTTTCAAGGCCTTCTCTTGGGATTCTGCAACCAGGATCTGGGTCATTTGGTCTTCTGGCATTCCCCCTCGTAACTCCAAGGCTACGTGTTGGGGATTATCTAAGAACTGATAGGTCTGAAGATCGGCGTAGGTTAATGATGAAACCTTTCCTTCTACAAAGACCAGTTCTTGAAACAGTTGCGAGAAGACGTAATCAAAGAGATCCAGCACATTATCTGTCGTCTTGAAATAGCGCTGTACAATCTGTGGAATCTCCGTCCGCAAGCGGTAGTGGATATCCAAGACTGTATTTCCAATGAAGCGTTCCTGAACCAGCTGATGGAAGATTTCCAAATCACTGGTTAAGAAATTCTTTGGAATGGCAAACTGGACGGTGACAGGCTTTGATTCATCCAAGGTCAGAACTGCTAAGGCATCGTGATTGGATAATGGAACAATCTCAAAACCAGTCAAGCGCTGACGTGTCGGTTCAACATCCTGAATCACTGCGGTGTAGCCCGTCATCTGGGCTAGTAACTTGGCCGTAGCATCCAAGATATCGTCTAACTTAAAGGCTTCGAAATCAAAGGCTTTCACCACCTGGTAGACATCTTGCTCATCAATCAACTCTAGATCAAGGGAGTTCTGAACAAAATATTGAAAACCAGCTCGGCTAGGCATGCGGCCACTCGAAGTGTGGGCTTTCTCTAGCAACCCTTGCTTTTCGAGGGCAGCCATGTCGTTTCGAATGGTCGCACTACTGGATTGAATGACATCTTGTAGCGCTTTTGAACCGACTGGTTCGTGGGTCTTGGTAAAGATATCGACAACAAGATTGAGAATCTCATTTTGACGTTCTGTAACCATGACCTCACCTCTCTTTCATATTTTAGCACTCTAAACACTTAAGTGCTAAACCATGATTCTATTATACACCCATCCAAAAGAAAGTCAAGAGAAAAATCCAAAAAATTAGCACTCTTTTTCCAAGAGTGCTAAAAATCATTCTTAAGACCTAGAGAAGTGAATCTCCTCTTATTTACCAGCTTTTTTCAAGAGTTGAATATATTCTTCCAATACTAGCTGATGGTTGGCCATATACTGAGCATTTTCTACGCCAACATAACGGAAATGCCAATTCTCAAAATTCACACCCGTGATGTTGCTCTTCCCATCTGGGTAGCGAAGGACAAAGCCATATTGCGGTGCGATGGCAGCCAGCTGCATGCCCAACTCATCACTTTGACCAGCTTCGACACTCATATCAATCGCAAGTCCCGTCTGGTGTTCACTAGCACCAGGGACCTGTACCTGGGTCTGCACCTGCTTTTCAGCTTCTTCGTGCGAAAGGCCGCTAGCCTCTAGTTGCGCAACACGTTCATTATAGAGCTCTGTTTGCTCGGCCACACTTCGATAGCCTGATATCAAGGTTTCTTCTGGGGCAATTTTTCGAGCCGCTTCTAAAAATTGACGAGTCGGTTCTACAATCCGACTATCCACTTTGATAGCATCCACATCTGTTAATTGTGGGTTCAGCTCAGGCTTCACATTATCACGATTGACCAAGATCAACTGCCAGTCTTTTGTCGAAACGGCTGGTAAATCTGATTTTCCTTTCTTTTTCTTAGAAGAAGAGGGAGTCGTTACAGCTGTTTTTTTAGCCTTCCAAAACTGAAGCCCTGAAAACAAGCTTGGCTTCGCTAAGTAAGCACCAATTCCCGATCCAAGGACCACAAGAAGAAAGAAACTCAATAGGTAAGGCCACCATTTTTTACGTTTTTTTCGTGCGCGTCTATACTTATTCGTCATGGCCACCCTCTAGAAGTTTTGCTCCAACCTTACGATAGGACATATCCCCAATCTTTTCAATATGAAAGACACCATCTTCATAGGCCAATACCGTCACGCTTCCGTTGTCCAAGACCAATTCTTCGACCGCTTTTGGATCAATGAGATAAATCAAGGTCGTAATGGTCATACCATGGCTGACCACAATAGCATTGCCACCGCCAGCTGCTTCTACCTCTTTTGCGATAGCTTCAAATCCTTCTTTAATCCGACCACTCAAGGTACTCCAGGATTCAGCCCAGCCCGTGGTATCCACTTCGACGATCCCTTCTGCTAGCTCCATCAGGCTCAACTGATGGAAATCATCGACCTTAAAGACACGGGGTAAAACTCCCATGAAGAGATCGCCATCATAAGCACCGTCAAAACTACCAAAACACCACTCGCGGATCCGTTTGTCATAACGATAAGGGATTTTTCCTGTCAGACCGAGTTCTTGAAGAATAATTCCCATGGTTTGAATGGTGCGTCCAGAATCACTCGAAACAGCCTCTTCAAAAGAAAGCCCAGCTTCCTTGAGACCAAGTCCTAATTCTTGAATTCCACGCTCTCCTGCTTCTGTCAGCGGAGTGTCTGACCAGCCCTGTGCCCGCCCAATGGTATTAAACATGGTTTTTCCATGACGAGCAATATATAATCTGGTTTTTGTCATTGTATTACCTCCGTATGTATCTCTTTCATTATATCATTTTTTGCAAAAAGAAAGTAGGAAAGCTCTTACAAGTTTTGAGAAAAAGAAAAGGCCATGACCAAAGGGTCAGCCTTTCATTATGGACTAGGATTCTTGCAAGCTTTCACCGACCTCACGGTAACTGCTATCTCCAAACACCTTAACCGTCAATTTTCCATCTTCATATTCTACAAGGGTAACACTACCGTTTGAAAGAGGCAGATTGAGATTTGGTTTTCCTTCGACCAAGCAGACTAAGGTCTGAATGGTCCAACTATGGCTGACCACCAAGGCATTGCCTCCACCATTTTCTTCTACTTCTTTGGCAATGGCTTCAAAACCTTCTAGGATTCGTTTTTTCAAGACTTCCCAAGGTTCAGCCCAATTTGCTGTGTCCACTTGGCAAATTCCATTGGCCAAGTCTTCCAAGGTCAAGGTCTTATAATCCTCCACATCCAGCACGCGCGGCACGACACCATGAAAGAGCTCCCCTCCATAGGCACCATCAAAACTTCCAAAACACCATTCGCGGATCCGTTTGTCAAAGCGATAAGGAATCTGGTCTTTCAAGCCCAATTCATCAAGAATGATCCCCATGGTCTGAATGGCACGGCCTGAATCACTGGAATAAGCTCGAGTAAACTCCAAACCGGACTCACGCAAGCCGATTCCTAGAGCTTGAATCCCTCGTTCTCCTTCTGCTGTCAAGGGTGTATCGGACCAGCCTTGAGCACGGCCAATGGTATTAAACATGGTTCTCCCATGACGAATCACAAATAATCTTGTTTTAGCCATCTTGTCTCCTTTTGCAAGAAAAAAGTCTGGAGTTTTATCATCACAGACTTTTCTATTTTCTACTATTATACTAGATTTCTCTTAGTTTTTAAAGCTATGAACCGGAGCTGGAATTTGACCACCACGGGCAATGAAATCAGCTGATGAAGCTTTGTTGACCTTCATTACCGGAGCAGATCCAAGAAGTCCACCGAGCTCTAACATATCGCCTTCTTTTCCATAAGGAATGATCCGAACGGCTGTTGTCTTTTGGTTGATCACTCCGATAGCTGCTTCATCGGCAATCATGGCCGCAATGGTTGTATCTGGAGTATCAGCTGGGATGGCAATCATATCCAGACCGACTGAGCAGATAGCTGTCATGGCTTCCAATTTTTCCAGGTTGATATGACCTGATTGGACCGCCGCAATCATCCCTTCATCTTCTGAGACCGGAATGAAGGCACCTGACAAACCACCGACTTGGTTACAAGCCATGATTCCACCTTTTTTCACCTGGTCATTGAGTAAAGCTAAGGCTGCGGTAGTTCCGTGGGTTCCTACTACTTCAAGCCCCATCGCTTCGAGGACGCGGGCAACCGAATCCCCAACAGCTGGCGTTGGTGCGAGAGACAAGTCTACAATCCCAAACTCAACACCGAGACGTTCACTAGCCATTTGACCCACTAATTGCCCGACACGAGTGATTTTGAAAGCTGTCTTCTTGACTGTTTCAGCCAATACATCAAAGCTAGCGCCTGGTACTTTTTCGATGGCCCGTTGGACGACACCAGGTCCTGAAACCCCAACGTTGATGACGACATCCGCTTCACCGACACCATGGAAGGCTCCCGCCATAAAGGGGTTATCTTCTACCGCATTGGCAAAGACTACGAGCTTACCAGGCCCCATCGGATCTGCTTGAGATGCTTCTTTAATGATGCGGCCCATGTCTCGAACAGCGGTCATATTGATCCCCGTCTTGGTCGATCCGATATTGACTGAAGAGCAGACAAAATCCGTCTCTGCAAGGGCGCGAGGAATGGAATTAATGAGGATTTCATCCCCTTTTTGGTAGCCTTTTTGAACCAAGGCTGAGAAGCCACCGATAAAGTTAACCCCAACTTCCTTCGCTGCACGATCCAGCGCCTTGGCAAAGGGTACATAGTCTGTCGCATTGGTTGCTGCTCCGATAATGGAAATCGGAGTGACCGAAACCCGCTTGTTCACAATGGGAATGCCGAGTTCCGCCGCGATCTCATCCCCAACAGCCACTAAGTCCTTGGCCTTTGTCACAATCTTCTTGTAGACTTTTTCCGCTGCCTTTTCGATATCCGGATCAATACAATCGAGAAGCGAAATCCCCATGGTGATAGTCCGAACATCGAAGTTCTGCTCCTCAATCATGGCAATGGTTTCTGTTACCTGTTTAATGTCCATAAATTCTCAACCCCTATCTTACAAATTGTGCATGGCATCAAAAATCGCTGCGCTTTGGATATTGATTTTTACATGAAGAGACTGTCCGAATTCTTCCAACTCTGAACGGAGCTGTGTGAAATCTTTTTTCTCATCTGACGATACAACCGCCATCATGGTAAAGTATTCATCCAATACGGTTTGAGAGATATCATCGATATTGAGTCCTAATTCTGCTACTTTCGTTGCGACACCCGCTACGATTCCTTTTTGGTCTTTTCCAACGACTGTAATAATTGCTTTCATTTCACTGCTCCATTCTATCTATTTGCTTCCATTGTAGCACATTCCCCTTAAAATCGCCCTCCTCAACTGGGAACGTTCGGATATTTTAAACGTGTATAAAAAAATAAAGAGGCTGGGACAAAAGTCCTAGCCTCTTTATTGTTTTTGGATTGTCGAGCAAGACGCAGTGGTTGAGTGGGCTCTACTACGCTGATTTCATCAGCTTTTACAGCCCTACTCAACTGTGCGGAGGTGAGACGACGAAATCGAATTCTAACGAATTACCGATTTCTGTCCCACTCTCTCTATTTTGACGATTCAGTTTCATCTTTTAAGAGCTCTTTCTTCACTCGCACCGTACTCTCATACTCAGCTCCAGCTAGACGGTCAAAGGGAAAGCGACGATTGAGCAAGACGATAGCAAGGGTGAGGATCAGGTACAATAAAAGCACAAAGAAGAGCAATAAAATCATGGACAGGGTTAAGAGGGAATTGTCCGTCAAATCGCTATTCAAGAGCGAAATCAAATAGAACAACCCTTGAGGAATCAAGTAGAAATAACCTACTACTAGGATTCCCCGCCAGATGGTGCGAAGCCATTTTTGCTTGTCAAAATGCAAGCGGAATTTCAATAAAGCCATTCCCAAGGTTTTGCCCCGCCACAAGGGAATCAAACCAAAATAAACAGCCAAAACTGCTACATAAGGAACCGTCTCTATACGCTCGATTACCGCGTAAAGCAAGGATAGCATCACAAAGTCGATCAAGAAGGCAAGACCCATCCGGAAACCAGATACTTTCGTCCCTACTCGGAAAGAATGCTCGTCAATTTCGTCTCTTGTTGGCAATAACCATACCAGGAACCAACCAAGCAGATAACCCACTCCACCACCAGTGGTATTTTGAATAATATCATCGACATCTGCTAGGCGGTAAGGGCCCGGATACAGAAAATAGAGACCTGATAACTGGGTCAACTCCAAAAAGAAACTAAAGAGGGCTGTCAGGAGAATCGTTTTCTTAAAACCACACTTGAAATAATAGCGTAGATACATCCCAAAAGGAATCAACATTAGGACATTAAAGGCAGGCACATAAAAAGTTGGATGCTTAAGGGCTTGAATCCAAGTACCAGTCTGCGCTAAATCAAAGGGGCTCTCCTTGAAAAAATCCACTACAAAAGCAAAAGGTTGGAGATTGACCATTTCCGAGTAGCTAGTATGAATCTTACTTGGATCCGGCAGAGGCAGGATCACCAAGAGATAGACCGTCATCAAGTAAAGCATAAAAGAATAGAAAATCAGCACCCGCAATTTATTGACCGAACCATATTTTCGATAATTCAAAATCATGTAGGGCAAGGTCAGCAAAAAAGCCAAAAAAGGGAAGAGCTGAACAGCTGTTTTGATTGTAGAGATATACCCCATTGTGTCTCCTTTTTTTCGTTATAAAATCACCCTTTGCACAATGACAAAAGGTGATTTCTTCATTGATATAGAATATTATACGGCCTGGTAGAGGAAGAGTCAAGGAAGTAGAGTTCTTTTCATTTTTTGAGATCCTTATTGAACTAAAATCAAAGATGAATCCTCTCACTGTAACATCCTTGGTATAGAATAGGAATCACAAGACTATCCTATTTGCTAGAATTTCAATCATCTCATCTGAAACTTTTCCCACATCAATTGCTTTACTATTTAGCATGGATGGCACAGCATAAGATAGCATTAAGGAGATAAGATTACGAATGATTCGTTCATTAGGCCAATTAACCAGCTCTCCTTTCGCCTTATATCTATCTAAAATAGGATTGAGTGGTATTACAATATTGTTCTGAACGATGTCCCCAGTTTTTTCAAACAAAGATGAATCAATTAAACACCTTGAAAAGAGAATTTTTATAATATCTCTATTGTTGGTCAGAAAATTTAGTCGATCCTCGATCATACTCCGAAAAAAAACTGTAACACTTTCATCGTTACATAGAACTTTTTGATCAGTAAACAATTCAATTGTTTCAGGTATGACCTGATCAAAAAATAAGAGGAGAAGCGTATTGAGTATGCCTTCTTTTGTTTTAAAATAGCTAAAAACAGTCCCTTCTGATACTTCCGCTCGGCGTGCAATGTCAAGCGATGTAGTTTTTTCAAAACCGATTTCGGAAAACAAGGTTAAACTGGCAATTAGAACACGTTTTTGTTTATCACTCAATCTCATGAGTTGAATATGACGAACACAAGCTTGATTTAGATCAACCATTTTCCTTTCCTCCTCACTCCTCTTGAATCACAATCACACGTTTCCCTCTGGTATGCCCTTTTTCAAGATCCTTGTATGCTTCTTTTATTTCGGGTAATGAAAATGGATAGATTTTATCCAAACGAACTGAAATTTCCCCTTTGGAAACAAGCTCTGCAAGTGATAGGAAGTCATCATATTGTGAATGCCGTGGGCCTGTAAATTGAGCTCCTTTCAAGATAGCAGAAGGAGATGGAACCAGGGTAGCAATTTGATCACCTCGCAAACCCAATTGGAAGCCTAATTTTACATAGTCTCCCCCATAACAATCCAACATCTTGGTAACAGTTACTCCTGAGAGTTCTTGAATTTTTTCTTTGATCGATTCATGATAGGAAATCGGGATGGCACCGATCGATCTGAGGTAGTCCGCATTACCAGCACTAGCTATTCCAATAACTCTGACACCTTTTGAAACAGCATATTGTACTGCAATCGATCCAATTCCTCCAGATGCACCTGAAATGACAATTGTATCCTTATTTCCAATATTAATTTTTCGAAAAGCTCCTCCTACCGTTAAGGAACTAACCCCCAAGACTGATCCATGCAGAAAATCAATATTAGATGGCATAGAAGCGATCTCCGTCTCCTTCACACAAATCTCAGTTGCTAATGCTCCTCTTTTTGAACCAAGACCAGGTGCACTTATAATCGTCCCAAAGACTCTATCTCCTACCGAAAACTGAGTTACATTTTCACCTACTTCAATGATTGTCCCAGCAAAATCACGTGCAACGCCTCTAGGGAATAAAGAAGAAGTTTTCTCAAACCATCTACTAGGATGCCTTAGTTTCATTAAAAGGGATAACATCCGAAGCTGTTTAACACCCTCAAAAATTTTATAATCCACCGGATTTAATCCTACGGCAGCTACCTTGACTCTCACTTGATTTTCCTTTAGTGGTTCTGGTTCTACCTCTGCTAATTCTAAGACATCTATATTACCAAATCGGTGAAATTGAACCGCTTTTACAGTCATACAATACATACCTCCATTGCAAAATTGAGTGATCACTCAATTTTTGATTATTATAGCATACAACTAGCCATGATTCAATGATAGCTTCAATTCAATGATAGCTTCAATTAAAAGAATGCAAAAAATTTTTATCAAAAAAACGCCCAAGATTCTCCTCTTGAGCGTCTGTTAGGAATGACCCTACCTTGCATTTACTATATCAGGAACTTTTAGCTCTCCCCTTCAAGATATTACTTCCGATAAAGACCAATAGATAACTCACAATCCCTGAAAGATGCAATAGCGTTGAGATCCATCCGGTAATTGCTGGTAAGAGCATGAGGCCAGATAGAAAAATCAAGAATAGATAAAGCCATTTTACGGTACGTGAAAATTCTTTCCACACGTTTGGCAGGATCATAACCCCTCCGGTCACAAAGCCGTATCCTACAGCAGAGATCCCTGTTGCCTGAATGTCCTGCTCCTGGGTTAAAAAGTGAAAAACGATGGAAGAGAGGACTGTCGCCGTCACAAAAACGATTAAGACTTGTCTGGAGCCTCTTTTTCTTTCTAGCAGTCCTCCGAAGGGAAGGATCATGAGTCCATTTAACAACAAATGGACCCATAAAAACCAGATAGGTGCGCCTTTACTACCGTGCATCAGGGTCCCACTGACATATTGCCAACCATAGACCGGCTTCGAATGAAAGGCCAATAGGTCATACATAGCATCCCCATAAAAGGAAGTCAATAGACCAAGCAACAAACAGATTAGAGCTAAAGTGCTGATAATAGGGTAGGTTGTGAGGATTCTTTTCATATTTATCTTCTCTTTTTCAAAAAACAGCGTTACGATGTTTCCATTCACGATTATTATACCATTTATTTCATTGGAGACAGAAAAAGTTTTTTGCTTTTTTCGTTTCAAATCTTTGCTGTAAAAACGAAATGTCGTGACTTATTAGTCGGTCATTATTCGTGACCGGAAAGCGATCCTGTTTTTTAGCCGTAGCAAAAATTTGACTTTCCATTTTAAAAAGAATATACTCATTCTAATCTGAGACAAATATTTTTTATTTTTTTAAATCAACAGTATTGCATTCAGAGAAATAAACGACTAACTTCATGGAGGTGACGCTATGTCATTAGAAGAAAAATTGAACCAAGCAAAAGGTTCTGTTAAAGAAGGCCTTGGTAAATTAACCGGCGATACAAAAACAGAAGCTGAAGGCACTGCTGAAAAAGTTGCTTCAAAAGCAAAAGAAGTTGCTGAAGATGCAAAAGAAGCTGTTGAAGGAGCTATCAAGGGCGTTAAAAATATCTTTCATAAAGACGACAAATAGTCTTTAACATCCTAGACCCACTCTATTTTCTACAGTCATGTTTGACCGTGGAAGATAGGGTGGTTTTTATTTGCTTCAAATTCAGTTATACAAAAGAAACACCCCGAAGGGTGCTCATTGTAATGATTAGCATACTTTTAAAAGAACGTTTACTAAAGCTACTTTACAAACTTTTTAGAATTTTGTGTTTAGCTCTATCTTGGAATGAAATTTATTTTGATTGATTCATTCCTTTCAACATCGTCACCTACATTTGCGACACGATTCATAGAAATCCCTGTTATTTAAAGTAACGTTTTGTTTTTCTTAATTGTGCAATATTGATATAGAGATGGATGACAGCAGTTATAAGGGCAGCAACTAACTGTACTTGACCAAGAATAATGGATAGGGCAAACAAGATGATATAGACAGACGGTAAGATTAGCTGATTGAGTTTGAACAAGATTAAATAAGCCTCTACCATTTCCGCTTGTTTCTCTCCCTCGTCATAGGTTTCTAGATAATCTAATACCTCTTTTGGTGTGGCTAAAATAGAGAGTTGGTAATTACGAATTTTGCTCGTTGTTTTGATGCAGAAACTTCCAACAAGAATGGTTAATACTGCTAAGAGAAAAGCTGATATCGGTAAATCGTGGCTAGGCAACACTGTAAGCAAGCTAAAAAGCATACTAACTTGCAAAACATTGTAAGCAACTGTCCCATAATCTAGAGAGCGATACATCTTAATATAAGCTAGCTCGTTTAATTCATCATCTTCTTCTGCTAGGTAGCTAGCATAAACTTTCCTACTATTCATGATAAAATAGAGAGCTACTATTGTCGATAGTATTCCCAGATAGAAAAAGATGGTCGTCAAAATAAACTGTACTTGCTCTTGAGAAATGTTTAAATGAAGATTCGTAAAGGTAGCACCAAACATTCCGATTAAACCACCCAACAATAAACTTCCTAACAATAGTAATAAATGTTTCTTTTTCATTTTCTATCTTCTTTCTAAAATAAACCTAGCAGTCCTTGAACCAGAGCATGCCCAAATCCAAAAGTAGCCGTTAAAACTTGATCACCAAAACTATTCAGGAGAATGGAAACTAGATAGAAAAATAGAATCTTGTACCCTGATTTTTTGATGACTACTTCAAGAGATTCATTTCCCATCCAGCCAGCTAAAAAAGCATAACTTATCACTGTGAGAAGACTAATTTCTATCGAAGATAGAAAAAGCAAAACGGCTAATGCACGAATCATCAGAGGGTCTACATTGAAATAACGGGCGATACCGGCACAAACCCCTGCAATTTCTTTATGTTCGGTATCTACTTGAAAATCTGCCAAAAACTCTTTCATAATCTTACTCCTTTTATACTCTTTCTTTTACTTTCTTTTCTATCCGCTCAAATACTAAACTAAAAATCAAGCCACTCCAGAAAAAATAATTACTGTCTAAAATGTGAAACCATCCCATCAAGGTCCCGATCATCATCGAAACATTTGCTATAAAGGCAATGATACAAAGATAATAAATTACTCTATATTTGTTCATGATTCTTCCTCCTCTAAGCGAAATACCGACTCTACTGGCTCATGAAATATCTGAGAGATTTTCAAGGCGATAATAATAGAGGGGGTATACTCATCACGCTCTAGCAAACTAATGGTCTGCCTAGATATACCTGCTAGCTTTGCAAGCTCGGTTTGGTTTAAACCATCACGAGCGCGAAGCTCTTTTAAACGATTTTTTAGCTTCATATTTACCATTGTCATCAAACTCAGCCACTTCGCTTAGATATCCCAAAAATGGTAGAATCTGATTTTTCCTCCTTTGTTATTATATAAGATATTATTACCGATATCCTCATAGTTTCTCCGTTCAAAGTCTTATTTCTTTAACTTGATTACATTGTAACATATCTTTTTATTTTTGACAATGATAATAGTCAAAAATATCATTATTTTTGTCATTTTGTAAATGATTTAGGTCAAAACTCTTATCCTGAATAAGAATTGATTTGATATTTTTCTAAATAGAGATGAAATGGATACTTGAAATCAAAAAAATAACGGGGTCAACTTTGTATTTTTGAAACAAAAAAAGACATCCAAGAGAATACTCTTGAATGTCTGTAAACGTTGATAGTATCGTGTTGATTAACGTTTTGAGGCAATTGACTTCGTCGAATGGCAGCCGTAATTGTAAGCGGCTAAAGCCACAACAACTACGTCAACTACCACAATTTAGTATGAAAATACAAAAAGAACACCTCGAAAGGTGCTCTTTGTAAGTATTGTAATTCTTTCGAATTAACGTTTACTAAATTGTGAAGCTTTACGAGCTTTCTTAAGACCTGGTTTGGAAAGTATGGGTTTCAGTTGGACTAAAAACAGCGTATTATCAAGGCTTTTCAGAACGATATCTACTGATTAATTTCATAAAATATGAATCAATAGATTATAAATAGGGGAATAGTTTAGGTCTGTGAGCATTAAAATAATACACCTAACTTTGATCACCATTTTTTAGTTATTCACTCTTTTTTCAGATAGTGTTTTTAAAGTTATGATGTAAAATGCCGCAATTAAAACACTATACATCATAATCGGAGGATAGAGAATTAAGTATAGAATCAATCCCACTCCTTTAATTATTTGGTCAGGTATCAATAACTTTCGGCTCTATAATTTCTGTAGTGGGTAAAAACCACTGTAGAGATTATAGAGCTTTTTGAGTGTACACAAAAAGTC
>NZ_JALDUR010000020.1 GCF_023109675.1 Streptococcus parasanguinis | reverse complement strand
ACCTTAGTTATAGCGCCCTGCACATTGGTTCGTCTTGTTCAGTTTTCAAAGGTCTTTGTCGCTCTCGCGCGACAACTGTATTAGTATATCATGACCTACTCTTACTGTCAACACTTTTTTAAAAAATTTTTTATTTTTTTGAAAGTTTTTTTGAAAAAAAGAAAATAGAGAGGGAATCCTCTCTATTTATATTCTTGTCTGTATTTGTTTTCTTCAGCTTTGTTAGCCCATACATAATGACCTGGTTTAATTTCAACCATTTGTGGTTTATCTTCAGAGTAATCATGTTGTTCTGGATCATAGATTTTTAGAACTTTTTTACGTTCTAGAATTGGATCTGGAATTGGGACTGCTGAAAGTAGGGATTGAGTGTATGGATGGATTGGGTGGTTAAATAGTTCTTCAGTTTCTGCCACTTCTACAATAACCCCTTTATAGATAACTGCAATACGGTCAGAAATGAAGCGTACAACTGACAAGTCATGGGCGATAAAGAGGTAGGTCAAGCCTAATTCTCTTTGGAATTTTTTCAAAAGGTTCAAGACCTGTGCACGTACTGAAACGTCAAGAGCTGAGATTGGTTCATCCGCAATGACAAATTCTGGTTCCATGACAAGTGCACGGGCAATACCGATCCGTTGACGTTGACCACCTGAGAATTCGTGAGGATAACGTGTCAAATGTTCTGCTAGAAGCCCAACTTCATGCATAATATTTTTTACTTTTTCCTGACGTTCTTCTTCGCTGTTAAACAAATGGTGGTTGATCAAACCTTCAGAGATAATATAATCAACTGTTGCACGTTCATTCAAACTTGCTGCTGGGTCTTGGAAGATCATTTGAATTTTACGGATCAACTCTGATTTTTCACTATGAGAGTTTTTTCCGTTGATCTTGCGACCGTCATAAATAATTTCTCCAGCACTTGTATCATTCAAACCGATGATCGCACGCCCAATTGTTGTCTTACCACTTCCTGATTCACCAACAAGAGAGAAAGTTTCTCCCTTATTAATGAAAAAGTTGGTGTTCTTTACAGCAACGAATTTTTTACTTCCTTCACCGAAGGAAATTTCTAAATCTTTAATTTCAACTAATTTTTCAGTCATTTCCTTCCTCCTATTCTGTAATGTGAGTGAAGCCCATTTTTGAGCCAATCTTTTCGTGAAGGTTTTCGATTACTTCTGGTTTATGAACTGTTGGTGCATCTGGATGGAGCAACCATGTCTTAGCCCAGTGAGTATCGGTTACTTTGAAAGCAGGTGCCTCTTCTTCAAAATCAATCTGCATTGCATAGTCTGAACGAAGTGCGAAGGCATCTCCTTTGATTGGAGCATACAATGATGGCGGAGTTCCTGGAATAGAGTAAAGATCACCATCTGAGGTTGACAATTGAGGCAAGCTTGAAAGCAAGCTCCATGTGTATGGATGTTTTGGATCGTAGAAAATTTCTTCTACTTTACCAAACTCAACAATTTCTCCAGCATACATAACGGCTACTTTATCTGCAATACTTGCAACCACACCTAAGTCGTGGGTGATAAAGATAACTGTAAATTGGTATTCTTTTTGAAGGGATTTCAACAAATCAATGATTTGCGCTTGAATGGTTACGTCTAGGGCTGTTGTTGGTTCGTCACAGATTAAGATATCTGGACGGCAGGCCAAGGCGATGGCAATAACGATCCGTTGACGCATCCCACCTGAATATTGGAATGGATACTCATCAAAACGACGTTCCGCATCTGGAATTCCAACTTTCTCCATATAGTCCAAAGCCATTTCTTTAGCTTCTTTAGCTGTTTTCCCTTGGTGTTTGATAATGACTTCTGTAATTTGTGAACCAATTGTGTTGATTGGGTCCAAACTTGTCATTGGGTCTTGGAAAATTGTAGCGATCTTAGATCCACGAATATTTTCCCAATCTTTATTCGATTTCAAATCTGTCAATTCTTGACCACGGTATTTAATCGAACCTTGGGCAATACGGCCATTATCTTCTAACATTCCGGTGAACGTCTTTGTCAAAACTGATTTCCCTGAACCTGACTCACCAACCAAGGCAAGAACTTCACCTTCTACTAGCTCAAGCGATACGCCACGAATGGCTGTCAGTACGCGATCGCGCACGTCAAATTCCACTACGATATCTTGAGCAGATAAAATAATATTGTTATTTGATGTCATATCTACTCCTCCTATCTATGTGTACGTGGGTCGCTGGCATCGGCCAAGTTTTGTCCGACGATAAAGAATGACAAGGATACTAAAATCAAAACAGTAAGTGGAATCCAGAATAGGTAGGCATTTGTAGTTACGTTTTGAGAATAGTCAGAAATCAACCGTCCCAAACTTGGAACTGTGATTGGAAGACCAAGTCCGAAGAAGGAAAGGAAAGCTTCGTAAGAAATAAAACTTGGTAACATTTGTGATGTCTGGGTCACGATTACAGATACCAATTGAGGTAAAATATTTTTCGTAACAATTTTCAACGTTGGTGTTCCTAATGTTCGACTGGCCAAGTTGTACTCCAAATCACGGTAACGCATGATTTGAACACGAATCATGTAGGCAATTCCGATCCATCCTGTTAAGGACATGGCAAGAATCAAATTCCAGAAACCAGATCCCATTGAGTAAGTCAAGACGATAACGATCAACATAAATGGAATGTTTGAAATAACGTTATAAACTTCCATCATGATACGGTCGATGGATTTTGAGATTCCCCAAATTCCACCAACGATGACTCCGACCACCACGTTAATAACAGTTGCGATAAAGGAAATGATAATCGAATTTCGAGCACCAAACCAAACTCCATCAAAGAGGGATTTACCGTTGTTATCTGTACCAAAGAAAGCTTTGGCACTTGGTGGATTCAAACGTGCTGAAAAGTCATTTACCTTACTTACGTCGTTGTAATCAAAATTTGAAAACATCGGGTAGATAAAACTCATCAAGAGAATCCCAATCAAAACAGCAAGCATAATGATCGTGGTTCTTTTTTTAAAGAATTGTCTGAATACAGATTTCCAGTATGAATACGCTGGAGCATCGATTACTTCAGAGGCAAAGTCATCGCGTTTTACAAACTGAAATTTATTTTTATCGATTGTAGCCATTATTTGCCTCCTTTCGTATTCGTTAATTTAATCCGTGGATCAAGCACTGTCATCAAGATATCACCTAACATGGCAGCAAAGATACCAAGCGATGTGAAGATGAAGACAAGTCCGATAACCATGGTGTTGTTTGATGCTTTAATAGAGTCAATCAACATTTTACCCATACCTGGGAAAGCGAAGACTGTTTCAGTAAGTGTCGCACCTGAGATAACTCCAATAATAGATGTCGGAATACCAGATACCAATGGAACCATCGCATTTTTGAAGATGTGTTTTTTTGAAATCTCACGTTCTGACAATCCTTTTGAACGAGCAAAACGGACGAAATCTTGTGAATGGATATCGATCATGTAACGACGAATCCAAACGGCGTTAAATGGTGCACTCAATAAACCAAGAATCAGAGACGGCAATACATATGAACGCCAGTCCTGTGCTCCAAGAACTGGGAATGAGTCTGGAAGCCCAAAGAATGAACCTGCTAAACGGACAATGTAGACCGAAGCAATGGTTGGAAGAGACATCATAAATGTCAAAGCAGCTGTTGAGATGCTATCAAACCATGAGTTCTTGAACAGAGCCATGTAAGATCCTAATGGGATCGCAATCAAATAAGAAATTGCAATACCAATCAAACCAATGATTGAAGAAGATGCAATCATGGATGGATTCTCATAGTTGCTCAACGTTGCTGTATAAGCGTCCCCTTTACCAAATCGACTGATATCTTGTGAGTCTGCCTTACTTGGTGATTTGTAGGTACGTGAGTAGATATCGATGGAAGATGTCTTTTTACCTGTTGGGAAGTTCACTTCACTCTTCTTAGTTGTTCCTTGTCCTTGGGTAATAACTTGAAGAACAGGGGTATTTGAATAAGTTGGATATGAATTTCCAAGGTTTAAGGTCACAAAGTTTTGGTGTACATATGGGAATTGACCATTAAAGTACAAGAGGTATTTGTGTTTCGTACCAGAACCTACAACTGACCAACCAATAGACGGATCATTTTCAATACGGATATAGCGTTTGAGGTTTGGATTTGAAGCATCTTTCACCCAACCTGGATGATCAAATTGAATCAAATTCGCATAGAAGCTGACGACACGTTCAAAAACTGGAATTTCACGCACCGCATAGAAAGACTTACTTTCTGGGAAACGTTTCAACTGCCAACCATGACCTAATTTGTTAATGTATTCCTTATAGATCTTTTCATTAGCAGTTGTCGCATCAACTGTTACAGAAGAATCTTCTTTACTTGCTTTTTGTTGCAAGCTCTTTGAATCCATGTATTCCAAATAACCCATGCGATCGTAGACAGTATTTTCGTAGTTGATCTTCGAATCTTTTGTCTTCGCTACTTTATTGTAGTTGGGGTCATTTTTAAAGATGAGATTTCTCGGTGTTAGCGTATAGATAATCATGTAGGTTAATGTCGTGACGAGAAAGATCGACACTAACGAACGCAAAATACGCATAAAAACATATTTTTTCATATTTCATTCCTTTAATGTCCAAAAGAACTTTCTCCCCTAGAAGAGAAAGTTCTAATGAAAAGCAATAATTAATTATTTAACGTGTTTTTCAAGATCTTGTTGAGCTTTTTTGTTTGACTCAGCTTTTTCTTTTTGCCATTTTTCACGTGCTTGTTCGTATTGTTTCTTAGTAACAGGTTCATCTTGAACTTCTACATATTTGAAGTAAGCAGATCCTTTGTTACCTGTTTGAGCTGATGGGCCAGAGAATGGAACCACTTTAGAAACAACTGTTGCTGCGCCTGTGCTTGACATTGTTGGGATTACCAAGGCACTATCACTCAACCAAGCTTGAGCAGTAGCATATTTTTCGTAACGTTTAGCTACATCAAGTGATTCGCTATTAGCATCTGCAAGAAGTTTCGCATACTCATCCAAGCCAACTGCTTTGGCTGAAGCATTATCTACACCACCTGCAAAACCAAGGTAAACTTTTGTTTGGTCTTCTGATGATGGTTGAAGAGTATCAAGGTAAGTTGATGGATCATCGTAGTCTGGGTTCCATCCGACCAATCCTTGAAGATCCCAATCTGCATCTGCAGCTGATGGAACATTCAATGTGATGTTCAACACTTCGTCTTGGTCCATCATTTGAAGGTCAAGAACGACATTGTCTTTACCAAGAGTATTTTCCACTGTTTGTTTCAATGATTGCATCCGTGAAACAAAGTTTGTAGAGTTTTGTGCTACTGGTACGTCAATATGAATTGGGAATTGAACGCCATCTTTTTGAAGTTCAGCTTTTGCTTTTTCAAGTTGTGCTTTTGCTTTGTCTTTGTTGTAAAGACCGTCTTGACCATCTGCAAGGTTGACACCTTTCCATTGGTCTCCATAAGTAGTCAACTTATCTGCAACCACATCTCCAAAGTCTTTCCCATTAACTTGTACAAAAGCAGGAGCTGTATAGGTATTACGGATAGCTGGTTTAGCAAATGCTTTACTATTTACTTGCGCTGAATAGTTTTCACGATTCAAGGCAAAGGTGATAGCTTGACGGAAATCTTTGTTTAAGATTGCTTTCTTAGTAGAAGATTTTTCAGCATCTGATTTCTTAGCTGTGTGTTTGTAAGATTGACGATCAATGTTGAAACCAAGGACTGCTACACCTGAACCAGCCGGTGTGTTGTAAATGTTGTCTTTGTATTTTTTAGATACAGTTGCAAAGTTTGAACTTGCCGGGAAAAGACGAGCAGCTGTATAAGCACCATCAGAGAAACCACGCGCCAATGAATCTTGGTCTGATCCATCATAATAAGTGAGTTTCACTTCTTTAAGGTGAACATTTTTCTTATCCCAGTAGTTGTCATTCTTTTCAAATACAACAGATGATTTTGAAGTGATTGATTTAAGAAGGAAAGGTCCGTTTGCAAGGATTGATTTCACATCGTTTGGTTGACCAAAATCATCTCCCTTACTCTTCAAGAACTCTGTGCTAATTGGGAACAAGATTCCGTTTGTTGTTTTAGAGTTCCAGAAGGTTTCAGGTTTATTCAATGTATATTGAAGTGTGTAATCGTCAACAGCTTTGACACCAACTTGGCTAAAGTCTGTAGTTTTTCCTTGTACATAATCATCCAAGCCTTTGACAGAACCTTGAACAAGTGAAAGGGTTTCAGATTTTTTATCAGCAGCGTGTTTCAAACCAGTTACGAAGTCTTTGGCAGTCACTTCACCATGTTCTTCACCATCTGCATCGTACCATTTAACACCCTTACGAATTTTGTAGGTATAAGTCAAACCATCTTTTGAAACAGACCAATCTTCCGCAAGTGATGGTACGAGATTACCATACTTGTCATTTGCCATCAAACCATCTACGACGTTTGTAGTGATATCATGTGTAGCAGCTTTAGAAGACACAGTGTAGTCCAAAGTTTGAGGATCATCTGTGTAGACATAACCATAGTTTTTGTCTTCGCCTGAGCTTGCTTTGCTAGTATTTGAACCAGAACATGCAGCCAACAATCCAGCTGCAAGGAGTGTTACTCCGGCAACTGCGAATACTTTACCTTTTTTCATAGGAATTCTCCAATAGTTTTTTTAGATTTGTTTAAGATTATATCACAAGTAGAAAAAAAAGTAAACTAAATTTTCTGAATATTTGCTTCAACCCCATCCAAAAACCTTGTTATGATTGACTTTTTAGCCTAATTGATGATTTTACGATTTTCCATTGATCATTTGTATGATACAATAGAGAGGACTAAGCAACGAGGAAACAACTGTGAAAAAATTCTTTCTTTCTTTTTTAACCTTCATGCTGCTGTTATGCAGTTTACCTTATCAAGTCGTTCTAGCAGATGATCTGGATCTTCCTGCTCAAAGCGCTATTGCTGTTGAAGCTGATACAGGTAAAATCTTATATGAAAAGGATTCAGAGAAAAAGCGAGATGTGGGGGGACTATCTACACTCTTGACCACTTATCTGATTTTCGAAGCCATTCATGAAAAAAAACTTTCTCTAAAAGATCCTATCAAATTGTCTGAGAAAGCTCTGGCCTTAAATGATATCGAAGGTGCTGGTACTCTTCCTATGGAAGCGAACCAATATACGGTTGATCAGTTATTGACTGCTCTTTTAGTTGGAAATTCTAGCACTGCCGCCTTCGCCTTAGCTGAGAAAGTGGGTGGCTCCGAAAAAAGCTTCGTTGAAAAAATGAAGCAAAAACTTGCTGAATGGGGCATTCAATCTCCTCATTTAATTAATGCTACCGGATTAAATACTCAAACCATCAGCGGAGATCCTGACGGGAAAGAAGACGAAAATCAATTGAGTGCTTATGATATTGCTGTTATTGCCAAGCACTTACTCCAGGATTTTCCTGAAGTGACCAAATATACTTCAAAACCCACTGCTCTTTTTTCAAACACGCAGATTGAAAACCCCAACCTAATGCTAGAAGGGATGCCGAATTACCGTTCTGGAGTCGACGGCCTTCGAGTCAGCAACTCCACCAAAGGAGGAATTACCTTTGCTGCATCAACGACGCAAAATGGTATCCACATAATCACAGTTGTCTTAGGAGTTGAAGCAGTTGACGGTGATCCTTATGCACGCTTTGTAGCAACTTCATCACTGATGAATTACGTGGTACGAACCTTTGTTTCTTCCATTGTCGTAAAGAAAGGAGATACCTATGGAAAAAGTAAGGTCGCCATTACGGATGGGAAGTTTGAGTCCGTTTCGGCTGTTGCCAAAAAAGACTTCTATGTCGTGGTAAAACAAGGCAATCAAACTGAACCTAAGATCCAATTCAAAAGTAGTCAAAACCAATTCAAAGCCCCTGTAAAATCTGGAGATGATGTTGGAATTCTCCAATACTCAGATCCAAATAAAATCGGGCGAGGCTACTTAGAAGATCAAGAGCCGACAGTCGATATGGTAGCAGGAAAAACCGTTGAGAAAAGCTTTTTCTTAAAGGTTTGGTGGAATCAATTCGTCCGTTATGTCAACGAAAAATTATAATCAAAAATCACAATGGAGTCAAATCCATTGTGATTTTTGATTGATGAAAATGAATTATCCTACAGATCCTTCCATTTCGTAACTAATAAGTCGGTTTAACTCAACGGCATATTCCATTGGAAGTTCTTTTGTAAAGGGCTCTACAAATCCCATGACAATCATTTCTGTCGCTTCTGACTCAGACAGACCACGACTCATCAAATAATAAAGCTGTTCTTCTGAAATTTTTGAAACCTTTGCTTCGTGCTCCAAAGCAACTTGTGAATTGTGAATTTCATTAAAAGGAATCGTATCTGATGCTGACAAATCATCCATAATAATGGTATCGCACTCAATATGAGAAACAGATTTTTTAGAATCCTTGTTAAATGTAACTTGTCCACGGTAGTCTACCTTTCCGCCACCTTTCGCAATAGATTTTGATACGATAGACGAGCTGGTATGAGGGGCATTGTGGATCATCTTAGCACCTGTATCTTGGTGTTGACCTGCATTCGCAAAGGCAATGGACAACATGGTCCCGCGCGCTCCTTCTCCATCTAGATAAACAGATGGGTACTTCATGGTTGTCTTGGCTCCTAAGTTCCCGTCGATCCACTCAACTGTAGCATCTTTTTGGGCTTTGGCCCGCTTGGTGACCAAGTTGTAGACATTGTCAGACCAGTTTTGGATAGTCGTGTAGCGCATATAGGCACCATCCAAGGCAAAGATCTCAACAATCGCTGCATGGAGGCTATTGCTTGAGTAGGTCGGCGCTGTACAGCCTTCTACATAGTGGACACTTGCTCCCTCATCCACAATAATCAACGTGCGCTCAAACTGACCTGTATTTTCATTGTTGATACGGAAGTAAGTTTGAAGTGGGACGTCTACTTTTACACCTTTTGGTACATAAATGAAGGTTCCACCAGACCAGACTGCTGAGTTGAGGGCAGCCAATTTGTTGTCCGTTGGTGGTACTAACTTCGCAAAATACTGTTTGAAAAGGTCTGGATATTCTTTTAGGGCAGAATCCGTATCGGTAAAGATAATCCCCAACTTTTCAAACTCTTCTTTCATATTGTGGTAAACCACTTCCGATTCATACTGAGCAGAAGCTCCCGCTAGGTAGGCACGTTCCGCTTCAGGAATCCCGATGCGCTCAAAGGTTTCCTTGATTTTCTCTGGAACTTCGTCCCATGAACGGGCAGGTTTATCCGAAGGTTTTTGATAATAGATCAAATCATCAAAGTCAATCTCTGATAGATCGGCTCCCCAGGTTTGCATGGGCATCTTTTTGAAGGTTTCAAAAGATTTCAAACGGAATTCTAGCATCCATTCTGGTTCATTTTTTGCTGCAGATAATTCACGAATTACCGCTTCATTCAATCCCTTCCCGGTAGAGAGAATGGGTTGAACGTCATCGTGAAATCCAAATTTATATTCACCGAGATCAATTGGTTTCGGTTCGACTCTTTCTTCAGCCATAATTTCCTTTCTTTCTCTGTTTCTTCTTTTAACTAATTACTACGTTCGATCGCTTTTTTAAGAGCATTCCAGGAGAGGGTCGCACATTTAATCCGCTGTGGGAATTTTGAGACTCCAGATAAGAAGGCTGCATCTCCCAACTCCTCTTGCCGAGGATCTGATTGGCCTTGGACCATTTCTGAAAAGACCAGTGCCAATTCTTCGACTTCCTCTTTTGTTTTTCCCATTACAGCATCTGTCATCATACTAGCCGAAGCTGTTGAGATCGTACAGCCTGAATTCACAAAGGCAATATCTTCCACCCTGTCATTCTCATCAAATTTCACACTTAACTGGATCACATCTCCACAAGTTGGATTGTTGAGTTGGATCTGATCAACATCTTCAATCTGCCCTTGGTGATGGGGGTGTTTTGAATGGTCAGATACGACCGCCATGTACAGCGAATCTAATTTAGAAAGTGCCATTGAAAAACTCCTTTGCTTTGACCAATGCCTCAATTAATTTATCACAGTCCGCCTTGGTGTTGTAGATATAAAAACTTGCTCTCGTTGTCGCTGGGACTTGTAGGTATTGAAGGAGCGGTTGTGCACAGTGGTGACCTGCACGAACGGCAATTCCTTCATAATCTAATGCTGTTGCTAAGTCATGCGGATGGAGATCTCCTAGATTGAAGGAAATGACGCCAGAACGTTGGGCTAAGTCTTGGGAGCCATAGATGGTCAAGCCTTCGATAGCCTGTAATTTTGGAAACACATAGGCAATCAATTCTTGCTCATGCGCTTCTACCTGGTCCATACCCAGCTCTTCTAAGTAATCGATTGCTGCACCAAGACCAATTGCGCCCGCCATATTAGGTGTTCCAGCTTCAAATTTCCAAGGTAATTCCTTCCAAGAGGCAGATTGTTCGTAAACAAAGTCAATCATCTCGCCCCCAAACTCGATTGGAGACATTTGCTCTAAGATTTCTTCCTTCCCATAGAGGACACCAATCCCTGTTGGTGCAGCCATCTTGTGGCCAGAAAAAGCAAAGAAATCCGCATCTAAGTCTTGTACATCAATGGCCATATGAGGGGTTGATTGAGCACCGTCTACGACCATGATCGCTCCAACTTCATGAGCTAATCGAGTAATTTCCTTGATCGGATTGACCACCCCTAAGACATTCGAAGCATGGGTGATGGAGACAAATTTTGTCCTCTCACTAAGCTTGCTCTTTAAGTCCTGCATATCCAGTAAGCCATCTTTTAGATAGACATAAACCAGTTTTGCTCCTGTCTTCTTGCAGGCTTGCTGCCAAGGAATGATGTTGGAGTGATGTTCCATGATGGAAATCAGGACTTCATCCCCTTCCTTTAGGACTTCTTCTGCATAGCGGGCCACCCAGTTGAGTCCAGTCGTTGTCCCTCTTGTAAAGAGCACCTCCTTGGTTGATGAAGCGTTGATAAATTCTCTAACTTTCTCACGCGCCGCCTCATAGGCTGCTGTCGCTCGTTCAGCCAAAGTATGGACTCCACGATGGACATTGGCGTTATCTTGCAAATAATAGTGATTAACTGCTTCAAGAACACGTTTAGGTTTTTGCGTCGTCGCTGCATTATCTAGATAAACCAAAGGCTCATCGTGAACTAGTTGATCGAGAATGGGAAAATCTTGAGCAATCGTATTTTTATCTAGCATTGTTTCTCCTTAGCGTTGAGATAACTTTTCTTCGATGGTGGCAATCATTTCATCACGTACTTCTTTAACTGGGATTTCAACAATAACAGATCCCAAGAAACCACGCACCACTAAACGTTCTGCTGTGTGTTGATCCAGACCACGACTCATAAGGTAATACATATCTTCTGGGTCCACTTGACCGATCGATGCAGCATGGCCTGCCGTGACGTCATTTTCATCAATCAAGAGGATTGGATTGGCATCTGAACGCGCTTGATCCGATAGCATCAAGACACGGCTTTCTTGCTGAGCATCTGCTCCTTTGGCCCCTTTTATAATATGACCAATTCCGTTGAAGGTCAAGGTTCCTTTTTCAAGAATAACCCCGTGTTGTAAGATATTTCCGATCGAGTTGCAACCAAAGTTGGTCACACGGGTGTCAATTCCTTGCACCTGACGACCGCTTGATAAGGCAACAACTTTCAAATCTGCATGACTTCCGTTTCCAACCAAGTCACTGTCAAAGTCTGCAACCACGTTGCCTTCATTCATGACACCGATGGCCCAATCAATGCTGGCATCCTGACCTAGTTTTCCACGTCGACTGATGTAGGCTGTGACATTTTCACCCAGACGGTCAATCGCCGCAAATTTCACTTGAGCACCGGAGCGGGCAATCACCTCAACCGTCACATTAGCAGTTGCTTTTGCTGAGCCATCACCTTTTGATTCCAAGCGTTCCAAATAGCTGAACTTGCTGTTTTTACCTGCGATAATCAAAATGTGCTTATTAAAAGGTACATCACTGTCGCTATCCTGGTAGAAAATGCCTTCGATTGGTTCTGAAATTTCGACGTTATCTGGAATATAGAGGACAGCCCCACTATTAAAATAAGCTGTGTGGTATGCTGCTAGTTTATCATCATCATATTTAACCGAAGACATAAAGTAGTCTTCTACCACCTGCGGAATTTCTTCTAGGGCAGAATGGAAATCTGTAAAAAGGACTCCTTGGTCTGCCAAGGCTTGTGGCACCTGTTCAAAAACAGTCTGAGTTCCAACTTGGACCAATTTTAAGTTTGAATCGAGGGCTGTAAAATCGGGAACATTGGCAGAAGCCTCACTTTCTGTGATCGTCCCATCCCCAAGGTTCCAGCGGTGAAATTTGACGCGTTCAATGGCTGGCAATTCCAACTGATCGATCTTGTCAAAAGCTTTTTTTCGTAAATCTTGCAGCCAGCTTGGCTCAGCATGCAGTTCCGAAAAGAGGGTAATATTTTCAATACTCATTTTTTTCTCCTAATAAAGATACTATCTGTTTGATTTTATGACAACATTAGATCACTTGTCATCAGGTTATAGTTCTTCTTTATAGTCGTAACCGAGTTCTTCTGCGAGTTGGGCATAGCCTTCACGTTCCAAGCGTGCAGCCAATTCTGGTCCACCTGAAAGCACAACACGACCTTCCATCATCACATGAACGACGTCAGGAGTAATATAGTTCAACAAACGTTGGTAGTGGGTGATGATCATCGCTCCAAAACCTTCACCCCGCATCGCATTAACCCCTTTAGATACGACCTTAAGAGCATCAATATCCAAACCAGAATCAATTTCATCCAAAAGAGCAAATGTTGGCTCCAACATCAATAATTGAAGGATTTCATTCCGTTTTTTCTCACCACCAGAGAATCCTTCATTGAGGTAGCGTTCTGCCATTTCTTCTTTCATGTTGAGCAGTTCCATCTTTTCATCCAATTTTTTGATGAAATCACGAATAGAGATCTTCTCGTCCTCTTCTTTACCAGCATTCATGGCTGCACGTAAAAATTCTGCATTGGTAATTCCTGGGATTTCTGAAGGGTATTGCATGGCAAGGAACAAGCCCATCCGTGCACGTTCGTCCACTTCCAATTCTAAGATGTTGACACCATCAAACAGAATCTCCCCTTTGGTTACTTCATAATTTGGGTTTCCCATAATGGCAGCTGACAGAGTAGATTTCCCTGTTCCGTTTGGTCCCATGATGGCTGCGATCTCACCAGTTTTTAGGGTCAGGTTTACACCTTTTAAAATTTCTTTGCCTTCAATTTCAACGTGAAGGTCTTTAATTTCTAATGTCGACATTGCATTCCCTTTCTTTTTACTTTGAAGTCTAGAAGGTTCTCAAAGCATCGATTCCTTCATCACAAAGTATTTTTTTACCTTTCAAGTATATCAAAAAAAAGCCTAAATGGCTTTTCTTTTGATTAGAACTATTCTTATTTAGTTTTTTCTTTTCGTTTTTGACGAACTTCCTCCCGGTAGGAAGAATTCCCTATATAGCGCAGAACATTTAACAAAGGACTATGATGTGGCCCTAAAACCCCAATCAATTCTGCTAACAACTCTACTCCAAACAAGAGCCCGATCACAAGTAGGACACCCCCAATGCGACTCGAGATGTTGAGCAAGAGAGAAATCAAGGAGAAAATCATCGAAATCCCATAGATCACAAGTACAGTTCCCCGATGTGTCAAGCCCAGAGAAAGAAGTCGGTGGTGCAAGTGATTGCGATCCGGTTTATAAAATTTTTGACCAGATAGGGTCCGACGGATAATGGCTAAAAAGGTATCTGTAATCGGTACTCCGAGGATAATCATTGGTGTGACTACCGCAACAGCTGTCGCATTTTTCAAACCTTGCAAGGACAAGACAGAAATCATGAATCCGATAAACAAGGCACCGGTGTCTCCTAGATAGAGAATGGCTGGATGGTAGTTAAAGGGAAAGAAACCTGCGATGGACGCAACCAAGACAAAAATGGTCATGGTCAGAAAGAGATTGGGGACTGGTAGAAAGAAATAGGACACAATCCCCATTGTCACTAGGGAAATAATAGAGACCCCACTCACCAAGCCATCTAATCCATCAATCAGATTGACTGCATTGGTAATGGCAACAATCCAAATCACTGTCAAAAGATACGATAGCCATGGTTCAAAATGAAGTAAGGGACCACCGAACGGAATCTTGAAATCATTCAGCCGAAAATCTGTCAAAAACCAGACCAGACTCGCTGCCAGCAGGATACCGATCATCTTTTTCTTGGCTGACAACTCTTTTACATCATCGATCAAGCCTGTAAGAGCGATAATCCATCCCGCTCCTACGACCGGCAAGGTATAGGATAGGTAACTTTTGATTGGTGCGGTGGTGGATGTCAGCATAGGAATAAACACGAGAGTCGCAATTGAAAAAGCAATCACGATAGCCAGTCCACCCGCGCTTGGCATGGGCTTGGTATTGATCCGACGCGCATTCGGATAATCTACGGCATCAATCTTAAAGGAGAACAAGCGAACCAAGGGCGTCAATACCAAGGCAATCATAAAAGTCCCAATCAGCACCAGAACAAATTGCAAGGAAAAGGACATCATAAGCTAGCAACTTTCTTCAAATTCTCAATCGCCCCAGACAACATTAGTAAGTGACCATGTTCCTGCAGAACGGCCCGTGTCACTTCTGAATCATCCGCATACTCCCGAATGATGGCAAGCAACCAGGTTGGATATTGATTTGGTTGATCCTCTGTATCGATCAAGACAGTTAAATAATAATCTGACTCCATTTTGTATAATTCAGAAGTATCCACTGGGAAGCTTACCGTTTTTGAAAAGGCAACTGCTTGCTGGATATTTGAAAAACGCAAAATGTAATAAATATACTGACTTACTGGTGCTTCAGGTGTCGGATCTTGTTCTTGATTGTCCCGCAACTCTTCTTGTTCCAAATGGTGAATGGCTTCTGCATCCCCTTTTGTCTTATCAGAGATTGTTTTTTCCAGGGTTTTGATAAATTCATCTGGCGTCATGCGCGACAACTCTTCCATATCGGGAAGATCTGACAAATCCTCAAAATCCAATTGTTGGTCAATTTTTGATTTGGTAACAAAAACATCCAATTTATCTGGTTTTGGTGTCACACGAAAACTCAGCATCCCGCTATCCAGGAAGCTTTCAGGCATTTCGAGCTCATCCAAAATAGCGTAGAAAAATTCTTCTGTTTTTTCTTGTGGGACAAGAAAATCAGCAATTTCCATCCCACGTTCTTCTAAGTCTTCTAGTTGGATCGTGATCTTAATTGTTGAATCACTAATTTGCTTCATCTTCATAGCATAACCTCATACTTCTAGTCTTACTATTATACTAAAAAATTGGATAGAATTCAAAAAAAGGATGCATAGAAAAGAGGTCGGGACAAAAGTCTCCAACCTCGAAAAATAATTTGATCAAGTTCAAGCCTTCTCTTAGAAAATAACACGGAAGAGTCCATACAATAGCAAGATGGAACCAAGAACAATCCGGTATTTCCCAAAGACGGTGAAATCATGATTTTTCACATAATCTGTCAAGAAGCGGATAGCGTACATGCTGACCACAAAGGCTACTCCCATCGCTACCAGTAGAATAAAAAGTTGCCCTAGTGCAAGTGAATGCCCGCCAAGAACGAATTTCCCAACCTTTAAGAGGCTAGCTCCAAACATAGCTGGAATCCCCAAATAAAAGGTAAATTCTGTCACCACTGGGCGGCTAACACCATTGATCAAACCACCTACAATCGTAGCACCTGAACGGCTTGTTCCTGGAAATAGCGATAAAACTTGGAAGAGTCCGATATAAAGAGCTGTTCGATAAGGTAGCTTATGCAATTCCGTTACTGCTGGCTCAACTTGTTCCCGTCTTTCCAGATAGATAAAGGCAATCCCGTAGGTGATCAACATAATTGCAACGGAAATCGAATTGTGAAAATGCGCCTCAAACCAATCATCTAATTTAAAAACAAAGACAAGAGGGAGGGTTGCAACTGCAACTTTTGCCCATAATTGCCAGGTTCGACGTACTTCTAGTGGAGATTTACCAGGTTTGAAGGGGTATAATTTATCAAAATAAATTACCACAACCGCTAGGATCGCACCCAATTGAATTACAACATTGAACATCTCCATAAAGGCTGGATCTTGGTTTTTAAACTGCACAAAATCCTGTAATAGAATCAAGTGACCTGTACTTGAGATCGGTAGCCATTCTGTAATCCCCTCGACAATCCCAAAAAGGATCGCCTTGATTAATTCGATCAGAAACATCTTTTTCTCCTAAACTTACATTTGCTCTATTATATCATAAATCTATGGACTGGACCAGGCCTTCCAAACTAGAAGGGAAAGAGAGACTAAGACCATTCTTAGTACTGCTTAGAAGGCACCAAAGCCTCCTCCGCCTCCTCCGCCAGAGAAGCCTCCTCCACTACCAGAAGAAACTGTGAAATGACTAGCTGTCGATGCTGTCGATCCATAAGTAGACATGGCATGACTTGAGTGGCTCACATCATGATAGAATGGGGTGTAAACGAAGGCGTTTAAGGCTTGATTTTCTAACTGAATATTCCGAAGTTTCATGACCTTTGTGACCTGATCGGCTACACCATACAAGGCCGCATAGACCAATAATCGGTTCCATAGGACAAGAGACTGCAACTCTGCATCGTTGAGGTGAGCAATCTCTTTTAACATCCGACCAAAACTATCCCAGTAATAGCGTTGCTCCGCACCCGCAAGATTGACAACCCCATCTCGTAAGCATGCTTTAAAGACACCATTGAAGCGCACTGGCATAAACCAAAGTATGAGGATCCCTATCAAACAAGGAACCGAGAACCAACCCATCCCAAAGATGGCAAAGATTTCTGCTCCAAGGGCGATAAACCAAGCAGCCCAACCAAAGAAGAGGCTTCGTCTAGCTTGCGCTTCTTCTTTTGCTTCTAAAGGACGATAGTAGCTTGGCAAATGGAGATCTTCCACCTTGCGATGAACATCTCTGGCCACTTGGTTGACAGCAGCATCAAAGCGACCCTGAGCCCTACTTCCTAGCGAACGAATAGCATCTTGATCTGCTTTTTTGGCATGTTTGTATACGTCATCACTAAATTCATAATTCTTAAAGAGATCTTTAACGGTACAGGAAACCTGATCCCCAAAAGCCATATTCATAAAAGAGCGTTCAAAATCATCCACATGTCCATGAGACTTCCTGGTCAAAACGACTTCATTTCCTTGTTGCTCGTAGACAATCACTCCACGATCCATCAAATCCAGCAAAGTGGCTTGAAGCATTTTTTCAAATGTAAATACCGGAGGAGTCGCCTTCTCTTTATTGGTCGGGGAGGCCTCGTCTAATTCAGCTGAATAAACAACCGAACTCATAATTAGAGGTGCAATGTCCTGTGGAATCTCATAAAGACGAGTATCGGTTGGATAGGCCACACCAGGCCAAATCATTTTTTTGAACCGATTGCGACCCAAGAGAGAAAGAAGCCAGAGTGCAATAATGAAGGCTGGCAAGATCCATTTCCAAAACATGCGTGTCCAGTATTTTTCTTGTTCAATTTTGGCTTGGTTCTTATGAAATTCATCCAATTTGGTCAATCCTGTATTTCGACCAGAATCATACAAAGTAGATAAGTCTGACTTCAACCAGTATCCATACAACTCCACCGCTTTTCCCTTGCCTAAGTTATAGAAAGTAGCAGAATAGATTCCATCTTCTTTTTTTACAGTCACATCTGGTCCCATAAAGGCTGTATGGATATACAGTTCCGATTGGGCATTGGCTGGTGCGAACTTAGGAATGACACGAAATTGAACTTCATCCACCTTCTGATCACCATCAGTAATTGGTTTCCAGTTCAACTGCAAGATATCCTTGTGTGAATAAAGAAGATTTTTTAATTTCCATGTGACTTTAATTTTGACTGTATCTGTCGCCACACCACCGTTATAAATTTTCACTCGGTAGCCATCACCTAGATTCGTAATCTCGGGTTCTCTTTGAAGATCACGGCCTTCCACCTCAACCTTTGGCGGTATCTCAATTGCGAAGCCTTGTGGCATATTCCCCGCTGTTCCTAGACTAACATACTGCCCTCTGTAAGAATCTTTGAAATAATAGACCAACTCCTCCTCATAGGTGGCGTCGTCCCAGGTGTCCAAGGTCAAGGTTCCACCATAGTACAATACATCATAAGAAGGGCTAGATGCCTGGACATTCTGACTGACAAAAAGGCAGGCCAGAAAGGCGAAAAAAACATACAAATACTTTTTCATTTGATCACGCTCCTTTGTATTATTATAGCATTTTTTAAATAAAAAGAGGAGCATGCTTGAAATGCAACCTATTTTACCGTACAATAGGAAGAGTTAAAATAAGGAAGAGGAGAAAAAATGAAAAAAACATTATTCGCGCTCTTAACAGGGCTTTTCATTTGCCTGGGGATCACACAGGTTGCTCATGCAGATGACTATTTACGAATCGGAATGGAAGCGGCCTACGCTCCTTTCAACTGGACCCAAGAAGATGATGCAAATGGAGCTGTTAAAATTGACGGTACCAATCAATATGCCAATGGGTACGATGTCCAAATCGCCAAAAAAGTTGCTGAGGAGTTAGGTAAAAAACCTCTGATCGTAAAAACATCTTGGAACGGTTTAATTCCAGCCCTCACTTCTGGTAAAATCGATATGATTATCGCTGGGATGAGTCCCACTGCTGAACGTAAAAAAGAGGTCGCCTTCTCTAATAGCTACTATACCAGCGAGCCGGTCATGCTGGTCCGCAGAGACGGAAACTATGCAAATGCTACTACCTTAGATGACTTTAAGGATGCAAAGGTCACCTCTCAACAAGGGGTCTACCTCTATTCTCTCATTTCCCAACTCAAGGGTGCGAAACAAGAAACTGCAATGGGTGATTTTGCCCAGATGCGTCAAGCTTTAGAATCGGGTGTTATTGATGCCTATGTTTCTGAACGTCCCGAAGCCCTAACCGCCGAGTCCGCTAATTCTAAATTTAAGATGATTCAATTCAAAAAAGGATTTGAAGTTGGGGAAGAAGATGCGACTATCGCTATCGGGATGAAGAAGGGTGACACTAGAATTGACCAAGTCAATGCCGCACTAGCTAAGATTTCGTCTGAAGACCAAGTCAAACTCATGGATGATATGATTAAGAAGCAACCAGCTTCCAGTGATGCTAGTGATGATAAGCAGACATTCTTTAGCCAAATGATGAAGATTTTAAAGGATAATGGCCCACAGTTCCTACGGGGAACTGGAATGACCCTCTTAATCTCTATGACTGGAACTATCGCTGGGTTGATTATCGGTTTGTTAATCGGTGTCTTCCGGACAGCTCCGAAGGCTAAAAATAAATTCCTTGCTGGATGCCAAACTGCCTTTGGTTGGTTCCTCAATGTCTACATTGAAATCTTCCGTGGAACTCCGATGATCGTTCAATCCATGGTCATTTTCTACGGTTCCGCCCAAGCCTTCAACATTTCCTTGGATCGTACCTGGGCCGCCATCTTTATCGTATCCATCAATACCGGAGCTTATATGAGTGAGATTGTTCGTGGTGGGATCTTAGCAGTGGATCCAGGTCAGTTTGAAGCAGCGACTGCTCTAGGAATGACCCATGGACAAACCATGCGCAAGGTCGTCCTTCCACAGGTTGTTCGCAATATCTTGCCAGCAACAGGGAATGAATTTGTTATTAACATCAAGGATACATCTGTTTTGAATGTTATCTCTGTAGTTGAACTGTACTTTACAGGAAATACGATCGCAACTCAAAACTATCAATACTTCCCAACCTTTACGATCATCGCTGTGATTTACTTCGTTCTCACCTTTACCATCACACGAATTCTTCGCTACATCGAACGTCGCTTAGATTCTGATACTTATACTACAGGTGCCAATCAAATGCAAGTCAATGAGGTGAAATAATGGCAGAAAAAATTCTTGAAATTCAACATTTAAAAAAATCTTATGGTCAAAATGAAGTCTTGAAAGATATTTCCCTTACGGTTGAAAAAGGAGAGGTGATCTCCATCATCGGGAGCTCTGGTAGCGGAAAATCAACCTTCCTTCGCTCCATCAATCTTCTAGAGACTCCTACTGCTGGAGAGATTCTCTATCGTGGACAAAATGTTCTTGATCCTGAGTATGATCTTACCCACTACCGCGAGAAATTGGGGATGGTTTTCCAAAGCTTTAATCTCTTCGAAAATTTAAACGTCTTGGAAAATACGATCGTTGCACAAACAACCGTCCTCAAGCGCGATCGTGAAACTGCAGAGAAAGTTGCAAAGGAAAACCTTGAAAAAGTCGGTATGGGATCTCAATATTGGGCTGCCCGTCCGAAACAACTTTCAGGTGGTCAAAAGCAACGGGTCGCCATCGCACGTGCTCTCTCTATGGATCCTGATGCCATTCTCTTCGATGAACCAACTTCTGCCCTAGACCCAGAAATGGTTGGGGAAGTCTTGAAAATCATGCAGGACCTGGCAAAAGAAGGACTCACCATGATTGTCGTCACCCACGAAATGGAATTTGCCCGCGATGTCTCTAGCCGGGTCATCTTCATGGACAAGGGTGTCATCGCTGAGCAAGGAGATCCAAAAGAAATCTTTAGCAATCCAAAAGAAGAACGGACCAAGGAATTCCTTCAACGCTTCTTACATTAATCTCTTGAAACAGTTTGCTTACCAGTATGGAAGCAAGCTGTTTTTTGTACCGCTTCTGCTTTTGAGGCATAGAAAAAAACCAGAGAGCACACTCTCTGGTTTTCAATTGGAACAACAAATTAATCTTCGAATTTTTGATGATTTTTGTCATAAAAATCAATCAATCCAAGTGCAGTTTCAAACGAGATATTCTTAACTTTTGCACGTCCTTGAGCCAAGGCAATGATAGACATTTCACGGGCATTTGTTTCTTTGCTGATACGATACCCTGTAATTTTCTTATCGCGTACCCATCCAACAACTGATTCTACTTTTTCAAAGTTCGATTTAGCCATGATCTTTCTCCTATATTATTATTTCCAATACTAATATAAATTGTTTTGCACATTTTGTCAACTAAAATCGCTGAAAATACGAACCTTTTTTAAAAAATGATAAAAAGTTTACTTTGCTTTCAAGGCGGATAATATTTGTGTACGAATGTTTTCGACACCATCTGGGTTTGCTGGTAGGAAAATCGTATTATTCCCTTCTTTATCTGCAAAATTATTTAAGGTATCTAAGTACTGGTTGGTTAAGAGAATTGACATGATTTGTTCTTCGGTCAAGTCTACATTCGCGCCTTTTAACTCTTTAATAGAGTCTGCCAATCCATCGACAATGGCCTTCCGTTGCTCGGCAATACCAACCCCGTGCAAACGGTCTTTTTCCGCCTCAGCTTCGGCAGCAGTAACGATCTTGATCTTGTCTGCTTCTGCCAATTCCTGAGCTGCCACGCGTTTTCTTTGCGCCGCATTGATCTCGTTCATGGATTGTTTCACTTCGGCATCTGGCTCAACTTTGGTGATCAAGGTTTTTACAATAATATATCCATAAGTTGACATCTCTTCTGCCACTTGTTTTTGAACTTCAAGAGCGATTTCATCTTTTTTCTCAAATAATTCATCCAAGGTCAACTTAGGCACAGAAGAACGAAGAGCATCTTCAATGTATGATTTAATCTGTGATTCTGGACGCATCAACTTGTAGTAGGCATCCTTTACGTTGCTTTCGTTCACTCGGTATTGCGTCGCCACATTCATGGTAACGAATACGTTATCCTGAGTTTTTGTTTCAACCACAATCTCACTCTGCAAGACGCGCAACTGAACTCGTGCTGCAATTTTATCGATACCAAAAGGCGCTCGCATATGAATACCACTATCGCTAATTTTTTGATAACGTCCGAAGCGCTCGATGATGGCAACGGATTGTTGCTTGACCACATATAGTGAGCTAATCACAATGAATCCTGCAACCAGTAGCAAGAATAAAGAAAAGATAATAAATCCAGGCATAAAAAGTTCCTCCTTTTAATTTACGCATATCATATCACAAGTATTGATAAAAAAGCAATATATTCCTTAAAAATATATTGCTTAAATGGTCGATTGTTTCTGTATGATACTCAGACGAGCATATTATAGAGTGTTTCATTGCCGTTCAAGTTAATGAAAGACGGATCAAAACGCTCGATACGGTTGACCAAGCCTGCATAGTCATGTTTATTGGCTAAAGTGACCCCAATCAAGACAGGGCCTGTTCCCTTACTAGCGCGCTTGATGTATTCAAAACGTGTGATATCATCATTTGGCCCTAAGATATCATTTACAAACTCGCGAAGGGCCCCTGGACGTTGTGGGAAGTTTACGATAAAGTAGTGTTTCACTCCATCGTAGATCAAGGCACGTTCTTCCATTTCAGGCATGCGGTTAATATCATTATTCCCACCTGAGATAATACAACAGATCGTTTTACCCTTGATGTATTCGCGCAAGATCTCTAGAGATGCCACACTAGCAGCTCCCGCTGGTTCGGCAACAATTCCTTGCTTAGAATAAAGATCAATCAAAGTCTCTGAAATCAAACCTTCATCAACCCCAACCAGGGTTTCCACATGCTGACGGGTTACTTCATAGGTTAATTGTCCCACTTTTTGCACGGCAATCCCATCCGCAAATTTATCAATTTCTGGTAATTTGACTGGGCCCCCTGCTTCAAAAGCAGCCTTCATGGAGCGCGCCCCTTCAGCCTCTACCCCAATGACCTCAATCCTAGGTTCTGTTTCTTTGATATAGGTTGAGACACCTGAAATGAGGCCTCCTCCACCAACAGGAACGAGAACTGCATCAAAAGCAATCGATTCTTTTCGAGCTTCCTCAAGGATTTCGTAGGCCACTGTTCCTTGACCAGCCTGTACGTTTGGATCATCAAACGGGTCAATAAAGGTCCGTTTTTCTGCAAGAGTAAATTCTTGTGCCGCCTTAGCTGACGCGTCAAAGGTATCCCCAACCAACTTAATTGTTACATAATCCCCACCAAAGAAGCGGACTTGGCCGATCTTTTGTTGCGGTGTTGTAATCGGCATGAAGATGGTCGCTGGAATCTTCATTTCATTACAAGTATAAGCAACCCCTTGCGCGTGGTTTCCCGCAGATGCACACACTACCCCACGCTCACGCTCTTCTTTTGAGAGTTGAGAAATTGCAAAATACGCTCCACGAATCTTAAACGAACGAACACGTTGGGCGTTTTCTTTTTTCAAATAAATCTTTGCCCCATATTTTTCAGATAAATAGTGGTCGTATTCAAGGGGCGTATTGACAACGACTCCACTTAATATTTTATGGGCCTTGGCCACATCTTTTGCTGTTATCATTTCTTACCTCTGTTGCTGTGTATTGATCAAAAAAGCAAGCCAGGGTGTCCCAACTTGCTTAGTCTTCTACAGACAATTAGTTGTAGATTTTGAAGGCGTCATCGTCGTTTTGACCAACGAATGGCATTGCTTTACGCAATTCAGCACCAACTTTTTCAATTTCAAGTTCTTCAGCTTGTTTGCGGAAGGCTTTCAAACGTGGGAAACCAGCATCGTGGTCTTCAACGAATTCACGCGCAAATTTACCTGATTGGATATCAGCAAGGGCAGCTTTCATGTTTTCTTTTACTTCTGGACCGATAACACGTGGACCAGTTACAAAATCACCAAATTCTGCAGTATTTGAACATGATTGACGCATTTTCTTGAAGCCACCTTCGTAGATCAAGTCAACGATCAATTTCATTTCGTGAAGTACTTCGAAGTAAGCCAATTCAGGGGCATAACCAGCTTCTGTCAAAACTTCAAATCCAGCTTCGATCAAGCTTGTCAAACCACCCATAAGAACGGCTTGTTCACCAAACAAATCTTCTTCTGTTTCTTCTTTGAAGGTTGTTGAAAGAAGACCAACACGTGCTGAACCAACACCTTTTGCCCAGTCCATTGCGATGTCTTTGGCGTTACCAGTAGCATCTTGGTAGACAGCGTAAAGTGCTGGTACACCAAATCCTTCAGTGTAAGTACGACGTACCAAGTGACCTGGTCCTTTTGGTGCAACCATGAAGACATCTACGTCTTCAGGAGCTTTGATGTAACCAAAGTGGATATTGAAACCATGAGCAAATCCGAGAGCTTTACCAGCGCTCAAGTTTGGAGCGATTTCATCTTTGTAGATATCTTTTTGGATTTCGTCTGGTGCCAAGATCATGATGATATCAGCCAATTTAGTTGCTTCTGCAACTGGGTAAGCTTCAAAACCATCTTCTTTTGCTTTATCGAATGATTTACCAGGACGCACACCGATGATCACATCATGACCTGAATCACGCAAGTTTTGTGCGTGGGCATGACCTTGTGAACCATAACCGATAACGGCGATCTTTTTACCATCAAGTGCTGGTACTTTAACGTCTTTTTCGTATTCCATTTGAACTGCCATAAGTAAAATCTCTTTTCTATTTTATTATTTGCCTTTTTAAGGCGGGGTTAACAATGTTAAGGTGAGAATTAATCTCGAGTAAATCCGGTTGCACCGGTGCGCGCGATGTTTTTAATCCCATACGGGCGAATGACACGAATGAGGGCCTCGCTCTTTTCTGCATTTCCCGTCATTTGAACGGTAATCGAGCTCGGAGCTACATCGACCACTGTCGCACGGAACGGTTGGATGATGGCCAAGATCTCTGCCCGTTTCTCAGCTGGTGCAGAAACTTTCACCAAGATCACTTCGCGCTCCAAGTGTGGTTTATCCGTGATATCCCGTACACGGATCACATCCACCTGGCGGTTGAGCTGTTTGATGATTTGCTCCACTTCATCGTGCGAAGCAACATCAATGATGATGGTAATCCGCGATACGTTAGGATTTTCTGTTGCGCCAACAGAGATACTTTCGATATTGACTTGACGTCTCGATAGAACTCCTGTAAAGCGGTTCAGAACACCTGAGCGGTTTTGAAGTTTGGCTGTTAACATTCTACGCATTAAACTTCACCCCCAACATCTCATGATTACTCTTACCAGCTGGTACCATCGGTAAGACATGCTCTTTCCGAGAAATGTCTACTTCGATGAACATTGGTACATCTTCTGTGATGACTTCCAAATCCTTCTCTAGGGTTTCAGGATTATCAAATTTATAATTCTTGATCCCGTAGGCTTGCGCCATCAATTGGAAATCTGGAAGGCTATCAAAGACTGACTCTGATGTCCGACCATCATAGAAGGCTTCTTGCCATTGACGGACCATCCCAAGCGAGTGGTTGTTGAGCATAACGACCTTGATGGGAACTTTATAAATATTTAAGATCGCCAATTCCTGGTTGGTCATTTGGAAACCACCATCTCCGACAAAGAGAACAACTTCTTTATCTGGATTGGCAATTTTCGCTCCGATAGCTGCAGGAACACCGAATCCCATCGTTCCTAGACCACCTGAAGTCACCAATTGGCGCTCATTTTGGTAAGGATAGTATTGAGCTGCCCACATTTGGTGTTGTCCAACGTCTGTGACGACAATAGCGTCACCCTTGGTCAACTCTCCAATGCGTTCGATCACAGCTTGTGGCTGTACAACCCGTTCTTTCTTATCGTAAGAACGAACCCGGTTCTTATCTTGGGTTACCTTTTCGATCCATTTTTCTGTATTGTTATGAACCGTTGGCTCTGCTAGTAACTGCTGCAAGGCCTTCTTCGCATCGCCGACAACTGGAATGTCAATTGCAATGATTTTGCCAATCTCTGCAGGATCAATATCGATGTGGGCAACCTTAGCATTCTTAGCGAAAGTTTTTGGATTACCTGTTAAACGGTCATCAAATCGACAACCAACACTAATCATGAAATCCGTCTCTGTCATGGCAATATTAGCAGCGAAGGATCCGTGCATTCCTCCCATTCCTAGGAAAAGAGGATGACTGGTCGCAATCGTTCCTTGACCTAAAAGACTGGTCACTACTGGAATCTGATAGCGCTCTGCAAAAGCAATCAACTCTTTTGCAGCCCCAGCGTAACTTACCCCACCACCAGCAAGAAGAACTGGTTTTTTAGCCTTACTCAATTGCTTCAAAATCTTTTTGATTTGCAATTCATTTGGTTCAATGGTTGGCTGGTAGCTTGGAAGCTTCACACTTGGTTCATAGATGAAATCTGTCTCTATAGCAGAGACGTCTTTCGGTAGGTCAATGACGACAGGACCTGGACGACCCGTAGTAGCGATATGGACAGCTTCTGTAATAATCCGCGGAAGGTCTGCCGTCTCACGTACTTGATAATTGTACTTGGTAATGGGCATGGTAATTCCCACAATATCCGCTTCTTGGAAGGCGTCCTTCCCGATTCCAGCGCGATTAACTTGTCCAGTAAAGACTAATAAAGGCACACTGTCGCTCATGGCATCTGCAATCCCTGTAATGGCATTTGTAGCCCCCGGTCCACTCGTGACGACTGCGACACCCAACTTCCCAGTTGATTTGGCATAGCCTTCAGCTTCATGCAAGCACCCTTGTTCGTGTCGTCCAAGAATATGCTTGATACCTTCAAAGCTATAAATAGCATCGTATAAAGGCAAAACGGCTCCACCAGGATAACCAAAAATCGTATCGATTCCCAAATCACGCAGGGTTTCAAGGACAAGTTCTGAACCGGTTTTCGCAGTTTCTAAGGTAATTTTCTCCATGTCTCTCCTTTCCAGTACTTTGTTTCTCAAATGAGCATGCTACTATCATACCATTTTTAGGAAATATTTCAAGGAAAAATAGTAAATTTTCTGAATTTTCTATCCAAATCCGAATAATGAGAGTTTCTCTAAAAAAGAACAATCCAATCAAAAAAGAGGCTGGGACAAAAGTCCTAGCCTCTCAATTGTTTTTGGATTGTCGAGCAAGACGCAGTGGTTGAGTGGGCTCTACTACGCTGATTTCATCAGCTTTTACAGCCCTACTCAACTGTGCGGAGGTGGGACGACGAAATCGAATTCTAACGAATTACCGATTTCTGTCCCACTCTCTTTTCTTCCTTATAACCAACCCTTTTCTTGGGCAATCCTTGCTGCCTCCGTCCGATTTTCCGCATCCAACTTAGTCAAAATAGCCGACATGTAATTGCGGATGGTTCCGTTTGAAAGAAATAAGCGATCAGCAATTTCTTGGTTAGAAGCCCCTTTAGCGACTTCTTTTAGGACCGCTTGCTCCTGAGGGCTTAGAGGATTGGGATGGGTCAATATTCCTTCCATTAATTCTGGTGAATATTCTTTTTGCCCTGCTAAAACTGCATGAAGAGTCGCCATCAAATCTGTAATGCGACGTTCTTTTAAGACATAGGCATCGACTCCAGCCTTAAGGGCCCGCTCAAAGTAACCCGGCCGCTTAAAAGTGGTAACGATGACAACCTTGAGCTGGGGTTGTTGACGTTTGGCCCATTCCAACACTTCTAGTCCTGTTTTGATGGGCATCTCAATATCTAAGATAGCAATATCAACTGGATGGGTTTCTAGTAAGTGAATGGCTTCTTGCCCATCTCCAGCCTGCAAGACTTCGTCTACATCCTCTTGCAAAAGCAAAAGCTGGCAGAGGGCATCGCGCAACATACTTTGGTCTTCTGCAACTAATAAGCGCATCTTATTTCCTTTCTTGATAGGGGATCCGTATTTCTATCCGGGTCGGCTTGTGTTGATGACTGATCTCCAGCTCTCCTCCCAACAAGGCAATCCGTTCGCGAATCGAGTGCAAGTCCTTGTCAGAGACTTTGTCAAAGCCAATCCCATCATCTTCTGCGACCATTTCCACACCTGTCTTGGTGGAGCGATAAGATAGAAGAGCTTGCGTTGCTTTGGCATGTTTGATCATATTGGTAGCTAATTCCAGAGACACCATGGCCAGAGCAGACTCTAGGATCGGCGAGATGCTGGCTGTATCGAGATCGTTTTGGATCTCCACTTTGACTTGCGCCACTTCCAGCATTTGCTTGACGGTTTCTAGCTCTCTTGCCAGGGTTCGCTGCTTCAAGTTCTCCACAATCTCTCGGACTTGGTGCATGGACTCTTGACTGATGGCTTGAATCTCTTGCACCTGCTCCTGGGCCTTCTCAACCTGACCCAATGCCAAGAATTGATCAGCTAGGTCCGCCTTGACACTCAGCATGGCAAAGGTGTGTCCTAGACTGTCATGCAGATCACGGCCAATCCGATGGCGCTCGTTTTCTGCCAGCAAGAGATTGATCTGGGCGTTTTGCTTGGCATGGTCAACTTTCAACTCTTCCATCATCTCCATCCGAACCATACTAAAGGTCATAACCGCGATAAACAAAGAGACGATCAGGACAAAAAGCCAATCATTTTCTCTCATCTCCCTATTAAATAATAGAGCTCCAAAAAGGATCAGTAGTGATCCAACAGCCGTCCAAAGAAAGGGCGAGCGAAAATCGCGAATCCCAAAACGATAGATCAAAATATTGCTCACATAATAGTAAAACCAACAAAAGCTAGTTCCAACAAAAAAGGTATTTCCTGCAATATACAGCAGAAGATAAATCCAAAAAAGCCAGGTCAGTTTCTTATTTTCAGTAATGAGGATACCTAGATAGCTTATCATAAAGAAGATGGCTAAAAAGAAATGCCACCAGGGAATCTGCCCTAAGAAAATAGAAGCAAAGGGAAAGGCCATAAAGATTAAGCCTACGTAAAACATATGGTGAATATGTTTGAGTTTTTCAATCATGAACGAACCTCAGAATGACGACGATAAACGATAACAAGGGCAAACAAGACCAGGGTAAACAAGGTTAAATAGACACTCGCAAAGACATTGACCTGTCCCTTGTTTAAAAAGGTCTTAATCAGTTCCATCAATTGATAGGTTGGAAGGCATTTGCCAATGGCTTGCATCCATTCTGGAAAGATGCTAATGGGCATCCAAAGACCACCCATGACAGCCAGCCCCATGTAAAGGAGATTGCCCACAACAGACATCAATTGACTGGAAGGAAGCAGGGTCAAAACCAGACCGAGAGCCACAAAAGCTAGACTTCCTAGGATGAGAATAAAGGCTGCTAAGACCCAATCCTGTAGGGACATATTCACATGCCGCACCACATGGCCCACGGTAAAGACAACTACAATCGATAGGAGAAAATCGACAAAGAGACCCACAACCTTTATTAGATAATATTCTACCATAGATACGGGGGTATGGCGCAAGACTTTTTGCCAATTATTGAGTCGATCGGTTTCAAGAACGGTTGGAAAAGAAAAGATAGCCGTAGACATCATAGAAAATGCCGTCATAGAAAGGAGATAATCCCTCATAAAGTGAGCAGGTGCTCCTGGTGTTTCCTGGTACATCCCTGAAAAGAAGAGATAAAAGGCCGTGGGCATCCCAATTGATAACAAGTAATAAATGGCTTGGCGTCTAGTCAAATGCCACTCAACCACGCCGAGAGCTTTCATGCGTTTCATCTTCTCTACCTACTTCCTTTGTATTTTCAAAAATAGAATCCAATAAACTTCGATTGCTTACTTCGATTTCTTGGATCGAACATCCTTCTTCTTGTAATCGAGTCCACAAACGATTGGCATCCCGTGTCACAACCTGAAGGGCATCGGGTTTAATGACCACTTCACCAATACCTTCCATCTCTGCCACTAGAGCTTGGTAGCGTAGAGGTAGGGTGAAATGTTTTTCTACCTCTTCGCTTCTCATAGCGAGAGGTGTCGTATCCCGAAGCAAATGGCCCTGATGCAAGACCAGGATCCGATCAGCTGTATGTTCTACTTCCTCGATGTAATGCGAAGAATAGACAATGGTCACCCCTTCTTCCTTTAAATGCCCGACGATCTCCCAAAAGCGTTGGCGGGTGGACGTATCCATTCCAGCAGTTGGCTCGTCCAAAAACAAAAGACTCGGACAACCAATCAAGGTCAACACAAAGGATAAGAGACGCTTTTGCCCACCAGACAGCTTACTGGCTAATTGCTTCTTTTGTTCTGGAGTAAAACGCAATAGATCATCAATTTCTTCCCCTGTTAAGGGGTTGGGATAAATAGAGCGAAAGAAGTTGATCAGTTCTTGCACGGTTAACTTTTGAACGATTGCATTCTCTTGAGGGAGATAGGACACACTAGCCTTTAATCGAGGATGACCAGGAGCCTTCCCTTCTACTTCAATGATTCCAGAAGTCACTTTCATATCTCCCAGAAGACAGTTCATCAAGGTTGTTTTCCCAGCTCCGTTTGGCCCGATTAAGGCCAGACAATCCCCCCGTTCAACCGCAAAAGAAAGATCTTCTAAAATGACTTTTCCTTTGATGCTTTTGTTCAAGTTCTCTACTCTAATGACGCTCATGATACTCTCCTTTCAAGCAGGCTTGGCTAGCTGGAATGATGACAAAAACAACCAAGGTCACTCCCGTTTTTTTCACTGCTCCATTTCCTTTTTAACATCCTTGATCATTTTCAATCCTTCTTGAACCGCCCAGCTCATGATGCCAATCCCAGCAAATAATTCCCAAGGGAAATGGTAATAGAGACTATCATCCTTTGAAAAGATCAAATAGACGACCATCCCCACCACTGTTAACGTAAACACTTTATAGAACCATTGTTTCATTTTTCCTTACCTCTTACTTTCTGACTATATTATAGCGAAAGAAAATAACAGCCACTAGATAATTTTGTCACTCGCTCACATGACAAAAGTCACTAAAAAAAAGCCAAGTGACTTCACTCGACTTTTTCGGCTCTATAATTTCTGTAGTGGGTAAAAACCACTGTAGAGATTATAGAGCTTTTTGAGTGTACACAAAAAGTCCCAT
>NZ_JALDUR010000001.1:101096-322258 GCF_023109675.1 Streptococcus parasanguinis | reverse complement strand
TATCGTAAACTTGACCAGTTTACTTTCAAGGAACATTATGACAAACTCCCTGCTGTTATGTCCTGGGATGAGTTTGGATTCAAGAAAGGTGAACTTGCTTTTGTGGCGCAAAACTATGAGACCAACAAACTCATAACCATCCTTGATAATCGCCGTCAAACCACGATTCGAAACCACTTTTTGAAGTACCCATTGAAAGTTCGCCAAAAAGTGCAGTTTATTACAATGGATATGTCAGGAGCCTATATCCCACTAGCTCGTAGACTTTTCCAAAACGCCGAAATCATTATTGATCGTTTCCACATCATCCAACACCTTGGTCGAGCCTTTTTGAAGACAAGAATTGCCATTATGAATCAGTTTGATAAGAAGTCACTACCCTACCGAGCCTTGAAAAATCACTGGCGACTCTTCCAAAAGGACAGCCGTAAGTTATCTTGTAAATCATTTCACTCGAAGACCTTTGCTCAAACCTTAAGTCCACATGAAGTCGTTAGGAAGACACTAGACTTTTCAGAAGAACTCGCTAATTATTATAACCTCTATCAGCTGTTGCTGTTTCACTTTCAAGAAAAAAGAGTGGATGAGTTTTTTGAACTCATAGAGGAGAATATAGGCAAGGTCAATCACTACTTCAAAACTGTCTTTAGGACCTTCCTTAAACACAAACCATACATCAAAAATGCGCTAGAAACACATTACTCAAATGCAAAATTGGAGGGCACCAATAAGCTTATCAAAGACATCAAACGTCTGGGCTTCGGTTTTAGAAACTTTATTAACTTTAGGAAGCGTGTTTTCATCACTCTGAACATACAAAAAGAGAAGACCTATCAGGTCCTCTCTAGATGTTAGCTTTTCGTCACCCACTACAGTTGACAAAGAACCAAAATAAGACAGTAACCTCAGAATAGATACTGTCTTATCTCTTTTTTTACTTAAAGCCTTGATAGACTTGACAAATGGTAGAAAAGAACCGTGAGTTCTTGCCAGAAGCTGAAGTTAATCCTTCAACCTGGAAAACCCGCAGAGGTAACTTTTTCTATACATCTCGATTTTTCTGGCAATAATCATTAACCGATAAATATGTCTGTGAATCACCCAGCGACTCCGCTATGTCCATAATCCGCGGTGGTAGTAATCCTACTCGCTGGACAAGTTCGTGATCGCTGAATAATTCCCGTGGACTGCCGGCGAAGCCAAACTTCCCGTGTTCCATAACATACACCGACTCAAACTCGGTGGCGACCCAATCCATGTCATGGGTGATGGTCACAACTTGGTGGCCCGAATCAGCCAACTGATGGAAAATTGCGGTCAACTTGCGCCGGCTTTCCCAATCAAGCGACATCATCGGCTCATCAAATAAATAAATCGCCGGATCCACTGCTAAAACTGTGGCAACGCTCAACAGCTTGCGTTCCGACAATGACAGGTCATATGGACTTTCAGCTGTTTTATCATCCAAGCCAACTCTTTTTAGAGCCGCTAAAGCCCGCCTCGTAATCGTGTCGTGGTCATCCATGACCTGCGCGACACTCCACTCCACCTCTCGTTGAACGGTCGGGTTGAAAAGCTGATCGTCAGGATTCTGAAAAGTAATCCCAACCTTCAGTAACTTTTCGACTGGTTTAAGATCATTAAAATTTTCTCCATCGATCTTAATCACACCGGTTTGTGGTGTCAGCAAGCCCGTCAACAATTTGAAGAGCGTTGATTTGCCGGCACCATTTTGGCCGACAATCGCCACCATCGGATCGGCGAAGAGTTTGTCTTCAACATCCAAGCTAAAGGACCGTTCCGGATAAGTGAACGTCAGGTGGTTCAGTTCAATTGTGGACATAACAAACCTCCTTCAGTTCAGCGTCATTCACCGGATACCGGCCATCAGCCAAGTGCCAATCCATTTTTTGAGCAAGTTGCTGGATTGTCGGGGCTGGAATCTGCCAGTCAGCTTCCAAATGATTAAACACCTCACCCGGCCTGCCCTGGGCTACCATTTGACCCTCGTGCAGCACCCACACAACGTCGGCGACTTCGCACAAATCGTCAATTTCACTGGTGACAATGAAGACAGTCGTCTCTTTGACTTGGGCCAGCCATTGGAAAAATTGTCGGCGGCCAAGGGGATCCATCTGACTGGTCGGATCATCCATAATCAAAACAGCCGGGTTAGCCGCAATCGCCGTGGCAATTGCCAACCGCTGGCTCTGACCACCGGAAAGGCTTTCGGGACGCAAATTCAGCTGTTCAATCAGCCCCATTTGCGTTGCAACTTCTTCAACCCGTTTTTGAATCAGTCCTTCAGCCATTCCCTGATTAATCAAGTCAAAGGCGATTTCATCGGCAACCGTGTCTGCCAACCCGCTTAGTTGGCCAGCTGGATTTTGCAGTACAACTCCATTCATGGCATTATAAACGGGCCAATTGTCGGACACTCGCTGGCCAAACATGTGCCAGTCGCCCTCAATCTCAGCAGACACCATTTTGGGAATGACCCCTGCCAGCACACGGCACAAAGTCGATTTGCCGGAGTGGCTATTCCCGATAATCCCAACCACCTGGCCGGTATGAACCTCCGCGTTAATCTGACGCAGTTGTGGTTGCTCAGTACCCGGATAACGGGTGGTCAAATTTTCAATTACAATCCGTTTATCTTCGTCCATATCTTCCACCCAATCAATAAAATTGCCAATCCAGTCAGACCAATGTGCAGCGTCCGCGACAGGCGATACACGCGCTGGGAGGTTCTGACAGTCCGGTTGGGATTATCAAAACCTCTCAGTTGGAGAGAAATCGACCGCGCCATCGATTGATCCAAGGTCTTAATCACCAATGGAATTAGAACCGGCAGGACTGACTTTAATTTCTGAATCAACGTTTTTTGCGGATTGGTTCCGCGAACTTTTTGTGCCTGCTGGATTTTCCGCATATTGCGCATCATTTCCGGCAAAATATAACACACCGACATCAGAACGTAGACGGTTTTATAAGACAATCCGGACAGTTCCAAATAGGCCGCGTTTTCTGAAATACTCGTGGTCACCATAAAAAAGCCACTGGTCAAAATAATCACCAATACTCGACAACCCAGAGTGGTGGCGTAAATCAGGCCTTCTTTGTAGAACGACACCCCAAGCACAGAAAACAGCACAGTTTGATTCCGACTGTAAAATAATCCTTGGATGATCAGCATGGTGCAAATCAGAAACAAGCTGAATCCCAGCGCCTTAAAGATGGTAGAACTCAATTTGGAAAATAACAATAGCAGTGTTGCGACAAGAATTAATCCGGCCTGAAGCAATAAATTCATACTGGCAAAGCTCAACAACGTCATGTCCAAGATGAACAAGAGCTTAGTAATCGGATCGATCACCTGGTACCACTTGAGCTTGACCCGTGGCGCTCCAGAAATCAATGTTTGATCAGTCATCATTTATCACCGCTAAAGAAGTGCACCATCCGCTTCGGCAGCTGACGATAGATGAAGAATGCCAGGTAGGCCACGCAGACTTTATCCAAAATATCCAAGACAAACTCATCGGTAAATGAGGCCAGCCACACTGGTGCATGATTGGCGACCATTACCGCAAACAATGAGTCACCCCAAGCGATACCGGTCTGACCACCCCAAAAGATGACGTTGAGTGGCGTTGAAATGGCAGCTGAAACGATGGCAATAATAATAGCAGAAACAAATACTCGTCGCGCTGACGAGAACCACCCATTGGCGTGCAAAACTCCGACAGCAATCCCAATTCCGATGCTGGTAATCGCATACACGGTTGAAATTGGCGATAAGGTCAGCCCATAGATCACGTTGTTGATGAAACCACTGATGGCACCGGCAACCGGCCCAGCCAACATGCTGGCAAGAAAGGTTCCCAAAGACCCCAGCCAAACGGGCAACTTTAACCCCTCCGCCAAGGCTTTGGCAACATAGTTAATCCCCACGGCAGCGGGAATCAAAGTCATGGTGGCAGCACTTAACTTAAATTTCCACATACTGGTACGATGAATCGGTTCTGTTTTCATAATCTTCTCCTTTTGTTTTTAAAGAGCCGTGTCTGTTTAGACTTTCGGACGCAACGCTCTATAGATTTTCGATTTGAACCGCTTCTCCTTTCACAGATCCCTTAGTCGACATCAGGGATTTTCTTGAAAATGATTGTTCAACAGTTCACAACTAATCATACTACGATTTTCATAGAAGTCAAGAATTTCCTGAAATTTTTTTGGAAACGTTCGGGAATTGAAAAATAGAGCAAGCGCCCATGAGAATGATCGCTAGACGATTAAAAGAGGCTACTATAAAAAAACAAACACCATTTCTGGTGTTTGTTGTGAACAGAGAAAAATTGTTCTTTTATATAAATCTAATAACTTCTTTAAAGTTTTATTTATTAGTGTTATTCGACCATCTTCTGAAACTTTCCTCTGTGAGAAAAGTGCTAGAAACAATAATGTTTCTAGCACTCGGAATTATTGAGACCTTAGGCTCAATAATTAGTCATGGAACTTCTTCGAAGTTCGCTGACGTCCGCACTCACCTATGGAAAGTTTCTAAGATGACTTTGTCTTTAATATGAACAAACACCATCTCTGGTGTTTGTTTCATTTTATAACGGAAGCACTAGCTTATTTTTTCTTTTTTTTCAAAATATAAGCTGCAATGCTTGCCAAGACAAAGGCTAAAACAAGGCTAATAATGGAGATCGTCGTACCCGTATTTGGTAAGAATCCTAAGATTTTGCCTGGTTTTTTTGGCTCAGGTTGGCTTGGTTTTTTAGGCTCAGGTTGACCCGGCTTTTTCGGTTCAGATGAACTTGGAGGAGTTGGTTGTTTTGGAGTTTCTTTTGGAACATGCTTGTTAGTAATCACAACATTTCCTTTACCATCCTCGTCGTTACGAGCTTCATAGCCCTTTGGAACACTGACTTCTCTCACTGTATAAGTGATGGTGTTTCCATTTGCTTTTTCATCTAAATCTGCAAAGGTATGGGTCCACTTGTTTTCAGCTGACAATTCTACTTCTTGACCGACTTTTTGATCATTGGCATAGAGTTGAACGCGAATACTCTTCGGACGAATTCCATCCTTGTCATTCTCATCATCCCATTTCTTAGTGACCGTGACGCTTGTCTTACCAGGTGCATGGGTATTGGTAATGGTATAAGCAGCCTGATCAATTGTAGTCGTATATTCAGCTACCTTCTCTTCTTGAAGGGTATAGACGATTTCTTTACCATCCTTGAATTTTGGTAGACCAGTAAAGTTCTCTTTCCAATCTGTCGCATTGGTCAATTCTTTTTGAGCAACTGGATCGCCATTGGCAAGAAGATGTACCACGATTCTATCTGGGCGAAGACCATCTTGATTGTCATGGTCATTCCAGATCTTAGTCACTGGAATATCGATCACTGCTGGCGTATGGGTATTGGTCAAGATCGTATGCGCAGCGTCAGAAGTATCAGCACTGACTTGGTAGTCTTTAGGAACATCTACTTCTTCCACACGGTAGCTGATGGCTTGACCAGCTTTCTTTTCAGCTAATTTGGTAAAGGTATGAGTCCATTGATTGTCCGCTGACAATTCAACTGGATCTCCTACTTTTTCATCCCCAGCATAGAGTTGAACCTTAATCGATTTTGGACGAAGACCATCTTGGTTGTTGGCATCTTCCCATTTCTTCGTGACTTTCATCTCTGTGAGAGCTGGTTCATGCGTATTGGTCAAGACAACATTGGCCTTGTCCTTATCATTTACCGTTACTTTGTAACCATCTGGGACAGTTACTTCTTTGACTGTATATGCAATTGCTTTTCCAGCTGCCTTGGCATCAAGGTTTTCAAATGCACCTTTCCAGTCATTCGCAGCTGAAAGTTCTAATACTTGGTCTGTTGGAAGACCATCTTTGTACAATTGAACTTGAATGCTGGCTGGACGGAGACCATCTTGGTCATCTCCATCTTCCCATTTCTTGCTCACTTCTACTTTGGTCTTTTCTGGTTCGTGCGTATTGGTCACGACTACTTGACCTGGATTCGTTGCTTCGACGGCTTGCGTGTAGCCTTCTGGAACATCAATTTCTTTGACTGTATAGTTGATAACTTGGCCAGCTTTCTTCTCGTCTAGATTTGAGAAGGTATGGGTCCATTTGTTATCTGCTGACAATTCAACAGCCTTACCAACCTTTTGATCACCAGCATACAATTGAACCTTGATTGTTTTTGGACGAAGGCCATCTTGGTTGTCTTGGTCATCCCAAACTTTTGAAGCTTCAAGATCGATATACTTGATATCTGCTTCATTAGCGATCTCAACTGGGACTGCTTTTGATCCAACCGCTTTTCCATCCACCGTGACGTGGTAGATTTGTTTGTCCGCATCATAGGTGACAACCACGGCATGTTCTGTTTCATCCAACTTGTAGTTTGCAGGTGCTTTGGTTTCTTTTAGCGTATAGGTTCCTTCTGTTAAGGTGTTAAAGGCAAGTTCCCCTTTTTTATCAGAAGTGGCCGTCGCAACAACCGCGCCATTTGCATCAGTTAAGGTAAATTCAGCACCTTCAAGGACTTTCTTAGGATCATCCTTGTCCACCTTCTTGACGTGGAAAGCAGCCGAGAAGATTTGTGCAGTTACGGTATTAGACTCACGATTTCCTTCGTGACCTTTCGCCTTGTAACCAAACTGGTTATGAGCTTGAACAAGACCAGAACGACCGCCGTTGTCTTCGTTGTCTTTGGTACGTTTTTGCATCAAAGCCTTGACTTCATCGGTTAATTCACTTGGATTTACGACTGGGACACCAAAGCTTGCTTCTCCACGCGCAGGAATCGTAGTACCAGCATTTGCAACTAACTTGATTCCTGTTACTTGACTGTAATCAGTCACAGCTGTCGTCCAGATATCCTTGTCAGCAGCTTGCGCCATGGTATCTGTCGTAACGCCTGTATCAGTTGTATAGTAGACCGTCCATCCTTCTGGAGCTGTCACTGGTCCACGAAGGCTGACCGTGTATTCTGTCATCCGACCAGATCCGTCTAGTGTGTTAACGTCTTTTACTTTTGGTAGGACATCATAGACGACTCCGTCTTCTACTGCCTTATCCGTATTATTTTTAATGGTGAGTTTGTAGTTAAAGGTTTCACCAGGTTTGAAGGTACGCGTCACAATCGAAGCGTCTGACAGGTCATCATTTTTAGCGATATATTTGCGTGCATAGATTCCTTCAGCCGCAACAATCGTATAGTTTGATTGAGCATATGGAATTTTATCCGTTGTTGAACCATTTCCGTTCAGATCGTAAACGTCTTCCGTGACCCGATCAGGGTTGGCATTTTCAAGATCGTGGATCCCGTTTCCAGCGACATATACTTTATTTGTGAAGGTACCACCATCATCTTTCCCTTTCAGATCAGCCACAATAAACGGTAGACGCACGCGGTTAAGATCTTGCAGAGAAGCCTTAATAAACTCTTTTTGGTCCAAATGCATGATGAGAGCTGTCCGTCCAGAGTTGTGGTAGTTTTCAATGACATCGTAGCTCTTTAAGAATTTCATACCTTTTTCATTAGAGGCAAGGTTTCTCTCAAAATCTTTATAGTCGACTTTAAGGGTATTTGGATCATAAAGATCAATGATTCGCAGGTCTCCATAATCCTTATCAGGATCTAAAACTACTTTGGTTGCCATCAAACCAAAACGAATATTTTGTCCATCAGTATAGCGAACATCATTGTAATCAGTCGTTTTTGCAATTTCAAAGCTTTCCTTCATAGGAATCAGCTTAAAGCTCTAATCTGCTGACTGATCTTTGGCAACGTTTGACTGTGTTTTATAAGTCACACGGCCTGTATTCTTGTAGACATTTTTGGTCGCATCATTTTCATCGTAACGCGTCTTTTCAGGATCCTTGAAGCTTGTATAGGTATTGAGGCGAATTCCTTGACCAGATTTTAGGACAAAATCATCCTTCATTTCCATCCGCCAACCGACAACGGTTCCATACTTGGTTAAATCAATCAAGCCATTGCCGTCTTTGTCTGTTTCTGGCTGAATTTCTTTTTTACTTCCATCGTCCAAAGTAAGGATCAAGCGTTTCACGTATTTGCTGACATACTCACCAATACCGTAATTTCCTTGCATGAGACGAGCGTAATCAATTTTGGTAAATTTTAACCGAGAGTCAACTGTCTCATCATAGAAAACAAAATTCTTTTGTGGTGAAGGAGTTTTGTTATCAAAGGCTATGATCCACTTATAATTTGCTGCCTTGTATTCAGTTGAATCATAGACATCACCATCTGCTTTTTTGGCAAAACTTCCAGCCCCTTCCAGGTCACGAGAGGTCAAGCGGAAAATAAGAGAATCTTCAGCTGTAATATCCGGTTCTCCCTCTCCACGGTTAGCAGGGATCCCAACAACACTACCTGTATTTGTCAAATCCTTACTGAGAACATCCTTCAGCGTTTGATCCTTCTCTAATACCAAATCCGGGAATTTCAAGTAGAGGTAACTTGTATTCTTGATTTTTGCCATGAATTCTTGGTGATAAGCTGCTGGATTACCGTTTGCATCTGCTGTAAACGTCTTAGAAACGGTGCCATCTCCATTATCTACCCAACCTTCAGACTTAGCTGTATCTAAAACAGCTGTCCGGGTATTGCCATTTTTATCTGTATAGGTTGGCAACTTATCGGTAAGCGTTACTGATTCTAATTGACGATATTGTCCCCCATACTGTCCTTGCATTCCCTCCAATTGAAATGCAAATGGAACAGATGATGGGGTTTCAATATAATTTTTTCCGTCAGCCCCTTTGACAACACCAGGCATGGCTTCCGCATAGTCCTTGGACATGGCTTCGTTCAAGTTTTGGTTGATATACTTGGTTAAGCGATAGTCATTGTACTTGGGTTTCCAAATGATATCATTGAGTTTTGCTTCTTGACCATTGATATTCAAGGTACCCGTAATATCCAATGAATAATTGGTCGGTGCATAACCGACTTTAAATTTTCCAATAAATGGTAGAGTTAGGACCTCTGACTTTTGGTAATTGTTAAAGTGAAGTGTGACTTGATAATCATCTCCAACTTTTGTAACCGTTGGTTTGTCATGCTCTGAAGCACTATTGAAGTCAGGGAAACTAACTTCTCGTAAGTACTTTCCAGGAACCTTCAAGGTCACCGTTACTTCATTAATATCCGTTGTCAAATTCTTAGGGGTGATCTGGATATAACCAGACATGGTATCCCCTGTATAATAGGACATTCCACCTGGATGATCTTGTTTATCCCCATACATAAGGGTAACATCCAAGGCCCCATTATCCCCGACTGCTAGCTCATTGGCAAAGGCTGTGATCGCCCCTTGACCAAGCTGGCCTAGCATCATGAAAATTGTTAAAATGGCAAAACCTTTTTTTCAAAAAGTCTTTCCATAATGAACGAAGCTTTTTCATGTCTTATCTCCTTTACTTTTGTTAGCCTTCCAAAAGGCCCTCCCTTTAATTTTATCACTTATTTTTTAAAATATCCTTTGCTTTTCAAACTAAATCATCACTATTCAATAATATAGACATTATTTACAATGATGTCTATATTATAAATCACTATCTGGTACTGATTTCCCCTTTCTTCTATCCAAGGGCAAGAAAATAAAACATTTATAAACAAGGAGGAGCAGTCTGCCAATTCTTATTCTTCCTTGATTTTCTTCATACAAAAAAACTCAAACACATCTGCTAGAGTTTTATACACCCTACTATTGATTGGTTATTTCATCTAACTCTTCACCACTTGAAGGAACCCTTTGTTTTTCCTTCTATCTCGCACCCACAGCATAGTTAGTCCAAAAAGGTGGCTGCCAAACAAGGCGGTCACAAAAATCAGCTTGCCCTTATCCGGATTGGAAAGTGGGAGAGTTCTAAACCCGTAGCGAGCCAACTCAATAAAGATCGGATGCGAAAAGTAAAGGGCTATACTCATTTGCTTTAAATACTGTAAATCATAGCTTTTCAAAAAGGACGATCGCAGGCAGGCATTGACAAAATAGACCGTCACAATAGGAAGTAATAAGAAAAAGTTCTTATCGATTCCTTCATGTTGAAAAATGATGGTACCTTCTATACAGAACAAACCAAAGGCGAGAGCTAGCTTTTGCCAACGGTGAACCTTAAAGGTTTGTGCATGAAATTGATCATAGAGATAGTATCCCATATAGATAAAAATAGGCGTGTAAAAGAGACCATTTCGCGCTGTAAAAAATAAATTGCTGTAGAGCTGGTAACCTTTGAGAAGACTTGTGGTGTCCAGATAAGCCGAATAGGTCTCGATCAAGCCCCAGCAGTAAAGAAGAAAGGTGATCAACCCCGTCCAAACCATACCTAGACGTTTGACCAATTGATTGACCAAAAACAAGCCCAGCAAAAAGGCTGGGATATACCAGAGTTGGTAGCACATCCCCAGATAGATCAGTGCAATGAGAACACCTGCTGGAAAAAGATAGATAGGAAGATGGAGACTAGAGAAAAAGAGCCAGGCATAAGGAAGGTAAACAAAACTCCAAAACAAATAGATTTTTACGATTTTGACCAGATAGGCCTTCATTTTCTTAGAATTCCCTAGGGATTGCTTGAGGAAAAAGCTGGCACAGACGATAAAAAATGGCACTGCTAGCCGGCCAAGCATACTCTTGAGACCAAAATGCAGTGGCTCATAAGAGGTCAAGCGACCACTATGCACCAAAATCACTGCAATCGCAAAGAGGTATTGAAAAAAGCTGATACTAGAGGTGTTATAGAGGGGATTCTTTTGCATGGTCCTACTCCTTGCTCAAAGCAGTTTCTATGGTTATTTTAGCATGAAAGGGAAGGCCAAGCAAGGAATCTTGCATCCTTATCTACCTTTTTTCCTCTATTTTTGATATACTCAAAGCATGCATAAACAAACCATTATTGATTTTAAAGAGCTTGGATTGCGCCACCTTTTCACCAAGCCCATAAAGGAATTAAAAACTAGAAACCTCGATCAGGTAGAGGCTCTTCTTAGAGAAGTCGAAGCCTACCAAGAGAAAGGCTTTTATGCGGTTGGCTATGTCAGCTATGAGGCTGCTCCTGCTTTTGAGAAGAAGTTTGCTGTCCATCCAGCCCCTCTCATGGGAGAGTATCTCCTCTATTTTACGATCCACGAGGAGGTCGAAACCCTTCCTTTTCCAGAGGACTATGAAGCTGTGGATCTTCCAGCCAATTGGAAGGAAGAGGTAGAGGCACCTGCTTATCAAGAAGCTATCGAGACCATCCATCACCATATCCGCCAGGGAGATACCTACCAGGTCAACTACACTGTCCAGCTTTCTCAAGAGCTAAAGTCTGACCCTTTGGCCATCTACAACCGCTTAGTGGTTGAGCAAAAGGCCCATTACAATGCCTTCATCCAGCACGATGATGTCTCCATCCTCTCCATCAGCCCTGAGCTCTTTTTTGAGCAAGACGACCGGCTACTGACCACGCGCCCTATGAAGGGAACGACGCGCCGTGGTCTCACTAACCAAGCAGATCTTCAAGAAGCTGCTTGGCTAGAAGCTGATCCGAAAAATCGAGCAGAAAACATGATGATCGTCGACCTCCTCCGCAATGACATGAACCGGATTTCGGAGATTGGAAGTGAGCAGGTGACCCGTCTTTGCCAAGTCGAGCAATACTCCACCGTTTGGCAGATGACCTCGACCATTGAAAGTCGCTTACGAGCTGAGGTCGACCTGGTCCAAACCTTCCGAGCTCTCTTTCCTTGTGGCTCGATTACAGGAGCACCGAAGATCTCCACTATGGAAATCATCCAAAAGACGGAGAAGGCTCCTCGAGGTGTCTACTGTGGAACGATCGGCATCCTTCTTCCAAAAGGGAAACGGATTTTTAATGTTGCCATCCGGACCCTTCAAATGCAAGGGAATCAAGCCATCTATGGCGTGGGAGGAGGCATCACTTGGGACAGTCAATGGGAAAGTGAATACCAGGAAACCAAGCAAAAATCGGCGGTTCTTTACCGGCAAGAACCTCGCTTTGAGCTCCTGACGACTGGCCGCATCCACCAAGGAGAGTTGACTTTCTTAGACCAACATGTAACACGCTTGAGAGAAGCTAGTCGCTACTTTGCCTATCCTTATGATGAGCCAAAACTCTTGAAAGAACTTCAAGATAAGCTTGCTCATTTAGATCTCTACCTTGACTATCGTTGTCGGATCGCCTTGCACAAAAACGGGACCTTTCACCTAGAGATCACGGAGCTGACAGACTTGCCTGCTAGCTATCTACAGGCCCAACTGACCGAGCAGAAGCTTGATTTAGCGACGCCATTTACTTATTTCAAAACGAGTCAGAGAGACCATCTCAACCAGTCAAATCACGAGCAAATTTTTTATCTGCCAGATGGAACCTTGCTAGAGACGACGATTGGCAATCTGGTGCTGGAGATAGAGGGACAACGCTATACCCCACCAGCTCACCTCCCTTTGCTGGACGGCATCTACCGGCGCCATCTTCTTGAGACCCAGCAGGTGGAAGAAAAACTCTTGACTCTGAACGATTTAACAGACGCTGATCGTATTTATGCCTGCAATGCTCTTCGTGGTCTCTACGAACTCGATTTTCAAAGAAAGGATTCCTGATGAAACTTATTTTTTTACATGGACTAGGGCAAGATGTCCTCTCTTGGCAAGGTGTCCAATTTGCACTTTCATCCTTGCACTCCAAAACTTTTGATATTTTCTCTCATCCAAAAGAAAGCTATCAGGAAGTCAAAGAAAGGTTGATGGAGCGCCTCCAGCAAGAAAGCGAACCCTTTATTCTGGTAGGACTCTCACTAGGTGGCGTGCTCGCTCTTGATCTCTCAAGACAAGACTTCCCGCAACTCAAGGGCTTGGTCCTTGTAGGAACACAGTACAAACTCAACACCAATCCCCTCTATCGGCTCCAGATTCTCCTTTTTCGTCTGCTTCCCAAGCATGTCTTTGAAAAACAAGATGCCAATAAACAACAGATGCTTCAAATCTTGACCGAATTAAAAGGGCTCAATTTAACCGATACCGTTAAAGTTTGCCCTCTTCCTAGCTTGGTGATTTGTGGTAGCAAAGATTGGGCCAATCAATCTTCTTCTAAAAAATTGGCCAAGCTCCTGCCAAAAGGCCGCTATCAAGAAATCGCAGACGGAGGTCATCTACTCAATACCGAAAAACCCTATGAACTGGCCCAAGCCATCAAGGAGTTTGTTGCTGGGTTCTAAAATGAAGAGGCTAACTTTTAGAACAGTTATTCTTAATATATATAAAGTCATTTTTAAAACTTTCCTTAGGTGAGTACGGACGTCAGCGAACTTCAAAGAAGTTCCATGACTAAATCAAGATACAAAGGGCGTCTGCGGATAAAGTCAAAATAGGAAGTTTAACGAAGAATCCTTAGATTCTAAGAAAACTTATCTTTTTGACACAATCCGCAGCCCGTGTTCAATTAGTTTTGGACCCCTTCGCTTTTTAATTTCAAAGCTCAGGCTAAAACAGTTTCCCAAACTGTTTTACTCCCAAAACTCCCGAGTGCTAGAAACATGATCGTTTCTAGCACTTTTCTCACAGCGGAAAGTTTTAATATATTTTGGATTGAATTTCAACATTAGAAATTCTTTTTATTTCTTTGTAGAGTCACCTATTCAACATTTTTATTTTTTAAGAAGTCTTTACCGCAATTTTTTAGAAATATTTGAGAATTGCTTGATAGTTATTTGAAAAGCAAGCTGTATACTAAGAGTGTAAAGAAAACAACTAGTCATTTGGACGAAGGAGAAAACCATGGAAAAAGTATTAGAAATTTCCCATTTGAGTAAAAAATTTGGTCATCAATACGCCTTAAATGATGTGAATCTCACCATTCGCAAAGGCGACGTCTATGGCCTGATCGGTAAAAATGGCGCAGGGAAAACCACCCTCATCAAGGTCATCACCCAGCTGATTCAAGAAACTGACGGAAGCGTCTCCCTCTTTTCTTCCACGAATCGCTCTCAGTGGACACAAGCCCTGAAACGGGTCGGATCTGTCATCGAGAGTCCTGTGGCTCACAAGCATATGACCGCTTATCAAAACCTAATCTACTATTGCAAGGCACGCCATATCCCCAATCCCGACCAGGTCATCAAAGAAACCTTGAACTATGTCGGCCTGAATAATACGGGTAAGAAGAAATTCCGCGATTTTTCACTCGGGATGAAACAACGGTTGGGAATTGCGATTGCGCTCATTGCCAAGCCCGACTTCCTCATTTTGGATGAACCCATCAATGGTCTCGATCCAGTCGGAATCAAGGAATTCCGTCAGATGATCAAGCGCCTCAACGATGAACTCGGTATGACCATCCTCATTTCCAGTCATATCCTTTCCGAGCTTTATCTGGTGGCCAATCGTTTTGGTATTGTCGACCAAGGACGACTGATCAAAGAAATTAGCAAGGCTGAATTCGAAGAACAAGGAGAAGACTACATCATCCTCAAGACTAGCCAGCTAGCCCTTGCGAGTCAACTGATTCAGGATCAGCTCCATCACCGCATCAAGGTCATCGATAAGGACGGAGAAATCCATATCTTCGGCCAGACTCACGATATTAAAGTCATTGTCAAAGCCCTCGTTCAAGCGGATATTGACGTGGACGAAATCTACTATGCCCGCCAAGATCTGGAAAAATTCTTTACGGATTTGGTAGACTAGTCCAATCACCGTCTTCCTCTATTACCTATCCCACATATTTCATTTAGGAGATTTATCATGTTGCATACCATTCAAGCAGATTTTTACAGACTTTTTCGCTCCAAAGGTTTTTGGATTACAGAAGCCATTCTCGTTCTCAACATCCTGTCTGGAGTCATCTTTGGAGCTACTGGCTACGTCGGCGTCAATACGGAATCCAAATTGCCCCAAGCGACCGAAGTTTGGACAGGCTTTAAAGCCTTGACCAACTACTCTTCCAGCATCAGTGTGACTATCCTCTTTACCATTATTGTCATCACCTTGGTCCTGGGAACAGACTTAACGCAAAACTTATACAAGAATAGTCTGGCCTATGGTGTTTCGCGTACCAGCTACTACTTTGCCAAAAGCGCCGTTGTCCTGACCATTGCTCTCTTTCAATTTCTTGTTTCTTATGGTCTCGTCTTCTTGATCGCGACCCTCTACAATGGACTTGGCACCATGCCAGAACACTTCTTGGCTCATTTTGGACTGACCGTGCTGATTCAGTTCCTCTCCACCTTGGCTTGGGTCAGCATCATTTCCTTCCTTCTTTATGCTAGCCAATCCATCACCTTGGCCTTCGTTGGCTACTTTATTGGAAATATCCTCTTAAGTCTACCTGCGCTTTTCTTTAAAGATATTGACATTCTCCACTATCTAAACTTGGAGTTCCAATATTCCATGGTCCAAAGCACCACAGCAACGAACAACACTCTCTCGATTGCCCTTGGATTCATCCTTGTTTTCGGCTTCCTAGGACTGGCTACTTTTAAACACAAAGATTTATAACAAAAAGGCTTGAGCAATGCTCAAGCCTTTTTTCTTAGTGTAATGGTCAAAATAAACCAGTCTGCCGCCGTTGCCAGTTGTAAGTCCCCGCCTAAGATCTCTACAAAATTTTGAATGATATAGAGACCCAAGCCAGATGACTCTTCTGTATCCGATAGATTTTCTGAGTAGAAGCGACTAGCCAATTGGTCTAAATGCTGAATCGGTTGTTGCACAATATTGCGCAGCTCGACCCGAATCGTGTCTGCATCCGACATCAAGGTCAAACGCGCCTGCTCCTTTCCATGTTTGAGGACATTGCTGAGCATATTTTGCATGAGGCGCTCCCAGAGCTCTGGATCCGTAGCATAATGAAGATGCTCTTCTAGCTCTACCTCTAGGGCAATCCCCGCCTCAGACAAGCTATCATAATACTGGAACAACTGCTGGGTTAAGACTTGGCTGAGATCGACATCTGAAATCCGAGGCTGAATAGCTCCCTCCATCAAGCGTCTGTATTCCAAGAGAGATTCCAGGCGTTTTGAGACGACTTGAAGATTGGAAGCAATTTTCTTCAGCTTTTCCTCTTCCTGCGTCCCTCCTTTGATGATTTGTTGGGTATAGCCTGATGCAATGGTCAAAGGCGTCCGGATATCGTGAGCAATATTACTGATGGCCATATCCAAGGTCTTTTTCTCTTGAAAGGCAATCCGATTGGTCCGCTCGATCTGGTCAAAGAGATCACTGACCTGCTTGGTCAAGGCGACCAATTCTTTTTTTGAGACCTGAGAGGTCAGCCGTACCCCACTCCCGCTTTGAAGCTTCTGTTGAATCTGCTCCTGCAAATCCCTTAAGGCAGAAAGCAAGCGAGCATAACCCAAGCCCAAGAGAAGGACAAGGACGACAAGAATTAGAACTAAAACCCACATTACTTGTCTCCTTTCAAGCGAACACCCAAGCCCCAGACCGTTTCAATATAGTCCTCATCTGGATCAAGCTGGGCAATTTTCTTTCGGAGATTGCTCAGTTGGGCATTGAGGGTATTGTCACCAGGCAGATAGACTTCTTCCCAGACCGCCTCATACAATTCTTCCTTGGTGAAAATCTTCCTTGGATGCGCCAGCAAGGTCTCAAAAATTTGAAATTCTTTTTTGCCCAAGCGAAGCGTCTGTTCTCCGGACTCCAATTCAAAGGTTTCTGGATTTAAGACCAAATTCTTAAAGGAAAGCTTTTGCGACGCTTGAGCTTCCTGTGCCGGAGAGACGTGATTTCTCAACTGCACCGTCACCCGAGCGGCCACTTCGTCCAGATTAAAGGGTTTGACAATATAATCATTGGCCCCTGCAAGGAGATACTGGCTAATGAGGTGTTTGTCTCCAAGAGCCGTCATCATGATAACCGGTGTCTGACTCTGCAAACGGATCTCCTCCAGAACCTGATCTCCATTTTTCCCTGGAAGCATGATATCGAGAAGAACCAAATCAACAGCTTCTTGCTGGAAGAGCCGCAGCCCTTCTGTACCTGAAAAAGCCTGAAGCACCTCATGGTCTTCGCTTAACAAACTATACAAAATTTCTTGGATATCATTATTATCCTCGATTAATAAAATCCGTGCCACTTGCCTCGCTCCTTTTTCCATTGAACTCCAAATCATTTCTATTTCTCTAGCCTATCAAATAAAAGCTCCTTCGTCAATGAAAATCTGACTAAAAGCCTATAGTCCCCAGGTAGATCTGCATGTTAGATCATCACAAGATGAACTTGACGATCCTTTCTTTCAAAGGGTATAATAGGACCAATGACACAATAGGGAGACTCATCTATGAAAAATAATGCTAAAACTAAAATCAGTCTTGTATCCATCCTTGTCATCCTGGGCGTTGCTGCAAGAATGATGCGAGTCATCCACCGCCAGCAAATCAGGGAGCAAAACAGACAAACCATTCAAACGACTAAAAAGGTTGCAGAGTTTCAGAAAACACTAGACGAGGAAGAAACGAAGAAACGCAACGAAACCTTCAACAAGATTTATAATGAATCCCTTGTTCGGACAAAATTTGAGAACTGGCAAAAAGTCGATGAAGTCCATGGTTTGGGGCAAAGAGCTGGGCAATTTTATATCTATAACTTTGGAAAAAAGGAAGAAATCCTTTTAGAGAATACAGATCAAGCATTTGTTCTACCCATTCGAGACAAGAGCAATAACGTCACATTTGAGGCCATCTTTGCCCACAAGGACGGTCAGTGGCACATCATGAAGCCAGACGGAAGTTCACAGTTGCAACTAGGAGCAGCCAACATTTCCGCTGAATCTAAGTTTGTCATCGAGAACAATGTCTTAGATTACGACCAGTAAATTCGTAAGGACTTGGCTAAACAACATACAAAAAGCTTAGGACCCCAGCTTGTGGTTGGGATTCTAAGCTTTTTCGTTTATAGGAGAGAGGCGGCCAGCAAGTACCGAAAACTTTTATTCTACAGAAGCCCCATTGGTCGCAATGACTTCTTTGTACCAATAGAAGGATTTCTTACGGGAGCGATCCAAGCTTCCCTTACCTTCGTTGTCCCGATCGACATAGATAAAGCCGTAGCGCTTCTTCATTTCTCCTGTCCCGGCAGAGACCAGGTCGATACAGCCCCAAGTCGTATAACCCCAGAGGACAACGCCATCTTCGTGGATGGCATCCCGCATGGCCTTGATGTGGGCAGCGAGGTAATCAATCCGGTAGTCATCCTCAATCTCCCCGGCTTCATTTGGAGTATCAACGGCGCCTAGTCCATTTTCTACAATAAACAGGGGTTTTTGATAACGATCCCAGATGGTGTTGAGGGTAATGCGGAGACCAAGAGGGTCAATCTGCCAACCCCATTCTGAGCTTTCTAGGTAGGGATTCTTCAGAGAAGCAAAGATATTGCCCGCTGTTTTTTCCCTTTCAGCTGGATCCCCTGAAGCGACCCGACTGGCATAGTAAGAGAAGGAAATAAAGTCTACCGTGTGTTCTTTCAACAATTGAAGGTCCTGCTCGGTCATCTCGACCGTGATCCCCTGACGCTCCCACTCTTTCTTGGCATAGTTAGGGTATTCCCCACGCGCCTGCACATCGATGAAGAAATAGTTCTTGCGATCTTCTTCTAGACCAGCCCAGACATCTCGTGGAGCACAGGTATGCGGATAGTTTTGCCCTGCTGCTAGCATACAGCCAACCTTATTGTTAGGATCAATCTCATGGGCTAGCTTGGTAGCAATGGCTGAAGCGACCAATTCATGGTGAGCCGCCTGGTATTTGACCTGCTCCTCATTCTCCCCTTCTTCAAAGCAGAGACCTGCTCCCATAAAAGGCGCATGGAGGATCATATTGATCTCATTAAAGGTTAGCCAGTATTTGACCAAGCCCTTGTAGCGAGTGAAGAGGGTCCGGCAGAGTCGTTCATAACATTCCAACATCTTACGACTACGCCAACCTCCATACTCGGTAATCAAATGCATGGGACAGTCAAAGTGAGTAATGGTCACCAAGGGTTCAATGCCATACTTATGGCACTCCTTAAAGAGGTCTTCATAGAACTGTAGACCTGCCTCATTCGGCTCTAGTTCATCTCCTTTAGGGAAGATCCGAGACCAGGCAATGGACAAACGATAGGTTTTAAAGCCCATTTCCCCAAAGAGAGCAATGTCTTCCTTGTAGCGATGGTACATATCAATGCCATCCTTAGCCGGATAAAAATAGCCCTCTTCAAAGTCGAACATCTTTCTCTGACCCGTAATAATGGCGGGCCGATCAGGCCCAATCGGCACTACATCCACATTAGCCAAGCCACGGCCGTCTTCATTATAAGCTCCCTCACACTGGTTAGCAGCCGTCGCCCCACCCCAAAGGAAACCATCTGGAAATTGAAGTTTATCGGTCATCTCTCTACCTTACTTGATTTGATAGTTCTATTATAACCTTCTCTTTCCAAAAAATCCTACAAGATCCTATGAAAAACTGATACTATTTTAAGGTAACTCCTACACTTGGGAACATAAAAAGACCGGATGACTCCGATCTTTTAAATAGTTCATTTTCTCAAATTCTGTTTTAAGAATAGCTAAGGTTGACGTTAAATGATCACGCGTCCTATTTCATACGATAAAAATCAATCACTAAACCAGCTGGGCCTTTAACTAGCAGGCTTTCGGTTTCCCAATCGGTTACAACTGGACCGTTTAAAACCTGGATACCAAGTTCTTTCAACCGTTGGTAGTTCTGGTCTACATCCTCAACCTCGATATGAAGAATGATTCCTGACTGAAAGTTTTCCAAAGGAACCAAATGATTTTGAGACAACATGAGACAGTGACTGCCAATCGTGAACTGAGCAAAACTGTCGTCAACATAATCGGCTTTTTTATCCAAAATACGCTCCAAGCTAGCACAAACTTGGGTAACATCTGAAACGATAATATCTAATTGATTTAAATTCATTTCTTATCCTCCACAAAAAGACCGGATTGCTCCGATCTTTTTAAGTTCTGCTCTAAGAAAATCAAAGAATAAACAAGGCATCGAACCGCAGACAGTACTGGAGTACGGCAAGGTGAAGATAACGCAGTTTACATTTGATTTTCGACGAGCAGGATTATTTGATTGCGCGTGATTGCAACCCTTCTTCTTCCAAGAAGAGACGGAATGGTACGAGTTCTTCTGCTTCGTATTTTTCCTTGAAGGCTTTGATGGCTTCTTCTGAGTGTTGTTTTGGATCCAACTCAAGAACTTCTACTGGAAGTGGACGGTGTTGCGTGATGCGAGCATCGATGACAACTGTCTTACCTTCTTTGTTCAATTTAACAGCTTCAGCAACGACTGCGTCGATGTCTTCGATACGGTTTACAGTGAATCCTACAGCACCTTGAGCTTCAGCGATTTTCGCATAGTCAGCATTAGGGAAGTCACAACCAAACAAGTGTTTGTTTGTGTCTTCGTATTTGTCCTTGATGAAGGCATATTTACCATTTGAGAAGACAACGTTGATAACTGGAAGATCGTATTGAACGTTTGTGATAACGTCTGGGTAGCACATGTTGAATGCACCGTCACCCATGATGTTCCATACTTGGCGATCTGGATTGTCTTTCTTAGCAGCAATACCACCAGGAAGGGCGATCCCCATTGTCGCAAAGAGTGGAGATGTACGCCACATGTTCTTAGGTGTCATGTGAAGGTGACGAGTAGATGTTTGAGTAGTGTCACCGACGTCGATTGAGTAGATAGCATCTTGATCAGCGTATTTGTTAATAGCATTGTAAACTTGATACAATTGCAATTCACCCTCAGTTTTACCTTCGAGTTTGTTCATGTAATCACGCCAGTTTTGGTTGTTCTTCACGTTTGCACACCACCATGGAGTAGATTCAACTGGATTCACTTTATCAAGGATTGCTTTCGCTGCTTGACCTGCATCACCAAGAATTGAAGCGTCTAGGGCATGACGTTTACCAAGTTTGTAAGGGTCGATATCGACTTGGATGAATTTTTCAGTGTTCTTGAAGGCTTCGTAAACTTCAGCAAATGGGAAGTTTGAACCAAGGAAAAGAACAGTGTCTGCTTCAAAGACCACTTCGTTGGCTGGTTTCCAACCAACACGGTAAGCAGAACCTGTCAAACCTTCGTAGTTCCATTCGAAGGCCTCGAAGTTTTTACCAGTTGTAATGATTGGTGCTTTAATTTTACGAGACAATTCAGTGATCACATCACCCGCACCAACTCCACCGAAACCAGCGTAGATCACTGGGCGTTCAGCATTGTTCAAGATTTCAACAGCTTTATCGATTTCCACTTCGTTCAAGGCAGGAGCGATAAAGTGACGTTCATAAGAACCTGATCCGTAGTAAGAGTTTTCGCCGATTTCTTGGAAACCAAAGTTTACTGGAATTTCAACAACGGCTGGACCTTTTTTAGAAACGGCAGCACGGCAAGCTTCGTCGATTACTTTTGGTAATTGTTCTGCGTAAGCTACACGTTTGTTGTAAACAGCGATACCGTTGTACATTGGGTTTTGGTTCAATTCTTGGAAGGCATCCAAGTTCAATTCGTTAACTGGACGTGATCCAAGGATAGCAAGGAATGGAGTGTTATCCATAGCTGCATCGTAAACACCATTGATCAAGTGAGTCGCACCAGGTCCACCTGAACCAACTGCAACCCCGATAGAGCCACCAAATTTAGCTTGCATAACCGCTGCAAGAGCACCAGTTTCTTCGTGACGAACTTGCAAGAAACGGATATCTTTGTCTTCAGCCAAAGCGTCCATGAGTGAGCTAAGTGTTCCTGATGGGATACCGTAGATCGTGTCTACGCCCCATGTTTTCAATACGTTGAGCATTGCTGCAGATGCAGTAATTTTCCCTTGAGTCATTCTAACTCTCCTTTAAATCTATTTTGATCCTTTAAAAATGTAGCATAGCGCTTCTACTTCATCTTTGCGATCAGGTTTCGTTTTGAAAATGAGTTTTTTCTGACATTTCTCATGAAAACGATTTACAAAACGATTACAGTATTAATTTATCACAAAGAGAGTCACATGTATAAGAATCTGCTCAGAGATGCTCAATCCCTATTACATAACAGATGCTGATTTTGAGAAATTTTTACAAACTATCCTACAATAGGGTATTTTACTATAGTTTTATACTTATCCCTTTTCCTTGTCGTTCTAGGAAAAAGAGAAAAAGAGTGATACAGAATTCTGTACCACTTCTTATTTTCATTAATCAATCTTTGCGACATTGAGGAGCAGAGAGCTAGTTAAAACAGACAAAGAACTAAGGGCCATGGCAAGACCTGCTAGTTCTGGATTGAGGGTCAATCCCAGTCCTACAAAGACTCCAGCTGCAATTGGAATCCCAAGGATATTGTAGATAGAGGCCCAGAAGAGATTGAGTAAAATCCGACGGAAGGTCTTTTGACTCATGTCAAAGGCGCGCACAACGCCAAGCAAATCATTTTGCGTGAGCACGATGCCACCGGACTCGATCGCAATATCCGTTCCAGATCCCATAGCGATCCCCACATCCGCGATCGAGAGAGCTGGAGCATCATTGATCCCATCTCCAACAAAGGCTACCTTACTACTTTCTTGCAGTTTTTGGATGGCGCTAGCTTTTTCTTGAGGAAGGACATCAGCAATGACGGTGTCAATTCCCACTTGCTTAGCAATAGCTTGGGCCACCCGTTCATTATCCCCTGTTAACATGACCGTTTTCAAGCCCCGTTCTTTGAGCTTTTTGATCGCTTCTTTTGAGCTAGCCTTCGGAGCATCTTGAATGGCAATCAAGCCAATCACTTGCCCATCCACAGACAAACTGATCACTGTTTTGGCCTGCTCTTGCAAGTCTACCATCCGTTTTTCAAGCTCCGGATCCATCGCTGTCCCGTCATGAAGTTTGCCATTTCCCAAGGTCACCAACTGCTGGTCGATCTGACCTTGGACCCCTTTTCCTTCAATCGCTTGGAAGTTTTCCACAGGGGATAACACCAAACCTTTTTCTTCTGCTCGTGATAAAACCGCTTGCGCTAGGGGATGTTCTGAAAAAGTTTCAAGACTAGCAGCCAGTGTCAAGACACGCGCTTCATCTCCTACAACATCGGTTACAAGTGGTTGGCCAATGGTAATGGTCCCTGTCTTATCAAACACAACGGTTTGAATCTTTTGCACTTCTTGAAGAACTGTTCCATTTTTAATCAGAACCCCCATCTTGGCACTACGACCAGTTCCGACCATAAGGGCTGTTGGCGTCGCCAAACCAAGGGCACACGGACAGGCAATAATGAGGACAGAGACTGCATAGAGCATGGCCTCTTGGAGCGACGCGCCCAGAAGCACGGACCAAACCCAGAAAGTCGCAATGGCCAAAATCGTCACCACTGGAACAAAGATACCTGAAATCTTATCCGTCAAATCTTGAATAGGAGCACGACTGGATTGGGCCATTTTGACAAAGTCCACAATTTGAGATAAGAGGGTCTCACTACCGACTTTTTCAGCCTTAAAGAGAATGGTCCCATTGCTGTTGATAGTGGAGCCGATAACTGCATCACCAACTGATTTTTCCACAGGCAAGCTTTCACCTGTCACCATCGACTCATCAATGGTCGTACTTCCTTCTACAATCGTCCCATCAACCGCAATCTTTTCCCCAGGACGGACCCGAATCAAGTCATCAATTTGGATATCTTCTGCCGCCACCTCGACATAGTTCCCATCACGGAGAACTTGAGCCGTTTTTGCCTGCAAATCCAACAACTTTTCCACAGCCTCGGAGGCATTGTTACGCATCCGTTCCTCAAAGACTTGTCCTAAGAGGATAAAGAAGATGATAAAACCCGCAGCCTCAAAGTATACTGGCTGACCAGTAAAAAGGGCAAATACACTATAGACATAGGCTACCAGGGTTCCAAGAGCTACCAAGGTATCCATATTGGAATGGTGCTTCTTAAATGAGGCCCAGGCACTCTTGATAAAAGGAACTCCTGCTACCAACATGATCGGTGTTGTCGCTAGAAAAGTCCCCCAGTGACTGACTGAATGGGATACAAATCCTGCCATCATCCCGATCATCAAGATCAATAAAGGAAGAGTAAAGATACTAGTAATCCAAAAGCGACCCAGTAAACCTAAGACACGACGGCGTTTTTCCACAACCGTGTAGGAACCCTTTTGCATCTTCATTCCACATGAAAACTCGAAGTCCCCTGTTTCTGTCGGGGTAAAGGATATCACCTTATCCACACCGACTTCCAAAGGCTCTAAAATCCCCTGATCTTCAAACAAAATTTCCTTGTAACAGCCGGAAGGATTGACCCGATGGAAGGTGATTTCAGCAGGGATCCCTTTTTGAAGTTGAAATTCTTTGGGACTATAGCCCTTTTCTGCTGTAATACGGATCTTTTGCACTCCGTTTTCCACAACTGCTTTTTGTTTTTCTACCATACCTACTCCTTTATTCCACAATCATTTGACCATGCATCATGTTCATTCCACATGAATACCCATATTCGCCCGCTTTTTCTGGCGTAATTTCAATGACATGTTTTTCACCTAAAGGCAAATCTTCATGAACGCCAAAATCTGGAAAGATCACTTGAGCCAGACATGAAGATGGATCCTTGCGATTAAAGATGATCCGGGCTGGAACATTTTTTTTCAGGACAATGGTTTCAGGCGAATAGCCCCCCATGACTTCGACTTCAATTTCTTGATAACCTGATTTCTGACGAGCGTGGCCGCTTACCTTTTCATGCTCTGCAAAGAACCACCAAGCAATAAAAGCAACCAAAAGTAAACAAACAATACTAATTAACAATCCAAACATGGAATTTCCTTCTTTCTATTACATACAATTGCAAGGGACTGTTTCGACAGCCTCTGCTTTCTTTTCTTCCAGGACCTGCTGCAGCTGATTAAGATCTGCAAGCGTAAAGTCACTCTCCTGAATCAAGTTTTCAAGCACCTGGACAATTCTTTTTGAGCAAACCTTGTCTTTCACCTCCTCAACCACCAAGTCTAAACTCTGGTCCTGCTTCAACAAAGCCGAGTAGACAAAGGCTTTGCCAGATTTTTCTCTGGTCAGACAGCCCTTTTCAACCAAGCGCGTCAAGAGGGTCTTGATGGTCGACTTCGACCAGTCAAAGCGCTCGGACAAGACGGCGATCAAATCCCTGCTGGTCTGCTTGCCTTCCATCCAGATAATTTTCATGATGCGCCATTCCGCATTGGAAATTTGCATGGCTTCTCCTTTCTAAATCTACATTTGTAAATCTTATGATGCTATTCTACTCCTAAGATTTACATTTGTCAACCAAAAAGACAAAAAAATTTCCTCTTGGAAATAGAGGAAGGTAGACAATCTGTTTTTACAAAAAATCATCTAAAGAAATCTAAAAAGAAATAGAATTGATTTCAATTATAAGAACCATTCAAATATTTCCTGAAACTTTCCGCCGTGAGAAAAGTGCTAGAAACACTATTGTTTCTAGCACTCGGGAGTTTTGGAACCTTAGGTCCAAAACTAAGTCATGGAACTTCAAAGAAGTTCGCTGACGTCCGTACTCACCTAAGGAAAGTTTTTAAGAAGACTTTATCTTCAATCTGAAATTTTTCTTTGAAGATTTGTCTAGTTGGGCTTTTTCGCTCCCTATTTTGTCTCTATAATGTCTCCTGCAGAGCTTGGGCTAGAACTCGGTAACCAGCCACACTTAAATGGAGGCCATCTGTCGTATAGGCTTCTGCCAACTGCCCCTTTTCATCCAATAAAGACGAATACACATCGACATAGCTGACCTGGTGGTAGGCCTGAGCCAATTCGCGATAGGCCTGGTTGAGGGACTGAATTTTTTCATTGGTCCGCACATAGACCTTTTGTTTGTAGCGCTCTTCTTGACTCACCGGTAAAACCGAGATCAGGTTGATGTGGGTCAGCGGAAAATCTCGCATAATTGCTTGTAAGACCGCTTCTACATTGTCTAGGGTTTCCTTTTGAGGAATTTCTTTTCCGATATCATTGGTCCCGATCAAGAGAAAGATCTGATCCACCGCCGTTCCAAAGACATGGGCGTCTAGATGCTCACGAAGGAGATCCGTCTTATAGCCTCGCACTCCTCGATTGACCATGTGCTTGGGACTTTGTAATAGTTCATGAATGGGAAAATACTCTACGATGGAGTCTCCGATAAAGATCAAACCAGGCTCCTTCAGAGGGGCTTGATTGAGTTCCCGATAGGTTGTTATGATTTTCTCCTGCTCCTTTAAGAGCCAGTCTTCTAACAGTTGTACCGCCATCTATTTCTCTCCCTTCACTTGTTCCCAGGGGGTCAATCCTAGATACTCTTCGATCACCTGGTAGACACCACCTTCTTGATGGCTCGGTGCTAGGTGTTTGGCAACAGCTTTGACAGCTTCTTCTGCATTGGCTACAGCATAGGAGTGACCTGCCATTTCAAGCATTTCGATGTCGTTTCCACTATCACCAAAGGCCATGACCTGGCTGGCGTTAAGCTGCCACATCTCCATTAATTGAGCCAGTCCCCAAGCCTTGTGAATGCCAGCTTGTAAGAGATCCATGCTGCCAAAACCGCTCGAAACCGCCATCAGCTGATCTCCAAAAGCTTGTTGGACTTCCTGGCTCACTTGATCAAGACGATCCAAGCCTACCACCAAGCTCATTTTAAGCACCTGATCAAATAGATCTGCTGTCAATTCCGGAACAAACTTCATCCGCTTGTACAAGGCTTCAATCACTTCTGGCTGCATGAATTTCTCAACTTCTGTAAAGACCGTTCCTTCCTTGACAAAGCCACCATTGACAGCTGACACAACCAGCTGGTCTGAAATTTCCCGCCCCTTAAAATAAGCAAGAACCGCCTCTACTAGTTCTCGATCCCAGAATTTTCCTAGAATCATCTGGTCATCCTCAAAAATCCGAGCTCCGTTGGCGACGACTAGAGTCACCCGTTTGACCAAAGGACCCAAGAGCTGGCGCATGCGATGGATTTCATTTCCCGTCGCAATGACAAAGCGAATCCCTTTTTGATCCAAGTGGTCCAATAGCCTTTCCAGGCGCGGAAGATCTACCTCTCCTCGCTCATCTAATAAGGTTCCATCCATATCTGTTGCAATCAACTTAATCATACAATCTAACCTTTTCCCTTTCAAAGGGTGTAAATTATCTGGTTCCATTATACCACAGATCAAGCCAGTCAAAACCACCCGTGAAAACAGGTGGCTTCCTCTTGGGTTGAAGGTTCCTACTGATGGCCAGGGGATCTTATGAATATAAGCCCTTTTCCACACTTTCCTGAATTAACTCTTCTGTTAGTTTCCATAATTCTTCCGATTCACTTTTTATGAACTTTTTCTTTTCTAATACCATCTCTGAACGGATATGATCAGGATTATAATTGACTTCTGACACTTCCAAGTGATTAATCAGTGGTACCAATGCGTCAATCACTCTTGCATATCTTGCCTCAGGACTCTGCCCTTTTTCAAACTCCAACCACGAATTTTTCATATTCACATAGGTTGCTTCTGGAAGGAGGCTCATTGTTTTTTCTATAGATGCTAACTCTCTATCATGAGAATGAAGCTTTTTTTCATCATCAAACACCCAAGTATCTCCAGCATAAACCTCACCTAAATCATGAATCAATAACAGAAACATGACCTTTTCCATATTCAATTTTTCGGGATAATAATCTTGCAGAACCATCGCAGCTATCGCACCCTGCCAGGAATGCTCGGCACTATTTTCAAACCGTCCATCAAGAGTTCTATTAAACCTTGTTACTGACTTTAATTTCTCGATTTCTTTAATAAATTCAACTGTCTGATTCAAATCACTCATGGCGACTCCAACCTCCCTATTCGAAATTACGACTATCATACCAGAAATCCTGTTTTCCATAAATGAATTCCCGTATTTGCAAAAAGAAAATAATTCAGATTGGATACAAAATCATCTTAGAAAATTTCCTTAAGTGAGTATTTGAATGAGCCTAATAGTATCTATCATTTTAATTTTTTAGGATCACTTAAATTGTTTAATGTAAAAAAGTCCACAATCTATTTCCACTGACGCCTTGATTTTTGTAATTTCTTGCATCATGTGAATTTTAAAAAAACTAACCAGTCTTTACCGGTTAACTTTAGAATGAGACAAACTATTTTAAAGTAAAATAAGTTAATCGATTCTAAAAGTAAGTAAAAATGAGTTCCTATTTTTAGAATGAATCAAGAAAATACAAAAACTTTCCGCTGTGAGAAAAGTGCCTGAAACAATACGTTTCAGGCACTCGGAATTATTGAGACTTTAGGCTCAATAATTAGTCATGGAACTTCTACGAAGTTCGCTGACGTCCGTACTCACCTAAGGAAAGTTTTTGATATGACTTTGTCTTAAATCTGAAGCTCCTGGTTAGCTTCTATTTTTCACCCAACAAAAGCCCAAATAATGGCAATCAACACTGCTGGAAGGAGATTGGCAACCTTGATTCGTTTGCCCCAGATGAGGTTGATCCCCACACAGAGAATAAGGCTGGAGCCGACTAGTGAGAGATTGGACAGGGCTTGTGGGGTCATAATCGGTGCGATCAAATGAGCCAAAAGTGTGATCAAGCCCTGAAAGATCACGAGTGGCACCACCGCAAAAATCGCGCCTTTTCCTTTTGAAACGGTCAAGACCAGAACGATAACCATATCCAGAATAGCCTTGGCCAACAAGGTCGAGGTGTCGCCTGTCAGGCCATCCTGGACAGCTCCGACCACCGCCATAGCCCCGATACAAATGGTCAGGGTCGTGTTCATAAAGGCATCGACAAAGCTGGTATCGCCTTGGTTGCCCGTCTTTTCCTTCAGCCAGGTTCCCAGTCGCTCAAAGCCCTCCTCAATCTTCAAGAGTTCCCCGATAACGGTCCCGATCACTAGACTCAGAATCAACATCATACTGCCGTGACTTTCTACATGACTTCCATGCACCACCAGCATCTTTTCCAAGGTCCCTGCGATGCCCAAGACAAAAACAGCAACACCCGTCACTTTCAGAAGGGTCTCATGAAAATCTTCTGACAAACGTTGACCGATGAGCAGTCCTAAAAGCCCACCAAATACGACCCCTAAGGCATTATAGAAGGTCCCTAAACCGATCATTTACAAACTCCTTTATTCATTTTCATTCTTTTTCAATCGCTTTCAAAGACCAGTATCCCGTCTCTTCATACTGGTCAATCAAGTCCTTGGCTGTTTGCGTAATCTCCTCTGGATAATGCAGGCTTTCTAGGGTATTGACCGCATTCTTGGTCACGGCTGACCCTGGTTTGATCTGGTAGTCAAAGACGATCTTGCCATCCACATAGCGACTATCAAAATGGTAATTATCATTGACCTCACCAGAAGCTGAGACCAGCTCAATATCATGACTGGAGATCATGTAGAGGCAGTTTTGGGCAGCCAACCAGCGGACAATCCCAAGGCCTGATCCGATCCGCTCGATAGTATTGGTCCCCTTAAAGAGCTCGTCAATAAAGAAATAGTGAAAACCAGGCTTTTTCAGATGCTGAATCATACGTAAAATAGCTTTACTCTCAGTGATAAAGTAGCTATCTCCAACTTCAATATCATCGCTCACATCCATAGCCGTTAGGACATGACCATAGGGAAGGGCTAATCTTTCGCCATAGGCAAAGCCTAACCCTTGAGCCAGAATGGCATTGATGGCGACAGTTTTCAAATAGGTCGATTTCCCGGACGCATTGTCCCCACTGATGACCATATTTTTTTGAAAATGCACATCATTCGCAATCGGATTGGACAGCAAGGGATGATAGAGCGTCTCTCCCTCAATGCCACCCGTTTCCGTAAAGACCGGCTGACAGACCACTTCTAGGTCTCGCTTGTGGCGCAAGAGACTAATGGCGACTTCCATCTCTCCAAGGAGATCCAGAAGCTTCTGAGCCTCCTTTTGATGAGCCTTCACCTGATTGTAAATATAAACCTGAGCGATCTGCGGGAGTAAAAAGAGGACGTTGAGGTAGAGGAGAACAATTTCCATCTCAGAGGTCCCCGATGGACTCTGCAAGACACTGGCAAGGATCCGCGTTTTCTTAAAGGGTTTGACCGCTTGCTTGAGTGCTTCTTGTTGTGGCAAGGCTAGATGGCTCAAGCGTTCTGCCGAAGCAAAGATGCGGACCAGATAGCTAACATTATCCAGACGGATTTTATTGGACCAATTGTGCAAACTCGAAAAGACAATATTAAAGACCACACTGATCACCAAGAGGGTAATCGCCCCGACTGGCTCAAAGGGGATGGCAAAGAGACAGACAATGGGAAGGCAGGCCAAGGCTAGATAGAGGGGCAAACCTGCATAATGCTTGCCGGGATTTGCGACAATGCTCCGCGCCATGTTGTGGTTTTTCTTGCCCAGTTGGTTGAAAATGACCTGGACCTTGAGGCGCAAATCAGGATGCTCTTCAAAGAAGGCTTCTAAGTCATGAAGCTGGTCCTGAGGCTGGAATTCCAGCAGGCGCATCTTTTGATAGAGAGCCTCTGCTCCAAGGCTCGATTGGGTATAGTTGAGCTGATCAAAGACCGCATCCAAAGCCAAATCATGCCAGGTCTGATCATCCACTTGGCTATCGATCGTCTTTCCCTTAGCTGGATAAGCCAGACTATCTATCAAACTTTCTTCTGTGTCTTTCTTGCGAAAGAAAGGCGCTCCATCCCAAGCCTTCTTCAGCTTTTGCTTGAGGCGGATGGCTGTAAGAAATTTGGTTGCCCAAATCACCACGATCAATCCTAGGATCCCAAGCGGGATCCAGTTCACATTTCCTTCCATGCTCTATTCCTTTCCACTCTGAGGCCAGTCCAAGTGGACATGTTCCTTCATTTCTCGGTATGCCGTGTCCACTCTCTCCTTGGTCTCCTCATCCAGCTTGTCGCGGTATTTGCCACCCTGGATAAAATCTTCCAAAATATAGGTCTGGTACTTGTACAAGTCATAGCCTTCAGGAGAATAGGTTCCCTTCGGAGTCCGACTAACCCAGGTTGGATGAGCAGTAGCCGTCTTAATCCGTGTCTTGCGGCCAATCTTTTCGATGGTCACATCCATCAAGACTCCTCGTTCTGTCCATTGAGCTGTCTCCACGTCCCCCATGGTTTCCAGACGCTGATTGGACAGAAAATTCCCCATTGAGTAGATGATAAGCTTGTTTTGACCATCTTTATTGACCACTTCAGCAGGCTCTACAACATGGGGATGTCCGCCAAAAACGATATCAGCGCCCCAAGAAATCATTTTATGATAGAGTTCTTTTTGCTCTTCTGTCGGCTCCAATTGGTACTCAATTCCCATTTGGGGCATGACAATGGTGATATCGGCCTCTTGCTCCGCCTTTTGGATCTCCGCCTTCATCCGCTCTTCATCCAGATCAGACAAGACATCTGCTTGCTCCTCTGGAGTAAGGGTCGTTTCCATTCCATTAAACCCATAAGCGTAGGCTAGAATAGCAATCTTGATGCCATTCACTTCCTTGATCACCAAGGGGGCCTGGCCTCTCTTTTCATGCGTGTAAACACCGACAGGGGTGATGCCTGCATCTTCAAAGGCCTTGGCTGTCGAATAGACCCCTTCTAGGCCTGAATCCAGGATGTGGTTGTGTCCCAAATCCATGACATCATAACCAGCATCCTTGATGGCTGGTACGACTTCGCTTGGCGCATTAAAGAGGGGATAACCTGACAAATAGTAATTCGGGTCAATGGTTCCCTCAAAATCACCCAAGGCCAGATCCGCCTTTTGTAGCCAGGGTTTGACATACTCATAATTTTCATGAAAATCATAGGTCCCATCTTCTTTTTGTGCACTCATATAGACCAGATCATGATAGAGCTGATCTCCATTAGCCATGATCCGCGCTGTATGAGGAATCTGATCAGCCGGTGTTTTTGCCTTGTACACAACCTCTGGCCGTTCCGTTGCGGTGATCGGAAAGCCTTGGAACTTTTGCACCCACAATATGGCATTGGCCACGATAAAAACGACGGACAAGAGCACATAGACAAACTGTTCATTCGTCAGCTGAATCCTTGAAAAGAGGCGATCAAAAGCCCAATCAAAGGCCGCCGATAGCTCTTTTCCCATCGTCTTGATGGTCCCTTTCACATTCTCCCACTTCTCTAACATTCCTACCTCTTCTTCCTACCTCAACAGATTGAGCTGTCATTGAAATACTTTCTCTTCATTGTATCACAAATTTCCAGAGGAGAATAAAAGTTCTGCAAAACAGAACTTCTAAATGATTTGATATTAAAAGAATGGTTTCTTCAAAGCAGAAAACATCATCACGATTTTCAACTGATGCAAGCATCTACTGAAACTTTCCGCTGTGAGAAAAGTGCCTGAAACATAATTGTTTCAGGCACACGGGAGTTTTGAAACCTTAGGTTCAAAACTAAGTCATGGAACTTCTATGAAGTTCGCTGACGTCCGTACTCACCTAAGGAAAGTTTCTAAGATGCTTTTTCTATTATCTCAAAGCTTTTAACAAATAACCATATCCTTCTTGCTCCATCTCTTCTTTTGGAATAAAGCGCAGAGAGGCCGAATTGATACAATAGCGAAGACCACCCTGGTCTTTTGGTCCATCGGTGAAGACATGGCCGAGATGGGCATTGCCTGAGCGGGATCGAACTTCGATCCGCTCCATCCCGTGGCTATGATCCTGGTAATAGTGGACAACATCTTTGGCAATGGGACGGGAGAAACTTGGCCATCCACAGCCAGAAGCAAACTTATCCTTGGCAAAAAAGAGAGGTTCCCCCGTCGTAATATCCACATAGATGCCCTCTTCAAAGGTCTGATCATAGGCATTGTGGAAAGGACGCTCCGTCGCACTTTCTTGAGTGACTTGGTACTGCTCTGCTGTCAGTTTCGCCTTTAGGATTTCTTGATCTGGCTTCTGATAAGCTGCTGGATCAATCAAGGGCTGCTCAGCATCTGTCACATCGATATGGCAATAGCCTCCAGGATTCTTCTTAAGGTAGTCTTGGTGGTAGTCCTCAGCTAGGATATAGTGGCGCAAGGGTTCCAACTCAACCGCGATTTTGCGTCCCAGTTGCTTTTCTTCTTCCGCAAACACTTGGGCGATCACTTCACGATCTGCCTCGTCTGTATAATAGACACCCGTCCGATATTGGCGGCCTCGATCATTTCCCTGTTTGTCAATGGATAAGGGATCGATCACCCGGAAATAGTAGAGCAGAATCGCCCGTAGGGTGATTTTATCTGGATCGTAGATGACTTGTACAGTCTCTGCGTGATCCGTTTCCTTGATCAGTTGGTAGTTGGTCGTTTCTACCTGGCCATTGGCATAGCCCACCGTCGTCTGTTCTACACCAGGGATCCGTGAAAAATATTCCTCTAAGCCCCAAAAACAGCCACCTGCTAAATAAATCTCTGCCATCTTTTTTCCTCGCTTCCTGCATTCCCTACAAGGAACGCTTCTTACTATTAGCTCCATCATAATCCAAGAGCCTCAGATTTTCAAGGATTCTGCATCAAAAATCCCTTCTACTATATGTAAAAGGGATTCAATCCTTCTTATTTTTCAAATAAGAAAAAGAGCGAGTAATAAAAATTCCAAAACGATAGGGTTAACTGATGTAGAAAATCATGAAGGACTACCATGACCAACACCTCCTCTGAATATCTGTGGACAAGCACCAGGCTAGTATCAACTACAACACCACCGTCGGTCCGTAGACCTGTAACTGAGGTTTCACAACCTCGTAATGCCAGTGATCATAAGCTCGCCAAGCTTGAAAGGCCTCTTCGTTCAATGCTAGCCCGCCCAGACCAATCAATAGACTGGCGGTCTGATAAAACTTTTCCAACTTAATCAACAGACGATTGTCTACCCGCCTAGCCTTTCGTAAACCTTTCAACATCTGATCTAGATTTTCTCGAAATCGAAGGGTATCTGAACTAGGGGTGAATCCCTTAGAAAAGGCTGTTTGAAGAAGGGTGATCGTCGTCCTTGCCTCTTGAATCACATCCCTTTCTTCCATAGAAATCACCTTCCTTTTCACCTCCATTGTACACCTTTTTCTCTCTATAAAAATGGAAAATTCCTAAAACTAGGAACAGAATGAGGCTGGGACAAAAGTCCTAGCCTCTCAATTGTTTCTAGATTGTCGAGCAAGACGCAGTGGTTGAGTGGACTCTACTACGCTGATTTCATCAGCTTTTACAGCCCTACTCAACTGTGCGGAGGTGGGACGACGAAATCGAATTCTAACGAATTACCGATTTCTGTCCCACTCTCATAAAAAACTTCCCCAAGTTTCCACTTGAGGAAGTTTTTTTCGAAAGATTAGTCAATGTAGTGCAATTTCCCACGGAAGTCTTCTAGGCTTTGGTAGCCTTTTTCTTCCATGATGGCTTTGAGCTCCGCAGTGATGCGTTCAAACGCTCCAACTCCTTCTTTATGGAGTGTCGTTCCGATTTGCACCATACTAGCCCCACAGAGGATATGTTCAAAGGCATCGCGACCAGTCAAGACGCCCCCAGTCCCCACAATCTGAATTTCTGGATTCAGACGTTGGTAAAAAGCATGGACATTGGCAAGAGCCGTTGGTTTGATGTATTCTCCACCAATCCCACCAAATCCGTTCTTAGGACGAATCACCACGGATTCATCCTCGATGTAGAGGCCATTTCCGATCGAATTGACGCAATTGACAAACTTGAGCGGGTATTTGTTAAAGATCGCTGCTGCTTGATCAAAATGAACGATATCAAAATAAGGTGGCAACTTGATGCCTAGAGGTTTGGTGAAATAGGCAAAGACTTCAGACAAGATCCGATCTGTCGTATCAAAATCATAGGCGATCTGAGGTTTCCCAGGGACATTGGGACAAGATAGGTTCAACTCTGTCAAGCCTTTAAAGTCACTATCTTGCACCTTTTTCAAGATGGTATGAGTTTCTTCAGGAGACATGCCGACGAGAGATAAGAAGAAGGTCCGGTCTGGATCCGTTTCTTGCAACTCCAATAAGTAATTCAAATAATAGTCCAACCCTTGGTTAGGTAGCCCCATTGAATTGATCGAACCAAGCGGCACATCTTGGTAGCGTGGCTCTGGATTACCAGCACGGAATTCTAAGGTCGCTGTCTTGGTCACAAAGGTCCCCGCAGCTGAGTTCTTCACTTCTTCTAATTCCTCAGTGGTCATACAGGCTACACCTGCCGCATTCATCAGGCAGTTGTCAAATTCAAAACCAGCAATTTGCGTTTTTGTCGATACCATCTTGTACTCCTTTTTTGAAACACCACCAACAGAATTATTCGGGATGCTCTCTATTTTCTTCTTTCATTATACCATCACTTGGAAGCTTCCGGACTATCAAAGCTAAAAATTCTTCCAAACATTCGGACTTTCCTAGTCGCGATAAAATTTTCAGAAAATTCAACTTTTTTCTTTACAAGCCAAAAAAAGTCTGCTATAATGATCCATGTAATAAAACATGACATTGTTTGTCAACTGTCTCAAAACCACTCCCCTAGCGGGTTTGCTGGTTTTCGTTTCATTCACAAAGGAGAATTAACATGACAACTGCTAAAGAATATATCCAAAGCACTTTCGAAACTGTAAAGGCTCGTAACGGCCATGAAGCTGAATTCCTTCAAGCTGTTGAAGAGTTCCTCAGCACTTTGGAACCTGTTTTTGAAAAACATCCTGAATACATCGAAGAAAACATCTTGGCTCGTATTACAGAACCTGAACGCGTAATTTCTTTCCGTGTTCCTTGGGTTGACCGTGAAGGAAACATCCAAGTAAACCGTGGTTACCGTGTTCAATTCAACTCTGCTGTAGGTCCTTACAAAGGTGGTCTTCGTTTCCACCCAACTGTTAACCAAGGGATCTTGAAATTCCTCGGTTTCGAACAAATCTTCAAAAACGTCTTGACTGGTCTTCCTATCGGTGGTGGTAAAGGTGGATCTGACTTCGATCCTAAAGGAAAAACAGACGCTGAAGTAATGCGTTTCTGCCAAAGCTTCATGACTGAATTGCAAAAACACATCGGTCCTTCTCTTGATGTTCCAGCTGGTGATATCGGGGTTGGTGGACGTGAAATCGGATACCTTTATGGTCAATACAAACGCCTTCGCCAATTTGATGCTGGTGTCTTGACTGGTAAACCTCTTGGTTTCGGTGGTAGCTTGATCCGTCCAGAAGCAACTGGTTATGGTTTGGTTTACTATACGGAAGAAATGCTCAAAGCCAACGGCGACAGCTTTGCTGGTAAGAAAGTCGTGATCTCAGGTTCTGGTAACGTTGCTCAATACGCTCTTCAAAAAGCAACTGAACTTGGTGCAACTGTTATCTCTGTATCTGACTCAAACGGTTACGTGATCGACGAAAACAGTATTGACTTCGACCTTCTTACAGACGTCAAAGAAAAACGTCGTGCACGTTTGACTGAATACGCTGCTGAAAAACCAACTGCTACTTACTACGAAGGTTCTGTATGGACTTATGCTGGTAACTATGACATCGCTCTTCCATGTGCAACTCAAAACGAAATTGATGGCGATGCTGCAAAACGTTTGGTCGCTCAAGGTGTGAAAGTTGTCTCTGAAGGAGCAAACATGCCAAGTAACATCGATGCCATCAACGTATACAAAGAAAATGGTATCCTTTACGGACCTGCTAAAGCAGCCAATGCTGGTGGAGTTGCTGTATCTGCTCTTGAAATGAGCCAAAACAGCCAACGTCTTTCATGGACACGCGAAGAAGTGGACGGACGTTTGAAAGACATCATGACCAACATCTTCAATACTGCTAAAACAACTGCAGAAACTTACGGACTTGGTAAAGATTACCTTGCAGGTGCCAACATCGCTGCCTTTGAAAATGTTGCAAATGCGATGATTGCACAAGGTCTTGTATAATCAATCGATATTTTTCTTTAAGGCCTTCGGGTCAAAGCCTCTCAACTCCTGAATCCAGTGTGTTTCGGGAGTTTTTTATATCTAAAAGCCTCTGTCAAGACACCCCGTCCCAAGTGAGGAAAGCCATTTTTTAGATAAGGAACTCGACCGTCTCTAATGGGGAGATTTGAGCCTTCTCTTTTTCTGTATCTTTTTCTAAAAAAATTTTATTTTTTTTACTTTACCCCCTTGCATTTTTAATAAATTAGTATTAAACTATAGCAAAAGGAGGTGTGCTTATGTTTCTTTTAGCTCAAGAAAAATCAGATACGATCGAATTCCTTAAGTCTGAATTGGTCCAATTACTCTCCAATATGCGACAAGAAATCGCAGCTAGCCGTCAATCACAGACCGGTGCAGCTTGCCATCATATTGAATATTGCATGGACAAGATCCAAAGGGCAAAAAGTTCCGTAGCCATTGCCCTCCCCATCGAATCCTTAAATCTTGAAATCACGACTATGCTGCGTAAGCAACTCATCGTCTTGCCACCAGAGGCTCGAAAAAATTGGGACCAGATTAAAAAGCTGGATTTCAAATACTGCCACTTAAAATAGACCAAAAAAGAGAGTGGGACAGAAATCGGTAATTCGTTAGAATTCGATTTCGTCGTCCCACCTCCGCACAGTTGAGTAGGGCTGTAAAAGCTGATGAAATCAGCGTAGTAGAGCCCACTCAACCACTGCGTCTTGCTCGACAATCCAAAAATAATTGAGAGGCTAGGACTTTTGTCCCAGCCTCTTTTTTGTGTTACATGATCCCGTTCTTTCCTGTCGGTAGGCTAATCCCTGCTTCCATCAAGGCATCATGGTAGAGTTTATAGTAGGTATGATAGACAGTCGTCTGGGTTCCATTTTGCGCAGTCATCGCAATTCGGAAGGAATAACGACCATTTTTTTCGATCTGTGGGCCTAAAATCGTAGGACCTGTCAACACCTCTGGGTGTTTATCTTGTTCAGACTGATTAACCTGAGCAATCACCTGATAGATCTTGTCGAGATCGATATTTGCATCTAGCGGAATATCGATCAGCACGCGCATATCACCACGTGAGAGATTGCTGACGACGGTGATGTTGCGATTCGGAACAAAGTGGAGAGTCCCATCAAAGTCCCGCACCTGGGTCGTGCGAATCCCGACACTGCTGACGATGCCGGCAATATTAATAGACCCATTCGTGAGACGAACATTGTCTCCCACGTCCAACTGGCGTTCTAAAAGGATGAAGAAACCATTGACCAAATCGGAAAGAAAACCCTGAGCTCCCATCCCAATCGCCACCCCAGCAATCCCAGCACCAGCCAAGAGACTAGAGACCGGAAGACCTAGAATCGACAAAATCCAGTAGATCAAGATGAAATACAAACAATAGTTTAAAAGGCTCTCAACCAAACGGAGAATCGTATTTTTACGGGCTTCATCCTGCACCGTATACTTAAAGGATGGGGTTAAGATCCGCTTAACCAGGCTATGGATGACCTTTTTAGCAATAAAAAATAAAAGAAAGACAAAAATCAGAGAGATACATTTTGATATCAGATCATCAAAAATCTTCGTCCAGTCTATTTTACTGAAATAACGTTGGAAAGCTTGACTCATTTATTCGGGCCTTTCTATCAAAGAATAGTATGATTATATCAAATATTCGGAAATAAGGCTATTTTTTGAAAATTTCATTGCTTTTCCCCCCTAACTATCGTATAATATTCCTTAATTATTTTTTAAGGAGGTCCTACATGATTCATCGATTGATTACCACTTGGAATAAAACCAACCTTATGAAAAGGATCGCAATCGGGATTGTACTTGGTGTTATCCTAGCCCTTATCTTCCCGAAAGCATCTGGCATTGGACTCTTAGGTCAGTTCTTTGTTGGAGGGCTCCGTGCGATCGCACCCCTTCTGGTCTTTGCGCTTGTCGCAAACGCTCTCTCCCAACACCAAAAAGGGACAGAGACCAATATGAAAAAGGTCATCGTCCTCTATCTCCTAGGAACCTTTGCAGCTGCCTTCGTCGCTGTTTTGGTCAATTACATCTTCCCAATCACCATTACCCTGACTGGAAAGGCCGCTGAAGGATCCTCTCCAAACGGGATTGGCGAAGTGATTAGTAACCTCTTGCTCAAGATCGTCGACAACCCGGTCAACGCCTTGCAGCAAGCTAACTACATTGGAATCCTTTCTTGGGCAACTGTCTTTGGGATCGCCATGAGAGAAGCGAGCGAACATAGTAAAGACCTCCTACAAACCCTAGCAGACATCACTTCAAAAATTGTTGAGTGGATTATCAACCTAGCTCCATTTGGGATCTTAGGCTTGGTCTTCACGACCATCGCTGGCCAAGGACTCAGTGCCCTTAGCAACTACGGGATTCTCTTACTTGTTTTGGTTGGTACCATGGCTTTTGTAGCCCTGGTCATCAATCCATTGATCGTCTTTTTCATGATTCGCAAGAACCCTTATCCCCTTGTTTTTAAATGCCTCCGTGTCAGTGGAGTAACAGCCTTCTTCACGCGAAGCTCTGCAGCCAACATCCCTGTCAACATGCGTCTCTGTGAAGAATTGGGGCTGAATCCAGACACCTATTCTGTCTCCATTCCACTTGGTTCAACTGTAAACATGGCAGGCGCTGCGGTGACGATCAATATTTTGACGCTCGCTGCTGCCAATACCTTGCACATTCAGGTTGACTTTGGAACGGCGCTCATCCTGAGTGTCGTAGCGGCTATCTCTGCTTGTGGAGCATCTGGAGTTGCGGGAGGATCTCTCCTTCTCATCCCTGTTGCTTGTAGCCTCTTTGGTATCACCAATGATTTGGCCATGCAAGTCGTCAGCGTCGGCTTTATCATCGGGGTCATCCAAGACTCTTGCGAAACAGCCCTCAACTCTTCGACAGATGTGCTCTTCACCGCCATCGCCGAAATGAGTAGCTGGCCAAAAGAAAAACGCTATTAAATGAGCCTATCTCAAATAGACAAGAAAACCCAGATCTCGCGATCTGGGTTTTCTTATTTCTTAAAGTATTGTTTGCTTTCTTTGATGATGACAGGGGAGAGAGCTAAAAGGGCAATTAGGTTAGGCAAAGCCATCAGCCCATTCACAATATCCGCGATCACCCAGACCAAATCCAGCTTAAGGAAGCCTCCCAGTCCAACCATAAAAACAAAGAAGGTCCGATAGAGGTTGATATGTTTAACACCAAATAAGAATTCAAAACACCGCTCTCCGTAATAAGACCATCCAAGTATGGTCGTGGTCGCAAAAAGCACCAAGCATAGCGTCAGAATGATGCCTCCGACTGGACCAAAGACGCCTGTAAACGTATCCTGAGTCAGGGTACTAGTGCTGCCCTTAGCCATCCACTCACCTGAAACCAAGAGCGAAAGTCCTGTCAAACTACAAATAATAATGGTATCAATAAAGGTTCCTGTCATGGAGATCAAGCCCTGCTCGACAGGCTCATTGGTCTTCGCTGCGGCTGCTGCAATGGGTGCTGATCCAAGCCCCGATTCATTGGAGAAAACTCCACGCGCCACCCCTTTTTGGATAGCCATTTTAACCGTCGCTCCTGCGAAACCTCCCATGGCTGCAGTCCCTGTGAAAGCACCTGAAAATACCGATTTCAAGGCTGGAAGCAATTGGTCCAGATGCAAGAAAATGATCGTGACAGTCGCAAAGATATAGGCAGCAGCCATAAAAGGAACCACTTTTTCAGAGACTTTGGAAATCCAGTGAATTCCACCAAAGATGATGGTCGAAACCACTAGAGCAATCACTACACTAGCCACTTCTGGAGTTGTTCCAAAACTAGCTTGAAGGGATCCCGTAATGGAATTAACCTGGGTCATGGTTCCGATCCCAAAGAGGGCTACCAGCACTCCTGCAACCGCAAAGAAAATAGCCAGTGGTCGCCACTTCTCTCCCATCCCGTGAAGAATGTAGTACATCGGACCACCTGAGATATGACCGTTGTCATCCTTGGTCCGATAACGAATGGCTAAGAGCCCTTCTGCATACTTGGTCGCCATTCCAAAGAAGGCTGCCATCCACATCCAAAAGAGGGCACCTGGGCCACCCGTCTGAATCGCTGTAGCCACCCCTACAATATTCCCCGTCCCTACAGTAGCCGCTAGAGCTGTCGCAAGGGCTCCGAAACTCGAGATATCCCCGTGTCCCTCATCTTCTGTAAAGATCAGGCGAAAAGCTTTTGGAAGGTAGCGTATCTGAAGCAAACCCAAACGAAGGGTTAGGTAGATCCCTGTTCCTACCAAGAGCACCAACAGCGGGGCGCCCCACACTAGATTATCGAGCTGTTGAAAAAACTGCAATACATGATCCATTTTCTGTCTCCTTTTTCATCGACCGCTCGACAGAAAAGAGAAAAAGAAAGAGCACATGTCAAACATGTACTCTGGTCCTGCTTAAAATAGGGGACTTCCCCTATCTTTCGCTCTGTCCTTTTACCTGAGAGTTTGAGTAGATGCATCCTCTACCTTGCCCCTTCGGTGCCATTTCTGGTCTCTCCAGAGTTCCGTCCATTCACAGTCACTCACGCTCCTGCAAACTTCATTCGGTCGTATGTAATTTTCTCTATTTTAATCGATTTTCAAAAGTTTGTCAATCATTTCTGAAAATATCTTGTAAACCACCTGAAAATAAACGGTTTTTAATCACTCAAGGAGAAGTGATTGGTCATGAGGTTGCTAGCATCGAGCAAAATCTTGTCCAAGAGTTGATCTGTCGCTTCCTGGATTTGATCACTCATGGCTTGGTTTTCCGCCTCAAAATCAACGGTTTCACCTGCTGCAAGTGCACGATCGACTTTATTGATGCGCGCATGTCCCCAGGCCATTGTCGTTTCTTGGTAATCGTCCAAATCACCAACATGGTGAGCATAGTGAGGATCTGCTAGTCCTGCAATAATCCGGTTGGCCCAGTAGAAGGAATCCGTTGTTACCTTAGCCGTCGTATTGGCAAAGTAGTCTGGCGTTGTGTCCACTTGGGTAAAGAAAGGAACGGCTGTATTGTAAGGCATGGAGCCATAAGAAATCCATTGGATGCCTGTCGTTTCTTGTGGTTTATTGGGACGCAATTGCAGAATCGCTGTCTGGCTGGTCCGGTTGATCCCGATCGTCCGGAAGGTCCGCTGACTCACGTGATCGCCTTCAGGACCATAAGGATCGTAGATGGTATCTTGGTAGTGGTTGCTCAAGATATATTTGACATCTTCAATCGTCACCTTGCGATAAGGTTTTTGGCACCAAGGAATCTCGAAGCTCCGTGGATCCTGCTCAATTTCAGGATTGAGGAAACGCTGGATGGCCCAAGCCCGCGGTGTATTGTAGTGACGGTCCTTGTCTTTTTGGCTACCAAAGGCATAGCGTGGATTAAAACCTTTCCCTTCTTGATCCAGAATCAAATGGTGCTCTGTGACAAAACGTTCAAGATCCGGGTCACAAAGAAACTCATCTGGATTACCAAATTCAAAATAATCACTTCCCAGTTGGTTGGGGTTGGTCACATAGGCATCATCAGGGACACGGCGCGCCATCCAGTGGTGACCTCCGACGGTCTCCAACCACCAGATTTCATTCACATCTGAAATGGCGATCCCGTTGGATTCATAAGTTCCGTACTCTTCCAAAATCTTTCCGAGACGCAAGACCCCTTCGCGGGCTGTCTTGACATAAGGCAAGACCAAAGTCAGCATGTCTTCCTCACCGATGCCACTCTCTACAAGAGGATCTGCCCCTAGCACACGGCTATTGGTCGTAATGGTCTCTGTCTCACTCATGGCTACATTATAGACATTGATCCCAGCTTCTCCCCAGATCCCGTCTTTAGGAATGGCATCTGGAACCGCTGTATAGCGAACTGGATTATCTGGTAAGTCGATTTCAAAAGTTGATAATACCGACTTGTAATGACGCGGTTGATCTTCTGGTTTGACCACGATCAACTTCTTGGGCGTAAAAACGCCATTTTGAGAATCCTCTGTTCGTGCTACAATGGTCGAACCATCATAGCTAGCATTTTTTCCGACTAGAATCGTTGTACACGAATCTGCACTTTCACGTTTACGCATGCGTATCCTCCCAAATCATTCATTGCCTCTATTATAGCACTTTTAAAAAGGAGGACCTACTGAAAATCAGATTTAAAAGCGAATCCTTTTCAACAACTTTCAAATATTTTCATTTTATAAAAATTTAAAAAACCTAGCTGATAAACAGCCAGGGTTTAACTTATCCTTTAAACGTAACAATGGTTGCGCCACTTCCACCTGCATTTTGGGGGGCATATTCAAAACTTTTGACGTGTTTGTTGCGGCGGAGATACTTGGTCACCCCTTCACGGATGACACCCGTCCCGATCCCGTGGATGATATCGACTTGGGCCATGTTGTTGAGCAGGGCCTGATCGATAAAGCCATCTAGCTCTTGCATGGCCTCTTCATAGCGTTTCCCACGGAGGTCTAGACGCGCTCTCGGCCCACTCGTGTTCGAGCGTTTGACGACATTCACTTGGCGTTTCTTAGGTTGAGTCGCTTCTTTTTCAGCCTTGATGAGGTTGAATTCTTTTTCTTTCAAGGTCATCTTGATCAAGCCGACTTGCGCCTCCCAGCGACCATCTTTGAGTTGCTTGACCAGGGTTCCGCGTTGGCCATAGCTGATAACCAAGATTTCATCTCCCACCTTAGGAGCACGCGCCTTTTTGGCTTTTTTCAAGACCTTGTTTTTAGAAAGGTCGACGGTTTCAGGCGCTAGTTTTTTCAACTGAGCCTTGGCTTCAATGATCTCATGTGGTTTTAACTGGGATTTAGCATGAAGCCCTTGAAGGATACGGTCACTCTCTGAGAGGGCCATGTCCACAATTTCCTTGGCTTCTTCTCTCGCCTTATTGAGCTCTGTTTCTCTCTCTCTGGTCAGTTCGTTATAGAGTTTTCGAAGAGCACGATTGAATTTGAGATTTTCTTGTTCGACCTCTTGAATGATATCCAAGCGCTTGCGACTTTCTAAGGTCTGCGCCTCCAATTTTTCAATAATCTGATTGACATCATTATCCGTATTGGTCATCTTCATGGCATCCTGGATAATGGTCTCAGACAAGCCCAAACGGCGGGCAATTTCAAAGGCATTGGAGCGACCAGGAACTCCTTGCATGAAGCGATAGGTTGGACGCAGACTCGCTGTGTCAAACTCCATGCTGGCATTTTGCACTCCTGCAGTCTCAATCCCGTAGGCCTTGAGCTCTGGATAGTGGGTTGTTGCCATGGTCTTAATTCCACGTAAGCGCAAGTCTTCTAGGATGGCAATAGCAAGGCCAGCCCCCTCTTGAGGATCGGTTCCAGCCCCCAACTCATCCAGAAGGATCAAGGAGGCGGTATCCACTTGATTCAAGATAGATACGATATTGGTCATATGACTGGAGAAGGTCGACAAGCTCTGCTCGATCGATTGTTCATCTCCAATATCTGCAAAGACCTGTGAGAAGATTCCCACACGACTACCTGGATCCGCTAGGATGGGAAGACCAGACTGGGCCATAATTTGCGCTAGTCCCAGCGTTTTTAGCATGATGGTTTTCCCCCCTGTATTGGGACCGGTAATCACGATTTCTGTCAAGTCCTCGGTAAAATGCAGGTCATTCGCGACGGCATTTTCAATCAAGGGATGACGTAGTTGCAAGAGCTGAATGGAACGATTGTTACTAACCTCTGGTACCACTGCCTTATAATCGCGCATAAACCGATACTTGGCCTTGATCAAGTCTAAGTGACCGATAATCCAAGCGTTATTTGCAATCTCTGCTGCATGAGGGCGCAGGGTGTCAGACAATTCCTCCAGAATCTGAATGATTTCATACCGTTCATCGGCCCGATGGTTGGCAATTTCTTCATTAAGATTGACGACTGCCCGAGGCTCGATATAAACGGTATTCCCGCTTGCTGAGATATCGTGGACCACCCCTGCAATTCGGTTACGATAGGTGTTTTTTACGGGTAGAACATTGCGGCCATTCCGACTAGCAATCACAGCATCCGCCAGCATATCGGCCTTGCTTTTCAGCAGGTCTTGTAGAATCTCTCTGACCTGGTGTTCATTTTCCTGGATTCGGCGACGAATTTTGGCCAATTTTTCACTGGCAAAAGACTCGACAAAGCCTCCTTCGTTGATAGCTTGAAGCCCACCTTGTAGGCGTGGTAAATCCACCAAGTTGTCAAAGAGGCGATTGAGCCTTTCCAGACGGACATTTTCCAAGTTGTCGTAGAAATCCTTGAGCTCATGTGTCACCCGAAGGACAGCTTTTAGCGCTAGTAATTCATCGATATTGAGGGCTGCCTCCATCTCCAAACGCTTGGCCACTGAACGGACATCTTGAATGGTCGATACTGCAAAGCGAGGCTCTTCCAAGAGGATCTGCTCCATATCTTCTAGCTCCATAAAGGCCGTTTCGATGCTTTCTTTTTTATCAGTTGGAGTAAGGGCTGCTAGCTCCATCTCCCCTTGTTCTGTCTGTAGATAAGGTTCAAAGAGTTGCTTGACCTTGTCAAACTCCAGAATATCTAAGATTTTTTTATTCATGTTTCTCCTACAAAAAAAGTGAGCGTCCTTCCTTGAATCGGACTTGTCTCACTCCTTTCTTCATTTTTGCTCCTTAAGCTCCGATAATCGCAGTCACCCACAAGTTGTGGAACAGGCTGGAACTGATCGGGGTATGAAGGATGATAAAGCGGATCAATCCACTTGCATTTAGTCTATTTTGGATGGAAGCCATGGGAACTGTTGAGAGAATAGTCAAGCCCATCTGGATCACCAAGAGGGTTATCACGACGGCGATCACACCCGCTCCAATTTGATACTTGCGATCCTCCAATTTTTCTGGCTGGGGAACCAAGTGCATAAAGATTCCAATCACGCGGCCGATCAAATAAACCAGCACAAAAATCAACACATAAGCTAACCCTGCATAAAAGATGTCATCTAATTGAAACAGGTAGCGGTTGGCATAAAAATAATTCACCGATTGCTGAGTGGGACTCGAAAAAGGAACCCATAGAGACAAAACCTTAGCCAGTCCCTTGTAGCTACCACCTGCAATCAAGAGGGCCACCAAGGTCACTAGAAAGTAATAGGACTGGAGGATGATGCCTCTTGCATAGCCAATATAAAAGCTCCATGCCAAAATCAATAAGATTAAGAAAGTTAACATGTATCTCCTCTTATTTAGATGATTTATCCTTTAAGTCGTCTAAAGCTTTGCGACGAAAATCATCTAGTTCTGTTTCCTTGTCGTCAAACTCAATCTCTCGATTCAGTTGCATGGACAAACTATTTACTGCCAATAAGATCGCGATGGTTTCATCGTCAGCCTCTGGCATTTGTTCCTTAATTGCTTGGTATTTTTCTTTCGCAACACGTTCGACTTCTTCCATAAACAAATTATCATGGTTGGTTGTTAAAGTGAGCGCTTTGTTTCCAAATGTAAATTTATATCTATTTAAGCTCGCCATAAAAATCACCTCACGGTATTATACCAAAAAAGGCTAGCTTTGTCAGTAGCAAAGCCCCTCTTCACAGGGATTTTCCAGTGGATTCTTTCTTTCTTTTTGCTCCCTCTCTCCCTGAATTTGTGGTACAATAGTGGTTATGGAAAGTATGACACTCACTCCAACACAGGAGCAAATCCTTGATTTTGTCCATACCTATCGCAGTTCTCTCACTCAAAGCAAGAACCCTCATATGGATTATTTCTTTCGACTAGAGGGAGCGACCGTTTCGATCTACAAGTCTGGAAAGGTCCTGCTCCAGGGCAATGACCTCACTCCTTACCTGAACTTTTTCGGGCAAGATGCTGGGAACCTTAAGCGTTCTACTTCATCTGCACGACAAGATCTAGCCATGATCGGAACCGATGAGGTCGGAAACGGCTCTTATTTTGGTGGACTCACCGTTGTCGCATCCTTTGTCACACCTGACCAGCACGACTGGCTCAAAAAGCTTGGTGTTGGTGATTCGAAGACCTTGGATGATCGAAAAATTCAACAATTGGCTCCTCTCCTTGAGGAAAATATCCAGCACCAAGCACTCTTATTGTCTCCAAAGAAGTACAATGAAGTCATCGCTTCTGGTTACAATGCTGTTTCGGTCAAAGTAGCCCTGCACAATCAGGCCATCTACCTTCTGTTAAATAAGGGAGTCCAAGCAGAGCGAATTGTGATCGATGCCTTTACAACTGCTAAAAACTACCAAAAATACGTAAAAGCTGAGAAAAATCAGGTCACGCAAGCCATTGAGTTGGAAGAAAAAGCCGAAAGCAAGTATCTAGCTGTGGCAGTTAGCTCCATCATCGCCCGCAATCTCTTCCTTCAAAATCTGGAAGATCTGGGCAAGGAACTGGGTTTTAATCTTCCTAGTGGAGCAGGAGCTAAATCAGACCAAGTGGCCGCTAAATTGCTTCAGACCTACGGGATGAAAGCTCTGGATTATTGTGCCAAACTCCATTTTAAAAACACAGAAAAAGCAAAGAAATTACTAGAAAGATAAGTCATGTCAAAAAGAAGTTCAAAACATACATCGAGCTCACCTGTGGTGAGATTCCTTAAAGAATGGGGCCTCTTCAGTATCATTGTTGGTCTCATCATCGCCTCTCGCATTTACCTCTGGGCTCCGGTCAAGGTAGATGGCCATTCGATGGATCCGACTCTGGCCGATAGCGAGTACCTCCTTGTGGTCAACCACCTCTCAATCGATCGTTTCGACATTGTTGTTGCCAGTGAAAAAGATGACGACGGCAAAACCAAGGACATCGTCAAGCGGGTCATCGGTCTTCCTGGAGATACCATCCAATATGATAACGATACCCTCTACATCAATGGGAAAAAGACCAATGAGCCTTATTTGAAAAACTATATCGCTCGTTTCAAAAAAGATAAATTGCAATCGACCTACACTGGAAAAGGCTTTGAAGAAAACGGAGAACTCTTCCGCCAATTGGCCAATACAGCTCAAGCCTTTACAGTGGACAAAGATGGCAATCCTAAATTTACTTTGAAGTTGCTTGACGATGAATATCTCTTACTTGGAGATGACCGGATCGTTTCAAAAGATAGCCGTCAGGTCGGAGCTTTCAAGAAAGAACAAATCAAGGGGCAAGCCGTCTTTAGACTATGGCCTATCTACCCTTTCAAAACTTATTAGTATAGATCAACAGACTGAGGCTGAGACAAGTATGTCCCAGCCTTGCCTTATAAAAAGGAAAGAAATGATGGAATATTATTTTTCTGGTACTATTGAGCGCATTATTTTTGAAAATCCCAGTAGTTTTTTTCGAATCCTCCTGCTCGACATTAGCGATACCGATGCCGAAGACTTTGATGATTTTGAGATTATTGTGACGGGCACCATGGCAGATATCATGGAAGGCGAAGACTACACCTTCTGGGGGGAGCTGGTCCATCATCCTAAATACGGAGAACAGCTCAAAATCAGTCGCTATGAACGGGCTAAACCCTCTAGCAAGGGCTTAGTGAAGTATTTTTCCAGCGATCACTTCAAGGGAATTGGTCTCAAAACAGCCCAAAAAATCGTGGATCTCTATGGAGAAGACACCATTGATAAAATCTTAGAAGCCCCTGAAAAATTAGAAGACATCACAGGCCTCTCCAAGAAAAACCGCCTAGCTTTTGTGGATAAACTCCGTCAGAATTACGGAACGGAGCGCATTCTCGCCCAACTAGCCAATTATGGCATTCCCAATAAACTAGCCTTTCAAATCCAGGATTTCTACAAGGAAGAAACGCTCCAGATCGTGGAGCAACAGCCCTACCAATTGGTGGAAGACATCCAAGGAATGGGCTTTAAAATTGCGGACCAACTGGCAGAAGAATTGGGCATCGCAAGTGACGCCCCCGAGCGTTTCCGCGCGGGTCTGATTCACAGTCTCTTCAGCTACTCTATCGAGACTGGAAATACCTATATTGAAGCCAAGGATCTCCTGCGCTATAGCATTGACCTTTTGGAATCAGCGCGTCCAGTAGAATTGGATCCCTCCACTGTCGCCCAAGAATTAGGCCACCTTATCGAGGAAGACAAGGTCCAAAACGTGGATACAAAGATCTTTGACAATAGCCTTTTCTTTGCGGAAGAAGGAATTCGTAGTCACATTGGTCGATTGCTGGAGAAAGGAAAGCAGACTTCATTTAACCCTGAAAAGATCAACCAGGCAATTAAAGAGGTTGAAAAAGATCTGGGGATTCACTACGATGCTATTCAAAAAGAGGCGATTCACCAGGCGATTCAAAACAAGGCCTTTATCCTCACTGGGGGACCGGGAACAGGAAAAACCACCGTTATCAATGGGATGATCAGTGTCTATGCCCAACTCCACCAGCTGGATCTGCGTAAGAAAAAAGACCTTCCGATCCTGCTGGCTGCCCCAACGGGACGGGCAGCTCGGCGCATGAATGAGCTGACAGGACTTCCGAGTGCCACCATCCACCGCCATTTGGGAATGACAGGAGATGATGATACCAGCCACTTAGAGGACTATCTAGATGCAGATTTTATCATTGTGGACGAGTTTTCCATGGTCGATACCTGGCTCGCTAATCAATTAGTCAGCAACATCGCAACCGATACCAAACTCTTGATTGTGGGAGATGCTGACCAATTACCATCCGTCAGTCCTGGACAAGTCCTAGCGGATCTCTTGCAGATCCCAAGCATCCCTCAGACCAAACTCGAACATATTTTCCGTCAGAGTGAAGATTCGACCATTGTCTCACTTGCAGGAGACATTCGCCAGGGTAAGCTTCCTCAAGATTTCACAGAACGAAAAGCCGATCGCTCATACTTCGAAGCTGGAAGCGAACACATCCCTAAGATGATCGAACAGATCACCTCTGCTGCCCTTCGCAGTCAGATCCCGGCTCGAGATATCCAAGTCTTGGCACCGATGTACAAGGGCCAGGCCGGCATTGACAACATCAATACACTCATGCAAGACCTTCTCAATCCAGCTGTCAAAGATCAGGTCGTCTTTGACACGCCAGACTGCCAATACCGCGATGGAGACAAGGTTATCCATCTGGTCAATGATGCAGAAAGCAATGTCTTTAATGGAGATATTGGCTACATTACCGATCTTCTCCCCGGAAAATATACAGAATCGAAGCAAGATGAATTGACTATCCAATTTGATGGCAATGAAATCGTCTACCCGCGCAATGAATGGTACAAGATTCGCTTAGCCTATGCGATGAGTATTCACAAATCGCAAGGAAGCGAATTTCCTGTGGTGATTTTACCCATTACGAATCAAAGCCACCGGATGTTGCAGCGTAATTTGATCTATACCGCCATCACGCGCTCTAAGAGCAAACTCATCCTCTTAGGAGAATACAGCGCCTTTGATTTCGCTACTAAAAATACAGGTACAGCGCGCAAGACCTATTTGGTTGAACGTTTCAAGGACCTGGACGGAGGCGAAGCAACCACAGACTATTCTTCATCCCTTGCAATGGCTTCTGCTACAGTCGAATCTGCACGAAGCAAGGAAGAAACTGTTGAAACGAAAGCAGAGACGTCTAAGCCTACTATCTATCGACTAACAGAAGACAATCTCCACACCATCTCGCCTATGATTGGACTAACAGAAGAAGAGATTGCAGCCTTTTTTGACATCAAAAAAGACGACTAGTGAATAGACTAGTTGTCTTTTTCTTCTTCTACCAGAGGCAGTTCAGTATGATCAACAAAGTTGGTCATGGTGACACCCAAGAGGCGGATTCCAGTATTTGTCGATTCGATTTCTTGAAAAATTTGGCGAGCGGAACGATTGATCCGCTCAGCCTCTCGTGTTGGCTCCGTCAGGGGGATCCGCTTGGTCAGGGTGGTGAAGTCTCCATAGCGCACCTTTAAAACCAAGGTCTTTCCTTGCTTGCCGTGTTTTTCCAGCGATTGGGCTACCTTACTGGACAGATTTGCAATTTCTTCTACAATATCATCTTCAGCATAAAGGAGCTTGCGGTAGGTCCGCTCTTTTCCGATCGACTTGCGGATCCGATGGCTCTTGACAGGGCTATTGTGAATCCCTCGCGCCTTACGAAAGAGATCATAGCCAAAGCGCCCAAATCGATCGATCAAGGTCATCTCCGGGATAGCTAAAAGATCCGCGCCAGTATAGACCTCCATCTCATGCAGGCGCTCCACTGTCTTCTTTCCTACCCCGTGAAATTTGGCAATGTCCATCTGGCTCAGGAAATCCTCGGCATCCTCCGGCAAGACCACCGTTAGGCCACGGGGTTTTTGGTAGTCACTTGCCATCTTTGCCAAAAACTTATTATAAGAGACACCTGCTGAAGCTGTGAGATGCAGCTCTTCCCAGATCGCATGCTGAATCAAGCGAGCGATTTTGACAGCTGATTTGCTCTGGATTTTATTTTCCGTCACATCTAGATAGGCTTCATCAATACTCATAGGCTCGATCAGATCTGTATAGCGCTTGAAAATCTCACGGACCTGCTCACCTACTTCTCGGTATTTCTCATAATTTCCAGAGATAAAAATCGCTTGAGGACAAAGGTCCAGCGCTTCTTTAGAGCTCATAGCTGAATGAATGCCATATTTCCTTGCTTCATAGTTACAAGTCGAGACAACACCTCTCCCTCCTGACTGACGAGGGTCCTGGCCAATCACGACAGGCTTGCCCTTCAAACTAGGGTTGTCTCTTTCTTCGACGGCAGCAAAAAATGCATCCATATCAATATGAATAATCTTGCGACTCGTATCATTCACCAATGGAAATATCAGCATTTTTCACCCTCCTTTTTTCTATTATAAGAAGAAAATTTTAGAATTGCAAAAATCGGCCCCTCCTAAAAACATGAAAATTGATGGAAATTCGTGTTCATTTTCAAAAATGTAGTACAGTATCGCAGAAGAGTTGAAACTGTATTATAAAAGAATCTGCTATTTTTCGCAATTCGTCTTTGTGTAACCGGTTTCTGTATGGTATACTACTATTGTAAGTGCAACAGATATAGTTGCTAGAAAGACAATAGAGGAAAATAAAAATGGTTGTTAAAACAGTCGTTGAGGCACAAGATATTTTTGACAAAGCCTGGGAAGGCTTCAAAGGTGAAGATTGGAAAGAAAAAGCAAGCGTTTCTCGCTTCGTTCAAGCTAACTACACACCTTATGATGGAGATGAAAGCTTCCTAGCTGGTCCAACTGAACGTTCTCTTCACATCAAGAAGATTGTTGAAGAAACAAAAGCTCATTACGAAGAAACTCGTTTCCCATACGATAACCGTCCAACATCTATCGCTGATATCGCAGCAGGATATATCGACAAAGAAAACGAATTGATCTTCGGTATCCAAAATGATGAATTGTTCAAATTGAACTTCATGCCTCGTGGTGGTATCCGTATGGCGGAAACTACTTTGAAAGAAAATGGATACGAACCAGATCCAGCAGTTCATGAAATCTTCACAAAATACGTTACAACTGTAAACGATGGTATCTTCCGTGCTTACACTTCTAACATCCGTCGCGCTCGTCACGCTCACACTGTAACTGGTCTTCCAGATGCATACTCTCGTGGACGTATCATCGGTGTTTATGCACGTCTTGCTCTTTACGGTGCTGACTACTTGATGGCTGAAAAAGCAAACGACTGGAACTCTATTACTGAAATCGATGAAGAATCAATCCGTCTTCGTGAAGAAGTAAACCTTCAATACCAAGCACTTCAAGAAGTTGTTAAATTGGGTGACCTTTATGGTGTAGACGTACGTCGTCCTGCCTTCGATACAAAAGAAGCAATCCAATGGACAAACATCGCCTTCATGGCTGTCTGCCGTGTGATCAACGGTGCTGCTACTTCTCTTGGACGTGTGCCAATCGTTTTGGATATCTACGCTGAACGTGACTTGGCTCGTGGTACTTACACTGAATCAGAAATCCAAGAATTCGTTGACGATTTCGTTATGAAATTGCGTACAGTTAAATTTGCTCGTACAAAAGCTTACGACCAATTGTACTCAGGTGACCCAACCTTCATCACAACTTCTATGGCTGGTATGGGTAACGACGGACGTCACCGTGTTACGAAGATGGACTACCGTTTCTTGAACACTTTGGACAACATCGGTAACTCGCCAGAACCAAACTTGACAGTTCTTTGGACTGACAAATTGCCATACAGCTTCCGTCGCTACTGTATGCACATGAGCCACAAACACTCTTCTATCCAATACGAAGGTGTAACAACAATGGCTAAAGACGGATACGGTGAAATGAGCTGTATCTCATGTTGTGTATCTCCACTTGACCCAGAAAACGAAGAACAACGCCACAACATCCAGTACTTCGGTGCTCGTGTAAACGTGCTTAAAGCTCTTCTTACTGGTTTGAACGGTGGTTATGACGACGTTCATAAAGACTACAAAGTATTTGACATCGATCCTATCCGTGACGAAGTTCTTGAATTCGAATCTGTTAAAGCAAACTTCGAAAAATCACTTGACTGGTTGACTGACACTTACGTAGATGCTTTGAACATCATCCACTACATGACTGATAAGTACAACTACGAAGCAGTTCAAATGGCCTTCTTGCCAACTCACCAACGCGCTAACATGGGATTCGGTATCTGTGGATTCGCCAACACTGTTGATACATTGTCAGCAATCAAATACGCTACTGTTAAACCAATCCGTGACGAAGATGGTTACATCTACGATTACGAAACAATCGGTGAATACCCACGTTGGGGTGAAGATGACCCACGTTCTAACGAATTGGCAGAATGGTTGATCGAAGCTTACACTACTCGTCTTCGCAGCCACAAACTTTACAAGAACGCAGAAGCTACAGTTTCACTTTTGACTATCACTTCTAACGTTGCTTACTCTAAACAAACTGGTAACTCACCAGTCCACAAAGGGGTATACCTCAACGAAGATGGTTCTGTGAACTTGTCTAAATTGGAATTCTTCTCACCAGGTGCTAACCCATCTAACAAAGCTAAAGGTGGATGGTTGCAAAACTTGAACTCACTTGCTAGCCTTGACTTTGGTTATGCAGCTGATGGTATCTCACTCACTACTCAAGTTTCACCACGTGCTCTTGGTAAAACTCGTGACGAACAAGTTGATAACTTGGTAACCATCCTTGATGGATACTTCGAAAACGGTGGACAACACGTTAACTTGAACGTTATGGACTTGAACGATGTTTACGAAAAGATCATGTCAGGTGAAGACGTAATCGTACGTATCTCTGGATACTGTGTAAACACGAAATACCTCACTCCAGAACAAAAAACTGAATTGACACAACGTGTCTTCCACGAAGTTCTTTCAATGGATGATGCCTTGAACTAAGATTCAAATAGATCTTAAAAAACCAGTCGGAAACGGCTGGTTTTTTTCATCCCCATCGCAAGAGTATTCTGAATTTTGAAAGAGTTTAAGAGCTTACTATATAGGGTTTGTCAGCGTTTTCTCCAAGTGTTATAGTAGAGCTGTAAATAAGATAGAAGGGGTGATCCTATGTTTTTAACATTTATTTTCGCTATTATTTGGCTCTTTATCCTGATTGCACTGATCTTTTTAGCAACCCTTCTCGTCCAGGATAGCACCGTGCAGCACCACCACCCGAGTTAACGAATGATAAGCCTAAACAATAGCTATTCTAAACGAATTCAGAAAGGATAAGAAACAAACTAGAATTGTCAAATTTTAGTTCTGTCTCTCGTCCTTTTTTGCTATAATAGAAACAGATTATTTAGTAAGAAGGAAATTATGGAAGAGTCAAAACAGATCAACCAAGTGATCGACGTCCTGATGTTAGCTGGAACCCTCCTGATAGAGAGTGGTTCTGAGATTCACCGGGTCGAAGATACCATGATCCGGATCGCCCATTCACAGGGAATCGTCGATTGCAATGTTTTAGCGATGCCAGTCGCTATTTTCTTTTCAATTGAGAATGCCAATGTCACACGCATGAAACGGATCTTGCGGACCAATTACAATATCGAAAAGGTCTGTGATGTCAATCAGATCTCTCGTCAACTCGTCTCTGGAGAGATCGATCTCGAGCAAGCCTACCAGGCCCTGAGCGAGTTGAAAATGAAGCGCGTTCCTTATACTAATCTCCAGTTGACCATTGCGGCAACCCTCAGTGCCCCTTTCTTCTCCATCATGTTTGGAGGAAATTTCTATGATGCGATTGGAGCAGGTATTGCGACTGTCTTTGCCTTTGCTTTTTCTCTTGTCGTTGAGAAATACGTTCGCATTCCTTTTGTCACTGCCTTTGCGGCCGCCTTTGTCTTTGGTTTTTTGGCCCATATCTGGACGCGCTATAGTGGTTTTCCTTCCAATACCGATCTCATTATCGCAGGCTGTGTCATGCCCTTCGTTCCTGGAATCGCTATGACCAATGCCGTCCGAGATCTGATGAATTACCACCTCAACTCTGGGATGAGCAAACTCTTTGAGACTCTCCTCATTACTCTTGCACTTGGTGCCGGTACAACGGTCGCCCTCGTCCTTATGAAATAAAATAATGAACCTAACTGAATTTTTAATCCAAGCGGTGGCCAGTTTGATTGCCATCATCACCTTTTTAATTGTCCTAAATGTGCAGCGCTCCATGTTGATTCCTGGAGGGATCCTCGGTATGGGCATCTGGCTACTCTACTATATCCTGAAAGGGCCTACCAATGTCATCGTTGCGACCTTTATCGCAGCCATTGTCGGCTCCTGTATCAGTCAGATTTTAAGTATCATTCTCAAGACGCCTGTCGTGGTCTTTATGTTGTCCATTCTCGCGCCCTTGGTTCCTGGATATATTTCCTATCGAACTACTTCCTTTTTTGTCAGTGGCCAATATCGTCAGGCAGTGACCAGCGTGACCCTGGTGGTTATTCTGGCCTTGGTGATCTCCATCGGGATGGCTAGTGGATCTGTCGTTTTGAAACTCTACCATTCTTATCAACGCTATCAAAAAAGAAAAATGACCAATGCTAACTAGCATTTGTCATGTTGGTAACAAAGTCTTCTTAAAACTTTCCTTAGGTGAGCACGGACGTCAGCGAACTTCGTAGAAGTTCCATGACTTAGTTTTGGACCTAAGGTTCCAAAACTCCCGAGTGCTAGAAACAATAGTGTTTCTAGCACTTTTCTCACGGCGGAAAGTTTTTGTATTTTCTTGATTCATTTTAACAATTGGAACTCATTTTTATTTTTTGAAGAAAACTAAAAGTTTATGTACAATTGACTAAACTAAAGCTAAACCATTGATACAACTGAATTAGAAGCATAAAGTACATTCTTTAAAAAGTGTACTTTATTTTTGTTTTGTAAATTATTCTGAAACTACTTTCACATATTAAAAATTGAATCTAAATTGCTGTAGGCCTATAATAAAGATAGGAATAATAAGAATTCTTCCTAGAAAGGAGTATACTGTATCATATGTGACAGTATTATAAATGAATCATGAAAAAAATAATTACTATAGTACAGTGCATTTTGTTCCTCGTGTCTCCTTACATAGCTAGAGAACTATGCTTGATGAGTAAAAATCTGGTGGATAATATGTTCCTCACATTCTTTATCATGCTAACAATTTCTTTTTGGCTTGGTATTTGGAAGTTGGGAGATCTTGTGGGAAATCCAAAATAGAAAGTAAAAAGTTGTGCTAGAGATGAGATTTTTATTTATTTTAATTATTAATACACCTTATTTCTTTTATTTAAAATGGAAGGATAAGCCTAAACAAAAAAATAAGTCCTTTTGTTATCTTTATAAGTTTTACATGATTTACTTGTGGTTTATCTTCATAATTTCCATAATGGCTATCGGTATTTTATCCCTTGGAATAGTAGCTGGTATGGGAAGAAAACTTCCGTTTGGTTTCTTTGTTTTATCTTTTTTATTTGTAGTTCTATTTAGTTTCTATATTTTTAGTATTCTAAAAGAGATAAAGGAATTAAAGCAAATAAAAGGTAAGTAAATAGATAGACGTAATCTAATTTGAATTGTCTTTATCTGGACTATACATCAAAATAAACAAGAATAGGGAAAAGTCTTTAGGATCAAAAAACGCATAATATTAGGTTTTGAAGAACCTTGATACTATGCGTTTTATTGTGGGGAGATTTACTTTATTTTCTCCTGAAATTGAGTTTTTGCTCATCCTCGTTTTACTTCCGGCGAGAGATAATAAATTTATCAATGAATAGTAAGTGATATAATGCAAGTACAAATCCCCAGAAACTACCACGAAGAGAGAATTCTTGATGATTAAGAGGAAGCAAATCACGGTTTCCTATATAGATGCATGTCAAAATCACAAATAGAATCCAAAATAAATCAGTCCATTTATATTTTGAAAAATATTTACTTAACATAATAACACCTTCTTTCTTTACTACAATAACATTATATGATAAAATGTAAGCGAATACAAATAAAAAGAAGGATTGACCTTATGAATGAAAAAAATCGTACATATTTTATTTGTGCAAGTATTATTATTTCATCTATAATTTTAGGACTCTTTATTTATAACGGAATTTATAACGGATTTGACGTTTTGGGTCAATTTATACACGATGGCCTCAGGATAATTAGTAGTAATATTAGTAATACTAGTAGTATTAGATAGTTAATAGTAATAGAATTTAAATAAAAAACGGTAATTTAGTGAATGCTGATTGCCGTTTTTTCTATATGTTTAAGGCGGTAACAATATGCTTAATGCGAAAATTTTTTATATATTTTTATTTTTTACCATTGTTGAAACTATAGGCTTGTTGTTTTTGAAAAGAGGTTTAGAAATGGGTTATTTAGATACAGGAGCTATCATCCTTACAGTTTTTTCATTTGCTTTTTACAATCTCTGTTCATTCGTTTGGGTCTGCATTACAATCAAAAATAAAAAGGGTGCCAAGAGTTTTCGAAAAAATACTTTCTTTTAGGAAAGTATTTTTCCGAAAAATTGGTCTTTTCCCGAAAGTTGTTGAATGAACTAAAAAACAGCCTAAACCGTTGGGGCTGTAAGGAATTTTAGTGATAGATTGTCCGCCCTCTAAACTTAAATCAGCTCAGAATGACTATCTTAGCATGATTTTTTAACATTTTATGCAAAAAAATAACTATTCGGTATCAAAATTTCGAGAATTTTACCGAATAGTTAAAAAAAGAGCAGAATAGAATTTTTTTATCGTATCTAATTTATAGAGTTTGTTGGGATTGTTGCTGAGTTTTTTGTTTATCATTCGAACTTTATTATTATATCATAAAAATGATTAGAAAAACAGACTTGAATTATTTTGAAATTGGTATATGATGAAGGTATAAAAACTATTAAAATAGCCTGATAGAAAGGGGAATAAAAGAATTAATCAGGCTATATAAAATTGGTGATTGGTATTTAATGTTGTAAAACAAGAAAGGAAAAGGTAAAATATGCAATTACATAAAAAATTTTTTATAGTGGCGTTGGTTTTATCCATTTGTATCTCACTTTATTTTCTTATCAATCCGTCTAATATCTTCACCTTTCCGATTCGTGTGCATGAATTTGATGACACATTTAAATATTACATGTTTGTGAAGATTGGAATTGTATTATTATTTATCAAATTCTTACTGGATATATGCTTAGAGTATATCAAGAATTGGTTTAAAAAGTTTTGATATATCTTCACACAAAAAACTTAGCATGTTTAGGAACTGAACCCCAATAATGGAACAAGAGAAAACCCTCTTATGCGACCAGTTTTCTGTACTCTACAGGAGGCTGGTCATTTATTTTTTATAACATGTTGTATATAAAAATTGAAACAATAGAAAAGATTAAGAGGATTAACAAGATAAAAATAATTATTTTTTTTCATTGTAGTTCTCCTTTATTTTTTGTATGATTATATCAGAATGTTTTTAAAAAATGAAAGGGTTTTCTATGGAAAATGATGTGTTTTTTGATTATTTTTTAAGATCACTTAGGTTTCATTTACGTGATAAGTGTAAGGATATTGGATTTATAGAGTTTTTCAAAGATGAAAATAATTGTTTTATTACTATAGAGGATTATGTTTTGGAATCTTTTGTAATATTGTCAAATATTTTGAGTCAGGAGAGGATTGTGTTTTCTTGTGGAATTATTTATAGTAAGGGGGTAGTTACTGGAGTAGAAGTATATATGAGTGTATTAGAGTTAGAAAAATTAAATAAATTGTTTAAAATATAGTTTTGAAGCATATTAAATTTTGTCGGACAATAACGAAGCGGTCCTACTAGTCATTTTGAAAGCTGGATGACTTATCTAAGCCACTCAGCTTTCAAAAAAAGTCCCATTGTTAGTCTAAGTTGTTAGTATTAAAAAAAAGACAAGGTTTTTTTATCCTTGTCTTTTCGTTTTAGTATTACTTAGGTTTCAATGTCAATAAGCGTGTTCTTTTTGTAGTATTCTATAGATTCGAGGTAACATTATCATGGTATAGATCAGGAGAGAAACACCTCCAAATATGAATATCAGACCTCCGTTTATGTCCTTTTGAAATAGATAAGTAAATACAATGGTACCTATCGGCATGATAGACGTATTTAGTGTGAACAAAGTACTCATTACTCTTCCTAAATAATTTGTTTCAATACTACTTTGAAGATAGGTCATGACGACAATATTTAGAATAACAAGAGTGAATGCGATAATTCCCATAAATAAACCGCCAACGGAAGAAATAATCACTTGGGTGTTAGTAGTTGCAAATGTAATACCCAAACCAATGATAGCGATAGTTAGAAGAAAAAGTGGAATGCGAATTCTATTAGAGAGAAGTGTGTTATTTTCTTTTTTGTCTGGCAGTAGTGACATCGACACACTGGCTAATAACATTCCAACTGCAGACATTGTTTCTAGGATACCTACTGTTGCATTGTCTAATAAGAGTTGCTCTTTGACTACAAATGGTACTCCAATGCTAATGGAAGTATAGAAAAAATTCAGTACAACACTAACAAGAATAATATATTTGACAATCTGATTTTCTTTTAAGAATTGGATAATTTCTTTGACCCCGTGTTGATGCTTTTCATTCTGTTTAATCTTAGCTTCTTGCTCTTCGTGTTCATAGAAGAATTTCATGGTAAGTAAGACACCTAAAGAAAGGATATTTGCAATGATTTCTATAAGAATAAAGCCTGAGAAGCCTAACCAATTATAAAGAATGACTCCAATAGCTGGGGAAAGCATGGTTGCGATAGCAATGGCGGTTTGTGTAACAGAGCTTAATCGTTGAATTTTTGTATCATTTACTAACTCGTGGATAGAGGCTGAATAACAAGTATCATTGATGTTAACTGTGACAGAGTGAAGTATGACAAACGGAATTACTAAATATAAGATAGTAGATGAATTCGTTAAAAAATAAAATGCATAAAACAGAAGAAAGATAATAAGTCTAAAAATAAAATTATAAATTAAGATCTTTTTATGACGGTATCGGTCTACTAAATTACCGATTGGAACCAAGAAAATCAAACTAACTAAAGGATAGATGATCATATTGATTCCAAAACTCATTGCCGATTTTGTTTGGTCCAGTAACATTAATCCTAAAGCAAAATTAAAAGCTTTTCCACTTAAAGAACTAATAAAACTACTAATAAAGTCTTTGATGATTTGTCTATTAGACATTTGATCACTTATTAAATTCTTAATATTAGCCCCCTCCATTCGTTTCAACATTACTTCGGTTATCTAATCCTATTCAATCAACCTGTGTTGTAAGGTAATTGGGATAGTAGATAGACCATAATTTTTATTAATTAAGATTTTACCAATTATACTAATAAAAGTATAATAAAAAATGTAAAAAATATTGTCTTTATGTTTACTAATTATATTTCTCTCTTGCTTTGACATTATCTAAATTGATAACTTCTTACGTACCTCTTCTAAAATAGGATATATTTTACAATCGTTAAAGGATTTCAAAATGAAACAGATTGTTTTATTTTGCTTTTTGTAGGTTTTAACTTCATTCTAGATGTTGATACTATTTATCATAACGCTTGACGTCGCTTTCAAACGGGAGTACAATAATATTGAGGACAAGATGGTTAATCTCTTTTATTTAGGAGGTGTCAGATATGCAAATCTATTTTGTTTATTCTATTTTCTATCTATTATCACGCGTAGTAGCACTTGTAGTTCTAGCTTATCTTATTAAGTTACTCATTGCTCGTTTAAAAAGAAACTAAGTAACATTTTGCCCAAATAGTAGTTATTTGGGCTTTTTGCTATACTTTAGCCTAGTGGATTAAATTTATAAAGATAGGATTTAGCATATTCTTATTGAGTGATTTTATTTTATGAAGGTTGTTTATAGGTAAAGGGGAAAATAGATGGTTTCTAAAATTGATGTGGCTTGGGACTTGTTTCTGGAGGGAAAAACATCAGAAGCTAAAAAGTTGGTTGAACAAGATTTTTCCATTGATACCTGTACAGATTTTAGCCTTTTAAATCTGATGGGGTATTTATTATTGGCAGAAAAAGACTATGCCTCGTGTACCCGTATCTTTGAGAAATACATTTTATTAGCTCAACAAAATGAAGACAAAGAACATGAACACATTGGATTACATCAATTAGCTATGATCTACAGAGATCAGGGTGATTTTCATAAGGCTTTAAAGCTCATTGAAGATGAAGAGAAGATAATTGAAGAGCATTTTCCCAATGATAATCTAAAGAAAGCTGTGAATAACTACGAACAAGGCTATTTGAGATTGAAATTAAACAATCTTGATGAAGCTCTTACATTCATGAATCTGTCACTGGAACAATCTTTAGAGACTGATGATGTGATTTCTCAGGCTTGTAGCTATAGAGGGTTAGGGGAAATTTATTTAGCCTTGGAAGATAAAGGATTAGCCAACACACATTTCAAACGAGCTATAGAACTTTTCGAAAGTGTTGGAGAGTTTGAAGGGATAAAGGAAATTGAGGAATTGATTAATCGATGATTTTGCATTTAGATTTTGTCATTAGTTTGCTTAAATAAAGTACATAATTGACATGATTAGCTCAAAAAATTTTTTTGTTACTAAAGTAATCGCTTCACTTATCTTAAAATAGTTTTTCTCCATTCAAACTAATGCAAAATAATATTCGTTTTTCAATTTCTCTAAGTGTTATCGCTTGCATTTTTACTTAAAAGGGATACAATGATAGTGAAAAAACAAATCCTTTAAAGGATGCGAGGTGCTGTATGATGATAAGCAAGTATATCAAGTATCTTCCTTGGATGATCCTAGGAACCCTCTCCTCCTATCTATTAGCGACTGATTATGCCCGCAATTCATTTGACTTGTTCTATCTGACCTTGAACTTTACGATTGTGTACATCGCTTTAATCGTCTTCTACGAAAAAGTTCTAAGAGACAAATGCAAAGAACTCTTCATACGAATCATGAGCAATCCTAAAAAAGATAAGCAAGGATAAGAGTTAAAGAGGCTGGGACAAAAGTCCTAGCCTTTCAATTGTTTTTGGATTATCGAGCAAGACGCAGTGGTTGAGTGGGCTCTACTACGCTGATTTCATCAGCTTTTACAGCCCTACTCAACTGTGCGGAGGTGGGACGGCGAAATCGAATTCTAACGAATTACCGATTTCTGTCCCACTCTCTTTTTATAGATTTTCTATTTTTTCTTTGAAACATTGCAAAATCGGTCCCAAGAATGATTTCCTTGCTGATCTAGCTTTTTCAAGGGAGTTTTACCCTTAAATATGGTAAAATAGTAACGAAATATACTAGTAGATATCAAATAAAAAAGAGGTTAAGAATGACAATTGGGATTGATAAGATTGGTTTTGCGACGAGCCCTTATGTCTTGCGTTTAGAAGATTTGGCCGCTGCTCGTGATACCGATCCCGAAAAACTGAGCAAGGGTCTTCTCTTAAAAGAACAAAGCGTGGCACCGATCACAGAAGACATCGTCACATTGGCTGCTACTGCAGCAGATGATATTTTAACAGACGAAGATAAAGAAGCGATCGACATGGTGATTCTTGCGACAGAATCTGGAATTGACCAGAGTAAGGCTGCTGCTGTGTTTGTCCATGGCTTACTAGACATCCAGCCTTTCGCCCGCTCTTTTGAGATGAAAGAAGCCTGCTATGCTGCGACTGCTGCCTTGGATTATGCTAAACTCCATGTTGAAAAATTCCCACAGAGTAAGGTTTTGGTCATTGCCAGTGACATTGCTAAATACGGAATTGGGACTCCTGGTGAACCAACACAAGGTGCCGGAGCGGTTGCCATGCTAATCAGCCAAAATCCTCGTATTCTATCTTTTAACGATGATAATGTTGCCCAAACACGCGATGTGATGGATTTTTGGCGTCCAAATTATGCGACAACTCCCTTTGTGAATGGGATTTATTCAACGCAACAATATCTAGATTCTCTGAAAACAACCTGGTCGGAATACCAGAAACAGACTGGCCTTGCTTTGACAGACTTTGCAGCTGTCTGCTTTCACTTGCCTTATCCGAAATTAGCTCTCAAGGGCTTGAAAAAAATCCTGGATAAGTCAGTATCAGAAGAGAAAAAAGATCAATTACAATACAACTTTGATCAATCGATTCTATACAGCCAACGTGTGGGAAATATCTACACTGGATCTCTTTTTCTAGGCTTGCTGTCACTACTGGAAAATGACCCCCAACTCAAAGCTGGGGACCGAATCGCCCTCTTTAGCTATGGAAGTGGAGCGGTTTCTGAGATCTTTAGTGCCAACCTTGTTCCTGGTTTTGAGCAACTCTTAGATCACAAACGCATGGAAAAACTGGACCAACGTACGGTTCTTAGTGTTGCTGACTACGAACGACTCTTTTATGAGGAAGTAGATCTAGATCCTAGTGGCAATCAAGTGTTTGAGCCTGCTACTCATCAAACTTTTGCTTTGACAGAGATCAAGGAACACCAACGCACTTACCAGAAAGTAGAAAAATAATGGCACGATTACCAGGTTTTGCAAAACTTTCTCCCACAGAACGCATAGAGGCCTTACTGAAGGAAGGCCTCTTAACTTGGGATGAAGCACAGATCTTAAAAGAACAAAAGGGACTTCCCCTTTCTATTGCAGATCAATTGACGGAAAATGTCTTGTCGACTTTTGACTTGCCTTTTAGCCTTGCTCCTTATTTCCTGATCAATGGTCGTGACTATGTCCTTCCCATGGTCACAGAAGAACCATCCGTGGTCGCGGCTGCCAGCTTTGCAGCCAAGCTCATCCAACGTTCAGGCGGCTTCACCACCCAGGTGCACCAACGCCAAATGATTGGTGAGATTGCTCTGACGGATGTTGAAGACGTAGAAGTTGCTAGCAGGCGCATCCTAGAAGACAAGGAAACCCTTCTTCAGCTGGCTAATGAAGCCTATCCTTCTATCGTTAAGCGTGGAGGTGGAGCGAGAGATCTTTGGGTCGAAAACAAGGGGGACTTTCTTATTGTCTACTTGGCGGTTGACCCTAAAGAAGCCATGGGGGCCAATATGCTCAACACGATGCTGGAAGCTCTGACCGATCGCATCCAGGAACTCTCTGGTGGTCAGGCCTTGATGGCAATTTTATCCAACTTGGCCACTCGCTCTTTGGTGAGTGCACGGTGTGCGATCGATTTTAAAGCACTGAGTCGAAATCCTGAGGAAGCCATTGAGATTGCCCACCGGATGGAGCTAGCTAGCCAACTGGCTCAAGCGGATCCTTACCGTGCAGCCACTCATAACAAGGGAATTTTTAACGGGATTGATGCCCTGGTCCTTGCTACAGGCAATGACTGGCGGGCCATCGAAGCAGGAGCCCATGCCTATGCCGCACAAAGCGGTCCATACAAGGGCTTAAGTCACTGGAAAAGTCAGCCAGAAGAGAAAAAACTCTATGGAGAGATTACCCTGCCAATGCCGGTTGCGACAAAAGGAGGCTCCATTGGCCTCAACCCAACGGTTCAAGTCAGCCACCGTTTGCTAGGAGAGCCTTCTGCTATTGAATTAGCCGGTATCATCGCTTCGCTCGGTTTGGCGCAGAATTTCGCGGCCCTCAAAGCCCTTGTCACCACAGGAATTCAAGCAGGACATATGAAACTCCAAGCACGCTCCCTAGCCCTTCTAGCAGGAGCTAAGGAAGAGGAAGTTCCCCGATTGGTCAGCCAACTCCTTGAAAACAAACCCTTCAATTTAGAAAAAGCACAAACACTCTTACAAGAATTGAGAAAATGAAAGAACTAAGACGCACGTCTTAGTTCTTTTGTGTTTGAAAAATTTGCCTTATTGTTTTAAAAATGGCAAATCGGGCTCTTTCTTGGTATAGAGCACCACTTCGATAAAGGTCCCTACTTGGACGGCAAAGAGCAGTCCGACGAGAAGATTAATCCGATGGTCTGTTTCATAAAACGGAGAATTCCATAAGAAGTGATTGGCTACTGTCGAGACAACACACCAGAGTCCAAAGAGTTTTTCCTTTTGCTGGGTCACTTGAGACAACAAGAGGAAGACACCAACGGATACAACCGCTGTATAGAGGGCGTGTGAAGCTAACCCACCAGAAATACGATTAATGGCCTCAGTAACGGCGGCTAATTGGCTCGTTTTTGTTTGGCGGGCAACGTACCCTAAGTCCTCAATGATTTGATAACCAAAGCCAGAGCCCAAGCCGGCAATTAGAATCGATTTTAGATCTTTTTTGCCAACCATCAAGACAACCCAAAAGGCAACTAGAGCCTTAAAGAATTCCTCTGAGAATGGGGCTGTCAAGGCATCGGTCCACTTGTTAAAGACAGTGGCATCCTTGATCACATGGCTATTCATAATATCGATCAAGCTATTACCTGAAAAGCTCAACCAGCCTGCTACGAAGGCACCCCCAAACATAGCAATCCATAAGAGATAGGTTGGGACAGACAACTGCTTGGCCAATCGTTTTGAAAAGAGATAGAGTGGGATAATAATAGCAGCTAAAACAGACAAGTTCAAGACCAAGTCTCTGCCTGCAGACTGGCTAAATTCTTGTTGAGAAAGATGACCGAGTTCAAACTCCAAGCCAATTCCTGCAAATAGTAGAAAGAGATAGATCGAGGCTCTTTGAATTTTAGTCATCTTGTTTTCCTTCCTTTTGTTTCTTTGAGCGAATTAGGTAGATCACAATTGCTAGAAGGGTTGCTCCGAACAAGCCTGCTGCTAAAATGTAATCATAGTCAAAATCAACGAGATCAATTTTCTCTTCATAAGCAGCATCTTCTTCGTCATCTAGATCTTGCAGAGCACTTTTTCCGTGTTCATCTGCTACCTTTTGTTCTGCTTCTTTTCTAATTGCTTGCAAGCGTTCAAAGGTTTTCTCAGCTCTCGCTATTCCTTCCTCTGTTGCCTTCTTACTCGCTTCTTCAGGCTGAGAAGCAAGGGCAATTTGTTCCTGATCACTCAGATCTTGTTCAACCATCCACTGAGATTCCAATCGTTCCATTTCAGTACGAATCGCCCCATCTTCGAATAAATCAGGATACTTGGCTACAAGGTCATTGATTCTTGAAATGGTCCAATACCAGGAGCGGTCATTGTAATGATCCCCTAATTCTTGGTAGGCTTGATAGGTGTTGAGAATATTGCCATAGTACGGTAGGTAAGGAGCATTCCGCGGACTGCCCATCGACAGCCACATGGTGCCTCCACCCGCACTTGCTGGGACCTCGTCTTTCAGTTGGAAAATATGGGCCTCCATGACATTTGGATTGGAGATGGGGTATTTATAAACGGCATCAAACTCTCCTTTTTTCGGGATGCCTTTTCCATCCAGCTCCATTTGATCCTGTGGTTTGTATTTGGTTCCTTCCAAACGATTGCGTTGGAGATTCATGGCATCGCGGAGAGTTAATTTCCGATCGGTTGTATGAAGAAGGTCAAAGGACGCATCATCATATTTAACAGGAGAGCTTGGGTCTAGAGATTTGATCCCCGACCAAACCCGCGAACGATCCGCTTCTTGCAAAGGCGGATTATAGGATTGAGAAACATGGAATTTTCCATCCACTTCCTTATAGCTATTGGCTTCTTTGGCGACTTTTTCAAGATCTTTTGAGGCAATCGTACGCTCTGTATCCGATAAATCAACATGGCCTAAGAAGAAAGTATTTGGAAAGACTGCAAAGCGATCTTCTGGGAAGAGAATGGCCGCATATTGGTGACCGGATAGGATTTCCATATACCAGACACCTTCTTTATCGGCAATGGTCACAATATTTCCTTCTGCAGCGCCTTTTTCTTCGACGATTTTAGCAATGAGTTCAACCCCTTCTCTTGCGGTTTTCACACTTGGGAGAACAATGCTGGTTAAGCCGGATTCTGCCAAACCATCCTTGACATAGGGATCCACTTTTTGGATCTTGTCATTTGCTGAAGCAGATACAGTCGCAGAAATGGAAACCCCATATTCATTGAATCCTGCTTCGTCAAAAATTCCCTGATCTGGGGTGACATCTGGGACTGCTGTATACTTATAGCTAATCTCTGGCAAGGGATATTGAAAACCGTTGGCGGCATCCTCAAAGATGGCACCTTTTTTATTGTAGACACGCTCTCTGACCACAAAATTTTTATTATGGTTGGGCTCTAAATCTTCGGTACGCCCTACCAAGGTCGAGCCGTCGGCCGTCAGTTTCTTCCCAATGATGAACCCCGTACAAGCCTCAACAGGTTGAGCAATCAACAAAAGCGGAAGCAAGGCTGCTACAGCTGAGCGAAAATAGTGCTTCTTCATCCTAAACTCCTTTTTAAAAATGTTTTTCCTTATTTAGTATACTCTTTTACGATCCTGTTTTGCAAGCGTTTCCAGCAACCGTAAACGATTCGTAAATTATCAGAATTTTTGAGGGGAAACACTTTTTCAAAAAAGAAAGGATTGGCTTTAAAAAGTCAATCATTAGAATATAGATAAACTATTTTAAAGTAAAATAAGTTAAGCGATTCTGCAAAGAAATAAAAATGCATTCCAATTTTTAAATCGATTCAAAAATACTGAAACTTTCCGCTGTGAGAAAAGTGCCTGAAACGTTTTTGTTTCAGGCACTCGGGAGTTTTGAAACCTTAGGTTCAAAACTAATTGAACACGGGCTACGGATTGTGTCAAAAAGATAAGTTCTCCTAGAATCGAAAGATTCTGCGTTAAACTTCCTATTTTGACTTTATCCGTAGATGCCCTTTGTATCTTAATTAGTCATGGAACTTCCTGGATTGCTGAAATCATCCACTGGATAATTTCACCTAACCTCCGTACTCACCTAAGGAAAGTTACTAAAATGATTTTTCTTCATTTTCTCTGTTGCTGAGCTTGCCATAATTTTCCATAGAGGAGATAGTCGACTTCTCTGAGCTCTTTCAGGTTCTGACAACCGAGCGCACAAAGGAGTAATTTAAGGTCTTCTTTCCATCCTTGGACAATAGCAATCACTTCTTCGATGCTCTTTGTCTCTACCATCTCAAGAAAAACGCGGGAAAGTCCTACGCCACGTGCTCCAAGGACCAAGGCCTTGACCATATCAAGGGGATGACGAATGCCCCCACTTGCTAGGACCTCAACCTGATCTATCTGATCCTGTAACTGTAAGAGACACTGCGCAGTTGATTGTCCCCAATCATCCAGATAAGCGCGATTGCCACCACGACGATTCTCAATATAGGCAAAGCTAGTGCCACCACGGCCAGAAATATCAACGGTTTTGATCCCAGCTTCTAGCGCTGCCTGAACTGTTTTGGGATCCATACCAAAGCCAACTTCCTTCAGGACTACAGGCACAGGAAAGCCCTGCCCATAGCTCTTGAGATGGTCTTTCCAAGTGTGGAAACTCCGCTCCCCTTCAGGCATGAGCAACTCTTGCATCAGATTCACATGGACTTGAAGAAAGAGGGGGTGTAGCTCTTCCACTGTTCGCAAGCCCAAATCTGGCTCTTTATCGATGCCAATGTTGGTTGCTAAAAGAAGATGAGGATGGTCTTTTTTGACCGCATACGATTGATCGCTCGGATCCTTCAGTGCCGCGCTGTAAGAGCCAGTCACAAAGAGAATCCCACAGGCTTCGGCTACCGCTGCCAACTTTTGATTGATCTCTTTAGCTCGTTTACTCCCACCTGTCATGGCATTGATATAAAAAGGGACCTCCCAATCACGCCCTGCGAAATGGGTTGTCAAATCAATCTCCGCTAGATCCACAAGGGGGAGGGATCGGTGAATCAGCTCGATCTCATCAAAGCTATTATAGGAGGAGCTTTGCTCCAAGGCATAGCGAATATGCTGGTCTTTTCGATTTTCGCTCACGAATCTCCCATCCTTTCTTGGTAAATGACTTCAATATTCTTTTCCTTCCAGCGGTCTATCAAGGTCTGAGTCTCAACTGGGTCAAAACTAAGGGCGATTCCACAGTCTCCTCCTCCAGCGCCACTAGATTTGGCACAAGCAGAAAGGCCCTCCGTCGCTTGCTGCAGGACTTTTAAAGCCGGGGTATAGATCAGATGGTTTAAGGATTTTAGGTTCTGATCTGCACGTTGGATACTGGCCTCTATCACCCTTTGGTTTCCTTCACGGAGGCCTTTTTCAAGAATCTTCACTGCAGTTTGACTCTCCTTGAGAAAGGCTTCCTTGATCGCCCCCTTGATCTGGCGGATCAAATCACTTGAAATCGCTGGTTCCTTGGTCCAACCAACCAGAAAATCATAAGAGACGGCTGGCTGGATCACTCGGATCTGGTAGTTCCAATCCAGGTCTAAAACTTGTGAGAGGGGCTGGGAAGTCAAGACTTCATGCAACCAAGCCCGATCAAAGGATTGGTAATAAATCAAGTCCTCGTAGGCAATACAAGCCAAATCGCCCATGGAACCATTGTCCCCTCTTTGTACCAAGACCACTGCTGCTAGTCGAAAGAGCAGATCTGGACTTAAGTCTAGTTCATACAGAGCAGCCATGGCCTTGATCACGAGCAAGACCACACTTCCGCTGGAACCAATCCCATACTTTTTCCCCTCTTCGCCCAACGTCCCTCTAAGGTGAAGATCAAACGGTTTAGGGGCTATTCCCTGATCTTTCAGCCACTCTTCCATGAGCCGAATGGTCTCTTGAATCAAGGCGTAGTCCTTATTTGGGGTCAAATCCACCTGGTAACCAAAGAGATCTGAGGCTAGCTGATAGCTTCTAGATTCTTGGATAGTAGCTGACAGATAAATGGGAATAAACTGAATCACGGCTCCATAGCCAGGCGTTAGCACTGCGTATTCTCCAGCTAGATAGAGCTTGCCTCCAGTCTGTACCTGATACTTAGTCTTCATCTTGAGGGTCCTTTGTCTTAGATACGATGGTCCGATAGCGGGCGTCAAATAAAGGCACCAGCTGATCCAAGTCTTCTTCTAAACAGAGAACCTTAACGTTTGGCCCTGCATCCATGGTGAAGTAACAAGCATGGCCTGCAGCTCGAAGCTCACGGACAAATTCCATAGCTTTGTGGCTTTCTTCTGTCAAGTAGCTAAAGGCTGGAGTGGCTGTTCTAGTCGTCGCATGCATAGCAAGGGCATTGCGCTCTGTCAGCTGACCGACCCGTTCAAAATCATTGCCAGCTAGATAGTCCAGCATGTCCTTGTAATCTTGTCGAGACTCTTCGATCCATTCTTTGAAATTAGTCGAGGTCTCCATGCAACGTTTCATCCCTTCCCGGCTGGAAACGGGCTTTTGCTTGTCATTGAGGACCAGCATGATCATAGCCAGTTTTAGGTCTGTTTTGACCTTATAAATTTCTCCACTTTCTTTGTCCCAAGCTGCTAAGGGTCCAAAGAAAGAACGTGAAGAAGAACCCGAAGCAAACTTGGCTTTTTGAGCTAATTCCTCCTGACTCAAGCCCAAATCATAGTACTGATTGCAAGCCTTGACGAGAGCAGAGAGGCCGCTTGAGCTAGAGGACAAACCGGCTGCAGTTGGCATGTTGTTGCTGGTATCCACCCGAACAAATCCTGCTTCATCTGCTGGCTTCAAGCTATCAATCACAGCTCCAATTTTGGCTTGCTCAGCTGGATTTTGGAATTCCCCATCGATGTAAAATTCATGCGCAGTCGCATCTGCTGGTAAGGGAGAGAGACTCGTCTCTGTATACATATTCTCTAAGGTCAACGAAATCGAACTGGTCGAAGGGACCATCTGTTTGGCATCTTCTTTTCCCCAGTATTTGATAATCGCGATATTGGCATAGGACTTAGCCTTTACAGGTTTTCGATCCATGTATAGTGCGCTCCTTCTTTTTCTAATGCATGGGCAATGGTTGCTGCTTCACGAGAATCCTTGACGAGGGCAATCACACAGCCTCCAAGGCCGCCTCCGCTCATTTTAGCACCTAAGGCCCCATTTTCAAGGGCAACGGCGACCAGGTGGTCTGCTTTTTCACAGCTGACCCCTACGGCTCTCAAGTGGTCATGACAAGTAGTCAGAGCCTGTCCTAGGCTCATTAGATCATTCATTTTTAGAGCCTCTTCCACCTGCTGGGTCAACTGACCAATCTCATGGAAATGGGATAAAACTTCCTGCCCTTTGGCTTCCACCTTTTGAATCGCCTCACGGGTATTGCCGTGAATTCCCGTATCCGCAATCACCAAGCTCGCTTTTATACCCAGCTCCAGTGGGTAAAAGCCGATATTCCGGATGAATTTAATGGCTTGATCGCTCAAACAAGTCTTGGCATCGAGCCCACTTGGATTCATATGGGCAATAGTTTCTGCTCGGTTGACCAGGATTTCTAAGGTCTCATCATCCAGCTCTTTCTGATAATAGTCAAAAACTGCACGAATAGCTGCGATACTGACCGCCGCAGAGGACCCCATCCCCCGTTTTTCCGGTACCATAGACTGAATCCGACAGCGAATCCGGGCCTCACGAATCCCGAGGTGCTCAAGAGACGCAAAAACCGCCATGGACAATGTGTCATCTTCAAACAAAATCCATGGACTGTCTGCCGGGATGATCTGGCAGATCACTTCGATATGATGGAGTGGCAGGGCAATAGCCGGATAACCATAAACCACCGCATGCTCTCCAATTAAGATAATTTTACTATGCGCCTTTCCGACGCCTATCTCTTTATGCATATTCATCTCGCTCTACTAAGGTCATTACTATTTTAATATAAATCAGCCAAAAAAGCGATGCTTTTGAAGGAAATCCAACCTAAGACGGAGTCCAAAAATGAATCACCCAGAAGAGCTCCTTCTTATGGACAGACAAGAAAAGGCCGGGATCCGTCATCCCAGCCATCCATTTCTATTTTTCACATTCTTGTTTGATCAAGTCCATCAAAGAGTTGCGGTCTAAGATCCATTGGGCCCGTTCGTCCTTCTCATAGGTCCGGTTAGACAAAAAGATCACAGCTTCCTGCCTCTTTCGATTGTACATGATGAAGGTTCCAGTATAGCCCGTATGATCCAACCAGTCACCCTCTAGATTCCATCCGAGAGCGCGGGTCTTGCCCTCTTCACGCGCAAAATTCTGAGACAAGTCACGCGCAAAATCATCCTTCAGATAATGCTCTAAGAAGCGCTCTAGATCAGCAACAGTTGAAAAAAGTCCAGCACTTCCCGCATGACAGCCCAATACTCTCGCTTTGGGATCATGAACACTTCCAGAAGCAAGGCCACGGACCGTTGGCACCGCCTTTTCGACCGGTCCAAACCGTGTCTCTGTCATCTTCCAAGGTGTAAAGATCAGCTCTTCAAATAAACGATCCAAGGGCTGGTGAAACCTGTCTTCTAACCAAAAGCCCAGCAGAAGAAAATTGACGTCGGTGTAATGAAAACTCTTGTCTTCTTTCAACTGCAAATTTTCAAGAGCTGTTTTCAACTGTCTCGCATCCAATTGATCCCGGTTGGGGATAAAAGGATCCAGCCCAGAAGTATGGGTCAAGAGTTCCCGGATGGTCGTCTTCTCATGAGCAAAACGCGGGTAAAACTCTTTAAAGGGACGATCGAGCGGAAGCTCCCCTTTCGCATACAAAAAAGCACAGATGGTAGCGACTCCGACGACCTTACTGACACTGGCCAAATCATAGACCAGGTCAGCCACTACTGACTCTCCTTTTTCAGGATCCGCTAGTCCCAGATAGTGCTCACTCCACTGACCCTTGCGGTAAAGCGCAAGAGAGGCACCTGGATAGATGCCTTCTTGGATTTGTTCGGTAATTTTTTCGATGATTGCATTCACGCTCATCACTCCATTCTTATTCTTCATAAGAAATATGGACCTGATCTTGATTGGCTTCAAACCAGAGTTCAATCTGGCTTGGATCCTTGGCAATCAAGAAAGTTCCCTTACGGTGCACAAAATCGACAGTTTCTCCCAAGCGTTCTTTCACGACTTCCACATCAAAAGATGCCAATTCGACCTTGATCATGCTCAAATCCCAAGTCACCTTGTTCTCCACTTGGAGATCTTCTCCTTGAGCTTCCTGCAAATGGATAAAGTGGGCCAAAGCTGGCAAGTTGCTATAGAACTTCTCAGCCTCAGCAAAATCGGCCACATTGACCTCAAGAAAGTCCACATCAAAGCTGGTCAAACCTTTGAAATCTTCTGGCACGTCAACAAGAGGCGCTTTCTCCAACGGTTCTAGGCTTTCAAGATTTTCTTCAGCATGCACGAAAATGGTATCTCCTTGAGGAGACACAACTTCAAAGGCGCGACCATTAGCTCCTTGGTAAAGGGCGCTTGTTTCTGGCTGGCGGGCCAACAAATAATCAATTTCTTGAGCTTGTGCCACTTTCACCACGATGCGACCCAATTTCTTTGGACCTTCGACCTTACGCGAACGCATACTCGGTGACTCTTCTAAGACAATTTTCTCTACTTTTGAGGCATCTCCTAAAGATAGGAGAGCTCCTTCTTCCACTAATACTTTCATTCCCAATGTCTCTTCATAAAAGCGTTGATTGACATTTCGGTTATTCACTTTCAAGACTGGGATCACTCTTACGATCTGATTTGCTGTCATACTTTCCTCCAAGCACTTTTTATTGTAAAAGATTTTCTGGCTTTTTACAAGAAATCTTGTGCAAAAAAGACAGATTTTTCAAAAATAAAAATCTGTCTTTCTTTTTTTAGTATACTGTTCGTGTATGGACCCGCCCGTTTGGAGCTTCAAATTCGTATTCTAAGTAATCCTGATAGGTCCCTGGTGCAATCACTCCACGCACATCTAATACAGCCGTTCCTGCCTGTCCCACAATGGAATCTGCTAACAGGCAGCAATTAGTAGACAGAACAAAGTAAGATTTAAAACGCGAAGAAGTAAATTTATATAGCTCAGCCCCTAAATCATATTTCAATTTGTAAGCGTAGGTCGGCTGACCGTCTTCCAGTAACCTCCTAGGTGGATCCCAAGGTTCTAACAACTGATCAATTTCAGCTAGACGCTTCTCTACTGCCTGATTCTCTTCTTCGGTAAGGGATAGGCTGTAGCCAAACAGCGTCTTTTGACTCTCTTTTTTACATAGTTCGATGTATGGTTCCTTATCCACTTTAAACAGTACGCCATCCCCAATCGTCCCAAATAGACGCTCTGAAAAGGGATCGTAACTTCCGTAAGAAATGACCTTCCCCTGATAACAAATATCTACATGCCCAATCGCTCCAAATAAGTTGCTGTCAGAAGTATGAACCAAAATTTCTAATTCCCTTGCCTCTTCTTCTTTTTTCACCAATCGATAAGGGCCTGTGTGTCCCGCCGAGCTCCCTTTTTGAAGAAACTGGTTAAACCGTTTTAACTCCTTAGCAGGGATAAAGGCTGCAAAGATAACCGGTAGGCTAATACGAAAGCGACGTTTTAACTCTTGGCCTTGTTGGTCTTTGTCAAATAAAATACCATCTCGAATATTAGAAATCCCCAACAAGACCAGATAAGCCCCCAAGAGGATAAATTGGAAGTGCCCATCTGAACCAGGTTCCAAGACAGTTGCTAGACCAAGCCCACCGTTTAAAAGCGCATCCCATAAATAGAGCCAGCCTCCTTTTACCCGATTGGCCTTATAAAGCCAAAATGTGATCCCATAGACAATGGCACTCCCCAACTGATATGCCCCTAAACAAATCACAACTAAGTTTACGGGCAGACTACTCAGTCGATTCAACCAGATCAACGCAAGTGAAAGAAAAATAAACCAAATAGAGTGGCTATAGGAAATAGACTTGCTACGTAACAAAAAGCGAAGAAGAAAGCTTCCTAGTCCATCAACTAAAAAGTAAATGGCTAATAGATCCAAGGAAAATTTGGTGAAACCAACGCCGTTTCGAAAAATGAGAATCCCAAAAATGACGGCAAGAACCCCAAACAATAAGGTCCGTCTTCTTGCAACTTGTTCAAAAGATATTTTTTTCAATATTCCTTCTCCTTATAGACGAAAGGTCTTTAGACAAATACTATTTTATCAAGTATAATATAAGAAGTAAAGAAAAAAGAAACTGATAAAAGGAGCAGTCTATGAAATACAATCAATATAGCTATCTATCTGTTGACCAAAAAGACATTCTTAAGGAACTAAAAGAAATTGGGTTTGACCTTCCCACCCACCTCCCAGAAAAAGAACTGTTTGAATGGTTTGTCCGCAAGGTTTACTTCACCTATAAAGATACAGATTATCCCCTCTCTAACCTAGTGGTGGATTCTAAAACAGACTTTTTAACGTATATCCAATCTGACTGCGAATGGTCTCCGAACATTTTTTACACAGTAGCCCTCCAATTACTCGGTTTCCGCTATTTTATTGATTTTGAAGATACGGATAGCTTCTTGAAAGAAGTCCAATTTCCGATTGAGTATGGAAACTTGGTAGAAAACCTCTATCACCTTCTCAATACTCGAACAGTAAAAGGAAATTTACTCATCGATCAGTTGGTCAGCGATGGCTTGATTCCTGAAGATAACCAGTATCACTATTTTAACGGCAAGAGCCTCGCAACCTTTACGAGCCATGATGCCATCCGCGAGGTCGTCTATGTGGAAAGTCGGGTCGATACCGACAAAGATGGTCTGCCAGACTTGGTCAAGGTCAGCATTATCCGTCCTCGCTATGAAGGCAAGATTCCAGCTGTTATGACCGCAAGTCCTTATCACCAAGGGACCAACGATAAGGCCAGCGACAAGGCCCTCTACAATATGAATGTCGACCTCGAGGTCAAAGAACCTCATACCATTCAAGTAGAAGTACCTCAATTAGAATTGGTGGATCCTGTCGGTTCAGCTGAGCTAGTCGATGAAGCTGAAGAAACTCTCACCCATATCAATTCCAGCTATACCCTCAACGACTACCTCCTTCCACGCGGCTACGCTAATCTCTACGTATCTGGAGTGGGGACAAAAGATTCGCAAGGCTTGATGACCAATGGAAATTACCAACAAATCGAAGCCTACAAGAACGTTATCGACTGGCTCAATGGCCGTTGCCGGGCCTTTACAGATCACACACGCAAACGCCAAGTCAAAGCTGATTGGTCTAATGGAAAGGTCGCAACCACCGGGATCTCTTACCTTGGAACCATGTCTAACGGCCTTGCGACCACAGGTGTGGACGGTCTTGAAGTCATCATTGCAGAGGCTGGGATCTCTTCTTGGTACAACTACTACCGCGAAAACGGCCTCGTGACAAGTCCTGGTGGCTATCCAGGTGAAGATTTCGATTCCCTTGCCGAATTGACCTACTCGCGCAACCTTCTAGGTGGAGACTATTTGCACCATAATGCAGCCCACCAAGCCGATCTAGACATCGTGAAAAAAGAGCTGGACCGCGCTTCTGGAGACTACAATCAATTCTGGCACGACCGCAATTATCTCTTACATGCTGATCAGGTGAAGGCTGAGGTGGTCTTCACTCATGGTTCGCAAGACTGGAACGTGAAACCTCTTCACGTCTTTAATATGTTCCAGGCTCTTCCAACAAGCATCAAGAAACACCTCTTCTATCACAATGGTGCCCATGTCTATCTCAACAACTGGCAATCCATTGACTTCCGCGAAAGCATGAACGCCCTCCTCTCTAAAAAATTGCTGGGCTACGATTCAAGCTATGAATTGCCTACTGTCATCTGGCAGGACAATACAGGAGAACAAAGTTGGACTTCCTTGGATGATTTTGGCAACCAAACAAATCAGCGGACCTTCTCCCTGGGAGACGACGAAAAAGTCATCCAAAACCGCTACGAGACAAAAGATTACGAGCGCTATGGCAAGGCTTATCCGACCTTCTTAACGGACCTCTACCAGGATAAGGCGCAACAGGTGACCATTGATCTTCCAATCGAAGAAGACCTACACCTCAATGGGAAAGCTCGCCTTCACCTGCGACTTTACTCCAGCACCAATAAAGGCCTGCTTTCAGCCCAACTCTTAGAGCTTGGAAGCAAGAAATACCTCCAACCCTATCCTGCTGTCTTGTCGGTCCGTACGCTGGATAACGGTCGCTACCATATGCTAGACAATTTGACTGAGTTGCCTTTCAAAGAAGCTGGCCAACGAGTCATTTCTAAAGGTTATCTCAACCTCCAAAATCGTCATGACCTCTTAGAGGTTGAGGCTGTGACGCCAGGCGAGTGGATGGAATTTGACTTTGATCTTCAACCAACCATCTACAAGCTCGAAAAAGGAGCGACCCTTCGCCTGGTCCTTTACACAACGGACTTTGAAATCACTGTGCGCGATCAAACCGATTACCAACTGACCATTGATTTAGCACAATCCAGCCTCCATCTTCCTGAAATGACAGAGACCCGCTAATCGTGGTCTCAAGGCTTGCCCTTACTCGGCTTCATTTGACAGCTTAGCCTACTTATGTTACTATCTAATAGAGTATTTCATAGAAAAAGATATTAGAGGAAGTTATGGCGATTGAAAAAACTGTCAGCGAAATTGCTGAAATTTTAGGAGTCAGCCGCCAGGCGGTCAATAACCGTGTCAAGGCGCTGGCTCCAGAAGATACCCAAAAAAATGAAAAAGGGGTTACCGTTGTAACCCGTAGTGGCTTGATCAAGCTCGAAGAAATCTACAAAAAAACTATTTTTGAAGATGAGCCAGTCAGCGATGATGTAAAGCAACGCGAATTGATGGAAATTTTGGTAGATGAAAAAAATGCTGAAATCGTCCGTCTCTACGAGCAACTCAAAGCCAAAGACGAGCAACTCGCTAAGAAAGATGAACAGTTGCGCGTGAAAGACGTTCAAATTGCTGAAAAAGACAAGCAATTGGACCAACAACAACAATTGACTTTACAAGCAATGAACGACCGCGATACCTTGAAACTTGAACTCGAACAAGCCAACGAAAAAGTTCAAGAGCAAGAAAGCAAAGGTTTCTGGGCACGCGTTTTCCGTCGATAATCCGGGGCTGGATCCTACCAGTCCCTTTTCTTTTCTACCACAGGAGATTTCCCATGAAAGCATTAGAAGATTATATCGCCTTCGATCTCGAATTTAACCAATACGAAGGGGCCTATCAGATTATCCAGGTGTCTGCCGTGCGTTTTACGGACGGTAAAGAAGTCGATCACTACGACTCCTACGTCTACACCGATAAGCCCCTAAAAAGCTTTATTAACGGCTTGACTGGCATTACCCAGGACAAGATCCAAAATGCCCCTCAACTCGAGCAGGTCCTCAGTGAATTCAAGGCCTTTGTAGGAGACCGGCCCTTGATCGGATACAATGCCAAAAAGAGCGACCTACCCATCCTACTTGAAAATGGCTTGGATCTAGAAGACCAGTACGCTGTCGATGTCTTTGACGAGGCTTTCGAACGTCGTCCATCTGACCTCCACGGCATTAAAAATCTCCAACTCCACACCGTTGCAGAATTTTTGGGGGTAGCAGGAAAATCACACGATAGCTTAGAAGACGCCCGCATGACAGCTCTTGTCTACGAACAATTCCTCGAATTTGATCAAGGCCGCACCCTCCTTGAAGAACAAGAGAACTTCTCCACCAACCCCTTCGGAGGCTTGGACTTATCCGGATTTTTTGATGAATAAAAAGAGAGAGTGGGACAGAAATCGGTAATTCGTTAGAATTCGATTTCGTCGTCCCACCTCCGCACAGTTGAGTAGGGCTGTAAAAGCTGAAGAAATCAGCGTAGTAGAGCCCACTCAACCACTGCGTCTGGCTCAACAATCCAAAAACAATTAAGAGGCTAGGACTTTTGTCCCAGCCTCTTTTGAATTAATGAAAACTTCTTTAGCTTAAAATGGTAATTTCCCTGCGAAAGCACCGAGTTTTTTCTTGGTTGCCGCATCAATTTCTTCAATGGCAGCATTGATGGCTTGCACCGTCATATCAGAAAGAGTTTCTGTATCTTCTGGGTCGACCACTGCAGCATTGAAATCGATGGAAACAACCTTCTTATCACCTGTAAGAGTTGCAACAACCAAGTCTTGAGCAGATTTCCCTACAAATTGAGTTGCGGCTAATTCTGCTTGGCTTTGCTCCATTTGCTTTTGCAATTTTTGAGCTTGCTTCATCATATTTTGCATATTCATCATAAAATTTTCTAGATTCCTTTCGTATCAAGGGTTTAGACCCTGTTGCTTAATTTTTACTGCCCACTTCTGCCCATTTTTTTAAAAATCGTCAAATGCGTTAGCGACTTCTTTTTGTTGTGATGGGAACAAATGTGAGTAGATATTTATTGTTGTATTGATAGAACTATGTCCTAGTCGTTTCATCAGAGTGAAAAAGATATAATCCTTTCCTTCTCCTCTCCTCAATCCCTGATTTATCAAAAAGGCTACATGTGAATGCCTAAAATCATGGTTTCGAATCAATTTGAAGTCTTCTGGCAATCGTTTCTTGAATGCTGCTCTAAAGTTAGAGACATTCGGAGCAGTCATAGGCTCCCCTGAAAATTGGAAAATCTGCAAATCATCTGTTGAATCAGTTAGCTTAGACAGTCTCTGACTTTGTACTGACTTCCAGGTTTTCAACTCATCCACAAAAGCTTTATGGATATAGATTTCTCTATTTGATTGAGTCGTCTTTACAGATCCAATATGTATTTTCCCATTGCGATAATAGGCTGACTTACGGATCTTAATATATCCCTCGTCAAGAAAAACATCTCTCCAAGTTAAGGCAAGTGCCTCCCCCATACGAATTCCCGTAAACATGAGTACACGATACAGAAGTTTAAAAGGATACTCACTTTCTTCAAAATAAGATTCAAACTCCTTGAATTGTTCAGGAGTATAATAAGACATTTCTTTATGCTTTTCTGGAAGTTTCCGAATGGCATCACATGGATTATCCTGTCTATATCCTTTCGAAATAGCAATATCAAACAACTTATGAACAAAAATCATTTGTTGGTTAATATGCATTGGTGTAAGTGTCCCACCTTTTACACTTGGCTGTTCAATTAGCCAATCTCGATATTTTTTTACATCTTGAATGGTAACTGAAGACATATCAGCGTATTCAAAGAATCGCGATACATATTGGGTATAGTATGAGTTCTGGGTATCTACTGTACCTTTTTTATTTCCACGAAGCTCATCTTCTTCTTTTAACATTACATAAAGAGAAGAAATAGTGAGTTTTTTTGTATTCTGTATCTGATTTAACTTATGGATACGGTAATAAGCCTCATATTCCTCTGCTTCTTTTTTCGTTAAAAAATTAGATTTGCGGTGTCGTATACGTTTGCCAGTTAAGGAACTTTTACCATCACTAATATCAACTAGCCACAGTCCATCGTCCTGTTTAATTACCGCCATGCTATTTTTCTCCTTCAGTCATGACAGCGCTTTGAAGGTTCTCCTCAATTATATCATTTTTTAATTGTATTTGAAAACCAAGAATGGATTCAACTGTAATAATCGGTACACGTCCAATACGTTTATTCTTATACCATTCAAATCCTTCTTGTACAAGCTGGCTTTTAGCCTTTCGTATTAATTTACTAGCTTGTGTTTCAGAATATCCAATCAATTCCATTAAATCATTTTTATCTACAACTTGAATCATCTATATCTATTCCTTTCTAATGTCCAATAACATAGGTAAATTGTTTGGCAGTTTCTGCGTCAAAAGTACGGTAACTAATGATCCCTAATCCTTTCACATTACATTCTGAGACGAGAATTGAGCCGTCTGATTTGACTTGCTCCACAAATGAAATGTGTCCGTATATTGGATCAGCTCCAGCCTGTCCAGGGCTAAATGATAGTGCAGAGTGTTCTGTTGGTGTATGGGTTGTTGTGAATCCTGGCTTATTCATCCATTGTCCGCCATTTCCCATAAATGGATCAAAGTTGACTCCGACTTGTTTTCCACGGTTGAAGACATACCAGGTACATTGTCCCCAAGGATAGGTACTAGTGATATATCCTGTGGTGTCAATAGCTGTTGTCAAACTATAGCCTACAGGTATATCATTTGAAGTGATTCCACCACCATCTCTAGTTTTTCCTGTAGTTTGTTCAGGAGCTTTTGGTGTTCCTCCATGTTCATCAATGAAGGCATCCAGTTTTTGCATGGTTTCTGCACGTCTTTTTCCCGATCCTGTAGTATCTGTAAAATAGACTCCACCATCAGTTGCTGGATTGAGTGTTCCATTCGCAAACTTTTTAGCCTTGTCATCTTGAATTTTGAAGGTTTGATTTTTATTCCCAATGATAGTTTGTTGGGTTAGTCCGACAACAGCAATCTCATCATTAAAGTTATTGGCATATTCTGGATTGGAGTCATAGGCCCCAAAACCAAACATATTGGCTCCAGGATTAGTGGCTACTCCAGCAGTTCCAAGGGAACTTTCATTCAGTGCGATCGCAACAATTCCACGGACATCAAGATTAGATTTAGCTTCCCATTCGAGAAGCTTTTTCCCATTAATTCGGTTCTTATCATAGGAGATTCCTAACGTATCTAAAAAGCTGTCTAATTGCTCTGCTGTGATACCGAAGCGATGAACAAGCAGGTTATGAGTATAAGGGTCTCCATCTGACCAGTGATCCGCATAAGTCACTCCATTTTGAGATTGGGGCGAGCCATTCGTTCCACCACCTCCGACAGCCCCCATAAGGATAATGATAATGAGGACCGGTAGAAAAAGAGGAATGAGACCAGCTAATAGAAACCATTTTAGTTTTTTCATCGAATCTCCTTTCTAGTTAATGTCTTATATAAGCAGTGAACAAAACAGTCCCAAAACGCCATTTTGCATCTAAAACGACTGAATAGGACTTAACCTGTAGGATGATTTGGTCTCGCTCTTGTTCTGTGACTGGAAATAAAAGAAGGAAATCGACTGAGCGTTTTCCTTCTTGGTAGGCTTGATATAGAGTTTCTTCAAGAACTCTTGGAAAAGCAGTTCTTGAGCGTATCTTGGTATTCATATCATTCTCCTCTAAGTTGTTTTAAGCGTTCTGTTAATCGGTCTCTTCGTTCAATATTGGCTCTCAATTTATCATCTCGTGTCATAGTCTTTCTATAAGCACGAGTGAAGGCATTCGATCCTTGGGCTTTGTACATAGCTTGAGGGTCTTTATATCCCTCTAATTTGCGCTCAATACTATTAATGCGGAGTTGTTTAAATGGAGAAATCCATTCTTCTTTAAGAGTTTGGAATTCCTCGTTTGAACTTGGTGTTGGCTCCGATGTGATTGGGGATTCCATTGAAGGAGTTGGTGTTTTTTCTTCAACTGGTTTAACCCCTTCTAGTGTTGCCTTTGTTTTTGGAATGCTTGATTCTGGAGCATCCGGACTTTCTGGAGTCTCAAGCGTTTCTGTTGGGAGCACTTCATCAGGTTGGTGCTCTGATTCCTTATTGGTAAAGAAAGAACCAACATTTTGGAAGTGACTCTTGGCATTCATGAGCATTCCAGCTCCGAAACCAGCACCTGCTAAAGCAAAATTTCCAAGGTGTTGAGCAGATGAAAGACTTCGTGATGGTACTTGTGAAGCCACTTCTCGGGTTCTTGTGATCCCACTTTCAACTTTATTTCCAATATCACTTGCCACCATTCGAGCTTTGGATCCAAGAATGAATTGGAGCAATTCAGCTTTGTATTTCCATAGAAAGAAATATACGAGTCCTTTTGAGACAACTGAAATGAGTAGTTTAAAGACAAGGCCAAAGATGATCAAGGATGGGAGTGTTTTAAGAATACCATCAAAGCCTGTAATGATAATGTTTTCGATCATTTTCTCAATGTAGAAAACTAATAGTGTTAATAGACTTGTGATAGCTGGGAAAAGTAACCCACCAAACATGACTTTTAGAACTCCAAAGATCAAATCTTGCATTCTTGGTACAAAGGACATTAATAGCACAATTGGAAAGAGCAGGATCATCATCAAGACAAGTGTCTGAGCAATGACATTTAACATTTGAATCAAGATAACAGGTATCGCTAATACAAAAGCGTCAAAAATTTTAAATATGACATAAAACATACGAGTAAAGATGAAATCAGGCATTGCCGAAACCCAACGGTTCTTTTCGCCATCGTCATTAGCTCCATTGCCTAGTTCATCTAGATATTTAGAACGATCTTTGGATTTAACCGCTGTAAAGTTTCCATTTTTATCGCTTGTTCCTAGTACCTTACTATCGTCAAAAGTTTCTTGTTTTCCGTCTTGGCTATTCTTATATTTCCCATTTTCTTGTCCAGTATTGACAAAGACATAGGCTTTATAAGATGTTTCTGCTATATAGCTATCTGCCATAGAATCACCGATTTTGATCGTCTTATTTTTTCCATATTCTACTTTAATATGAGTGATATTTTTAGTGACTTCTTTAGAGACATTATTGATGGTATCAAGCAGATAAAGACCACCAGAGGTCCCTGCAACTGTTCCAAAGTAACCAAAGCCAAGGATGAGAACTAGAAAAACATGAAGGAGTGTTCTTGAAAAGGATCCTTTCGAAAAGAAATATTGATAAAAAAGGTAGAAAGCTAAAATCAGAAGCAACATTGAAACGAGTGAGTTCTTGGCAACTCCACTCCCATTTGAACCGATAAATCCTTTCCAGATACTCATTGCTCCATTAAACACATAGTTTTTATAGCTAGAGTAGAGATCATTTTTTTCAAGAATTCGTATCAGCAAAGAAAAGAATCCCACCACTGCATTTAGAATGAAAAAGAAGAAGTTGACGAAAAGCTCATTAATCAGAACCCAAGCCCCGTTAAAAGAAGCGAACCCAGTAGGCTCCATATAGGACTTGAGAGAGAAGATATCGACTCCTCTTAGTTTGTCAAAAGCTTCTTGCATGGATCCACCTCCTAACTAGCATATTTATTTTCAAGGCTTGATGATACCGTAGCTTTCATTGGTTTTAGAAGCATATCAATATCTTCAAAGATGTTATGTACGGAAATCATATTGAGATTGCCATACACGTCATAGTACAGGCATTGACCAGAGATCATATTGTCAATCCATTCGAGATTACTTTCAGTGACTTCTAGATTGACGTGTTTTAGGATATCTTCTCGTTCAGACTTTTCATAGAAAGCAAAGATAGTCCCGAATCCAGTTGTATCATCGTCATTTTCTGCATCATGTACGGACTGAGTGATCAGTGCCAAGGTATTATTTTTGGAGCGTCCAATCCGACGCATATTTTTGATAACGGCTTTTCCTTCTGCGGATTTCATAAGAATCCATGCTTCATCAAAGAACTCAATGGTATCTTCATTTTCATTTCGTTCTCCAAAGTGGGTACAGAAGGCACCAAGCGCAAACATGAGAGCGATAGAGTTGCGTTCATGATCTGAAATTTTTGTGGAATCATCCTTTGGTAGCTTGAGGTTATTGACCTCTAGAATAGTCACTCGTGACTCGTAGTTAAGCCCTTGAGTGGTTCCATCTGAAAAGGCTAGTTCCAAGATAGAGTTTGTGACAATTGAAGTCAGATAACGACCAACCGAAGCAATTTCAGAGGAAGTTGATTCTCTAAGTACTTTTAGGACGTGTTTAAAGCCGACCTTCTCACCAGCGACTCGTTTCTCCACAATCGCATTAATAGCTTCTGTGATAGCTGTTTTTTGATCCATCGTGACATCATCCACAGCTTGTAGTAGAAACTCGAGCATGTTTTTGGCGACCTCTACAGCCTGTTCTTTATCTAGAACGACAATAGGATCTAAGACTCCGTGGTTTGATGGCAGTGAGCTATCTAATGTCACAAAGTTAAAGTTCTCGATCTGTTTCTTGCGTTCAGGATAGAGACGTGCAAATTCAGGTGAGTTGATCACTTCTTGATAGTGATTTCTAAGTTCACGTTTAGGGTCAATATAAAGTGTCTTGACGTTCTGTAAAGCCACACTTAAAAAGATGATCTGAGCAAGGAAGGATTTTCCTTGACCTGTTGCCCCCGTAATAATGATGTGTGGGTTCTTGGTAATCTTTCCAGCAATATCTTCTTTATTTCCTACTGTCGCATTGTAAAGGACAATGTTCTTTGAGGAATCAATGGCTTTAGCTATATTGTCCCAACGACCTGTCCAGTTATCTACTCGGCCGATATACCAACCGATACGGTTTCCAGAAGAAGTATTGGTGAAGGGCATGAGTTCTGAAAAGCCACGAGCTGTGACCATATGTGTCCAGGTGCGAGTTTTCTTTTGGAGGTTTTCTCCGTAGAGCAGAGCTTGAAAAAGATAAGGACCGTCTTGAGAGGCTTCACTAATTTCGACTCCCATATCATCAAAGTAGTTTAAAACCACTTGCCGTCTTTGACGGAGTTGGTTCACACTAGAAGCGGAGACGATCAGATAGGCTCCATATTCGATGATATCTTCCTTGTTTCCGACTTTCTTCATTAAGTCTTTTAGGGAGATGGATCCCATGATGATCTCGTCTTGTTGGACAGTATCTGTATTTTCTGCCTCTTCCATGATGTTTCTGTAACGTGTATTCGATCGTCCCATTCGACCTTTTATCTTACCGATATCAATGAATTCTGCCTTGATTCGTAGCTCAACGGGAAAGTTTAAGCGTTGGATAAATTCGCCAAGATGAAAGCCATTGAATTGAACAGGGAATTTCCCAACCGGAAGAATCGTCACAAAAGAAGATCCATAAGGACTTTCTAACTTAAGGAAACCACCTTTTAGGACTTTAATCAAGGTGTCTGTAATATTGAATTGAGCACGATTGGCGAGCACCTCCTTCTTGTAGTGAGGGATATAGCGGAGGTATTGCATTCGCTGGTAATAAAAGAGTTCTTCATTGGATAACCGTTTTGCCCGAAGGACGGAGAAAGCTTGGAAAATTGTGAATTCATCACTTTTATAGTCTTCATACCAGGTAGGACTTAACTCATATTCATAGCCAAGACCCTTGGCAATTTTTTCTGAGAATTCATTGAAGCTCTCATAGGCCAAGTCTTTGACGGTCGCTCCATGATTTTGTTTGCGTAAGGTCACTCCAACAACCCAATCAAACTGATAAGGGATTTCCATTTCATCTGTTAGACGATCCACTGTATAAAGGAGCAGTTCTTCTCCTAGTTCACGACTATCATCTGCTAGAGCATCTGAAAAGTCCCGCATTTTCTCTTCTAAGAGATAGTCTTTAGGGATCAGAGATATTTCAAAGAACTTGTTTTTCTGGAGCTTCTTCATCATTTGAGCAACAGTGATTTTGTGTTTGCCTTTTTTTTCATCATCTGTAATCGTGATGGGAGTGTTTGGAATACGGTAATACGCAACGACTGTTTGATTTTTTTTGAGAGCTAGATTTTCATGTGTTTCCCTAATAGGATAAGTTAAAGTAATACTCATAGGTCCTCCTTTTCTATAGATTTGTTTTTTCAAAGACAATTTCTTCTACAGTCTCTATTCGATCTTCGTGGTAGATAGCTTTTTTGTTTAGCTTAAAATCCCAGAAGTAAATCAGGTAATCTCCGATAAAGACGTGCATCTTTTTACCGTGAGGCTCGTATTCAGTATAAAATTTGGCCAATTTGTAAGGGAGATACCAATAGAGCAAGAGAGAAATTGAGTGAGTGATTTTTGCGAGTGGCACAAAGATAAACCCTCCAAAGAGTAACATGGCCACAAAAACGATGATAAAGACAATGAAAAAGGACAACTGCATGGGTGTCGCAAAGTACCATAGTCGAGTGCCCTTTTTTGTCTTGATTTCTTGGATCCAATAAGGAGCATTTAGGCCCTTACTGTAATCATAAAGTCTTTCTTCATTCATACTTAAAGTCCTGATTCAATACCGAAGAGTCGTAGGAACCAGCCGACTGCTTTTAGGATATCTTGTCCTTTCGCAATCGAAACAATAACGGCATAGAAACCAACGACAGAGAAGAGTTGAAGCCAAGAACTGTTTCGCCAAGCTTTGATCGCTAAGAGCACGGCAATGGCTGTTAGGATCCAAATTCCGTCGCCCTGGAGGAAGGTTCGTAGATTGTCTGTATTCATAGAGTTCTCCTATTCTTTATCATTTGCATAGTTTAGTGGAATGGTGTGTTCTAGTTTTGTGACATAGTAGGTCTTTTCTTTTTCTGAGAGAGTAAAAGTGAAGTTTTCTGAATGAGTGGTCCCTCCAACCTCAAAAGTTGCTTGGACATATGCGATTAGATTTTGACCGTCTTTTTTTAGATAGGTATAATCAATTGTTTTGAAGGTGGTATTGGCTATAATATCCACATCCTTAGCAATCAGATTGAGGTTGTCTTGGTTAGTAGTATAGTTGGTGAAAAAAACCTTGAGGAACTTTTCAACCTTCTTACGCTGAGTATCCGAAAAGTGATCATTAGCAGTTAGTTGGAGCTGATCGTCTTCGCTAAAGTGTCCAGCTTGTGAAGATTCAATAGCAGAAAACCAAGGAAGGCCAGAAATATAATATTTCCCATCTTTTTCATCAAATGGAATATTGAAACCTGTAACGATTTCTTTTTCTTCTGTGTTATTATCTCGGCGGATAGTCTCCTTGTATTTGATCTTATAGGTCGCAACTTTTCCTTCTACAGTCACTAACTGAGAGTAGAGAAGCTCACTAGGATTTCGAACTTGACCTTGAGCTTTCACATCAGGAATGAAGTTGTAAAAGCTATTTAAGTATTCCACTTGAGCTTGTTGTTTATCCCCTTCTTGTGGAAGAGTGAAATAGGCATAGACGTAGTCATTCAAGTAGTACTGGAGTTTGTAGTCATATTTTCTACTAGCCTCCATTGGCTGTGCCTTTTGTTTTTTTGTAGCCTCCACTTGAGCTTGTAGTGCTCCTACTTTATTTGATAGTGTGATAGCACGAATAGAACCCAAGAGACCAACAAAAAGGAGGAAAGCAATTCCTCCTATGACTGCAATATTGACGGTCTTTTTATTTGTGACTTTTAGTTTTGGTGGGCCTCCTTTTTTCTCCACCTTTTTAAAGTGTGAGAGATATTCTTTTGCTTGAAGCAAGTAGCGTTTGGCTTTATCCATAGATCCTCCTTTTAGAGACTAGCAAGTTCAATGAGCTTTGAACCTTTTGCATAGAGGCGCTTATTGGCTTTTTCGATCTCGCCATTAATGTAATAGTAGCCTCGTAGCTCAGTTTGGAGTTGTTCGATCAGGTCAGGCTTTAGGTCTTTGGCTTCTTCTTTTTTAAGGAGACTATTTAATTCTCCAGCCTTGGTCCAAGCCTCTCTGTGATCTTTCTTTTTAAGTAATTCTCCCAGTTCATTCGTGACTTGAGATACTTTCTTTTCAAAAATAGTTTTAGTTGCCATTTCAATTTCCTTTCTAAATGTTTCTTGATTGTCTTTGATGGTCTTTTGGATATAAGTAATGAGTGAGGGGCGCATTTTTTTATTTACGCTCAACACTTGACCATCTAGCGTGAAACAAGCATGTTCATAGTCATAGAAACCTTTCGCATCTGGTGGTTTTTCGGTAGATCTTCCAGCGCATTCATAGTAGAAGTCCTTTCCTTTTCGTAAGAGAACGTACATATGCCAGAATTCTTGTTCTGGAAGAAGCAGAAAGTCTGTTTGATAAATCTTCTTCAGCATCTCAAGAAGCCTCAAGCAGATCATCGTAGCCTAGAGCTTGGTAGATAAAATCTGAATCAAACCAGAGCCAGTCATTGATTTGTCCTTCAGTTGGTGTATCACCAGAGAAGATATCTTCACAAATGACGGTTAGGGTATCCACTCCACCACGTTCACGGACAGTGTTCAAGGTGGTTAGTCCACCAGACCAAGCTTTAAAGTTTTCTAGTGAATTGATTTGAACTTTGTATTCCATATAGTTTTTCCTTTCTAGTGTTCATAGTGTTTATTGGCTTTGAGAAGTCGTAACATGGCTTTTCCTCGATCAGTGATCTCTCCGCTATTCTGAATCATTTTCATGTATTCTGTTTGGAGGATCTTGTCTGCTTCAGTGACTAGTGCAAGGGAGTTCGCAACTTGATAGGTTAGCCAGCGAATCGTTCTCTCAATACTGTAAGGCTGTGGGTTGGTTGAGAGCTTTAAGGGTTCGACACCTCCAAAGAGCTGTTGCCATTTCTCATCAGGTTTATAGGCTCCAAAGCGAGTAACTCCATCATAGACTTGGATTTCTTTGTTTATGATGCCTCGTGCGATTTCTCCGAGATCTACACCGTTGATATATTCCTCCACAATGCCTTGAGCTTTCTGATCTGAAAATCGCAATTCATAGCGATTCCAGATACCAAAAATCTCCAAGGATTCGTCCAAGGAGATGTTTTCCATTCGAGCAATTTCATAGCGCTTTTCATAAAAGTTGAAGTAGAGTTGACTTTGACGGCTCCCAAAATAAATGGACAAGCCGTGATTCGCTTCCATGTCTTCATTATCTGTGAAAGATCCACCACCCGTGATATTCCATTTCTTGATCGTATCTAGAACAATCTCTTTGGAATAGAGTTTATCAATCAATTTAGGGATTTGAATTTGTTCGTCCTCGTGACCATAACCCTTATATAGTTCGTCTAGAGCGATATCGAGTCGCTTCACCCGAACGTCTTCATAGGAATAAAGAATGTTTTGAAGAAAGATCTGCCAAGTGATCCCCTTGTCTTCTAGAAGCAATTCCAGCTCACGGCATCCTTGACCAGATAGTTGAAGACAAGTTTGGTAGTCATTGGTCACAGACTTATCAAAGAAATCAAAAATCCAGATGTTTCCTCGTTGCCACAAGTGGGTATAGTTCATAATACGGGTTTCTTGGTCTGTAAATTCACTTAGGTGGCAGTGAAGAAAGTTTTCACAGAAAGCATCTAAATCCTTCAATCTAGGAAAGGTCAATCGTAGATAGTCGATTTGAGCCCGAAGACTGTTTTTATCGCACTCTTGGTAATAACCAAGTTTTTCTTTAAGTTCTCTAAACTTATCAATCGTCAGTCCTCTTTCGCCTGTTTCATAAGAGCGATAGGTTCTTGTAGGGAGATCAACAACTTGTGCAAATGCTTTTTGACTAAGTCCTGTTTGTTTTCTGAAATTCTTAATATGAAAAGGACTAATTTTGTCCATTCATCGCAACACCTCTTTCTAACAAAGTGACACACTTTTTTGACGAAAGTGACACACTTCATAAAAATTGAAAACCCAACTCCCATAAGGAATGAGGAGGGGTGGACTTGGCGTTTTTGCCAAATGTAACCCCCCTATTAGAAATAGTGGGAAAATATGAAAAAAAGCCCTTTAAAATGAGGCTTTTTGAGGTGTATTTCCTTTTTTGGTAGCTAATTTGGTAGCCAAAGAGATTTAGTCGATAAAATCACTTGATATCAGATTGAGTTTATCTGTTAATTCGGAATCAGCGTTTGGGTATAAATGACTATAAATGCTAAGTGTAGTTTTGACATCAGAATGACCTAATCGTCTTTGAATATATAGAGCATTTACATTATATTCATTAATAAGTAATGACGCATGGGAGTGTCTTAAACCTTTTGGTTGAATGTATTTAACTCCTGCTCGTTTAGAATATTTTAGAATCTGGTCTCTAATACTACGTTTACGATATGGATTTCCATCAAGTGATAGAATGAATGGTATCTTGTCAACTTTTGCTTGTCGTTCTTTCCATTCTTTAAGTACGTTTAGAGTATTATCATCAAGGCCAATGGTTCGTCTGGAGCTTTCAGTTTTTAGTTTGTTACGCCGAACCCAATTTTCACGGTTTATATACTGTAAGTTGTGATTGATTGCTAGAGTTTTCTTTTCAAAATCTACATCTTCCCAATAAAGAGCAGTCGCCTCATTTACACGCATTCCTGTAAAATAATAAAGCCAAAAAAGCGTATAAACAAAGTGCTCAAAATAACTCTTTTTATCAAGACATTGTATTACTTTTTGGAACTCGTCTTTTGTCCAAAAATCTATATGTTTTTTTATGATTGGAATTGGACTGATATTACTTGTGGGAATTTCATGAAAAATCAATCCATATTTTTTTGCAGTTTTCAAAACTTGATTAAGCAAAGTCATCTTGTTTCTTGCATATGAATTTGAATATCTCTCTAATAAACCGTTTCTATAATTAATCACATCATAAGTAGTAATTTCTCTAGGTTTTTTCTTACCAAAGTATTGAATAAATTCATCGAATATAACTTGACGTCTGTGTTCGAGATCCGGACTTGTTGTAGCGTAATAATTTGGCATAAAAACTTCTTCCATAAACTGCTTAAAAGTCCATTGAGTATGCTTAATTCCTCCTTTTTGTTGTACCTTGTTCAATGCTCTTGTACGTGCTTCAAAGGCTTCTTTTGCGGTTTGAAAACCACGTCTACGTTCTTGATAAGGTTTACCAGTAGCTAGGTCAACTCCAGCTTTAAAATAATAAGTATATTTGCCAGTCTTATCATCTTTCGTAACACCGGTATATCTAGTTTTTGACATGGAGTTCCTCCAATCCAAGTATCTCTGCTACAACTGATACTGGAACAGTTCCAAGTCCTTTATTGTTATAGAAATCGAAACCACGCTCGACCATAATATGTTTTGCTTGCCGTAAAATATTATAAGCAGTCCATTTTGAAAAACCTAAGTCCATAATTTCTTGTACTGTCATAGTTAATTTATCGTTCATAAATCAATTTCTCCTTTACTAGTAAGTTCTAGGAATTCTCCTATTAATTGTTTGAGTTCATTATTTAATCGTGGGGTTTGTTCTTTAAGTGCATCTTGTAGCTCTAAAGAAAATGAGCTACTATCAAATGCTTTTAAATGTTTTCTAAGCCTAGTCTTTTTAACTCTAATAGTGTTAGGTTTCAGATAGGGGAATAATTCGGGTAAGAGTGCAGGTTCATGGAGAAAGATATAAGCAAATGCTTTGCTATCATCTGGAACACTTGAAAGACTAAAAAAGCTAAAATTCTCCAATCGTTTAGAAATCTCTGAAATGGTTTCTTCGTTTATAGCCTTTGTCCGAAGTTGGAACTCTAACCGCCACCAAAAGGGCTTGCTTTCTATTTTTAATTTATCATCTCTTTTGTGACTTAATACCTCTATATTCTTATCGTACAAACGTACTTGAACGTTGCTACCACTTGCACCCCAGTATTTACTTTCTATATTTCCCCCTCTACCGTAGAATATTTTATGACTAACCCCTCCTTTGATATGTTGTAAAAAAACTATTTCTGGCCTATTAAAGATATCAAAAGCAAGATCTAATCGTGACAGTCTAATTTCTAATCGATTTAATCGAGCGTAATTCATAATCTGCCTCCACACTTGTAACCCCTCAAATTCTTTTAGTGAGTTTGGGTTGAAGTCTAGGCGTATGACTTGATAACCACCATAATCCGATAGTTGAAAGAAAATTAGATTTATACTATCTTCGTTTATCATTTTATAAAGAGTAAAATAGTCTTCTCTTAGATTTTCTTGAATACTAAATTCTTGAATTATATTATCGAGTGATTTTCGTAATTCACGAAATATTCGTCTAAGTGATTGGTTCTCACTATCAAAGATTACTGTTAATCTGTCAATGCTGATATAAATAGATTTTTCTAGTTTTGATAAATCTACTTGACTTTGATATTCTCGTAGAGATTGAATGGTATTTTTCAACTGTAACGCCTCCTTTCTATACTTAAAATCTGCGTAATTCGTTGCTACTATTGATTTTTGCCAATGACTCGTTACTTAGGACGTTGTCTTAAGTGTATCGGTTTGCTGGCTGTTAGAAACGCCAGCTTTTAAATTGAAGGTTGGAAGTACTTCATGCTTCGGGCGCTTTGCCTTCGGCCTGCGCCCTCGCACTTGCCTCCCAACCTTCAATTTAATTGGTTTAAAAAATAGCTAAAGTACTTGTCTAGAAAAGTCGAGAGCAGTTCAAGTGCTCGAAGCTCAATTTCTTCACTTCTAATATCTTCAAATTCATTATCATTTACTTGAATATATTCTTCTAAACTAGGCGAATAAAAAGAATGAGTATTGTTCATTTTATTGATTGGAAATACCAATTGTATAGATGTCATAACATCCTCAATCTAGCCATATTTCGCTTCTTATGGACTATTTATTACCATTTTGGTATAATTGTATTGGTTTAAAACGAAAGCCTCAGAACGCTTTGCAGAGCTTTCTGGGGTGTTTTTGCATACTCATAAAGTTAACTAGTATCACTTATTTTGTATGCTTTGTTTTTATATAACCATTTTGGATATATAAGCATAATACAACCATTTTGGTTATAAGTCAATAGAAAAACGAAAGGGATTTTAAAATGTTAAAAGACAATATAAAAAAAGCCCGACTAGAAGCAGGACTTACTCAATTAGAAGTTGCTGAAAAGTTAGGTGTAGCTCAAGCCCAGTACGCTAGGTGGGAAAACGGAGGGAGAAATCCGAAAGATGAAACAGTAGAAAAATTAGCTGAAATATTTGGTACATCTTTTGAGATTTTAAAAGGACGTGATGACGGACTAGAAGAAATTGTTAGTTTATTGAGAGAGTATGAATTGACAGAAACAGATAAAAACAAAATTATTAACACTTTAAAGGATTTATTAAATAAATCAAAATAATGTGGTAGTTGGGGAGCACAAAGTGAATAATAGCCGGGAACAAAAAAAGCAAGCTAAAGCATTTATTAAATGCTGGGAAAATAGAGGAAACGAGAGGCAAGATATCTTCCAGCTTTGAGGCGTCAGACCATTTTTGTCGGATAAGTTCGATATTACAAAGCACAAGAATTATAAGTTACTTGAAGATTTTGATAAAAAGAATGTGTTTGATATTGAAGACTATATCAAGAGAAAAGGCAAAGTTAAGCTTAATAGAAATACAGTAATTACAAGATTGTAATATTTTTCTGTTTAGCTTTATGTGACAGGAGTAAATTTGGTATAATAGAACAAATTAGAATTTTGTTAGGAGGTGAGTCTAATTGAAAGAATATATTTTGAGTTTAGAAAAAGAAATACTCAAATCTGAATTTGAGGGGGTGTTTTTATGTCAACAATTAAAATTGAAAACCTTACTTTCTCATATTATGGCTATGTAAAACCTGTATTTGAAAATGTATCATTTTCATTTGATACGAACTGGAAAACAGGACTAATAGGAAGAAACGGAATTGGGAAATCAACACTATTTAAGCTGCTTCTAAACCAAGAAGTTTATAAGGGGAAAATCAGCAAAAGTGTTGACTTTATTAAATTCCCACCCAATTTAAGTGATACTTCAAAATTAGGGATTGAGTTATATAGAGAACTAATATCAGATGAGGAAGAATGGAAATTATTTAGAGAACTTCATTTGCTAAAGGTAGATGAGAGTCTTATTTACAGAAAGTTTGAAACGCTTTCTAAAGGAGAACAAACAAAAATCCTTTTAGCTATTTTGTTTACAAGAGAAGATGGTTTTTTACTTATAGATGAACCAACAAACCATTTAGATATGGACGGAAGAAAAATTGTCAGTGAATATCTGAAAAATAAAAAAGGTTTTTTGCTTATATCACATGATAGAGATTTTTTAGATGGTTGTATCAATCATATTATTTCTATTAACAGGAATTCTATTGATGTCCAATCAGGAAATTTTACATCGTGGTATGAAAATAAATTGATGAAAGACCAATTTGAGATTAGTCAAAATGAGAAATTAAGAAAAGATATTAAACGATTAAAAGAAGCTGCAAGACAAAGTCAAATTTGGTCTGATAAAGTTGAAAATACTAAAAACGGCGTGAAAGTATCAGGTGTAAAACCAGACAAGGGGCATATAGGTCATCAGTCAGCTAAGATGATGAAAAAATCTAAGAATTTGGAGAATAGACAAAATAAGGCAATAGAAGAAAAACAGAATTTACTAAAAGATATTGAAACAAAGGAAAGTCTATTATTGCATCCGTTACATCACCACAAAAATCCTCTAATATCAGTTTGCGATTTATCATCATATTATGGAAAAAAGCAGATATTAAGTAATATAAGTTTTGATATAAAGCAAGGTGATATAGTGGCTATATATGGGGGTAATGGTAGCGGAAAATCAACCTTGATTAAAATTTTATTAGGTCTAAATCACGAGTATTCAGGTGATGTAAAATTAGCAAGTAATTTAAAAATATCATATGTTCCTCAAGATACATCCAATTTAACAGGTAGCCTAAACGAGTATATTCATAAGCAAGGTGTTGATGAAACATTGTGCAAAACAATTCTTAGAAAATTAGATTTTGCAAGAGAATTATTTGAAATAGATATGAAGAACTATAGCGATGGACAAAAAAAGAAAGTTTTAATTGCTGTAAGTTTGTCAAAGCCAGCTCATATATTTATTTGGGACGAACCACTGAATTATTTAGATGTAATATCAAGAATACAGATTGAGGAAATTATAAAAGAAGCAAATCCTACACTCATATTTGTGGAACACGATAAGAGGTTTGTAGAAGATATAGCGAATAAAATAATACGATTATAAACTAAATAATATCTTTTAGTTTGTCGAGGTAAACCTTTTTAACAATAACCTTATGCTATTGTTAAAAAGATTGAAACTCAGTAATAATGTATATTACTAAAAATCATATTAAAAATAATTCAAATTTATTGGTAGCCTTTTGGTAGCTAAACAGACAAAAGTTAATATCTTCATAAAAAAAATACAGTTAGAGAATGTTGATTTATCAGCATTCTTTTTTATTTCAAATAGTTTCTCGGAATTAGAAAACGGGGGTTGAAGTTTCATCATGGCCTAGAAACTTCGGGCTACGGTCTGCGCCTGACCTGCGGTCAGGCTTGCCCTTGCCCTTGTCCTAGCCCATGATGAACAATCGTCGCTTCAACTGCTTTTGGATAAGACCTGCGTCCTCCCTCTTCAAATTGAGCGAGGATTTCAAGAAGAAGTTTTTCTTGAAAAGGATCCACTAAAATAGCGGATACAGTCCGTTCAAAGATGATCCCTTGTTCTGTTAAGAGATAGATAATTTTGCGTAAGGTTGGCATTTTAAGATTTTGTTCGTCTGCGAATTCTTTGAGCGTTCTCTTGTTTGGTTCGTTTTCTATAGTCTCCTCTTCCTCTATAGGGTCAATTGTTTCAACTGGTGGTTTATATTCTTCAAATACTGAGAATTCTTCTCCTTCAAACTCCATGATCGGAATGTTAGAGTAGGTATCATAGAAGGAGAAACCTTGATCGAGCGGTACATAAGGAGAGAAAAACTCACCAGCCAACTCACCATTATTTGCGATATAACCCCGTCCTTTGACCTTTACTCCATTGATTTCATCCAGCTTTTTAAACTCTTTAGTCTTATTAGCATCTCCAAACATCATGTCATATCCTGTTGATTCTAAATGACCGACGGAGAGACGCTTCATAAAGTTATCCCGAAGAGCCGTTTTGATAAATTCTCCATCGGGCCGTTGCATAGCAAAGATGATAAAGACTCCAGCTTGACGACCTTCTAGAACTAACTGGGAGAGGTATTCCATCAGTTCTGACTGTTGGCTATAGTCACGATCAATCTTTGCCATGAGGGCTGCCCACTCGTCTACCAGGATGAATTTTGGTTTCATGTCATAGTGAGTAAAGTTCTTCCCAGCTTGGAATTTTGGCGAAGTAGACATCATTTCATAGCGTTTTTCCATGAACTTTACATTCTCTTTAAAACAGTTGATGATATCTTCCTTGCTAGTATAAACACGGCCATGAAAGACCGGAATTTTCTTTAATCCAGCTAGATCTGAATTCTTTGGATCACAGATATCAACAAAGCCAATTTTAGCTAGAGCGTAGATAATGGTCATGAGAACAACGGTTTTTCCTCCTCCTGTTCCACCACCGATGAGAAGATGAGGCTCTTCGATATAATCCCAGGCTACATCTTTCATGAGCTGGAGTTTTGAGCCTTTGACCTTTACTTCATTGATGGTGATTCGGCTATCAATTCGGTTAATAGCAATTTCATATTTTATAAAGCGATTATCAAAGGTTTTATTACGAAAGTCTCCGTTAAACATGACTTCAAGCGTAGCCCCAAGGTTTAAAAAGCGATCTTGAAATTTATTACCTTCTAAGATAAAACTCACTTCAATCTTGTAGCGAGACTGTTTGATATACACTTGAGGCAAGGTGATTTTTTCAATGATCTTGTTTTCACGTCTGACCTTTTTAACTAGATAGAGGTTATTCTCCAGCAAGAAGCGAGAGAGAATTCGAAGGCTATTTAGCTTTTGAAAAAATAGCAACTTCCTGTAGCAAACTCGATTGATAAACCAAGCAAGAAGCAATGAAAAAAGTAGTCCTGTTCCTATAAAATATCCTTGTGGTAAGGGATGGACTTTTAATTCTTCTAAATGTAAGTAGCTGTAATAACTAATAGCCAACAAAAAAGGAAACCACCAGATAAACCATGTGATTCCCTTTAGCTTACGATGAAAAACTCGAACTCTTTTTCCCCGATAGGTAAAGAGTTTCATCCTGCATCACCTCCTAGTTTTCTTTCTTATTTTCTACCGGTTTGTTTTCTTTAGTCGGTGCGCCTCCAGCTTTTTTCTTGATTTTAGAAGCAAATAGCTTATAGATATCATTGCGATTGACATGGGTATGCGTGATAACAATATCTTCTAGTTCAACCTCTTCTCGGTATTTAATGCCCAAGTCTTCAATTTCAGACTCAGACATATCTGCGATCGTGAAAAAGAGTGTTTCGTGCTGGACAGAAGAATGAATCCCTACGACAATTCCACGGATCTCACCTGTATTGACTTGGACAAATGATCCATCAGGATTTCGTTGTGAGCGATCCACTTCAAAGATAATATCAGGCCCCTCAATGCCACGGAAAGTCAGTTTTCCAAGGACAGCTGGGACATCTAACCCGTCTGTAATAACACGATAAGTCTTGTCAGCAATTTGTAGTTTTTCTCCGTAGTTTAATCCAATTTTAGCCATGTGATTTTCTCCTTTTATTTCTTATTTTTTGATTACCAATTTTTCCGCAAAGACATTAAGATAAGGTGCAACAGTATTGCCATTTAAAGCAGTGTCTGGGAAAAAGATTGGGTTAACCACTTCTACTAGAGCATCTTCTGGAATGACAGTTGTAGAGGCTGGTGTGATGACATGAAAGGCACCGTGCTCTGCGCTGTTTAGGATGTGACGTTGGTATTTACCTTCTTTCCCAAAAATAAATTTAGGAGCATTTCCTAAACGTTCATAGTAAGCAGGGCCAATAAATTCTGGTTTTATTTTAAGTGTTTCTGAGATCATAAGATTTTCCTTTCTGAGTGTAAAATAAAAAGAGCTAAGCTAGTTGCTTCACTCTTGAGTAATAGTGGGTAAATAATTTGCGTTTAAACATACGACTATAGAATTGAATATCCCCATGAGCATAGCCGTTTCTACGGGCATCATCTGCGAGATGATCTAGATCTACTTGAGCTTGAGCATAGAGTTTAGCCTGAAGTTTATCAGATTCACTATACATGCCATAGGTAAATTCATAGTTATCATAGAGTCGTTTACATTGTAGTGCGAAAAAAGTTTGTCATATCATTCTCCTTTATTGTAATAAGTAAAAAAGCTACTAAGTGAAAAAAGGAAAGAACTTAGTAGCTTGAGAGTAAGTCTATCAATAATGATAGACAGCAGTAAAGAAAAGTTATTTGGTTGGAAAGATCCCTCTTTCCACGGTGGCAACGTTTAGCAAGGTGCTTTGCGTGAATTACCATCGCTTTCCCAGCCAATCTCATTGGGGAGTCATTATCATACCCTTAAGATTCTCTTACGCCCTTTGGCGAAGCCAGTTCACTTTACTATTCGGAAAAGTGCGAAAGTCCGAAATGCGTGTAGGCCCACAAAGTAATAACTTTTGTTTTACATCCCAACTTCAACCATAAAATGGACTTGACTTTACCTATCAAATATATTACAATAAAGGTGCTAAGTTAATTGTGTAGTTTGATAGTCAGTCCTCTGGTTGTCAGACGCACTTTTTATTTAATTGTCAATGATCTCAATTGGTAGGGATTATTATTTTGATTTTTAATATCGCCACCAGCTATATTTATATTTTATCGCTGTTGGCGATAAAAGTCAAGGGATTTTTGAAATTTTTTTAAAAAATTTGAAGAGGAATGGCTATGGCGTTTGCAGAACGTTTAAAAGAATTACGAAAACAAGCTCACTTAACTCAGGTTGAACTCGCAAAACGATTAGGGATAGGACAATCTTCCTATGCAGACTGGGAGAGAGGCAAGAAAAAACCAACACAAGAAAATCTAGTTAAGATCGCACAGATTTTGAATGTATCAGTAGATTACTTGGTTGGTAACTCAGAAAATAAAGATGAAGATTTAGATAATATTGAATTACTATTCCGTATGAACTCAAAAGGATTGACTGATGAAGAAAAGGAAGTCTTTAAAAAAGAATTGATTGAGTTTATGGAGGAAAGAAAGAAATTATTTGATAAAAATAACAATATTTAAATTTAAGATAACCTATAATGACTACTAGTAATAATGTTTATAATAAAAAAAGACAACAAACCATGGTAAAGTTGAAGAATATGGAAGTTGCCTTAATAATTGTTTTCACTTAATCTTCAGCTTGACTATTATAGGATATTGTTGTAAACTTAAAATGCGTATGAATAGATTTTATGGCTTAGCGGTTCGTAAGCCTTTCTCTCATTAGTGGGGGGATTTAGCAAGTATCTGTATACTTGACTTGTTCGTAGCGATTGCGTAATGAGTTTTCATACGCTTTTTTTTTACATAATGGAGGAAAAATGCAATATTCTGATATAAAATCGATAAGAACACTAGCATATGCATTGGGTGTTCAAACTAAACAATTAACAGGGCTTTTATATGGGATCAAAATTGAGAATTGTTATACTTCGTTCAAGATTAGTAAAAAAAATGGTGATGAACGAACGATTAATGCGCCTAGTAAAAGTTTGAAATATGTACAAAGAAGATTAACAAGATTACTTGTAAAACGTCAAGAAGAATTTTTTTTAGAAAGAAATGTTAAGAATAATATATCTCATGGTTTTTCAAAAGGAAAGGGAATTAAAACTAATGCTGTCCCCCATAGAAATAAGAGATATGTTCTAAATGTTGATTTAGAGAATTTTTTTGAGACAATACACTTTGGTAGAGTGCAAGGTTTTTTTAAAAATAACGAATATTTTAAATTACCTGAAGTCGCAACAATAATTGCACAAATTGCTTGCTATGAGGGTTCATTACCCCAAGGAGCTCCTAGTTCTCCAATAATTTCAAATTTGATTTGCCAAATTTTGGACTATAGAATTGTACATCTTTGTAAAAAGTATAGGCTAACATATACCAGATATGCTGATGATTTAACATTTTCGACAAATGATAAAAATTTTGAGGATATGAAAGACGAATTTGAAGATGAACTCAAAAAAGTTATTTCTCGTTCTGGTTTTATAGTCAATTCAAATAAAACTCGTTTTCAGAAAAATGATAGTAGACAAATAGTAACTGGTCTTTCTGTAAATAAAAAGATCAATGTAACAAGAGATTTTTACAAAAAAACAAGAAGTATGGCTGATAAGCTATATCGAAATGGTAGTTTTACAATAAATGAAAAAAATGGAACAATAGATCAATTAGAGGGGAGATTTTCTTTCATTAATGATTTGGTGAAATATAATAATAGATTAGATGAGTTAAACTCACTTAAATCCAACTTGATTGAATATAAGAAAAATTTATTGTATACAGAAGAACGAAAATATAAAAATGACAATGATAATAACCAGGTCTTGGATTGGGAAAGAAATTTGGGAAATTTAAATATAAGAGAAAAGGATTTTCAAAAATTCCTTTTTTATAAATATTTCATTGCTAATCCTAAAGTTACAGTAATAACTGAAGGTAAAACAGATAGCAGATATATTAAAGCTGCTTTACGGGAATATTATTTAGAATATCCTAACCTAATAACAAAAGATGAGGGAGGATTCAAATATAATATACATTTTTTAAAACCTTCTAAGAGATTAAGATACTTTTTTGACTATATGTCAGGTGGCGGTGGTGGTTTTGTTTTGATTAATCTAATGGAATTTTTCAGTGGTAAGGATAGTCGTACAAAACGTAATTATATTAAGTATTTTAATAGCATTTTATCAGAGAAAACTCTTCCCCAAAAACCCACATTATTTCTTGTAGATAACGAATGGCAAGGAAGCAACCCTTTGCCAGGAGTTATAGGTAAACTAGTAAAAGATAAAAATCTAGAGAGAAAAGATATCGAACAGAAAATTAAATCGGATTTTTTATATCATATTGACCTGAATGCTTTCGTAATAACTTTACCAGTAGAAAGTGTAGATTATAAAACTAATATTGAAATTGAAAATTTGTTTAACTTGGAAGAAATTAATAATGAATTAATAGCCCCAAATTATGATGGAAAAATATTTGATCCTAAAAAAAAGAATGGTGATAATAAAAAAAAGATTGGGAAGGAGATTTTTTCCAACTATATCCTTAGTAACTATGATTCGGAAGTAATTAACTATTCAAAATTTAAACCATTATTAGACTTAATTAATAAATTATCTGAAGACTATACTAAATTCAAAGATAATAAATAAGAGGTTAAAATGTGTTGAATTTTTTCTTTAAGCTATGGTGGACATCTGTCCACTATTTTTATATAATAAATTCAACCTATTTGGTTTAGTTTTGTATTTTATACTTAAAGGAGGTACCATTCTTTGGATGAATTGTATACAAGAATAAGTAAGTCTACAAAACATGTGTTATACCAATACATGAAGGATCATGATATTTCATTACTAAATTATAATTTCAACTACTTCTTTCAATATTGTATTCAAAAATATCAAATTCAAGTAATTGATCACCACTTCTCAAATCACAAGATTGAAGGATTAACTGTTATTGATGAATTAGGTATTAGTTTTTCTTATGAAAAGGATAATCCCATTGTGAAGCAAAATTTTACGCTGTGTCATGAGCTAGGACATTTTATCCTAGAGCATGAAGGTAATTATTTTGCAGAATCTATTGATAATCAGGAGAACCTACTAGAGCGAGAAGCGAATATTTTCTCTGCTGTAGTATTAATGCCTGACATTGTTTTGTTGTCAAAGATTTATTATAGTTGCGACACCTTTCAAAAGATTCAAAATAGTCTGGATGTTTCAAAACAGGCATTGTTTTATCGCCTTTTAGATCTTCTTAGAGAATATTATCCTGGAAAAGAAAGTATCATTAAGCAGGCTATCGATGCTTATATTGATGGACAAAATGCTTCACTACTCCTATTGTTTCACGGTATAAGAGAGCAAATTATTAAAGAATTTAACAGATATCAAACTTCTCTTATTACGAGGATAGAGCAAGCTGTGAGCAAAAGAGGTTTAGTTACCAGTCAAGAATATCCAGAACTTCTAAACCAAGAGTATTGGAAAACAATAAAGTCCTGCCGTAACAATCTAAAAGTATGGCTCATTTATGACAGAGGAAAATCTATAGCTTATGTTTGGGATAAAAATAAGCTAACAGACAAAGAGGCAAAACAAAAAGCTGAATTGAAATTATTGTTAATGTGAGGGAAACGATGTATCAACCAGAAAAATTAAAGGCTCGTAGGAAAGAGCTGAAATTGACTCAAAAGCAAATCGCAGATCAATTAGATGTAAGCTATCAAGCCTATTCTGCTTGGGAACGAGGAGTAAAAAAACCATCAAGAGAAAAAGCGAAACATCTAGAGCAGATTCTAAATGTGCCAAAAGGTTATTTTACGGAGATAGAAATCGTCAGGATATACAATGCTTTATCAGATGAAGGAAAAGATCAAGCACTTAGTTATGTTAGAAGTCTAGTTCAAAAAGAACAATGTAAGAAAGTTATTTCGATATCAGAAAAACTATACGAATATCATGTTTATGAAAAAATGTCTGCTGGTATCGGTTCATCAGTTTATAACGATCAAAACTATGATACCGTCTATTTTAATGAAGAGCTAGCCCACGATTTCGCCTCATGGATATCTGGAGATTCAATGGAACCCAAATACAAAAATGGTTCTGTTGCTCTCATTCGTGAGACAGGATTTGATTACGATGGAGCAGTTTATGCTGTAGTTTGCAATAGCCAGACTTATATTAAACGAGTTTATCGAGAGGAGCATGGCTTAAGGCTGGTTTCTATCAATCCAAACTATAAAGATATTTTTCTTTCGTATGATGAAGATCCTAGAATTGTAGGAATTATTGTTGGTAATTTTGTACCAATAAAACTCTAACAACATTTTATTTACGTTGATTTTCTATTTCTGATGACTATGTAATAAAGAATATAGAAATCTCTTACTTTGTGACCCTATGCGCTAACCTCTTGAATATTTAGACAAATTACAATTGTTACAAAAATATTTCAAAAACACTTGACATTCTGTAACATCGTAATATAATAGCTAATATAAATTTAGGTGAGGTATCATAATTATGAAAAAATGGACAAGTTTAGCACTTTTAGGCTTAACTTCTGCAACTCTACTAGTAGCTTGTGGTTCTAAAAAAGAGGAGAACAGTTCTTCCGTAAAAGAAACACAGACTTCTATGAAATCTGGTCAGAATAAAACAAATCAGTCTTCTAAAAAGAAAAATACAAAAGCTACTGAATCTAGTTCAGAAGAAACAACACAATCAAGTCAAACAACCACAGCGTCTAATACAACAAGTGGTGACAAAGCTACAGATTCATCTCAAATGGTTCCTGCAGAGCTGGTAGGGACTTGGACAGGTACAACTGAAATCGCAAAAGATGTCCAAATGACAGTGGCAGCGGACGGAACGGTCACTACGACAGCAAACTTTTATCAAGCAGATGTGAACCCAATTCGTACAGCAACGACTAGAGCAAAAGCTGTTCAAGCTTCTGGTAATATCTATTACTGGGAAACAGACGAACCTGGAGCTTTTGATGCCCTTCTTCCCGGTATTGCTGGACTTGGGGGAGCCAATGCCAAGGTAAAAGCCGGTTTCATTTTGGAAGAGGGCCATTATACACCGATTGTATTTGTAACAGGACTTAATGAAGACTTTGATTATAGCAAATACAATGATTTCCGTGTCTCACTCACAAAATAAAGACATATTCAACGCTCTTAAAATTGAAAACACCCCAAAAGTTAGATTTTCCTATCTATCTTTCAGGGTGTTTTCTTATAGCCAAATTGGGAAAGAAATCAAAACTTCATCGCTCTATTTCTACTTATTATATTGTTGAAGTGCTTTATTATATGCTTTACTGCCTTTTTGGTAATATTCATGTTCTATTCCAGATATATCGACTGTAATGGTGCCATCCTTAACTTTATATTTTACTGTTGAATCACTTCTACCTTCTCCTGATAAAAGGAAGGTGTTACTTTCTTGATCAATTGTAAAACTATCAGCTTCTCCGTGTTTTATTGAACCTCTATTCCCTTTTATAGTAAATGCCAATTCATTTCTTTCACTTGATGTCCAATAGTATTCGCCATCCAGAGATTGTTGCTTATTTTTAGTGCAAGCAATTAGCGTAATTATTGATAATGACAACAATAATATGCTAACAAATTTTCTCATGTTTCTCGCCTCCTTTTATAATATTACTATACCAAAATAATGTTACAAAACTGTATCAATGTCTGTTATAATGGAAATTTCAAATAATGTCCATTATAACAGACATTAGTAAATTTTAGAAAAAGATCTATATTTGGCTATAGTTTTACTAAATCTCTACGACTATAGATTAAAAATGTATACACTTCTATACAAATAATAGAAAAGGACTCAGCCCTGTGCAATACAGAACTAAATCCTTTGCTTAAATTAATTGTCTAATTTTTTGGGGTCAGTACAATCTGGTTGCTAGGGCTTTATTATGCTATATCTTACTAGGGATGATGATCTTTTTCAGGATTGCTCATAATCTGTGTAAATATTTCTTTATATTTATATTTCAGATATTTTTCGTGTAGAATGAACAAAGCTACGTAAACAATCATAAAAACAATAGATAAATACAGTATATCAAATGTACTATGTCCAAAATAAGTTGCGGACTCATAAGATCCAATAGCTCCTAAAACCAACCAAGGAATATACTTGTAATACTTAGTTACCATAACACAGTCCCTCCTTTAATTAAACTAATGAGAATATCTAAAACTAAAAGTCATACCTGTACGTGTAGGATTATAAGGATCTAAGGTCATCAAAGTGCTAAATTCTCAAACCAACTTCTACCGCCAATAAACGTGGAAGTTAATTTGTCAAAACAATGCTATTAAAAAATAAAAGGGAAAACTTTTTTGTTAAATAAGGTTATCGTTACTATTAACCAAATATAGTTTTTAGCCAATCAACTATAAGTGGTCTAAGTAATGGGATTACGAATAGACCTACAATGATACCTAAAATAAATATTAGAAACATTTTTTTGAAGCTTCTTTTGTTCATCTATGGACACATCCCTGAATGGTCGATTACGACTCCAGGACATGTGTACGGACCACTTTTTGGAATTACAACTTGTCTTGCGCCGTTTCTTACTTGTTGTAAAATATAATTGTGAACATTACGTAATCCCCAAGCAACCCATTCCGAAGGCGCTTTTCCTGTCACATACGTTATTGTTCCATCTATAACCCATGCAACAACCATCCCTCCAAAAAAGATTGCTGTAGCGCCTGTAGCGCTACGGTCTTCTGTTTTTATTAGAGCACTTTTATTGTTAGGAATTATTTCATTTGCACTTACCGTTAAAGTAAGTAGGGGAGAGCTAGCGTAGAATAGTGTAGATAATAGCGATAAAATAGTAATTTTTTTAATTATTTTTTTCATGGTTACCCTCCTAATGTTATTTTGTACAGTGTGATGCTATATAGAAAAACGAGTTTCCTTACTTAAATTAAGTTTTCCCAATGTTTTTCAAATCTATTTTGTATCCTCTTGAAACGAAAAATCAATCTTCATATACAGTATTTTGTTAGATAGTAAAGTTCTAATACTAACAAATCTGTCCTCTAGTTATCTCCTTTCAATTAATGAAATCCCCACCATCTCCAAATATCTAACAAGTTGAAGAGTGGGAGTGATGCTATAAAGAATAAAAGGGAAAACTTTTTGTTAAATAAGGTTATCATTACTATTAACCACATATAGTTTTTAGCCAACCAACTATATGTGGTCTAAGTAATGGGATTAAGAATAGACCTACAAATAGACCTAAAATAAATATTAGAAACATTTTTTTGAAGCTTCTTTTGTTCATCTATGGACAGATTCCCGAAAAGTATATTTTTAATTTTTCTAAGTACGTCTAGACGTTTTAAAACTCATGTTGTGATTGAATTACGTTCAATACTTCTTGCATACTTCCAGCCTTCCAATTTGCCTTAGCATTAAATAAAGGCAATGGGTAATCGTAATATCCAATAGTATCAATACCAGCACTAGTTGATACCTGTATCCCTGAGTACGAATCTTCAATAGCAATTGTCATCCGAAACAATATAATCAAAATAATTCTTCAAATCCAGTTTTTCAAGACTTATTTCTATACTTTTTCTTCCTTTCTCTGTGAAAATCGCAAATTTTTCCCACTTTTTTCAATGTTTTCAATACTGAAACAACATCTTTCCAGAACTTCAATAATTTCTTTTTATGTTAATTCATTATTTAACTAAATCTTTGGAGGTAATACGTTTTCAAAGCTACTTTTTTACCATAGATTTTGAGCCTTCAACACATATTACTAAGCCAAAAATGCTCTAAATTTTTGAAATTCTAACAAATTACACCCTTGTACATTAGAATCACTTCTTTCTAATTAAAAATTAGATAAAACAGAAATACCATATAGTTAATTAGTATTTTCATCATTTAATCAACTAATCAGCCTTCCCAACATCAAGACCATTGGACTCCTTTTGTGATTGCACTCGAATCTCCAATTGTTTATTCTTCTGAATAAACTGTTGGTAAGGAATTGTATTACTAAACATAAAAACACCTAGTAATGCAAATGTAACTAATTTTTTAATTCCACGTTTTTTTCTCATGCAATGAAACCCCTTTCTTTTTCCTTATTTTTATTCTAACACATATATATTATTTATGCAATTATTTTTATTGCGCTTTGAACTTTTTTTTTTTTTATTACCATAAAGAATTATTTATTCCTTTAACTTGCTATTTTGAACTAAAAATTTTATAATGAAATTAAGCAAATAGGAAGGTTTATTATCTTTAATGAATACACTCGCAGAGAAATTCAGATTAAAAAGAAAAGAGCTAGGACTCTCCCAACAAACTCTTGCAGAAGGAATTTGTGAACAAAGCCAGATTAGTAAAATTGAGAGAGGGCATTTCATTCCCTCCGCAGACCTTTTGTTCAAACTCTCACAACGACTTGAAGTACCATTAGATTATTTTTTTAATGAACAAATTGAAATTAAATCTAACCTCTCTAATTTCAAGCAATTATCTGCTCGACTATTAGATGACAGAAATTATGAAGATTTGGAATATATTTATAGAATAGAGATCGAACGAAGTACTTTTCTAACACTAGAAGACCGAACTTACCTTGAATGGATTAAAGCTATTATTGACTTCTATCAATATGACAGTAAGTGTGAGGCTATTTCTTCATTGGAAAATATATTATTAAAAGTCTCCTCAAATACTCTGATTTATTTAAAGGCATTGAATACTCTATCTAATTTCTATTCCTTAGTGGGTCGTGAACAAGAATATGAGGCAAACTACTCTCATTTAATGGAGTTATATCAGACAAAAAATTTTGAGCATCAAGAGTTTTTATTTGGCTACATCAGAGTTCGTTACAACTACGCTCACTACTTAGTGTCAAAGGAAAAATATAACGAAGCCATCCAAGAAGCTCTTGAGACGATTGAACTCTGTAAACAAAGACAGACAAGCTACCAACTGGCTCCCCTACTTATTCTTGTAGGAAATGCTGGAGCCAAGTTTCTAGACAAAGAACAAGTCAAAAATTATTATATAGAAGCAAGAGAGTTATGTAAGATTTATAACAATCCTTTAATGTTGATGAAGATAGAAAATTATTTGAAGGAATTAGATACTGTATAGTTAATCTTGACATTATAGTTTTTCTGAAACGTTAAATAACCTGTAAGGCTGATAGTGATATTAATACTATCAGCCTTATAATTTTTTCATGGTATCTCAAATAACTATACTGATTTTGTTTCCCGTTCTAATTTGGTAACATTTTGATTTCTTGTATTATCAAGTATATTGATAAAATTCTCTAATCTCCTAACCTTATATTCGTAATCATCTATCCATTTAGTCATAAATCTTTGATTTTCTTAGGAATGATATTAGGATAGCAAGGATAATTTAGAAAAATTATCACATAAATTGATATAATACTTAGTATAGAACAACTTATTAAGAGGTTAATTATGTCTAAATCATCTAAACAAATCGAAGAAGACGCTATTGACTATTTAAAACTGGCACTAAAAAAATCTAAACATATTCATAGAGAAATTTCTGAAGGTGATAGAGAGCCTATATGGGATGGTCATATTTATTTTTACAAAAATACAGTGAAAAAAAATATTGACTTAGTAGAGAGAATACCAGTTCAAGTAAAAGGTAAAGACGATCACTATAATAAAAATAAAGGATACCCCATAAAAAGAAATAATTTAGAACACTATCTAAATGAAGGAGGAGTACTTTATTTTGTGGTTTACTTAAAAGATGAAACACCAACTGTCACTTATGCCTCATTAACACCAAAGGTAATTAAGAATATTCTACATCTCAAAAATAAGAAAAAACCAAATATAATCAATATTTCTGTTACTATGAAACCTCTGCCTGATAATGAAGAAGAATTAAATCTAGTCTTTCAAAATTTTATTCAAAAGCGGAAATATCAAAAAGGCTTTGCTCACGTTGAATTACGGAGTCAAGAATCCCTATTTAATAGTTCTGAGAATTTGGATGGAGAGTTCCAATTTAAATTCATCGGAAAAGAATATCTAGATATTCTTGAGTATGCAAAATCTGGTGAACTAGATCTTTATTACAAGCCTAAAGGAGCAACAATAGCTGAGCCTCTACTAGATGACATATTTGATCTACAATTATTTAAAGAAAATGAGATGCGCGTTCAAATCCAGGGGAACGAAATAGTATATCAAACAATTTTTAAATACACGACTAAGAATGATTATACTATTGATTTTGGGAATGGTTTTTCAATTAAAGTACAAGAGAAACCTGAAAATATCTCACTAACTCTAAATTATTCCATTTCAAATATTCTTTCAAAAAGAATTGATGGGTTGAAATTTATTTTAGAAGTTCAAAAAAATAAAGGAATTATCTTAAATAATCACAAACTAGCAATTAGCGATAAGAATCTGTCTAAAATTGATTTTAATTATTTAAAGAATAACTTAGATGCACATATCCGTTTAAAAAAGATACTGGATAAACTTAAAATTTCTAAAGAGATCGATTTCACGAATTGGTCACAACAAGACTCTAGAATAGTTGATTTATTGTATAAGGGCATTATAAATGAAGAGTTAATTACTGATCTTAATTACTATAATACAATACAAGTCATGACATTTGCTAATGTACATGTATTATTATTAATAATACCAGAACATTCAGGTACACAAAATTATAGATTATATAATTTCAGTGATTATGATATGGTTTTAGTTGACGAAAATAATCACCAATTTTCAAAATATGAGGCTGTTGATTTAAAACAGCTACTGCTTATAGACAATTTTGATATTTCTGATTACCTTTCATCATATTTATCAAATAAGATTCCAATTGAAAATAAAGATCTTGGATTATTAAAACTTATAAACTATAGTGATAATAAATGTGATCAAAATGTTTTACAATCTTGTTTTGAATTTGCAAAAAAACTTGTAGATATGGACAATTCTGAATATAGTAAACTCAATTTACTACAAATTAAAAAACGTTTAAACACATTAACAACTGAAGATAATAACTATCTTTTATCTTTAATGAATCACAGTGCAGTTGAAATCCGATACGCTACAGCTTGTATATTAGGATATAAAGAACAAGCAAATTATTTATTTGAAAATGAGTTTTCCGAAAGCCAGAGAGAACTCTTTATTGAATATCCGATTTACCACCTTCTAAACTTTTCGTAATAATACAATCATATTATATAAAAAGAGGCACTTAAGGCCTCTTTTTCTCTCCTTCAAATACTCTGTCACTGTCCATTTACTGTCCAATATAATGTAATACATCTATAAATTGTTGATTTTATCGAATGCAAAATCGCTTAAAATCAGTATTTTGATAAATAACAAGACTTTAAGAATCTTAAATTAAGTCTTTTTAAAAATATGATCAACGTGTTATCGTAATCTTGCTTAACGTTAAAGAAAATTGATATAATAAAGTTTATTAAGGTACTATTTAATTTTTACAGAGGTGAAATAGGGATTCACTACACGTCACTAGACGTTAGAAACCTTGATTTAAAGCGATTTTTGAAATTCTAAATTTCACTACATTGCAATATAAATCAACCGAATCACTACCTTTTTCACTACCTTTTTTGAAATAAGAATAATGATTCGGATATGTAAAAGAAGAGGAGCTTTATTGTGAAGCTCCTCTTTTTTATTTGTTCTTTTACTTACAAATCGTAAGACCAGGTTTGACACGGTTTGATTTCAAGTAATTTATAAATAGCTTTAGATCAGATTTCAGAAGACTTGGACTGCTTTTTCATTTGATAAATTGTAAAATATAGTGCAACAAAAATCTCATAATTAGGAAATTAAATCTTTAGTAGTTAAATATAATTAAACTGTGTAAGAATGAATATGAAGATTAATAGAACAATTTTTCATGTGTAATACATACAAAATAATTTGACACCTCTATAATCTATAAATTTGTTTTATTTCTAATATCAAACCAAATTTTAGGGTAGTGTACAATAAGTTGTATAAACACAAAAAGGAATAAATCCGTTATAGTAGAGTTGCGAAACATTACTAGAAAGAGATTTCTTCCTTAACTATTTCTACATCAACATGGTCATTAGTCAATGCCTCTAATAAAGTAGTTGTTGAACCAGTATTTCTAAATAAAACATCACAAACTACATTTTTTAAATATCTTTTCATATACCTCCCCGTTAACACAAGAAAACTACTGGTCTAGTTGAAATGCATTTGATTATTTGTCTAAAGAATTAAGAAAGCCAGGTAAGAAAGTATCAAATGTCTCATGATTTAACTTTACAAATTTATTCTGACCTACTTTTCTTGTTGTAGTAAGACCAGCTTCTCGCAAAGTTTTAAAATGATACGAAGCAGCTGATTTACTAATAATGAGCAAATCGCCAATTTCTCCACAACTTAGTTCAGTATTCGCTCTGTACAGTAATCTAATAATTTTTAGACGAACATTATCTGCTAATGCTTTAAAAATTTTAACTCTTAAATCATCTTCGCTAAGGTTATATTGTTTCATAGTCATAAAGTAATTTTACTATTGAAATAAACACTTGTCAATTTTTTGTACGGCCGTCGTTGACTTTTCTGCATTATAGTGATAATATAAAATTTAATAGTTCAATAATTATTTAACTATTAAATTTAAAAAGGAGGTGTTTTATGAAACAGAACTGGATAGCCATTATTACGTAAAGTATCTATTTATAACTTATAACAAAAATATTCTTAGAAAGTGATGTTAATATACAATGAAAAAATACTCTTATTTGTTCTTCTTAACAATGTTCATTATAGGGACCGATACATTTTTAATTTCTCCACTGCTTCCAACTTTAGCAAACCTATATAATATAAATTCTTCAGTTTCTGGTTGGATGGTCAGCGCATATGCAATAGGTTATGCTGTATTTGCCCTTATCTCAGGTCCAATTTCAGATGGTCGTGATAGAAAAAAAGTAATGACTTATGGGCTGATTGCTTTTACCATTTCAACTTTTCTATGCGGTTTTGCAACAAGTTTTCCTTTAATGCTCCTTTTCCGCTTATTTGCAGGTATCAGTGCTTCATTTGTAACTCCACAAGTTTGGGCTTCAATTCCTATTGTTGTTGATAAAAAATATATTGTGCAGGTTATGGGATATGCGACCGCTGGTTTATCCGTTTCTCAAATGGCTGGGGTACCTATTGGTGGCTATCTGGCAAACTTTTCTTGGCAAACTCCCTTTTATACGATTGCGTTTGCTTCCTTAATACTTCTCATTTTAATCCATATTTTTCTACCAAAACTTGAAATTGGAAAAGCAAATAGAATTTCTTTTACAGAGGCTTATAAAAATATCCTAACTAATAAAAAATCAGTTAGTTATCTAATTGCTTATTTTGTTTTCCAAACAGGTTCTTTTACAGCCATTACCTTCATTTCTACATGGTTTACCAATGACTTTAATATGAGTTTAACTAACATTAGTACTGCAATTATAGCTATTGGTGCAGGTAACTTATTGGGTTCTTTATTTGGAAGTCAATTGGTTAAAAAATTTGGTTTACAAAGAACTTTTAAAACTGAATTACTTACATTAATTATCCTCTACCTTATTCTACCTTTTGCTAATAATTTTTGGGTAGCCGAAATTTTATTAACAATTATCTATATAAATAATGGATTTATTTTTCCTTTGTTTATGGCGACTTTGCAAGGTACTGTCGAAAATGCACGAAGTACAATTTCTTCATTATCAAATGCAGTAATGTATTTAGGTGAAACAATTGCAGGTATAGTGGGAGGAGTTCTCTTTGTGAAATTTACAGGATTCTCAGGAATTTCTGTTTTCGCAGCTATTATGATCGCCTTATCATGGTTATTGTATGCACAAGCAGGGGCGTTTAAGAAAGATAAATCTTAAGCTCAATATTTTAATTCTAAAAACAATATAAAATAAAGAGGCTGGGACAAAAGTCCGATCTCAAATATAAAAAGCGAACAAAACTAGTTTTCTGGTTTTAATAACAGTCTCTATCCTTTAGGTAAAAATACCGATTTTATGGTATAATAAAGATAACGTTATACAAGGAAGTGTGCCATGACTCTTGATGTAAATAAAGAAGAATTAACAATTTTAGGGATTCCCTTTGATAACTTTTCAGATTTCGATACCGTCTGGTATGCTATTGGGTCATCAATGATTGAAAATTATGAACCTACTGTTCAAGATGTGATTGATTTAAAAACTTATGTTATCAACAAACGAAAGGAATTGAATATTGGTTAAGAATCAATACGAAGGCTATGAGTACATTGACCCCAATCACCAATATACCTATCCAAATTCTACAGTCTTAATCAACAAACAAAATATTACAAATATTGAAGAAGCCTACCGGAATGAGCATTTATTCGTTACTAGAAGGCTTGCAGACTTGCGCTTGAAAACCATAGAAGTCTACTCCATTAGTGATATTTTAGCCATTCATAAATATTTATTTCAAGATGTCTATGCTTGGGCGGGACAATTTCGCAAGGTGAATATCTCAAAAAATGGGAATCCTTTTATGTCAATACAATCTTTCAGTACTGCCCAAGACTATATCAACCATCTTATTCATACCTATTATCAAACTGCTAATTCAAAAGATGAGATTATTAAACAATTAGCAAAAATTCTTGATAATCTTAATTATTTCCATCCCTTTCGAGAAGGGAATGGACGAACTCAACGAGAAGTTATTCGTTCCTTAGCACTATCAAAAGGTTATTCTGCACAAGTACGCGTGGAACAAGATGATGAAGTTTACAATCTTTATATGGATGGGACAGTCTATGGGGACTTAGGAAAGTTAGAAGAACTACTTGGCAAAATACTGGAAAAATTGTAAATTAATCTACAAAAACACTTGTATGTTTTTAAATATCCTAAATATCACAGAAAATTATAACTTACCAAGGTTTAAATCATAATAGATAGACAAAAAGCTTCTGAAATCTAACGTTTCAGAAGCTTTCTTCTTATCATAAAACGACTGCAACTATTATTATTCAATACATATTATCTCTATTTATTAAAATAATTAATGATTAAGTAGTGGTCCACTAAGATGAAATTCAAAATTTGTAACATCAACTAAACCAACAACTTTGTCACTTTGATATAATTCCATCAAAAATTGTGCCATCTCTTCACTTGTGTGATATTTAGCAAAATGCTCATCATAATCATATTCTTTAGAATCTGTAGCAACTTGACCAAATTCCGTTTTTGTGGCAGCTGGAGCTAAAACCTTAGCTTTTAATTGATGTTGATTTGCCTCTAGTTCCAATGCCAAGCCTTCTGTAAAAGCACTGACATAAAATTTACTTGCACAGTATGTAACTGCATTTGGAACCATCATGTATCCGCCTCTAGATGATAAGTTAATCAATTGAGCGCCTTTACAATCTTTATAATCTCTCACATATAGAGTTGATAGAATTGTTAAAGCTTCAATGTTTAGATGGATTAATGTTATTATCTTTTCTAAATCTTGAGATTCAACCTTATCATAATTTCCAAAACCAGCATTATTTATTAGAGTAGTAATGTGATATTTTTTCAAGCTTTCATAAAGAGCAAAAACATTACTGGACTTCGATAAATCAACAACTTTAATAACAACATCTAAATCCGGATAATGGTTCAAAATCTCTTGCTTCAATTCTTCTAGACGTTCTTGACGCCGAGCAATTAAAATAAGATTCGTTCCTAATTTTGCAAATTGTCTTGCTGTCTCCGCTCCTATACCAGCACTGGCTCCAGTAATACAAGTATAATTCTTCGTTTGTTCCATACTATTTTCTCCTTTACAGATTGCTATTTGCATTTTTTATAAGAGTCGCTGCTCCCATTCCGTCACCTACACAGAGAAGCGATTCCATAATTTCCTTTATTTTCAATCAACTCATAAATTAGAGTACTTTATATCAAATTCCTTTGATGCTATGTATTTTACATAGTAAAGTGCACTTTATGTCAAGAGAAAACTGAAAATTTTTCGATTTTTTTAAAATTATGCTAAAATATTAAAAAAAAGGGGGAAATATTATGGCTCACTATTCTATTGGAGAATTTGCTAACAAAACTGGACTTTCTATTCCCACACTTCGATACTATGAGCAAGAAAAATTGATTTACTCACACAGAGAAGAAAATAATCGTAGATACTATGATGACTCTGATATAGCGTGGACTCAATTCATTATTAGATTAAAAAAGACGGGAATGTCTATTAAAAATATGCAAGAATACGCTGACCTAAGATATAAAGGAGACTCCACAATTCCTCAACGACTTAGACTACTATTTTTTCAACTTGATGAACTTCATAAGCAACAAACTGAAATTAATCAACATATTGATTTTCTTGAAAAGAAAATTAAAACTTATTTAGGTATTAATCCTAATTAGCACCATTATTATTTTCTTTATCCAAAAAAGGGATTGAAAATAAAATTCCAACCCCTTTTTATTATACTATTGACTCTTATTTTCCTAAAAATTAATACAAATCAGCAAAAATAGAATTATTTATACTTATTTTTTTCATTTCCATTTTTAAGGTGTTATCACTCACATCAGTCTATACATTTTAATCTTCTTTAATTTAGTCATATAAATTTAGTTAGATTATTTAATTTACTCTCGTTTTCTAACAATAACTGTAGAGGTGATTTTTCACGGGCAATTTCATCACCATTCTCTGCTACAACGGGTTCTGTTGCAAAGATTTCCAAAAAATCTATTTTAGTGTAAAATTGAGAAAAAAGACAGAGAGGACAGAGTAATGAATCATTTTAAAGGCAAACAATTCAAAAAAGACGTCATTATTGTCGCTGTTGGTTACTACCTGCGTTACAATCTAAGCTATCGTGAAGTTCAGGAATTGTTATATGATCGTGGAATAAATGTTTGTCATACTACGATTTATCGTTGGGTGCAAGAGTACAGCAAAGTCCTCTATTATCTTTGGAAGAAGAAAAATAGACAATCCTTCTATTCATGGAAAATGGACGAAACCTATATCAAAATTAAGGGACGTTGGCATTATCTTTATCGTGCAATTGATGCGGACGGCTTAACCTTAGATATCTGGTTACGAAAGAAACGGGATACGCAAGTAGCCTATGCTTTCTTAAAACGACTCCATAAACAGTTTGGTGAGCCGAAAGCAATTGTGACCGATAAAGCACCTTCTCTTGGCTCTGCCTTTAGAAAGTTACAGAGTGTGGGTTTATATACTAAGACAGAGCACCGAACTGTGAAGTATCTTAACAATTTAATAGAACAAGACCATCGACCTATTAAACGACGGAATAAATTTTATCAAAGTCTCCGTACAGCCTCTTCCACGGTTAAGGGCATGGAGACCATTCGAGGAATATATAAAAAGAACCGAAGAAATGGAACGCTCTTCGGCTTTTCAGTGTCTACTGAAATCAAGGTATTAATGGGAATAACAGCCTAAGATATTTGGAGTTCAGAGAGGGCGCGTTTGATTTTCAAACTTCGCAACAGAACCTTAGAAACTATTCAAACTTTAAGAAGCGCGATTTCATGCCCCCGACATCAAAAAAGAAAGGACAAACATATCCTTCCTCGTTGTTAAAATTTTCGTCCCGCACTACAGTTAACAAACATACTAAGATTAGTAGTGAGGAAGTTTCCGACTGGAGAGAGTACTCACTACCTTATCTTATCATGAAAATAATTCAATTTTTTCTTAGTTCAATGACTTGATCGTAACGAATTTCATCATCAATATGGTGAGCGATTTCTAACACCATCATCGGTAGTGAGAAAATCAAGTCTCGAACCATCTGGCTATTTTCTACGTCAAGAGCTGCAGTTACCTCATCTGCTAATAAAATATCCTTTTTACGAAGAAGGAAGCGGGCTAGTTCAATCCGGACTCGTTGTCCGCCTGAAATATTTTCTCCGTTATTAGTGATTACAAAATCGAGTCCATCAGTTAGTTCATGGTCGAGTTTGACCTGTCTCAAAACAGTCTCCAATTCTTGATCTGAAAACTCTTGTCCCAAACTAAGATTGTAGCGAACAGTATCATTAAAGAGGAAAGGATGCTGACTGATGATACCTACCTGACGAATAAAATAACTTGTTTTTGCTCCATCCCTTGTCCGACAAGTAATCGTCCCATCATCCGCCTTTTCTTCCCCTATGATCATTCGAAAGAGGGTTGATTTCCCACAGCCACTTGGCCCTTTGATGAGGACTTTTTCCCCTTGTTGAATGGCTAGATTAAGATCGCGTATAATCTCTCTACCGTTATAAGATTTACTTAAATGAGAAATTTCTAGTTCTTCTACTTGTGAGATCGAATGATTGTCCGATTCACTATTATCTGCTCGATTTAAAATCCCAAAAATCTTTTCTGCCGTTGTTTTGGCTCCTTGTACTTCAACCACATCATACATGATATTTTGGATAGGACCTACCAGTTGACCAGCGGCAATATACATTGCAACCAGACTAGCCACTGAAACATGATGACCATGCATGGCAAGGAAGAACCCCAATACCAAGGGGAGTACTTGGCTAAGAAAGACCATGAAACCATTACAAAAGAAAACAATATTATGGGTAAAAGCAAACTTTTGAATGGCTCGTTGATAACGAAGATTGATATTCCAGACGCGCTGAGAATTTTCAGGCAAGGCTTGATTCATCCGCAAGGTTTGAGCCCCTCGAATACTATCAGAGATTTGGTTATGAACAGCTGTTCTTCCCTGAGACATTTCATCCCCTGAATTCTTTAGCTTATTATTCATTAAGAATTGTGGAATGGGACGTAAGATCGTGAAGAAAACAAAGATAGAACCCAATAAAACATTTTGGGCAATGATATAGATCGCCGTAATCAGCGCTCCAAATCCCCAACATGAAATAGTCATATAGCGTTCAAAAAAGTTATCTCCTAAAAATTCCATATCCTGTGTCAGCATGGTAATCTTTTCATCTTCACTATATTCCCTGTCTTCCATTAACTTATGAAACAATGCCGTTCGGATATTCATGTGAATTTCACGTCGAAAGACATTATTTGCATGATTACAAAATAACATTAGACTATACAAAGCGAAATAGACAGAAAAACCAAAGAGGGCAAATTTCCAAATAGAAGAATAGGTAAGGTTATTTTGATCTATTGATAGTGCTTTGGCAACAACCAAGGGTTGCCCCAAAGCGAGACCCCCATTTGCCAGTGCACCAATAATGGTTAGGTATTTTGTTTTTTTATCAAGATATTTAAAGATATGAATCATAAGTTTCTCCTAGAAAAAATAGAGAGGCTAGCACACCTCTCTGTAATTTAGAAACATTATTTACAATAATTGCAAATATTAGTCACATTTTCAGGTCTCTTAGGGATTTGATTATTTTTTTTGACAACCATAAATATGATCTCCTTTCTAGTCCACATCTAAAATATCTTCATATAACTTGGATAAAGCAAAAAGTGCTAGATTTTTTTTAATTCTCTCTTTCATACTTTCACATATAAAATCAGAATTTAATTTTGTAATATGCTTGGCCATTGGACAAAAGCCTGATTTACATACCAGAACAAATGGACACCCTTTACAATCATCTCTGACCATAATACTCCAGTTCTTTAATTTATTCTGGTTAATCAATCCAGTATTGATATTTCCAAAGATATTCTCTTTATTGTATAGGGCTACTGTGCAAGATTGTACAATACCTTTAACATTAAACATATAATGATTTAATCGATTTGCGTAGCAACTAAACGAATTATGAATAACTATATTTGGTGAACATAACTTGTATCCTAAGTTTAATGCTCTAATTGACAACTCATAACTTGCATCATCTTTTAATAATGTAACACAATCATCCCTAGAACGGTCACCTTGACCCCAATTTCCTATGTTATGATACATTACTAAAAATCTGTCATCACCTTTAAAAAATTCGCCATCATTCAGTAAAAACAATTCCATGTGATTGTAATTTTCTTTAGAAACATTGAAACGAAGTACACAAGTGAAATTTAGAGGAGTTTCTTTCATACGATGCAAATTTTCTAAAATACGAAGATAAGACCCCTTTTTATTTTTTAAAACTCGTTGTGTATCATGACTTTCACAATCACCATCAAGAGTAATTTGAAAACTTGAAACATGATAATCAGATACTAACGCTTCAAATTTCTTACTTGTAAGTAAAAATCCATTAGTCGTTATACTAGCTGAATATATCACATCAAACTGATTACAAAGTTCTAAAAATTTTGTTGATAATCGCTGAATAGTTGCATATCCTAATAGTGGTTCTCCACCGAACCAAGAAATTCTTAAATACCTATAAACACCTGTTTTTAACTTTTCCTCTGCAAATTTTAAAATTGCTAGCTCTGTTTTTTCTGACATTCCGATATTCTCAAAATGCTCATAGCAGTATTTACATCGAAAATTACAATCACCATGTGTTAAAATTGTGAACTCTAAAACCTCATTATTAGTATCTTGAATTTGTTGTAGATATTTATCTACTTCATTCTCTTCAGAACAATACATATTTTGCTCAAGATAACTATAATAATCTCTTGCTATCTCTTCATTATGAGAGATCACTTCTTCCAATTCTTTTGTTATAAAAAAAGAATGATTATTTTTAGTATTAAAATAGACCGTACCTGAATCAAGTTTATGACTTAATACATATCGTGATAATTGCATATTATCACCTCTATTTCTTTGTGATTTATTTTACATATCTATTATACATCTAAGAACAAGTCTTTGTCAACGAATATTCAAAAGATTAGAAAAGTTTAAACTTTTAATGATATTCTGATTTTTCCCCAGTAAATATTCATCTTATCCATCCCAATAAAAAGTTACTGTTGGAAACATATAGGAGATTAGAAACTATGGTATACTAATGATAATAAATAGTTATCGGTAGGAGAGAGATGAAAAAACTAAAAAAACAATTTATTTCTGATTTTAGTGCGGCAATGTTAGAAAATAATGCAGCAATTTTTGCTGGTGCAGGACTTTCTGTTCCCTCAGGTTATGTAAACTGGAAAGAATTATTACGGCAATTTTCTGATTCGATTGGACTAAATATTGATAAAGAGTATGACTTAATTTCAGTTGCCCAATATTACAAAAATTCTGCACAATCAAAAAATCAGATTTCACAAAAATTAATACAAGAATTTACAAAAGACTCTAAAGATAATAATTTGCTAACACTGTTAACGAGCATGCCTATTGAAACTTTTTGGACAACTAATTATGACCACTTAATTGAGGATAATTTGAAGAAAGCTGGAAAACGTGTAGACATCAAGATTGATAATAATGATTTGTCAATTACCCCTCCAAATATTGATGCGACTGTCTATAAATTTCATGGAGATATTTCTAGACCCTATGAGGCAATATTGACTCGTGATGATTACGAGAGTTTTGATAAGAGTCACAAACTTTTTATTCAAACACTCCGCGGAGATCTGATTAGTAAAACATTTGTATTTGTAGGATATAGTTTAAATGATCCAGATATTCAGCAAATTCTAAGCAAAATTAGATTATTAATCGGAGAAAATATTAGGATGCACTATTGTTTTAGGAAAAATTTGACCATTGATATGTTTGAAAATTCCCAAGACCCTGAAAGTGAATTAGAATACGGAAAGATAAAACAAGAGCACGAAATAAATGATTTAAAAAGATATGGTATTCATACTATTTTGATTGAAGATTATAATGAGATTGATGAACTATTTAATCAATCTTATAAGTTATATTTAACAAATAGTGTATTTATTGCTGGAAGTTGTAGAAATTATGGAGAATGGGATGAAGATAGTGCTACTGAGTTCCTATATCTTTTAGGATATAAATTAATTGCTAATGAAATTATAGTAGGTAACGGTAATATAGAAGGTGTAGGACCACAGGTGATTAATGGCGTAATGACCGCTATTAATGATAAAAATCTTGATATTTCGAAATATCTAAAAATTAAAACTCTCCCATTAATTAAAGGTAGCGATAAACATATTGATAGTTCGGCAAAGAAAAGATTCCAAGATAATATGATATCAGAAGCAGGTATAGTTATATTTGTCTTTGGAAATCAATACTATGACGGAACTTTATCTAACTCCAAGGGAGTACTAGAAGATTTTGACAGGGCTATAAAGCAAAATAGATTTATTATTCCCGTAGGTTCAACTGGTTGGAGCTCTTTAGAAGTATACCAAACACTTTTATCTGAAATTGATAAATATTCTTATCTCACTCCTTTTCTAGATAAGCTACTGATAGAAAAAGATCCTGAAATTTTATCTCAAACTATTATTGATTGCATTAAGCACATCAGAGATGCTTACATCATGGATAAACTTTAATAGTAAATCAGTATATAAAGGCTTTTTACTTTAATAAAAACAGAAGACTCACCATTTAATTTCAATTCGGTGAATCTCTGTTTTTTAGTTTTATATGTTTAATGTTCTCTAAGGCTATTTTGAACATTTATAGAAACGTCTTAATATATATTTCTTGGATGATTTCCAATATTTTAAAATGGTACTCCCCTTGGAAATCTTTCCTAAATAAACGTTCTTTTAATAGTCTAGTTATTGCGATACAAAACAAGATTTCATGTGTTAGTTTAAAATTCCCCAACCGTTTTTGCTTTCTCAAATATTGAGAGAAGTTATCTAGGATAAAAATAGCATCAATACTATTTACAGTAGTATGTCGAATTTGTTCTAATAAAAAATTACCAACATAACTGTCAATTGAAAAATTAGAAATATTTCTGCAAATAATATTGTTCAAATGCAGCAATATAAAGCGATCTACGATATAATCAGTTTCTTTTAACGATGATACCGTTAATAAATTATAATTTTTTAAGAAAGTATATTCATTAGGAATATCTTCTTTTTTTATTTTATACAATATTGGAAAAAAAGGAATCCTTTTCTTCATCGCATAATCTAGCTCTTTTATACACCATGCTTTGTTAAAGAATGTTTCATCGAATATAAAAATAATTCCATAATAATCAGCACTTTTATCGAGTACAGTATATAGATTATCAATTATTTCATCTCCAATGTTAATTTCAAATTTGTCAATCCAGGTTTTTAATCCTATTTCATTTAACGTATTATTCAGATTATTTACAAATTCATAGTAAATATCTCTTGAATAACTTATGAAATATTGAAATTCTCTCACATCTCTCTCCTACTGATAACTATTTATTATCACTATACAAAATGCTTAAATAAGTTTAAAATAACATGATTATTACTAAAGGAGATATTCATGGATTCTAAACTTATTTCTACTTACTTAAGTTACTGCGAAACGCATAAGCGTTTAAGCACACATACAATTCGAGCTTACAAAAACGATCTTTTACAATTTTACAATTCAAACTACAATAATGTTGAATCATATATTGAGTTTTTAACAAAATCAAATATAAAATCAAACACTCTACGACGAAAAATCGCAAGTTTGAAGGTTTTTTATAACTATTTAAAATTTCAAGATATAATTGATGAAAATCCTTTTAATCAACTACGATTTCAATTTCGGAAGGAAAAAATATTACCTAAAACCATTCCTTATGATATTTTAAAAAGTGTCTACTCATATTCAGAACAAAAAGTTATCTATTCAAAATCTAAATATCAAAAACAAAAAGCTGAAAGAAATTTACTAATCATTTCCTTATTACTTTCAACTGGCATTCGGATTTCTGAGCTTTGTCATATTCATCTTAAAGATATTAATTTTTCAAATAGAACACTTCATATTATCGGGAAAGGAAAAAAAGAACGTATCCTCTTTTTAGGAGACCAAACAACCTTTAGTTTATTGAAAACATATATAAATAAATACTGCGTCCGACCTAATGACTATTTATTTACTGGTCAAAATCCTCTTAAAGCACTGTCAGAACAAAGCGTACGTCTAATTTTAAAGAAGCTGGTTAAGAAAAACAACTTATCTATAACTATCACGCCACATATGTTTAGACACAGCTTTGCTACAATGCTACTGGATAAAGATGTAGATATTCGTTATATACAGCAAATACTTGGACATAGCTCTATTTCTGTAACTCAGATCTATACTCATGTATCTCAATCAAAACAAAAAGAAATACTCACTCTGTGTAATCCCATATCTTCCATTCGTTCTCGACCACAAAAGTAAAATAACTATAGTTAAATCAAAACAGTTTGATGATTTCCTTCTAGAAATTTTTACTCTATTTATTTTAAAAGAACAAGTATCTAATTTCATTATTATCAACAAAAGGTAGTTCTATATTTTTGAACTACCTTTTACATATTACAAATATTTTGTATCTTCTATTTTATTTAGATTTTGTGATTTTCTCTAGCCAAAGATACTCTTTTTTATGAACAATCTTCCAGGAGAACTTTATCAATAATTTCTTATTTTAATTTAGGAAAATAATAACGATTCTTTACTCTTTTGCGATTTCTATTCCATAACGATCAATCAATTTAATCATGTACTGAAGATTAGAAATCTTTATCCCAAATTGATTTGAAAGTCGCCTAAAACTCTCTCCTTGCTTTCTTGATTCATATATTTGAACTTTATCTTCAAAAGTTAATTTCATAATAAAAGCACCCCAAAAGTTAGATTTTTCTGTCTAACTTTTAGGGTGCAGTTCAAATCCGTTGCTTTTTTGGAGCTAAAGGACTTTTGTCCCAGACTCACTAAACATAGAGTACGTAGCATTTAGGTTATCTTTCTTAAAATTAAATAAGTTATTATTTTTTACATATAAATAGCACCCGTTCCGTACTATTAGAATCCCATAACAATTCAGAATATCCATCTCGTATCTCTACCGTTTTGAAACCAATTTCAAAAAGTTTTTTCTCAAGTTCTTCAATATTATGAAAATAGTTATATATTGTTGAATCAAATCTTAAATAAGGAGTATTTTTATCTATTTTAAATGCACCATGAAATCTTGTAAAACCAACACCATGGATTTCATCTACAAACCCTTCCCTAATAGATATTCCATCATCATCACTTGAAGATATAAAATAGTTATTATTTTTAATACCAATTGGAGTATTCATGTCAAAAATAAAATATCCTGAGTTTGATAATAGAGAGAAAACTGTTTTAAATACCTCGTAGATATCTTTATCTGTTTTTAAATGATTAAGTGCATCTGCTGTTGCAACTACTACCTGATAATCATCTTTTGAATTAAATTCTACAATATCGCTCTGAATCAATTTAGTTTTAGATAAATTTGTCTTAGCAACCTCTAACATACTCTCAGAAATGTCAACACCATTCGTTTCCCAGCCTTTGTCTTCAAATTGAACAAGGAGGTTGCCCGTACCACACATTATGTCTAGAATTCTTCCGGTCTGTAATCCGTTTCTATTTAGAAAACACATTATAAAATTTCCATATTTTTTAGCTTGACCTGTCAAATACTTATTATAAAATAAAGAAAAATTTTTATCGTAATTCTTTTTTTGATAGTTGTTATTATTCATTTTATCTCCTTCCAAACTCTATATATGATAATAATGACAATAGCATTAAAGTTGTACAAATTAAACTAATAGTAATTTGCAAACTAAATAAACCCGACAATAAACTTACTAAAATTGATCCAAATGTCAACATAATAGAATTGGCAAAATTAATTAGAGATATAGATGATGCTCTAATATCATCTCTCAAATCCTCATGAACCGTAGAATCAATTATGACGGACAGCAGTTCGTATAAAATATTAGGAACCATAAAACTTATTGTTACAATTATCGAGTGATACGGGAACCTCCCTATCCCTAAAAATAGTAGCAAAGAAATGAAAAATATAATAACTGCAACCCCTCTACTAGACCATTTACTTGTTAACTTTTCACTAAAAAAAGATAATACAGATCCTAACACAGATACAATTGCATAAATTAATGATACCTGCCCTGTAGTTAAACTTAATTGCTCTAGAACAACTGGCATATATTGATAACTTAACGTTACGGATGACATCAAAAATGCAGACGATACTAATATATACTTGAACTTTTTTGTCGTTTTGACAAAATCATATAATCTTTCTAAATATAGTTTTATTGCTTTTTTATTATCTGCAATAGGCTCAACTTCTCTTATCTTAGAAACATCAAATGATGTTATACAGATTAGAGCAACTACTCTGAATAATAATGATATCAAAAATAACAGTGTCCAAGATTTTTCTGCAATCCAGCCTCCGATTAAATTCCCAAAAGCAACTGATATTATCCCTAAAGAATTAAAAATTCCCATATATTTTAGAAATTTATTACCATCTGTAATATTGTATAACAATGAGGTATCAGTCCCAGATATGAGAGATAATCCTAGTGAAAAACAAATAAATCCAATATAAATGACCATTCGATTAAGCGGAAAAAAGTAAGATATTAAATAAAAAATACAGATCAATTCTGCTAACTGCAATGCTCTTTTATAACCTATCTTATCAGCGATAATTCCTGAAGGAATTTCAAATATCGCTGAAAAAAAAGTGAATATTCCCTGTAAAAGTGCTATCTCAGCAATACTCCATCCAAAATTCTGTAGATATATCATCCAAACTATTAGTTCTGGCATCATGTTTGAAAAACTATTATAAACTAAAATTTTCTTCATCATATTTTCTCATAATATCTGTTACACAACTCTCTACTAATTTTTCGTAAGATAATTCTTCTCCAAGAACCATATTAAAAAATTCTTTGTCAGATATTCTTTCCCCTTTCTTTAGTAATTCAATCACAAATTCTAGACTTTTATCTTTCTTATAAAAATCATACGCAAGTATAAATGCAATGATATATCTAAAGTCATAACCATCCATATAAAAATGTTCATGCCTAACCCAATTATAGCGATTAATGGGCATTTCCTCGAAATTTTTTATCGAATGGAACTTTGACATTATTTCATACCAAACATCAGAAATGTCCTCATTATCTAATTTTTGGTTTTTTGATTTAGTATATAACTGATATTCAATTGTACTATAAATAAAGGGTATAATAAAAGAATCTCTAATGAAATTATCAACTTGATCGAAAATGATCAATTTTTCTTCAAAATTATTTCCTAAATAGTCGATTAAATACAATGTGCCTAAAATTGAAATAAATTCTGTTTTTAGAATTGATAACTCAGAATATATAAACATACCATTTTGAGATGCATAATACTGCCCTATTGCTCCTGAAATCTCATGAGTCAGCTCAAATAAATCATCAAATTCACTATTCCAATTTACTGTTATAAATGGATGAACTCCAAAGCAACTAATTGATCTTTGTCCAGGGTGCCGCAAAGTGTTCTTCTCCCTAGATATCCAATTATTAGTTATAACTTCTTCTACAGCATTATAAAATTCTCCCCCTTTAACACGGAAAGTATTTAAAATAATTTTTGTAGCCTCGCTAAAAGATAATTTGAAGTTATCGCTATTTTTTAAATAGTAGAGATCAGAATAGGTAAATTTATTTAAGCCACTACGCTTGATTTTATTGTTTAAGATTTCCTCATGTAATAGAATAATTTTCTGCGTTATATTCTCTTGGAAGAAAAAAACACTCTGACTTTTATCAAAAATATTATTATAAACAAACATATCATAAGCATTTTCAAATCCATTTTGTTTAGCTATAAAGTTTTTCAACTGAAAGTGAGTATTTAAAAAAAATGATGCTAAATTTGAATTTTCTTTTAAAAAAATTTCAACAGATTCATATGCCTCTCTGCGGTAAATTTGTTCCTCTACTCTAAGATATTGTAGGATATTTTCTTCTGTTATTTTCTCTATCCTATCATTTGTTGTAAATTTACCTATATATTCAAAACTACCATACCAATTAATATAGGCATCCCTTGGTGATACTTTTTTGTATAAATTTTTGCTATCAAAATCTTTCATACTAACAGAATCAGTCAACTTCTGTTGAAAAAATTGTTCATATTTTTTTAGTTTTTCACTGCTTCTAAGTACCTCCAACGTTTTATCACTATTTAAAAATAGATTATTAAATAGCTTAATTTTTCTGTTAAATAATTGGTAAAGAGAATAAATTTCATGGATTCGCTTTGTTATATATGTGTTTGCTGAATCTTGCTCTCTTCTAAGCAAACCATAAGTATATAATCTATCTAACTTTTCTGAATAATACTCGATTTTAGTAAAATCTTCATCAAGTATTTCAAGTTCAAATTTAAAACTCGGCATCTTCTCAAGAGATACTCTAGTTTCCTTCATTGCCTCTTCCCATTGTAAATCGTCGTAGTATAGTTTTGTTAAATCCCACATAGTTTATCCTTGTTAAACATCTTATTCATATTAATTAGGCCATTATCAGTTAGTTCAATTTCAGGTAGTTCAGGATTTTTAATATAGTATTGCCTGAAAACCCCAAAATCTAAAACTCTAGAACTTTTTCTAATTAAATTCACCAGTGCAGTAGTCTTTATTTCCTTCTCTCTATTATCTGTTGACTTAATATATTCATTTATTAAACCAACATACGTTTGCTTATCTTTCTGATCAATAAACTGGATTTGTTCAATAAATTCATCTAATTGATTTTTTGTAATTGGTTCAATTAATTCTAAAATCAAATCATATTTCTCCCAATTTTCAGAAAGATAAGCCTTGAAACTGAGAGGATAACTCTTAACTTTTATACTATATCTATTCATAACTTTAGTTATAATATCAACAATCAAGTCATTAGGGAAATAGTCTGGATACAAAAATCTAGTCATTCGTTCCGTATCTGTACTAATTACATTATTGTATCGATAATATAATTCATTGCAATTTACATTAATATATTTTAGCAAATTGTTTGATTTTTTTAGTTCATATATAATTTCATCTTTAATATTAGCGCTATGTTCCTTAATCTCATCGTACATTTTAGCGTTAAATAGTAATCTGAAATGTATGTCAGATTGGAGTTCATAATTTTTGTGTCTCAAGACACTATCTTCTAAATTTAAAGAGGTGAATCCAGTATAAGCCATCTTACCAGATTGAATCTGCTGAATTTGATTGTGTATATCTATCTCCTCTATAATCTCTACAGCATTCGGAAGTTTATTGTCAGATATATTTTTCTCTAGAATTATCTTCTTATTTGTTGAAAGTTTACAAAAATATCCTCCTGAAGTAGTTTGAAAGTCAATCTCATCCTGCCTAAATTTTAACGGTGAAAAATTTGGACAGGAAAAAACATCTTTATATGTGTTGAGATTGAAAACATTCGCAAAAAACACATTGTCTTCAACCCACATCTCTATATTCTCTAGTTTAGCATTACCATAGATAAAATCTTTAGCACCTTTTATAAAGTCCAAATAATAAAAGCATTTTTTTCTTTGACTAAAAATTAACCTTAGAGTATATAAAAATTCTATAGCTGAAAGACTTGTATTATCAGACCAAAATACCTCATCTGTGAATTTTAAACAAATTACATTGTCTTTACTCATATCTACAAAATACGGTGATATATATTCACCTTGTAATTTTTTAATAATTGGTGTATATAAGAAACTAACAAATAGCTTAGTGTTCGTATCCATAGCATCCATAGGTATTAAACTTTCAGGTAAATCATCAACAAAAAAAATTATATTGTTTATTTTATCCATCTTCAGTAATTTCCATTGTTTTAAAATTTATTACATGGTAGTCGTAAAAGTTATATGAGGATTTAACTATATCTTTAAAAAGATAATCAAAAACAATCTGACTCAATAAAGATGCTGTTACCATATTAGTTGTAGAAATGGAAGCCTTTAAATGAGCTGAAATTTCTTTTGAATCAGATTTATTAAACTGATTGTATCTATCATATATTGGATTTATCGTCCCAGTTTCTAGACCAACATGTCCTGATATTACAGGGATATCCTTTTCTGAACAGGCTTCGGCAATTATATATTCAATATTACTAGGTGTATCAGCACAATTAATTACTATCTGATAATTAGCTTGATCTAATATATTAAGAACTTGTTCTTCTTTTGTAATGAACTGTTCCCACTTTTTAATAGTAACACCAGACCAATTTTTTAAAACATTTTCTTCTAAAACATCGATTTTGCCTCTTCCGACATCTTCTTTTGTGTAAAACAATTGCCTATTTAGATTCGTTTGTTCAACCTTATCTTTATCAACAATAGTGAAGTTGTTAAAACCAGCTTGTAATAAATTATTAAAAACAATGGTACCTATTCCTCCGCAGCCAATAATTAAAATAGGAGCATTTAAAATTTCAATAATATTCAAATCAGACAAAACTAGTTTTGAACTAGCGCGATCTAATATATACAAAAGTGTTCGTTCATTTAATAATATATCATCCCTGGTCTGCTTATATTCTGGAAAAACCAAATCGTTTTGAATTAAAAATTCACTCAATTCAGAATCCTTTGATAGATTGTGGAGATTTAATAGAATATTATAAAAAGTTCTATTATTATCTGTTATTAGAAAAGATTTTGTCCCTGAATTAATAACAACTTTTTTTGATTCATCACTATAATATAAAGCTATATTCTCTTTTAGTTTCATGTTCCTCCAAAAAAGTATCCTAAGACAGAACTTAGGATACCGATACATATCTTACAATATTAAAGTACAGTACGACGAGTTGATTCACGAGTTTCTTTTTCTTCTACAATCATTTCTGACTCCTTTCTAAATATTATTTAAACATGTTTACAAAATAATTTATAAAACTCTTTCGAGACTATCTCGTGTAAGTATTCGCTGGGCCAGGGTCAATCTCATTCATTGGTTTCGGTTTATTTGTTCCACCTTTACCAACAGCTAAAATCAATCCTCCCAACAAAGACATGACAATGAGTTTCTTTAAAAACTTCTTCATAAGAATCTCCTTTAAATTTTGATAGATTTATTTTAGCACTAAAAAATTTTTATGTCAATATTTTTTATAAACCTTTTTTATACTTTTTTTTTTTATACTTTTTTTGTATATAACGATAGCAAAAAAACGATACCCGTGAGCATCGTTCCAATATCTAATTTTTAAATTTATCAGAGATATAGTGCTCCATTGCCAGAGCCTTCTCTGTATTATCTTCAATTTGCTTATACAAAAAATGTGCAGTCTCAAAGTAGGTTTTAACCGTCGTTCTTTCTGAAAAGTTTTGACTTAGATTTCCCAACAACACAAATGAATCAGCTAATAAATAAGTTGTTCGATAATCTTGACATAGTTTTATAGTGGCAGTTATTTGTTTAATAGCTGATTCCGTATTGTTTTGTAGCCAAAAATAACGACTAAGATTGTAGTTAAATTTTACGGACAGCTCCAGTTCCTCTATTGTATTTAAAGACAATTGCTGCAAATGAGTGGTCAATTCTTCCTTCATCGTATCAAACTTAGCTAGGCTATCTGTATCATAGTAGAAATTAAAAAGCGTATTGGAAATTTGAAGGTAGTTTATATCTGTCTTATGAGTTGATTTTAATGCCTTTTCTAACCGCTCTATTGCTAGCTCTCTTCTATCGTGAACGTAAAACTCAACCAATGAAGCTATCCATTCCAGATATATTTTATCTGACAATGATAAGCGATGAGATTTTTTTTTCTCTAAATCATAGATATATTTCAAAGATTCATAATTTCTTTGAGTAATGAACGTTTTAGATATTTTTTTAAAATCAATAAGCTCTGTACTCTCATTCAAAATTTGTTCGTCAAAAAAATAATCCATACTAACATTGAGTTTTTTAGCCAGTTGATGCAATAATTCTGAACCCGGTGTATATTCTCCGTTCTCCAAACGACTAATTTGACCTTGCTTACAAATGCCTTCTGCCAATTCTTTTTGAGATAATTTCAATTCTTTTCTTCTACTCTTAATCCTAGTAGCTAATAAGCTTCCCACTCTATTTCCTCCAGTCTATTACTGCTAATTGTATTTTATCACGATTTATAAAATAATTCAAATACGTTATATTTAAAATGCACTAAAATTATTATAGTGATATATCAAAGCTTCTCTCTCCTACCGATAACTATCTTTTATCTTTAATGAATCACAGTGCAGTTGAAATCCGATACGCTACAGCTTGTATATTAGGATATAAAGAACAAGCAAATTATTTATTTGAAAATGAGTTTTCCGAAAGCCAGAGGGAACTCTTTATTGAATATCCGATTTACCACCTTCTAAACTTTTCGTAATAATACAATCATATTATATAAAAAGAGACCCTTAGGCCTCTTCTTCTCTCCTTCAAACACTCTGTCACTGTCCATTTACTGTCCAATATAGTGTAATACATCTAAAAATTGTTAATTATGTCGCAGACTAAATCCTTTAAAATCAACATTTCTATGGATAACAAGGCTTAAAGAATCTTAAATTAAGTCTTGCATATTCATCATAGCAATAACATTCCTTCCAAATTGTGAAATTTACAGTTCATTATACCATTTTTTAGACGCTTGGAAAAGCCTAGGTGAGGGAACTCTGACATCATGCCTGCTGTTTCAGGCAATTTCATGAAGAGAGAAAAGAGTTTTGAAATCTGTGGGCCTCATCTTCCCTTAAAAGCCAGAATGTTCTTTCAAATACTCCTCTTCTTCCTTGGTCGAAGGCCGTCCTAAGATGGCATTCCGATGTGGATAACGCCCAAATTGTTGAAGAATGTCCATGTGCATCTTCTCATACTTCAAACGCTTTTCTAAGCCCGGTTGATCAAATAGGCGCAGAGCTTCTTCATGAATGGTTAAAGATTCCGAATGCATAAAGGGCATGTAGAAAAAGCCTCTTTGTACAACTGGTAATTCTTGAGCTTGTGTTAGGCCTTCTTGGGCCAAGACCAAGGCAAGCGAATCGGTCATAAAGGCTTGGGCCGTCCCTCGAAAAATATTCCGAGGAATTTGGTCCAAAAGCAAAATCTCTGCCAAGCGCCCTTGGGCGGAAGTGCGCCAGCTGAACAATTCTCCACGACTGGCCTTCCAGTAAAGTTCTTCAAAGCGCACGCGCATTTCTTGATCCAGTGCGTCTGATTTTTTGAACCAATCCTCTGGCTTCAACTCTTCAAACCAGAACTTTATCACTTCCTTCATTGCTTAACCTGCCATAATTTTTTCTTTTGTTTTTTCATCCAATGCATCATTCATCCGGCCGTACTTATATCCAGCCAAATCCAAGGCTACATAGGTAAATCCGATTTTTTTCATGTAGTCATTGATCTTGTCATGCAGTTGGATGGCTTTAAGCAGGTGGTCTTTTTCCACTTCGATGCGCGCCAAGTCTCCATGCACACGCACACGGGCTTGCTCAAAGCCAAGTCCTACAAGGAACTCTTCCCCTTCAAAAACCCGTTGTACATTTTCTGAAGTGATTTTCACTCCGTATGGGAAGCGTGAGGCAACGCTACAAGATGGCACCTTATTCCAATTGGAGACCCCTCTTTCCTTGGCCAATTGACGAATTTCTGTCTTATAGAGGCCGGCTTCTTGCAAGACACTGCGGACACCCGCTTCGTCCCGAGCCTTGATACCAGGGCGAAAATCGTCGATATCATCCATAATATTGCCGTCCACCAATTGCTTAAAGCCCAGTTCTGTAACTGAATCCTTAATAGTTTGGTACATCAATTGTTTGGTGTAATACCAAATATTGGGCGTATTGGCAGCAATCCGTGGATCACTCAATTCTCTCATTTCCAGACCAAGCACAGGTGCTCCTAGCTGATCAGCCAAGTCGAGCGCTAGATCGAACTCTTCATTTGAAAACATCTCAGAGTTCACGACGGCCGCAATAACATTGTCAGGTCCCAAGGTATCTAAGGCCACCTTCAAGAGATAAGAACTGTCAATCCCACCTGAATAGGTAACGGCTACCTTTCCGATTTTTCGTAAAATATCTTGTAATTTTTCTTCTTTTTCTTTTCTGGTTTGTGCTTCTGTTGCCATCTTAGAATAGCTCCCTTCCGATAAATTCTTCAATCCGTTCATTATCCAAAATCACGATCTTTTGCTGTCGAATATCCAAAACACCTTCTCGTTTTAATTCATTGAGAATGCGATTGACACTGTTTCGCGTCGAAATCCCACAAAAACCGGCAATATCTTCATTGGTAATGTTGAAATCAATCAAGACGCCGTCTTCTTGCTCCACACCAAACAAACTGCTTAGTTTTTGCAAATGAAAACAAACCGCCCCTTTTTTACCATTCATCATCATATACTGCTGAGACTCCATACTTTCAGACAGTTTATTACGATAATAGTCCCTCACATAGTCCTGCAGCTCTTTTTGCTCTTTGACAAAATTCCAAAACTTGACCCGAGGAATGCGATAAAAACTTGCTTCTTCTGTCTCCACTCGCACATTGAAAGGTGAGTCTGTATAGTTGGATACCTCATCACGAATCAAAGAGACAATGTCAATGGCTTTTAGATAGGAAAAGTTAAACTCACGTCCATCACGCATGATGACACTGGTCTTGACCACACCTTCTTTCAAGATGTAGATGTAATCCTCTTTGATCCCACGATAGGAGAGGTAACTATGGTATTTTTTCTTGACGATCGGCGTTCGCCTCTCTTCCAAAAATTTCACTAAAAATTCTGAATTCACGACGGTTTTTCCTCCCCATCTGCTCTTTCTTGAAATCACACTAATGATACACCTGTTTATATTTTTTTATGTTGTCATTTGTTAACAACAAATCGTACACACCTCTTTTGAAAAAGAATTATACTATAAGTATCAGTATTAATAAAGGAGATCGCAATAATGGTAGAAATTAAATTACCGTACGACAAAAAGACGATTGTTGCAAAGATTCCAGATGAAAACTTTGCAGGATTGTTAGAGTCTAAGGCGGAAAACTTCCATAACCCACTGTCTGAAGAAGAAACTGTTGAACGTTCAATGGACAACCCTATCGGCAGCCCTACTTTGGAAGAACTTGCTAAAGGCAAAAAAGACATCGTGTTGATCAGTTCTGACCACACTCGTCCCGTTCCTTCTCACATCATCACTCCAATCATTTTGCGTCGTATTCGCTCAGTTAACCCTGATGCACGCGTGCGTATCTTGGTTGCTACTGGTTTCCACCGTCCTTCAACTCGTGAAGAATTGATCAACAAATACGGCCAAGAAATCGTTGACAATGAAGAAATCGTTATGCACATTTCAACAAACGACGACGACATGGTTAAAATCGGTCAACTTCCTTCAGGTGGTGATTGTATCATCAACAAGATCGCTGCTGAAGCTGACTTGTTGCTAGCAGAAGGATTCATCGAATCTCACTTCTTTGCTGGATTCTCAGGCGGACGTAAATCAGTCCTTCCAGGTATCGCATCATACAAAACTATCATGGCGAACCACTCAGGTGACTTCATCAATTCTGATAAGGCACGTACTGGTAACCTTGACCACAACCCAATCCACGAAGATATGCTTTACGCTGCTCGTACTGCAAACTTGGCCTTCATCGTCAACGTTGTATTGGACGGCGAAAAACACATCATCGGATCTTTCGCTGGGGACATGGTTGAAGCCCACAAAGTTGGTTGTGACTTCGTTGCAGACTTGGCACGTGTGTCTAAGATCGAAAGCGACATCACAATTTCAACAAACGGTGGTTTCCCACTTGACCAAAACATCTACCAAGCTGTTAAAGGGATGACTGCAGCCGAAGCTTCTAACAAAGAAGGCGGAACAATCATCATGGTAGCTGGATGTGCAGATGGTCACGGTGGAGAAGGATTCTATCGTAACCTTGCTGACGTCAAAGATCCAAAAGATTTCTTGGAACAAGCTATCAATACACCTCGTTTGGAAACTGTTCCAGACCAATGGACTTCTCAAATCTTGGCTCGTATTTTGGTACACCACCATGTTATCTTTGTATCTGACCTTGTCGATCCTGCTTTGATCACAGGTATGCACATGGAACTTGCAACTTCATTTGACGAAGCGCTTGAAAAAGCCTTCGCTCGTGAAGGAAAAGATGCGAAAGTAACAGTTATCCGCGACGGACTTTCTGTCGTTGTTGAATAGAATCTACCATGGATTTTCAACCAAATCTAGAACAAACACTCCGTGACTTGCAAGCTGGCCATCTCTCTGTAGAGGATGCACTGGAGCAAATTAACGGTGTGAAAGAACTAGGGTATGCAGCAATTGATACTGACCGGCAACGTCGCAATGGCTTCCCTGAAGTCATCTTCGGCGAAGGAAAGACAGTTGAGCAAATGGAAGGCATCATGCAATTCCTCTTACAAAAAGAATTGCCGATCCTTGCAACTAGGGTCTCTCTCCAAAAGGGAGAGGCTCTTTCTCAGCTCTTTCCTAACGGCCATTATTATCCAGAAGCTCGCTGCTTCGTTCTCAACTCTAAAAAAGAAGAGGTGGATGCGGAGCACTACATTGCCGTTGTGACGGCAGGGACTAGTGATGTCCCTGTTGCCGAAGAGGCTGCTGTAACTGCAGAGACTTTTGGCCACGCGGTCCACCGGATCTATGACGTAGGGGTTGCCGGTATTCATCGCCTCTTTAGACGCTTAGATGAGATCCAAAAAGCCAGCGTGGTCATTGTCATCGCTGGAATGGAAGGAGCTCTTGTCAGCGTTGTTGGAGGGCTTGTGGATGTGCCTGTGATTGCCGTGCCGACTAGTATCGGATACGGAAGCAATCTTCAAGGACTTACGACTTTGATGAGTATGCTGACTTCCTGTGCTTCTGGAGTCACCGTCGTCAATATTGACAATGGATTTGGCGCAGCTTATTCGGCTTGTATGATCAACCGACTCAACCACAATCGAAAGGAAAACGAATGACCAGTCTATTTTTAGAACCTTTTTCTGGAATAAGTGGCGATATGCTCAATGGTCTATTGGTTGACCTTGGGGGAGACGTCACCTTGCTTCGCTCCGAACTCGAAAAACTGGGAGTCGATGGTTTCCACCTCCATGTTGATCGTATCGCAAAAAGCGCTATCTGGGGAACTGATTTTGATGTTCACCTTCACCACGGGGAGAAAGATACGGGGATTGAAGGCGATTTCGATCATGATCACGAACATCATCACGATCACGAACATCATCCCGATCACGAACATCATCACGATCACGAACACCATCACGATCATGAACACCATCACGATCATGAACACCATCACGATCATGAACACCATTACGATCATGAACACCATCACGATCATGAACACCATTACGATCATGAACATGAACATTCCCATGTGGATGCCCGCAGTTATGCAGACATCCACGACTTGATTGTCGCTTCTCAGTTGAGCCCTTTTGTGAAAGATAGGAGCCTTGCAGTCTTTCTTGACATTGCAAAGGCTGAAGCAGCTGTGCACAACATGCCTGTTGAGCAGATCCATTTCCACGAGATCGGTGCCATTGACTCGATCGTCGATATCGTTAGCTTTTTCATCCTAGTGGAATCGCTCGGGATCGACACAGTCTACTCCACTCCTCTCACGGAGGGAAGTGGGACGATCTCAGTTGCCCATGGGGAAATGCCGGTTCCAGTTCCTGCTGTCATGCAGTTGAGAAAGGGAACCACCATTCCGATCACTCAAGACTTCACCGTCAAAACAGAGTTGATCACCCCAACAGGGTTAGCTCTCTTGAAAGCAATGGACCCGATCTTTGAACCGATCCCATCCCACTTTGCCATCCAAAGTGTCGGCTATGGCTTTGGTAAAAGAGATACCGGAAAATTCAATGCTTTACGCGGTTCGCTATTGATGGAAGACTCCTCACATAGCACGACCATCGTCCATCACACCGATGATCGCATCGTTGAAATAACTACAACGATTGATGATCAAACACCAGAACAACTGGCTTATATTCTAAATCGGTTCTTGGATGCTGGCGCTTTGGATATCTACTATCGTAGCATCGTTATGAAAAAGAATCGTCCTGGTTTTGAGTTAACACTTTTGATTCAAACTAGCCAGCTAGAAGATTTTTCAACCCTCTTGTTCAAAGAAACCAGTACCATTGGTTTTCGATACCAACAAGTTGACCGCAAGGTCATGCAACGTCGATTTGAACAAATCGATACAGAATTTGGTACCGTTACGGTTAAAATCAATCAGTACGGATCCATCACTAAGAAGACTCTTGAATACGAAGACTGTCAGCGTATTGCTAAGGAGATGCAGTTGCCGATTCAAGAAGTTTATCACCAATTACAAAAATATATTTATTAATTTAGGAGACATTTATTAACATGACACATCAATTACTTGCAGAAGTTATGAGTACAGCTTTGATGATTATCTTCGGGGTTGGCGTACACTGTGACGACGTTTTGAAGAAAACAAAATATGCTGGAACTGGACACTTATTTGCGATTACTACATGGGCATTCGGTATCACTGTCTGCTTGTTTGTCTTTGGCGGCGTTTCAATGAACCCTGCAATGGCTTTGCTTAAAGTCCTTCTTGGTAAATTGACAATCGCTCAATTCTTCCCAATTGCAATCGCTGAAATGATCGGTGCCTTCCTTGGAGCTTTGATTGCTTACTTTATGTATGCTGACCACTTCAAGATTTCTGAAGGTCAAATTGATGGTGTTGCTATCCGTAACATCTTCTCTACAAACCCTAACTGCCGTAACCTTCCACGTAACTACTTCGTCGAAGCGTTCGCAACATTTATCTTCTTGACATCTATCATGGCTGCTGAACATGCCAACGAAGCAATGCTTCCATTCACTGTTGGTTTGATCGTTTGGGCTATCGGTATGGGTCTTGGTGGTACTACAGGTTTCGCGATGAACCAAGCGCGTGACCTTGGACCTCGTTTCGCTTACCAAATCTTGCCAATCAAAGATAAAGTAAACAACGACTGGCAATATGGTCTTCTTGTACCAGGTACTGCTCCATTTGTTGGTGCTGTCCTTGCCTTCTTCTTCATCCGTTACTTCCTTGGAATCATGTAATGAGTTGATCAAAGAATCATTCAAAAGCAAGCATCGAAAGGTGCTTGTTTTTTGATTCCTTCATTTCCGAAGCCGTCCATAAAATGATATAATGGACAAAGCAAATCATGAAAAAACAAGAGAAGGAAGAACGACATGACTCATTTTCACACCATTGTCATTGGTGGTGGCCCAGCAGGTATGATGGCTACTATTGCTAGCGCCTCTTATGGCCAACCTACGCTACTGATCGAAAAAAATAAAAGGCTCGGTAAGAAACTTGCTGGTACCGGAGGAGGTCGCTGTAACGTCACGAATAACGGGACCTTAGACGATTTGATGGCCGGTATCCCTGGAAATGGCCGTTTCCTTTACAGTGTGTTTTCCCAATTTGATAATCATGATATCATCCAATTTTTTACCGATAATGGCGTCAAACTGAAGGTCGAAGATCATGGTCGGGTCTTTCCTGTTAGTGATCAATCCCGCACCATTATTCAAGCCTTAGAAAATAAGATCCTTGAGCTAGGTGCTAGCATGGCCACCAACTGCGAAGTGGTCTCCGTCACCAAGCCAGAAGACGTCTTCATCGTCAAATCATCTGAAAACACTTGGACAGCTGATAAGCTGATCGTTACGACTGGAGGAAAATCTTACCCTTCTACCGGCTCTACTGGCTACGGACACGAAATTGCCCGCCACTTCAAACATAGCATTACAGATCTAGAAGCGGCAGAAAGCCCTCTTTTGACAGATTTTCCACACAAGGCCCTCCAAGGGATCTCTCTGACAGATGTGACCCTCAGCTACGGCAAACACATCATCACACACGACCTTCTCTTTACCCATTTTGGACTTTCTGGCCCTGCAGCCCTTCGGATGTCCAGCTTTGTTAAAGGCGGGGAAATCTTATCTCTGGACCTCCTTCCGATCACTTCTTCCCAAGAGTTAAAAGACTTTCTAGAAGAGCATCGAGAAAAGGCCATTAAAAATAGCCTCAAAGCCCTACTTCCTGAACGGTTAGCTGATTTCTTGGCGCAAGGATTCCCTGAAAAAGCCAAGCAACTCACTCCTCCTCAGACAGAAGAGCTCATTCAAAAGATCAAAGAGTTGCCTATCCCCGTCACCGGGAAGATGTCTCTAGCCAAGTCCTTTGTGACCAAGGGCGGTGTCAGCCTCAAAGAAATCAATCCGAAAACCCTAGAAAGTAAGCTCGTCCCTGGACTCCACTTTGCAGGAGAAGTCCTCGATATCAATGCCCATACAGGCGGTTTTAATATTACATCCGCCCTCTGCACCGGTTGGGTAGCAGGGAGCCCTCATTACTAAAAAAACGAACTCGATTTTCCATCGAGTTCGTCTTTTTATTGTTCTTTGGTTAATGAAAAACGAAAATCATTGTATTTGGTGTAGTCAAATTCTGTATTGACAGGCGCTGTGAAAACAATCGGGGTATAATGGCCTTCTTCTAAGACAAAACCTGGCTCCAGTCGGAAGTTGGCTACACCTAGCCCTGTGATCCCAGGAAGCAAGGCATCAGCTCCATCCAATCCTTCTGACTCCCAATAGTAGATATTGCCTGTTGCTTGGACTGCTCTTGCAGTATAGGTAGCTGTCCGAGTTGGTTCGCTATCATTTTTGAAGCTAACCACTGTTGTCACATTTCCATTGGCATCCACTGTCATTTTAATCGCATCCGCTTGTGGACTAGATCCTACCCAAGTTCCCACCAATTCTGCAGGGACAGTAGCTTGCGTCGTAGTAGACGCATTCTCGGTCTTACCAGAGTCTTTTGAAGCTGTCGCGCTACTGGCTTGAGTCGAAGAGCTAGCTGTATCGTTTGCCTGAGAGGAAGATGCCGCACTCTTTTTGCTATTACTTTTGGCTTTTTTCTCTACCTTACTGGTAGATGCTTTTTCGGATGAGGAAGCTGTTTTTTTATCCTTAGCACCACAACCACCGAGAGCTAGACCAAGTGAAGCAGCCACCAGAACAGCGGCACTCCAACGGAAGATTGATTTTTTCATACGATCACCTCTTTATCTTTCTGACTCCCATTATACTCCAATTGTTACAAAAATCAAGTTTTTTTGTAACAATTGTAATTTTTTTGTAACATATTTTTCCATTTAAAACACCAATCGCAATAGGGCGATCAAGACAATTCCAAACAAAACGGTTCCCATAAGGTTTTTGTAACGAAAGGCGACAAAGAAGCTAGGAATGGTCACCATGAGGTCCAACCAGTGAAACTGCGGGAGGCTTCCAATTTTCCCCTCTACTAAGCTTGATAAAACCAAGGCAAAGATAATGGAAATGGGCAGGTATTTGAGAAAGCGGGTCACAGGAGCCGGCAGTCCCTTGTATTTGACTAAGAGGAAGGGCAAGATCCGAGGAGTCCAGGTAACGAGGGCTGAGGCCAGAATGGCCATGAAGATATAATTATTCACGCGCATCACAGACCACCCCCACAAAACAGCCGATCAAGGTCGCAGCTAGCACAGCTAGCGGTTGCGAAACAAAAAAGAGTAAGAGAAAGAAACTCACTGCTACTGCTAACAGCACCATGAGCATAGTCTTGGTCTTTTCTGTCAGTTGCATTCCTTGAAACTGGGCTGCAAAAATCCCAATAAACATAGCCACCAAAGCAAAATCAAGCCCAAAAGCCTTTGGATCAGGTAGGAGAGATCCTAGAGCTGTTCCGATAACCGTCGCACCGATCCAGGCCGCATAGCCTACTAGATTGTTCCCATGCATCCAAGGGACTGTAATGGTATCCGTCTTTAACTTCTCGCTCAAGTAGACCCCATAACTCTCATCGGTCAGGAGGCTTCCAATCCCGATGGTATGAGCGAGACTAGCATCCTTAAAGTCAGATGACGTATGCAGACTCATCAACATATTACGGAGATTGATCAAACACACCGTCAAGGCCATATTCAAGATCGAAGAATGGGCCGCAATCAGAGAGATCATCGCAAACTGGGCTGCCCCAGCATAGACCAAGATACTCATCAAGGCCATCTCCAAAGGAGAAAGATAGGGAGACGCCACCACACCACAAGCCAGGCCAATACTGATATAGCCCAAAGCCGTCGGTAGCGCGTCCCTCACCCCCTGCCAAAAATCTTTTTCCACTCTCTCACTCCTTTCTAAATCATTGACCTCTATTATAACACAAGAAAAAAGGTTGAAAAAGGACCAATGAGAGACTCAAACCATTTCTACTGCCCTTATATTTTAAAATCTTAATTAGCCTTCCAATTGTAAACTATAGATAAAATCGTAAGTGTTACAAAAACGATCATATAAATGATGTAGAGAACGAGAAAGAGAAGAGCTAACTTTTTATACAGTTTATCTTTATTACAAAAACGTTCAACATAAGATTCTTCTGGATTTTGAGGATTATACCAGACGGTCATGGTAGATCCTTTAGGAAAGGCTTCTTCTAAAACGTTTGTATAGGAGACCATTGAGTTTCTAGAAATCACTAAATTTTCACTTAAAAGATCCGGTGTATCAGCTACCGCCTTCCGACTCATCCAAGGGGCCGATTTCACCACGGTCCAACGATATTCCAGTTGTCTCTTATATGCTATTCTATCAACAATATATTCGACAATTGGTGGAATTACCTGTTTTGCATACGCATAGCCAATAACAATACCTTCGACCCGCTCTGTTGATAGATTTTTCCTTCTTGCAAAACGCTTAGAAATGCAGAAGTAGATGAAAAAAGCAGTTAGGAAAAAGATAGACGCGCCCCCTATTACAAAAAGAAGTATAATATATACTGGCATTTTTCTACCTACTTAGTTACTTTTAAATCCGACATTTCTAATGACATCTTTTCTTCTTGTGTCATGCTCTCGACAATTTGTTTTTGCTCACTGGATATTGGCAAGGTCAAAATCGTGGCAGATTGATCAGGCAATGCTCCACTGTCACTAATTTTATAGCCAATCCGTTGATTCTGATAAATCAATTGCCCATCATATTTCCAACTCAATGAAAATTCAAAATCCTTATCAATTTGAAACCCAGCTTTGTTAATCAATAGAAAAACAGCATATTCTTGTTGATTTGATGAGAAAGTTGCGCCAGTATAGTTAATCGATAGGCTTCCTTGATTTCCAAGTTCTGGATGTTCCTTAACCAACTTCTTACCCAGTTCGATCAAATCAGATGTTTTTCCTTCATACTGAGGGGGCACTAAAAATTGCAAATCCGCTTCATGTTTAATAGACGAAGACTCTTTTGAGGTCTGTTCCGTTTTGCTCGGCAAAGAATCTTTTGATTCCTGTCGAGACTGGGCGCATGCTGTTAATAATAGAAGCGCCACTAACAAAACAATTGTTTTTTTTCAGCATTTCTACTCCTTTTTTTGTCCATTCAATTTGAATTACTTTTTTCAACGACAATCTCTTCTACACTATCAAACCGTAAATTCCCTGTTTTAGCTCCTAAAAGAACTGGGACTTTACCAAATTCAAAGGTCAATAGAAAAGCCGTAAGAATACCGCCTATCACCAAAAAGATCCCTTCTGTTCCATTATTGATGAATAAATACATGGCTAAACAGGCCAGTAAGACAAGATTCAATAGATGGGCATCAAAAATGTGCTTTCTTTCTGGTATCGGCTTGAAAGTCACCCTGTATCTCTTAGTCGCTGTAGGAAATAGAGTCTTAACCTTTTTACGAGCCTTTTCTAGAGAAAATCGAAAGAGCGCAAATGATATAAGCATGGCAACCATGAATAAGACTATCTTTAGAAAAATTTGCTGACTAATAGCATACTCACCGAATAGCTTTTTGAAGAGACTATAAACCACTCCCACAAATGACTGAACTAGAATAGCTGCTGTTCCCCCATTTAATTTATTGATGGGTGTGCCTGGAATTTCAACTTTTTTATCTACTTCCATCATCTCAACAGTAATAGTTTCCGTTGGCAACCCCCAATAATAGAGCTTAGGCTTCATTGTACTAGCATCTAACAGGAATTTTTTGCCATTGTACTCTACCAGTTGGTGACAGAAAATACTTGTTTCTTTATATTCTAACATCCTATTTACTTCCTACATGCTTTCAACATAGCATCCTAGACGGTACTAACCTGATCAAATCCAGCTTTCTTCTCCCAATCCTCCAGATAAGGCTTTACTCACTCAATTCACCACCTTTTCCATTGTAGTATTGTTTAAACTCATCATAAGAACGAATTTCATGTTCTTGACCATCTATTGAGTACCGAGCTTCAATTTTTACACCAGGTAAAGTGTCCTGTCCTTTAGGTGCAAACCAATGAAGAAGAGTATCAAACCATTCCTTACTACTTAATAACTGTAATCTAGGTTCAATCCAGTACTTACCACTCAACATTTTCTCTTTGAATTCCGGATAAATTACAAATAAATTGATATCTGTCTTTACATTCTTAGCCTGTTTCTGAAATTTAAATCCTGCCTGAAGATCAAAACCGGTATTCTTATCGATTAATTCCATTAAATTTGTATAGTCTATAATTTTTTCCTTAACTGCACTGCCCTCTGGGACGGCATACTTGCTGTAGTATTTCTGTTCATCTAACTTGTAATAAATATTTTTCCCATTTCCAATGCTACGTTCCATTGCACTACGAGAATCAAAATAGATTAGATCTACAACACTTACTCCACTATTAACATTTATTTGATAATCATAAATAAAGGCTTTTGGTGCTGTCTTACGAATCTCATCTAAAGCATTTACGGTTGTTTCTTTAAAATGATTGTCAATCTCGTAATATCGGAATCCGACATACTCCCATTTATTCTGTCATCGGTTTTTACATAGTCAAAACCAACCAGATACTTCCCATCAACCAATGTCAGATCCTTACTCAAAACAAATTGATTTTTCTCACCAAATAATTGAACATTCTTGAGATTCCCTTCATGAATGACTTTTGTTGAGCTAGGTCTCTTTTCGATAGGATTTTTCTTAGTCTCTGAAGGTTTAAAATAGAATACTAAACCGACTACAATAATTGCTAGACAAACCAGTTTCAAACTTAAAAATTTTTTCAATACATCCACCTACTTTTTCAAAGGCCTCATGCCCATCAGAGATTTCCTTAATTACCATTTTCCACTTCTTGAGATATGATCTCTATCATATCAGGCCATTTAGATAATTGGTAATCAAATTTAAACATAAAAATCACTGAAAAACTAATGAGCAAAAAGAGTGCTGCAATGGTTTCATTTCCGATAACAAACAAAAGAATAGCGGCTACAGTTAGGAACCTAAAAAGATTGACAAGAAATGTAAAGTACACCTTCCGTCTCTTTAATGCCTTGATGAACTTCTTGCACTGATCCTCATCCAACTTAGATGTCTGTAATTTCAGGCTTGCATGGTAATATCGAATAATCCACGCAGCTAAGAAGTAGGAGATAACACCTAAAATTGGAATCGTTCCAAGTCGTACCAACTGATTGTCAAATATTCCATACTCCGCTAATCCATCCGAAATTTTGTTGATAATAAATAATGTAATAGGGAGCAGTACATAAGACCAGTAGTTAGGAGAAGATGTCTCTTCTAGTATGACTTTTCCCTCCAAATCAAAATGGTAATTCTTGTTCTCCCATATCCCTAAATTAATCATTGTTTGCATAACAACCTCTTTTTCACTCTCCTTGTATGTTTTCTATTTTATTGTAGAATTGTTTAAACTCATCATAGGAATGAATCTCATGTTCTTGGCCATCTATAGAATATTCTGCTGGTATTGTAACATTTTTAAATAAATTCGTTTTTGGATTCACTAAAAGTTGAAGTATAGGAATGTTCGTGTCCACACTAGGTCTATCTGCCAAAATCCCTATCATAGAATGACTTTCGGAAAATAAATCTTTAGTATTTGGGTATTTATCAAAAATTGTAGCATCGGATTCAGGAAAATTTTTGGTTTTATCTAATGAGATTCTACGATCAGCCATTGTTAGCTGCTCATGAATAGGTAAAAATGAAATATAGTTGGTTGAATCATTCACAACTTCTTTTTCCGTTGTATCACCTTGATCAATTACCTTTCCTGATTGTAAATCAATAGATTTAATAATGTCCTTCTTATAATGATCCTTAGGACTTTTTAAGTATATATCCAACAATTCTTTGCCATTACTAATATAGATAACATTGTCAATTCTATCTGGTACATATGATTTGTTGTATTCACGAGTCATTTTAAAAAGATCATAATCCTTAGGAGTTAATTTCTTATTTTTTATATTGTATATAGTAATACCCCAATACTCTTTCCCATCCGGAATATTATGTTTCATATCATTAATATCCTTTAGTTTGTGGTATTCTTTAACAATTTTTGTTTTCCCGACAATTGGATAAGATCGTAACACATCCCCATTATTCTTTGTCATATAATAATCGAGTTTATTTGAATAATCCCATTTTGTAACGATAACCTTCCCATTTTCAATAAAATCATAATCGACAATTTTTTCTTTCAAATCAATAAACGTATATGGTTTTATATAAATAGCGATATAAGTCCTATAAGACAAAATCAATAAAAAGCCAACACCAATCATTACAAAGATTAGTTTTTTGACTCTATTCGGTACCTTTACCATTTTCTCGCTCCCTTCCCTCACCATTCTTTTATTCCTTCTATCATACCGAATTTTCTTTCGACTCGCAAATCCGCTACTAGTTGGTGAGATCCCAGCAAAAAAGCCATTGGAATCGCACATCCAATTGGCTCCTTTTTCTTATTCAATTCCTTCAAAGGCGAGACTTGGTTTGGCATTAAGATCCCAGCCTGCGAAGTTTTCTTTGTTCCACTCACTGACACTGGCATAGGCGATCATCCCTGCATTATCCCCGCAGAGGCGCAGAGGCGGAATGATGACCTTGACATCTGTGATGTCAGAAGCCAGGCGTTCACGGAGACCTTGGTTGGCTGCGACCCCACCAGCGACGACTAGGGTTTTGACCGGATATTTTTCCAAGGCCTTCTTGGTCTTGGCCATGAGAATGTCTAATACGGCTGCCTGAAAACTTGCAGACAAGTCTGCATTGGAGAGACTTTCTCCTTTTTGCTCGGCATTATGGTGCAGATTGATAAAGGCAGATTTGAGTCCTGAAAAGGAGAATTCCAGATTGTCTTCCTTGATCATGGCCCGAGGGAAATCATAGATATCAGCCCCTTGGTGGGCCAGCTGATCAATCTCACGTCCTGCTGGATAGGTCAAGCCCATCACGCGCCCAACCTTGTCATAAGCCTCTCCGACAGCATCATCACGGGTCTCTCCGACGATCTTATAATCACCCGCTTCACTGACGTAGACTAGTTCTGTATGTCCTCCACTCACCAGCAAGGCCAAAAGCGGAAACTCTAAGGGCTCGACGCTTTGAGCGGCCATCAAATGCCCTGCCATATGATTGACAGGAATCAAAGGAAGTCCATGCGCCCAGGCAAAGGCCTTGGCTGCAGCTAGGCCGACTAAAAGAGCTCCAACTAGGCCTGGACCGTAGGTGACAGCCACAGCTGTGACATCTGCTTCTGTGATACCGGCTTCTTCCAGGGCTTCTTCAATACAAGCGGTGATGACTTCCACATGGTGACGAGAGGCTACCTCAGGCACCACCCCACCAAAACGCTTGTGACTTTCGATTTGACTGGCAATGACATTGGACAAGAGTTGGTCGTCATTTTTCAAGACAGCCACACTGGTCTCATCACAAGATGTCTCAAAAGCCAAAATATATCTATCTTTCATTTGGGTTCCTCTTCATGATCACAGCATCCTCTATGGGATCGTGATAGTAGTTTTTCCTCCGTGCAATTTCTTCAAAATGCATTTTTTTGTATAGGCCTTGGGCCGGTTGATTGGACACGCGCACTTCTAAGAAAATCTCTTTTTGGTCCGGCAACTGCGCGAGTAACTGCTGAGCTAGGCCTTGGCCTTGAAAGACGCGCTTGACCGCAATCTGTAAGACCTCTGCTTCATAGAGAGTCTCTTGAATGGCGACAAATCCAAGGACTTGCCCCTCATCCACAGCTAGGAAATAGGAGGTCGATTCCTGCTCTAAATCAGCTTCAATCTGCTCCAACTTCCAGGGACTTGCTTCATAGACATCTTCCAGCACAGCGAGAATGGAGGCCGCATCTTGGCTACTCCCTTTCCTGATTGTTCCTTTCATCATAGGCGCTTGATGTAAGAGGTCGTTGTTTCCGTGTGGTCTTTGAGCCAATTTTCCTCTGCTTCGACCCGTTTGAGATAATGAGGGACAAAATCATGGAGGCTAGCAGGCGCTTGTTTGAGACCGAGACGTCCGATTTTCACTGCATCTGGCAAGGTTTCATAGTAAGTAGCCCTTGGCAGGCTAGAGGCGATCTGCTCCTTAAAGGCCGTGACTTCTCCGACAAAGGTGACCTGCTCACTCGTCGCTGCATGCTCTAGGACTTCCTCAAATGGAAAATACCCTTCTGGTGCGACCAGCTGATCATCTTGGTAAAAACCTGCATAAACGTTGTTCCGACGGGCATCCATGACAGGCACTACCAAACCTTCTAGATCATCTGGCACTAGGGCTAAGAGGCTCGAAACCCCGACCAATTCAATTCCTAAGGTATGAGCCAAGGTCTTTGCGGTTGCGACCGCAATGCGCAGTCCAGTGTAACTCCCAGGACCTTCTGCCACCACGATCCGGTCCAAGTCCTTGGGTGTCAAGTCGATTTGTTGCATCAAAAAATCGATGACCGGCATCAAGGTGATACTATGATTTTTTTTAATAGTTAATGTTGTTTCTGCAAGTAGAGCCTCATCTTCTAAAATCGCTACAGAAAGAGCCTTACTCGAGGTATCAAATGCTAATAATTTCATTTCCTACTCCTCTTGAACTGGATTATATTATACTACAAATTCCCTTCAAATCCCAGCGAAACTCTCCTCTAGAACGCAGGATTTTCCTATCCAAAACTGCTCAAAAGCTTCTCTATTATAGGTCTTTGCCCCTCTGACTTTTCCAGTCTATCTTTTACTTACAGGCGAATTTATGATATAATGATAATTAATTGTATCGAATCAGGTCCACTAGTTGCGAGTAGAAAACTCTAGTGATTACACTCCTTCGCAGCTAACAAATGGACCGAAATAATGAAAGGAAAATTACTTCATGATTTACAAAGTTTTTTATCAGAAAACAAAAGAACGGAACCCTCGTCGTGAAACGACGCATGCACTTTATCTCGATATTGATGCACCAAATGAACGCGAAGGACGCATCCAAGCTCGTCAATTGGTTGAAGCAAACACAGATTTCAACATTGAATTTATCACACCACTTTCTGAGCAACACCTTGCTTACGAGAAAGAGTCAGGTGCCTTTGAACTAACGGAGTACTAATCCATGGCCTATACCTTAAAACCTGAAGAAGTTGGTGTATTTGCCATTGGTGGACTTGGAGAAATCGGGAAAAATACCTACGGGATCGAGTACCAAGATGAAATCATCATTGTCGATGCCGGGATCAAATTTCCAGAAGACGACCTCCTTGGGATCGACTATGTGATCCCTGATTACTCTTATATCGTTGACAATATTGATCGTGTCAAAGCGGTCCTCATTACCCACGGACACGAAGACCACATCGGTGGGATTCCTTTCCTTTTGAAGCAAGCCAATGTCCCTATCTATGCTGGACCTTTAGCGCTTGCCTTGATCCGTGGAAAATTAGAAGAGCACGGCCTTCTTCGCGATGCCAAACTCTACGAAATCAACCAAAACACTGAGCTTCAATTTAAAAATCTTAAAGCAACCTTCTTCCGTACCACTCACTCGATTCCAGAACCTTTAGGGATTGTGATTCACACCCCTCAAGGAAAGATTGTCTGTACCGGAGACTTCAAATTTGACTTCACGCCCGTTGGGGAACCGGCTGACCTCCATCGTATGGCAGCTCTTGGAGAAGAAGGCGTTCTCTGTCTGCTCTCAGACTCAACCAACGCGGAAATTCCAACCTTTACCAACTCTGAAAAAGTGGTTGGCCAATCAATCATGAAGATCATCGAAGGCATCCATGGGCGCATTATCTTTGCTTCCTTTGCCTCGAATATCTTCCGTCTCCAACAGGCCGCTGAGGCCGCTGTCAAGACAGGTCGCAAGATCGTCGTCTTTGGACGCTCCATGGAAAAAGCCATCGTCAATGGAATCGAGCTTGGCTACATCAAGGTCCCTGCTGGAACCATTATCGAGCCAAATGAGATCAAAGACTATGCGGCTAATGAAATCCTGATCATGTGTACAGGAAGCCAAGGAGAGCCGATGGCAGCCCTCTCTCGGATCGCCAACGGAACGCACCGCCAAGTGCAACTCCAACCAGGAGATACCGTTATCTTCTCATCTAGTCCGATTCCTGGGAATACAACCAGTGTGAACAAATTGATCAATACGATTTCTGAAGCGGGTGTCGATGTCATTCACGGGAAGATCAACAACATCCATACATCTGGACACGGGGGGCAACAAGAACAAAAACTCATGCTCCGCTTGATCAAACCAAAATACTTCATGCCTGTCCATGGTGAATACCGGATGCAGAAGATCCACGCAGGACTTGCGCGTGATTGCGGAGTAGAAAAAGACAATATCTTCATCATGAGTAACGGTGATGTTCTCGCCCTTACAGCCAACTCTGCTCGTATTGCAGGAAGCTTTAATGCCCAAGACATCTATGTCGATGGAAATCGCATCGGCGAAATCGGAGCTGCTGTTCTTCGTGACCGGAGAGACCTTTCCGAAGACGGTGTCGTGCTTGCTGTTGCGACTGTTGACTTCAAATCGAAGATGATTCTGGCAGGACCAGATATCTTGAGCCGTGGTTTCATCTACATGCGTGAATCAGGAGACCTGATCCGTGAAAGCCAACGCATTCTCTTCAATGCTATTCGTATCGCCTTGAAGAACAAAGATGCCAATATCCAAACCGTCAATGGTGCGATTGTCAATGCCCTTCGCCCATTCTTATACGAGAGCACGGAACGTGAACCTATCATTATCCCAATGATTCTCACACCAGATGACGAAAATTAAAAAACAACCAGTTGAAACCACTGTTTCAACTGGTTTTATGATGACTTTTTGAGGATCAAAAAGAGAGTGGGACAGAAATCGGTAATTCGTTAGAATTCGATTTCGTCGTCCCACCTCCGCACAGTTGAGTAGGGCTGTAAAAGCTGATGAAATCAACGTAGTAGAGCCCACTCAACCACTGCGTCTTGCTCGACAATCCAAAAATAATTGAGAGGCTAGGACTTTTGTCCTAGCCTCTTTACTCTTGTTTCTTAATAAAGATCTAAATAGTTGTCTACTTCCCATTGGGATACGAAGGTCGCATAGCTTGCCCATTCGATTCGTTTGGCTTCGAGGAAGCTGGTGTAGATGTGTTCACCCAAGGCAGCTTTCACCACTTCGTCTTCTGTCAAGGCTTTCAAGGCATTGTGAAGAGTAGAAGGGAGATCTGTGATTCCAGCTGCTCTACGTTCTTCCGGTGTCATCACATAGATATTTTCTTCGATCGGAGCAGGTGCTTCGATTTTATTTTCAATACCGTGAAGGCCGACTTCAAGCAAGACTGCCAAAGCTACATAAGGATTGGCCATTGGGTCTACGGAACGTAATTCTAAACGAGTTCCCATACCACGTGATGCTGGCACACGTACCAATGGAGAACGGTTGCGACCTGCCCAAGCGATATAAACAGGTGCTTCATATCCAGGAACCAAACGTTTATAAGAGTTGACGGTTGGATTGGTCACAGCTGTAAAATTGTAGGCATGCTTGATCAAACCACCCAAGAAGTGATAAGCAGTTTCTGACAATTGCATTCCACGTGGATCTTCTGGATCAAAGAAGGCATTGTTGCCATCCTGGTCAAAGAGAGACATATTACAGTGCATACCTGATCCGGCAATTCCAAATTTTGGTTTGGCCATAAAGGTTGCATACAAACCGTGTTTACGGGCAATGGTTTTCACGACAAGCTTGAAGATTTGAATCTTATCACAAGCGCGGAGAACTTCGTCATACTTAAAGTCAATTTCATGCTGACCAACGGCTACTTCGTGGTGGCTAGCTTCTACTTCAAAACCCATCTTGGTCAAGACATTTACGATTTCACGACGAGTGTTATCTGCGAGGTCTGTTGGAGCCAAGTCAAAATAGCCACCTTTGTCATTTACTTCAAGAGTTGGATCTCCATTTTCGTCCAACTTAAAGAGGAAGAATTCTGGTTCTGGTCCAAGGTTAAAGGATTTGAATCCAAGTTTTTCCATATGACGAAGGGCACGTTTCAAGTTGCCACGTGGGTCTCCTGCAAATGGTTCCCCTTCTGTCGTATAGACATCACAGATCAAGCCAGCTACGCTACCATTTTCATCTCCCCAAGGGAAAACTGTCCATGTATCTAAATCTGGGTAAAGATACATGTCTGACTCGTTGATACGGACAAATCCTTCGATAGAAGAACCATCAAACATGGCTTTGTTTGAAAGAACCTTGTCCAGTTGCTCATCGGTAGCTGGAATTTCGACGTTCTTCATGGTTCCCAAAATATCAGAGAACATCAAGCGAATAAAAGTAACATTTTTTTCTTTTACTTCACGGCGAATATCTGCAGCAGTAATTGACATTTTTGTCTCCTTAAAATAGATTACAAGCTTATGAAATGATCAACGAAATTGACCATATGGCGATGGGGAAGATGTGAAGCGACTTTGCTGAAGAATGTCACGATGAAGAGCCTTACGGATCTCTTCTTGACTGACAACCTTGGTTTGCTCTTGCTCTTTTTCCGCATATTTCTTCTTAATATCCGCAATATTGAAGCCATCTGAGATATAATCTTTGATCTCAAGCAGGCGGTCCATATCGTCCAACGAATACATGCGGCGATTGCCTTCTGTCCGATCAGGAGAAATCAATCCCTGATCTTCATAATAACGAATCTGGCGAGCTGTCAAGTCAGTCAGCTTCATAACACTTCCAATCGGAAAGACTGCCAGCGAGCGTCGTAATTCCTTTTCCTTCATACCATTCCTCTTTCTATTCTATTATATCGAAAAAAAAATCTATGTCAAGATTAAATGTTATATAATCTTACATAGGTTTTTTGTGTTTCTTGAGAAAATCGCGAATGCGATCCACATCCGAATTGACCAAAATCGCAACGAAAACGCCAATAAAGGTCTCAAATATTCGGGCAAAAACATACAAGAAGGTTTCTCCGTTAGGAATCGAAAGGGTAATGATCAGCATTGCCGAAACTCCTCCGATAATTCCTGCTTTATTATTCATAGCGACATTTGTCATAATGGTTAACATGGTCGCAATAGGTACAAAAATCAGAGTCACCCAATACGCCCCATGAAAGAGCGTTTTTAAAAGGAAGAACAATACGGCATAAAAACCTCCGATACTGTTGCCCATGACACGCGAAGCCCCGAAGTGGACACTCTTATCAAAGTCTTCCCTCAAACTAAAAACAGCTGTCAACGTCCCGATCTGAAGGCCTCGCCAGCCAAATATTCCAAAAATAAGTAGTACAATAAAAACGGCAATCCCTGTTTTAAAGGTTCTCATCCCCAAACGGAATTTGGACCAATCAAATTTGTGTCGTTTAAAGTAATCCATGGTCACCTATCTTTCTATTTCTATTATTCTACCATATTTTCAGAAAGGAGAGAACAGATATCAATAGAAAGAAAAAAGAGAGTGGGACAGAAATCGGTAATTCGTTAGAATTCGATTTCGTCGTCCCACCTCCGCACAGTTGAGTAGGGCTGTAAAAGCTGATGAAATCAGCGTAGTAGAGCCCACTCAACCACTGCGTCTTGCTCGACAATCCAAAAATAATTGAGAGGCTAGGACTTGTGTCCCAGCCTCTTTCATTCTATTTAGATTATTTGTCTGTAAGAGCAGCCAATCCTGGAAGTTCTTTACCTTCAAGGAGTTCCATAGAAGCACCACCACCAGTAGAGATCCATGAGAATTTGTCTGCACGGCCAAGGTTGATCGCAGCAGCAGCTGAGTCACCACCACCGATGATTGATTTAACGCCTGGTTGTTTCACGATAGCGTCCATCACACCGATTGTACCAGCTTGGAAGTCAGGGTTTTCAAATACACCCATAGGTCCGTTCCATACAACTGTTTTCGCACCAGTCAATTCTTGGTCGAATTTAGCGATTGATTTAGGACCGATATCAAGACCAAGGAATCCTGGATCTACTGCTTCACCTTCAGTGTCTTTCACTTCAGTGTAGTCAGCAAATGCGTTTGCTTCTTTTGAGTCAACTGGCAAGATCAATTTGCCGTTTGATTTTTCAAGAAGAGCTTTCGCAACATCCAATTTGTCTTCTTCTACAAGTGAGTTACCGATTTCGATACCTTGTGCTTTGTAGAATGTGTAAGTCATCCCACCACCGATAAGGACTTTATCAGCTTTTTCAAGCAAGTTTTCGATAACACCGATCTTGTCAGATACTTTAGATCCACCAAGGATAGCTACGAATGGACGTTCTGGAGCTTCAACTGCTTCTTTGATATAAGCAATTTCGTTTTCAAGAAGGAATCCAGCAACAGCTTTATCAACGTTTGCAGAGATACCAACGTTAGATGCGTGTGCACGGTGAGCAGTACCGAATGCATCGTTTACGAAGATACCATCTCCAAGTGATGCCCAGTATTTACCAAGTTCAGGATCGTTTTTAGATTCTTTCTTGCCGTCAACATCTTCGAAACGAGTGTTTTCAACCAAGAGAACTTGTCCATCTTCAAGAGCGTTAACAGCTGCTTCCAATTCAGCACCACGTGTAACACCTGGGATAAATTTCACTTCTTGACCCAATTTAGCAGCCAAGTCAGCAGCTACAGGAGCAAGTGATTTACCTTCTTTATCTGCTTCTTCTTTTACACGTCCAAGGTGAGAGAAGAGGATTGCACGTCCACCTTGTTCAAGGATGTACTTGATAGTTGGAAGAGCTGCAGTGATACGGTTATCGTTAGTGATCACGCCGTCTTTTACAGGAACGTTGAAGTCAACACGAACGAGAACTTTTTTCCCTTTCAAGTCAACGTCTTTAACAGTCAATTTTGCCATTAGATATGACTCCTTCTTTTTTTAATACATGATAATTATATCACAAAAGCTGTAAAAGAGGTAGAAAAATCCAATGCTTTTCCCCTCTAATTCACAGGATCCGAACGACACTTCTAAATACAAGATCAAACCTCTCTGGTTTTCACCAGAGAGGTTTTTTGAGAGTGACTTTTTAAGTGAACGAAAGAATCCTGTAAAAGACTTACTCTTCTTTCTTCTTACCAGCCAAGAGGAAGCCGCCTAAGGCCGCTAAGAGAACAGCTTCAGCTGCAAAGGAAGCTTCTAGGCTTGCCGTATTTGGCAAGTGTTCCGATTGACTTTCTTTGCTTGCATCTTTTGTTTCTTGCTGAACCGTTGGCTGTGAGTTCGCTCCTTGGTGGGCACTTAACAACTGATGGATCTCTTGATCGACCATATCCTTGTGTTCTTCCTCCTGATGACCCGCTTGAGTAGAAGTCGTTGGGGCCAACTGATCCACTTGAGAAGACTCTGTAGGCTTCAATGGATTAGCTGGATCCGGAGTTACTGGGGCAGCTGGTTGGACTGGTTGATTTGGTTGAGCTGGTTGAACAGGCTGATCAGGTTTAGCCGGTTCCTCTGGTTGGATCGGTTGATCTGGTCCTTCCGTTTGTGCTGGTTTATAGACAATCGCATAGTGAGTAAAGTGAGGAGCTGTAAAGATGACTACATCTCCTACTCTCTCAAAGGCCAAGGATTGAGGAGCTTGACCTTCTGGGAAGAAGAGAACTTGCTCCACTTCTTTATCCTTATCCACAGGGATTTTCACAAAGGATGGATGGTGGGTATCAATATCTTGACCGCTGGCATCCACGCCTTCAATATCAAAGACGATTCCTTCTCGACCCTTCAGCTCTTCTTTTTCTGCCTGATTGGCTTCAACTTTTGCGACTTTCAGTCCTTTGACAACGGTTGGCTCTAAGTTGGAGAATTGAACTTCGACTCCAGTTGCAGGGTCTACAAAGACCGCTGGCTTATCTTCTTTCAGGAGCGCAATCAAGGTCTCTAGACCTGTCTTAGCTGTTTCAAGCGCTTCAGGAGTGAGCTCTGAAGAAGCTAGGAGCTCTTTATTTTTCTCAACCAGTGCCTGCAAAGCTTCACCAGAAGGGTGATTTGGCTTGCTTGCTAATAGAGCAGTCGCTTCTGTTGTCAGAGCAGAGAGAGCTTCTTTTTCTTTTGTTAGATTGGCTTGACCATCCAAGGCTTTCAAGAGAGCGGTCAATTGGTTCAACTGCTCATTGACTTGATCTTGTGTGCTGGTATCATGCTCTTTCAAGACTTTTTCAGAAGCAGCCATTCCAGCCAGCAAGGCTTCTTTGACTTCAGGAGTCGCAAAAGTAAAGTCTACTTTGGCTTTTGCAGCTTCAGCTTCAGCCAATTTTTGCTTGAGGTATTCATCGTTGAGAGCTGGTTTTGGATTGACGAGGACATCAAAGCTTGTGCTAGCTCCTTTGTAATGGACAGTGATGGTTTGACGACCTTCCTTGGTCGTATCAAAGCCAGTCACTTCCACACCTTCATCTGTCAAGGCATGCGTTTCGGTCGTTTCATCTTCAAAGACGACTGTAAAGCGTCCACCTTCTTTTTCCAATGATTCTCCGACAATATATTCCACTTTTGGTTTGTCGGTCAATTCTAGACCAGCAACTGCTTTTTCACCTGCTTCTTCTGCACTGACCACAAAAACAGTGAGGGTCTTATCCAATTTCTGACCAAGGTAAGAGACTTCTAGGTGTTGTTCTCCCAGCTTGCTACTGTCAAATCCATGAATCTCTACACCTGAGTTGGTGAGGTTGACCAGTTGATCTGCTTGGCCATCTTTATAATGAACGCGGAGAGTCGCCCCTTTCAAGGAAAGGGCATCGCCTTCCCGGTAGACCTTCTTGGTCAAGCCATCTTCAAATTGAAGTCCCGCAATTTCTTTATCATTTTTTGGAACTTCAATTGCTAGAACATTACTGATATCTTTGCCAGGTTCTTGCGCACGATAGTAGAGAAGAGATGGGGTTGATTCAAAAGCCAGTGGTTTAAAGATCAGATTTCCAGCTTGATCGGCTGTCATGGTCGCAATTGGATTAGTAGCTTCTTTATCGGCATAAAGAGTCAGAGTAGTATTAGCTGGAACATCTTTGAAGCCGACTTGGACAAAATGATTACCCAGATTTTGCGCTGCAGCATGTTTCATCGGGATGTTGACCGTTTCCGTATCCAGACTTTCATACATCTTCCAGTTGTAAATCCGGATGGCTTGCCATGGAGTTCCGTTATCTGCCGTAATGACATGGAGACGCCAGTCTTGAGCCTTGATCGGATGATCAAGTGTAATGTCAGATACATGGGCTTTATTGCCACGAACTTCCTTGGCTAATTTCCACTCACCGGCTTCGTCCTTGTAGTAAAGGTCGAAGTCACGGGTATTCATCTTGCCATCGTCGACAGATTCTCCACCCGCACCGGCATGGTCCATGACCCAACGAACAATGGTCCGTGGTTGTGTCAAACGAATATCGACGGTTCCACTCAATTGAGCAGAAGACCATTTATCTGAAAGACTGGTAATGGTACCATTTAACATGCCTTCGATGCCTTCACTACCATCCGCATCCGGGAAGCTCGAACCGATCACTTTGGCTCCGATGACCACGTTTGGCGCTAAAGCTTTTGGTAGACTGGTATCTGACACGGTCATGCCCCAATCAAAGGCTACAGTTCCCGCATCCGAACGTTGACCATTCTTTCCAACTGCCACAACCTTGAGTTCCTGAGTGGTTCCTTCAGCACTTGCTGAACGGCTAACTTTTGGTAGATAGACGGTTGTCGCAGAAGATCCTGTTAAGAGACGCCAGTTATCGCCATCTTTTTCATAGACTTCATAATAATCCGCATCTGCTACCCCTTTAAAATTGAGGACTGCTTCTGCTTCTTGCGCATTTTGTAGACGTTTTGCACGAACGGATACTTCTGCTGGAGTAGCTGGTTTTTCTTGGTTTGACGTAATCGACAATTGGCCGAGATTAAATTTGTAGTCTTTAACATCCGTATCATGGTCAAAGAACATCTTCACAGCATAGATGGTCTTGCCAGCCAAACTTCCTAAATCAAAGGTTTGAGTAGACCAATCTGCACTCAGTGTCAATTCTTTCCATTCGTATTCAGAGTAGTCTTCTTTGGTGGCAACAGCTACCCAGGCAGCAGCTCCGATCCCACCTTTATGACTGACGCTCAATTTTGTCGTTTCTGTCACAGGAATCTTGGTCGAATAGAGCATGACATTTTGACTGCTATTGGCTTTTAAATCTCCTTCAAAGGCTAGAGAATTTCCTCCATTGTAAGCTTGATCAAAATCATAGCGACCTTTTAATGGTGTACTATCTTCACTATGCTCTACCCACCAACGCCATGTTGGAAGGTAGCCAGAAACAGAACGGTAGTTCCATTCCCCTTCTTTAGAAATCTTGCCATCGACAAACCAGTGTTTTCCGTGACCAGTATTGAAGGAAGTATTGAAATCTTCACTAGTGATTGGGGTTTTGTCCACTACTAGATTGGACATACCGTACCAAGATTGGTCTGCTGGTTTTCCTTTAGTCGGATCTCCTTGGAAACCTGTCCAGAATAGATCTTCATGGGTATGGTATCCTTCTCCAGTCTTTCCTAGCCCTGTAATGGTATCAGGTGCATAAAGCCCAAGAGATAGACGCAACTTGCCATGTTCATCTAAAATGGCATTCCAGTCTACATTAGTCTTATAAGAGCCTCCTTTTTGGAGTTCGAGTCCAGCTAGAACATCATAAGGATTCCGATGAATCCATTTAGCTGTACTGATGGAATAATCCACTTCTGATTTGCCCCAGTTAAAGTTAGCAAAGAAAGTATCAACTGGATTTTCCCCATTTTCTGGCTGCATGAAATTGTAGTTGTATTCTCCCAGCGCATTCTCATGGTAACGGCCATATTCATAGGTCATAGCATCATACCAGGAATACTTAATCGGATAGTTCAGACTCTTCGCATATTCCTTGGTATAAAGAAGAAAATCTCTCAATTTTGGACCCAATGGTTCTACAAGATTTCCGGTTGTTTCTTGGTTGATAAAATAACCATCAAAGCCATAATACTTGGCAAGTTCAACTAATTTACGGGCGATCGGGAAAGTTTTAGAGCCTTCACTATCTTCTTTCAATGTTTCTGCAAAATGTTCTTGATCCTTGATACTGCTAGACCAGTTATAAAAGAGTGTTCCATAAATAGGAACCCCATTTCGGTGGGCAGCATCGATCACATCTGCTGATGGAACCAGTCCTTCCCAAAAGACCATGGAATCCAAATATTGCCAGTAATCAAACGCATAGGCCTTAAACTCTTCCCCGCCGACAGACGCATGATCCTTGGCTTTGGAGTTCATGTTTGACAGCGCTTGGATCTTCGCTTCAGGTTTGGCTTGTTCATTAATTTGTTTTCCTTGGAAACGACTCGCAAGTGGGACGCTTGCTCTGTTTATATCGTCATCCACTCGTTTTCCTGGTTCCCACTTCAAGAGATCATCCCAGGTATCGAACTTAACTTCTTTGGGCCTTAATTGTTTTTCTTCATTGGTTGGTAAATCGGCCACTTTTTCAGCAGTAGCTTTCGGTTTTTCAGTCTCTGAAACAGCTGGAGTATCTGTAGTCGTCGAGCTAGCTTCTGTACTTGTAGGACTAGCCTCTGGAGTGACCGCTTCTGTGGCCGGTTTTGCAGGATCAGCCGTAGGAAGTGCCGCATCTGCAGTATAGACGCCAGCTTCTCTCACTAGATGATTAACATCTTCAGTCGCTACTGAAGAGGTTTCCAAGGGTTGTTCACTAGTAGAAACCGTCTCATCTGCAGAGACAGCGCCTGTTCCTAAAAATGCTAACCCAATCAATGCGGAGCAAACTCCCACACTGAATTTTCGTATACTAAATCGTTCTTTCTTTTCAAATAGATGACCTTTCATCTTGACCTCCTTGTATGGATTTTTTCTTTTTCTTGAGCGATTTCCATTGGCTCCTTTCTCTACGACCTGTAATCGCTTTCATTTTATTGTATTAGAAATCTCCAATCAAGAATAGGATATCCTAATCTATTTAGCACTGTCAATCTATTTTGGCAATTCCTATAATATGATGAGAAAGCCCTAAAAAAAGTACAAAAAAAGAGGAGGTTTCCCTCCTCTCATCATACGCATGAATTATTTAGCAATTTTTGCGAAGTATTCAAGAGTACGAACAAGTTGTGCAGTGTAAGACATTTCGTTGTCATACCATGAAACAACTTTAACCAATTGTTTACCGTCAACGTCAATAACTTTAGTTTGAGTTGCGTCAAACAATGATCCGTAAGACATACCTACAACGTCTGAAGAAACGATTGGATCTTCAGTGTAACCGTATGATTCGTTTGAAGCTGCTTTCATAGCTGCATTCACTTCATCAACAGTAACGTTCTTGTCAAGAACAACTACCAATTCAGTAACTGATCCAGTTGGAACAGGAACACGTTGTGCAGCTCCGTCCAATTTACCGTTCAATTCAGGGATAACCAAACCGATTGCTTTAGCAGCACCAGTTGAGTTAGGAACGATGTTAGCAGCACCAGCGCGTGCACGACGAAGGTCACCTTTACGGTGTGGACCGTCAAGGATCATTTGGTCACCAGTGTAAGCGTGGATAGTAGTCATCAATCCTTCAACAACACCGAAGTTATCTTGAAGAGCTTTAGCCATTGGAGCCAAGCAGTTTGTAGTACATGAAGCACCTGAGATAACTGTTTCAGTACCATCAAGAATATCGTGGTTAGTGTTAAATACGACTGTTTTAACATCTGATCCACCAGGAGCAGTGATAACAACTTTCTTAGCACCACCAGCATGCAAGTGTTTTTCAGCAGCTGCTTTAGTAGCAAAGAAACCAGTTGCTTCAAGAACGATTTCTACACCGTCGTTAGCCCAGTCGATTTGTTCTGGATCACGTTCAGCGGAAACTTTAATAAATTTACCGTTAACTTCGAATCCACCTTCTTTAACTTCCACAGTACCGTCGAAACGACCTTGAGTTGTATCGTATTTCAACAAGTGTGCAAGCATAACTGGATCTGTAAGGTCGTTGATGCGTGTAACTTCAACACCTTCTACGTTTTGGATACGACGGAAAGCAAGACGTCCGATACGACCGAAACCGTTAATACCAACTTTAACTACCATTCGTGATTTCCTCCTTATGAAAATCAAAAAAATTTTTTGTGAAAAGAGTAACTTGACACAGCGCCAAACATCTTTTAACAGTCTCTATTATATACTTTATTGCATTAAAAAGCAACTATTTCCCCACGAAAAGCAAGATTTATCATAGATCACTACCTCTTTTATTAAAGTTTTTCACAAAGTCTTGATCGATAGGAAAAGCGCTTTTTTACTTGTACTCACTTTTGGAACAAAGAAAAACTCTTCCCAAAGTGGGAAGAGTTTTTTAGCTTTGGTAAATTAAGCTTCACCTTTAGCTTTTTTAATGATTTCTTCTTGTACTGATTTTGGTACATCTTCGTAGTGGTCAAATACCATCATGAAGGTACCACGTCCTTGAGTTGCAGAACGAAGGACAGTAGCGTAACCGAACATTTCAGCAAGTGGCACATAAGCACGAACGATTTGGCTTGCACCGTGTGCTTCCATACCATCTACACGTCCACGACGAGCAGTTACGTGACCCATAACATCCCCAAGGTTTTCTTCAGGAACTGTGATGGTTACAAGCATCATTGGTTCAAGGATAGCTGGTTGTGCAGTCTTAGCAGCTTCTTTAAGTGCAAGAGATGCAGCGATCTTGAAGGCAGTTTCAGATGAGTCGACATCGTGGTATGAACCATCGTAAAGCTTAGCTTTCACGTCAACCATTGGGTAACCAGCAAGAACACCGTTCGCCATAGATTCTTGAAGTCCTTTTTCTACTGCAGGGATGAATTCACGTGGAACCACACCACCGACGATCGCATTTTCGAACTCAAATCCTTTACCTTCTTCGTTTGGAGTAAATTCGATCCAAACATCACCAAACTGACCTTTACCACCAGATTGACGTTTGAAGAATCCACGTGCTTGTGTAGAAGCGCGGAATGTTTCACGGTAAGATACTTGAGGGGCACCAACGTTAGCTTCAACCTTGAATTCACGTTTCATACGGTCAACAAGGACATCCAAGTGCAACTCACCCATACCAGAGATAACTGTTTCACCAGTTTCAGGGTTTGTTTCAACGCGGAATGTTGGATCTTCTTCAGCCAATTTTTGAAGGGCAATACCCATCTTGTCTTGGTCTGCTTTAGATTTAGGCTCAACCATCAATTGGATAACTGGTTCTGGAACTTCGATTGATTCAAGGATGATTTTTGCTTTTTCATCTGTCAATGAGTCACCAGTTGTAGTATCTTTCAAACCAACGGCAGCAGCGATATCTCCAGAGTAAACTGTTTCGATTTCTTTACGAGTGTTGGCGTGCATTTGAAGGATACGTCCGATACGTTCACGTTTACCTTTAGAAGTGTTCAAGACGTATGAACCAGAGTTCAAGACACCTGAGTAAACACGGAAGAATGTCAAACGACCTACGAATGGGTCAGTCATGATCTTGAAGGCAAGAGCTGCAAATGGCTCTTCATCAGATGCTGGACGTTCTTCTTCTTCGTCTGTATCTGGGTTTACACCCTTGATTGCAGGGATATCAAGTGGGCTTGGAAGGTAGTCAAGGACTGCATCCAACATCAATTGAACCCCTTTGTTCTTGAAGGCAGAACCACAAAGTACTGGGTAGAATTCAACGTTGATTGTAGCTTTACGGATACCAGCTTTCAATTCTTCGTTAGTAATTTCTTCCCCTTCAAGGTATTTCATCATCAAGTCTTCATCAGTTTCAGCAACTGCTTCAACCAATTTTTCACGGTATTCTTGAGCTTGTTCAAGGTATTCAGCTGGAATATCTTCTTCAAGGATATCTGTACCAAGGTCGTTAGTATAGATTTCAGCTTTCATCTTGATCAAGTCAATGATTCCGCGGAAGTCATCTTCAGCACCGATTGGCAATTGAATTGGGTGAGCGTTTGCTTGAAGACGGTCATGAAGTGTGCTTACTGAGTAAAGGAAGTCAGCACCGATTTTATCCATCTTGTTAGCGAATACGATACGTGGAACTCCGTATTCAGTTGCTTGACGCCAAACTGTTTCAGTTTGAGGCTCAACACCTGATTGTGAGTCAAGAACGGTTACAGCACCGTCCAAAACGCGGAGTGAACGTTGAACTTCGATAGTGAAGTCCACGTGTCCTGGTGTGTCGATGATGTTTACACGAGTGTCTTTCCATTGAGCTGTTGTAGCGGCAGATGTGATGGTGATACCACGTTCTTGCTCTTGCTCCATCCAGTCCATTTGTGACGCACCTTCGTGAGTTTCACCGATTTTGTGAATCTTACCAGTGTAGTAAAGGATACGCTCAGTTGTAGTTGTTTTACCAGCATCGACGTGAGCCATGATACCGATATTACGAGTTTTTTCAAGTGAAAATTCGCGTGCCATGAGGTTTGTTTCTCCTATATTTTTTATTTCTATATTCTATTATAACATGATTTAATAAAAACGGATAGGCAGGACCTACCCGTTCTCATTGTTTTCATGCTAAGTTTTGGTTCCAACTTGTAAGAAGAGTTGAATTGGGTTCAAGAGCTGACGAAGCTTAATTGAACCCAGGCTAAAAGCTCAAGTTAACTGATTTGAACCCGAGCGAGGCCCGGTGCAAAAAAGATAAACTGCTTTGTGTTCATCGAACACTGCATCAGTTTCCTATTTTTGCCTTGGGCCTTTGCCGCTCTTAGTATCATAATTGAACCCGGGCTAAAAGCTCGGAAAATAGATAAGCTTTCCTAGAATCCTTGATTCTTCGTCAAGCTTCCTAATTTTCAGTCGTTTTTTTAACGCCCTCAGTATCTTAATCTTACCAGCGGAAGTGTGCGAATGCACGGTTAGCTTCAGCCATACGGTGAGTATCTTCACGTTTCTTAACAGCTGCACCAGTGTTGTTCGCTGCATCCAAGATTTCTTTTGCAAGACGATCAACCATTGTGTGTTCACCACGTTGACGAGCGATGGTTACCAACCAACGAAGTCCAAGTGTTGTACGACGTTCTGGACGAACTTCAACTGGGACTTGGTAGTTAGAACCACCGACACGGCGAGCACGTACTTCAAGTACAGGCATGATGTTTTCCATAGCTGTTTCGAATACTTCAAGAGCATCGTTTCCAGTAGCTTCTTTAATTTGTTCGAAAGCTCCGTAAACGATTGAAGCAGCTGTACCACGTTTACCATCAAGCATAACGCGGTTGATAAGACGAGTAACTAATTGTGAATTGTAAAGCGGATCTGGCAATACATCGCGTTTAGGCGCACGGTTTTTACGACTCATTTTTCTTTATCCCCTTTCCTTATGCTTTTGGTTTTTTAGTACCGTATTTAGAACGGCCTTGTTTACGATCGTTTACACCTGCAGTATCAAGTGCTCCACGGACGATATGGTAACGTACCCCTGGAAGGTCTTTTACACGTCCACCACGAAGAAGAACCACGCTGTGTTCTTGCAAGTTGTGTCCGATACCTGGGATATAAGCAGTTACTTCGATCAAGTTGCTCAAACGTACACGGGCAAATTTACGAAGGGCAGAGTTAGGTTTTTTAGGTGTCATTGTTCCAACACGAGTTGCAACACCACGTTTTTGTGGTGAAGAAACGTTTGTTTGAACTTTTTTATGACTGTTGTAACCAACGTTCAAAGCTGGTGATTTAGATTTTTCTACTTTTGATTTACGCGGTTTGCGAACCAATTGGTTAATTGTAGGCATCTACATTCTCCTGTGAAATTTTTTATTTTTGGTGATGGTACACTTGGTGACAGCTACCATCTGTGTGTACTTTTGCAACATTTGTCAGCACGTCCCTGTACACTCTTGAGAGACCAAAAGTAAAAAGTACCGCCTATTATTATAACATGACGGCACTTTGATTGCAAGATGTTTTTTTATTTTTTAAAGAAGTCTAAAAAGTTCATTATTGCCCAGCTTGAGCAGGTTCTTCTGCCCCTGTATCTGCGGCCGGAGCATACTGTTGTTGCTGTTGTGGTTGCACTGTCGCATTGGCTCCAGCTACTCCAGCATTGGCATTAGTATTTGCGTTCGCGTTCGTGTTGGCATTAGCGTCTGTTTGAGTCTGCTGTGTTGCCGTTGTGTCGCTCTCATAGGTCAGTCCATAATAGTTAGCGGTGTATTGGATACGGGCCTCAAGCGATTGCTTTTGAGTCGCATCTTTGACTTTCTTCACAGCAGCTTGGGCAGCGTTCACAGAATCTTGACTTGGCGTTGTTTCCATTTGAACGACTGCTTTTTCAGCAGCTTCTGTATTTTTCTTTTCTTCCTTCTTTTCTTTTTCTTCCTTTGTTTCCTTTTTCACTGGAAGGGAACCTGTCTTTTTAGCAGGTTGAATTTCTGTCGTTACCTGGGCAGCCGTATTCTTTTTAACGGTATACAAACCAGCTACCAAAATAAAGGATAGAGACAGAACTGTCACCAAGCGAATCCACAAAGGACTATTATCAAATCGATCTAAAATTCTTTTCACTTTTTGATCCTCCTTTGTTGCTCTTAATCAAAGATATTCCCAACTTCGACACTCAATTTATTTTCTTTTACATCGATGTTGGTCACGCGCAATAAGGATTTGTGTTCAAAGAATTCACGGTCGGTTGCAGCATTATCCGCAAAGACAGCTACTCCTGCTAATTCAGAATCGAATTCAGCCAAGAGACTGACCATCCCATTAATCGTTCCGCCACCTTTAAGGAAGTCATCGACAATCAAGACCCGGCTTCCTGCTTTTAGGCTCCGTTTTGAAAGGAACATTTTCTCAATACGATCCCCACTTGAGCCTGAAACATAGTTGACACTAACGGTTGACCCTTCTGTGATTTTCAAATCACGACGGACAATGACAAATGGAACATTCAAGACATTGGCCACTGCATTCGCTAAAGGAACTCCCTTGGTCGCTACGGTCATGACAGCATCAATCTTCTTATTCCGGAAGGCTTTGGCAATGATGCGTCCGATCCGATTCAAAATCTTTGGATTGCTCAAAAGATCAGACAGGTAAATGTAGCCACCAGGAAGGATACGATCACTTTCAGACAGTTGCTTGCAAAGATCCTCGACGATTTCTTTGGATTCTTGATCTGAGATAGACGGTGTAAAGATCACGCCTCCACCAGCTCCTGTGATGGTCTCAATATTTCCGATTTCCATCTCTTCAAACGCACGCTTAATGATCACGATATCTTCTGAGATGGAAGACTTGGCAGACTCATACTTTTCCGCAAACGTATTGAGACTAGTCAATTCATAGGGATGGTTGATCAAGTAATTAGAAATCACGACCATCCGTTCACTTCTTCTTAATTTCATTTTCTCACCATGTAGTTTTTTCTATCATTATACCATAAGAAGCGAAAAAAACGAACATTCTGATTTACAGAAGGCCGTTTTTTCCTGATTATTTTATTTTTGGCAGAATCATTCCCGTATTTATCCCTGTTTTTACTAGTCGAGATTCGGTTTATAGAAGGAACGATTTTCCATAGCAAAGATTTTATTGGTCATCTCGCCAGGACCAATTAAGCCAAGTGCTGTTGTCATCATCATCATTTCCGCATCCAAATTATCGATCATATGAATAATCTCTGCTTCCATGATTTTTGGACGAACAGGACTACCGTATTCGAGCAAGCCATGGTGACTCAAGATCACATGGCGAAGGACGATGACTTCTTCTTTTTGGTCATCAATCTTCAACTCTTGCAAGACCTTGGTGATTTCTTCATCGATCAGTGCAATGTGGCCGATGAGGTTGCCTCGAACAGTGTATTCTGTATTTTCAGGTCCCGTCAACTCAATCACTTTGGCCAAATCGTGTAACATAATCCCTGCAAAGAGCAAGCTCTTATTCAACTGAGGATAGATATCACCGATACTATCTGCCAAGCGGACCATGGTCGCCGTATGATAAGCGAGACCTGCTTCAAAGGCATGGTGGTTGGTCTTAGCAGCTGGATAGCTATAAAACTCTTTCTCATATTTCCCATAGAGGGCCCGGACAATCCGTTGCCAGACTGGATTTTCAATTTTGAAAATCATGTTTGACAGGTATTCATGCAATTCCTTGGGATCTACTGGTGGTTTTTCCTTAAAGTCTGCTGGATTGTTGGGCTCTCCTGCTTGGGGCAAGCGCATGTTTAATTGGTTGACTTGCGGAGTATTATTGTAAACTTCTCGACGTCCAGACATATGGACCACGCGCCCAGCCATAAAACTCTCTACATTGTGAGGTTGGGCATCCCATAGTTTACCTTCGATTGTACCGGTCTCATCCTGGAAGACAAAGGCAAGGTAGTTTTTCCCGGCCCGCGTTTGACGCACTTCTGCTGACTTGATCAAATAGAATCCTTCGAACAATTCATCTTTTTTCATTTGGCTAATTTTGACCATCATCTTCTCCATCTTCTATGTATATATCTAGTCCCAGCAGGTCCTCATCACTTTCGATTTGGCGGAGCGTCCGCTCGATGGCACTGGTCCGTCTGGTTAGTAAATCATCAATATTATTGGAAGCATTCTTTAAATGCCGTTGGGTCTTGGCTAGAACACCTCCAAATTTATGGAATTCTGATTTGACAGATCCCAGTACTTTACTGATATCATCTGCACTCTTTTGAATATTAAGCGTCTTAAAGCCAACAGACAAGGAGTTCAAAAGGGCGGATAGGGTGCTTGGACCAGCCACTAAAATTTGTTCTTCCCGACGCAAACGATCGAAAAATTCAGGATTTCGAACCACCTCTGAATAGAGTCCTTCAGTCGGTAAAAAGAGAATCCCGAAATTGGTCGTCGCTGGTGGAAAGAGGTATTTTTGTTGGATATCTTTGGCAAAACGCTTGATACTAGCCAAAAGAGCCTTGCGGTAACGCTCGATCTCCTCTTTTTGCCCTGACTCATACGCCTCTTCCAGACGATAGTAGTCTTCCAATGGGAACTTAGAGTCAATCGGTAGATAGACTGGCTCCTCTCCTTGTCCCGGAAGCTTGATGGCATATTCCACGCGCTCACTGGACTGAGGAACTGTGATGAATTCCCGCTCATACTGGGTTGGCGTCAAGATATCTTCAATGATTTGGCCCAGTTGCAATTCGCCCATGATTCCACGAGTCTTGGTGTTGGAGAGAACTTTATTGAGGGTTCCAACATCCCGTGCAACTGACTGCATTTCTCCCAGCCCTTTGTTGACCGATTCCAACTGTTTCGAAACGGTCTCAAAGGAGGTCTGCAAACGGTGCTGCAAGGTTTTCTCCAATTTTTCTTCAACCGTTTGGCGCATCTGCTCTAGCCTCACTTCGTTGGACTCTTGAATCTGGCGCATGCGCTCATCTGTCTTGTCCCGATTTTTGGTAAAGTGCTCGTTCATCTCAGCGCGCAGGGCTGTCGTTTGCTGGTGGATCTCCACCCGCATCTCTGTCAAGCGATCTGTCAGAGCGATCTCTAACTGCTGGTTGGCAATCTGAGTCGCCTGTCTTTCTTTTTCAAAACGATAGTCCAACTGGTCTGTCAAATGATCCTCGTGGTCTTCCAGCATCTCTCGTAAAGCCGGTCTTGTGTCATCTGACCGTTGCAAGAGATAGATGAGAAGTCCCAGATTAAGCAGGCCAATCAGAAGCAAAATGATATTCATATTAACCTCTGTCTTTACTATATACAATGACAAGATAGCCCCGATCAAGACTCACTTGAATTGCTTGATCCAAAAACTCATTGGAACCATACATAGCCTTTGGAAAATAATTTTCTGAATGGAGCGGATACTTGGCCCCTGTGATCTCTAAACGACCTTCTCCGACAGGCATAAAACCAACATAGGTCATGGTTGGATCTGGCTGGATCTCATGAGAGCCCGCTGGTCTGAAAACTAAGCGATTTTGCTCATCGACTAATTGAATCTGCTCCATATAGGGAGCTAGGTCTGGATCGGTCGGCAAAAAGATATTAGACAAGAAGTGATCCAAGCGACCACCAAAAGCACCGTAAACTGTGACTGCAGCATCTGGATAGTCTTCAAAGACTGTTTTCAAGGCCAATTCCAAATCCGTATCATTCTTTTCAGGGACGGATTGAACAACTTGCTTGGCTTGGGCCTGGATCTTGCGAAAATCAACCTCAGAGATGGAATCGAAATCCCCTACAGCTATATCTAAAGGCAAACCTTGTTCCAGTAGCTTCAAACAGCCACCATCAACGCCTACATAAGCGTCATGATCTTTTGGCAAGAGCGTGCTGTCACCTCCCGCCAGTATTGCGATGTTACCCATTTACTGCATCTCGGAGCGTTTGAACGCGCTCATTAACATCTCCATTAAAGACATAAGAGCCTGCTACAAAGACATTGGCCCCAGCTTCTTTGGCTTGGGAAATAGTTTGGCCATCAATTCCACCATCCACTTCGATATCAAAGTCGAAACCTTTTTCTTCACGAAGAGCGGCTAATTCGCGCACCTTGTCCATGGTTTCCGGCAAGAAGGCTTGGCCACCGAATCCTGGATTAACAGTCATAACCAAGACTTGATCCACCAAGTTCAAGACATGTTTGATACTGTCTACAGGAGTTCCTGGATTGATCACGACACTAGCCTTCACACCTGCTTGACGAATTTTTTGAAGAGCTCCGTGAATATGGGGAGTCGCTTCTACGTGGATGCTGATGATATCCGCACCTGCACGGGCGAATTCTTCGATATGGTGTTCGGGATTGGTGACCATCAAGTGGCAATCAAAGACCAACTTGCTATGTGGACGCATGCTCTCTACGACACCAGCTCCAAAGCTGATATTGGGCACAAAATGGCCATCCATGACATCGATATGGGCATAGTCAGCTCCTGCTGCTTCTAAGCGTTTCAATTCACTTTCAAAATTGGCATAATCGGCACTCAAAATTGAGGGTGCAATTTTCATTGTTTTCATCGTTGTAGTGTCTCCTATTTTGGCATTTTTTTCGAAACTTTTTTATAGGTTTCGCGACGGTTTTCAATCTCACTTAGAAATTGCAAGTAATCCTTATAACGGAAAGGTGCAATTTCCTCTCTTTCAACGGCTGGTTTCACCGCACAAGCTGGCTCATGCGTGTGGGTACAGGTACGAAATTTACAAGAGTGGCTCACATCGGCGATCTCCGGAAAAGCTTGATTTAAGTCTTCACTGGTCGTCACTTCATAATCAAGGGAAGAGAAGCCAGGCGTATCTGCGATCTTTCCTCCATTTAAATGGTAAAAGCTGACAGCTCGGGTCGTGTGTCGACCGCGCCCCAGACTATCTGAAATCTCACCCGTTTCAAGCTCCAGATCCGGAGCGATTTTATTGAGCAAGGTCGATTTTCCTACACCGGTCTGCCCCATAAAGACCGTGGTTTGATTGGTCAAAAGGGGCAAGAGTTCCTCAATCGACAAGACAAAATCATAGCCAATAGCCTGGTAGATTCCTTGGTAGTAGTGGATGTCTTCCATATCTTCTAACAAGTCCAGTTTTGAAATATAGACAATGGGATGAATCCCCTTATGCTCCAAAAGAACTAGAAAACGATCTAAAAGATTGGCGTTGAAATGTGGCTCCTTAGCTGACATGATCACTACTGCCTGATCAATATTGACAATAGGAGGGCGCACGAGGCTATTTTTTCGAGGCGCAATGCTCAAAATGTAGCCTTCTGAATTCTCTTCAGCAGAGAACTCCACCTGATCCCCCACATAAGGAGTCTGTCCTTTTTTTCTAAAATTTCCACGAGCCCGTGTCTGGTAAATGTGACCATCTGACTCCACGTAGTAGAAGCCAGCCAAGGCCTTGACGATTGTTCCTTGCAAATCGTACTCCTTTGAGATTAATACTATCTATTATACCAAAAAATGAGAAATAAGGCTGGATTGCTTGATAAGAAAAAACGAAAAGTGAACCTCTCCGGACACTTTTAGAAACGAATAGGGTCGTTTTTTAAATGGATAGAAACAGAAGACGGAGTATCTGTTATGACTTGTCTTTTAGCAGAATTCGGGAAAGGGCACCTTCCTTTTTTTCCTTGGCATTTTTCCTAAAAAGTGTATAATAGAACTATGCGGAGGTGGTGGAACGGCAGACACGCATGCTTCAGGCGCATGTGCCCCTTCGGGCGTGAGGGTTCAAATCCCTTTCTCCGCATCTTGGAAAGGTGGCCCAGCTCGGTACGGCACCGGACTCGAAATCCGGCAAGTGGATTTTATTCACGCGCGGGTTCAAATCCCGTCCTTTCCTTCTACAACAAACAAGACATGAGCTACAAAGCTCATGTCTTTTCTGTTATTTTATTCCTGCTTCTAGAAGGCCATCTGCTAGTCGGGCGAAGTCTTCTAAGCTCAGAGCTTCTCCTCGTACAGAAGGTTGCAGGCCTGCAGCTTGGATTCCTGCTTCCAGTTTGGCTTTGATTTCTTCGGTCTTGCCAAAGCGACTGGTCAAGTTATTCCAAAGTGTCTTCCGGCGGTGGACAAAGCTAGCCTTGCTGACAGAGAAGAAGAAATCTTCATCCTTGACTGCTACTGCTGGCTCTTTGCGACGGACCATCTTGAGAATGGCAGAGTCGACGTTTGGTGCTGGCACAAAGACGGTGCGAGGCACGATAAAAGCTACCTTAGCAGTCATATAGTATTGGACTGCAATGGATAAAGAACCATAAGCCTTGGTGTTGGGCTCGGCTGAGATGCGGTCTGCCACCTCTTTTTGCATCATGACCACAAATTCTTGGAAAGGAATCTTAGATTCGATCAAGTGCATGAGGATGGGAGTCGTAATGTAGTAAGGAAGGTTAGCCACCACCTTGATCGGAAGGTCTGGATTTTTAAACTCTGCGATGTACTGGTTGAGGTCTACCTTGAGGATGTCTTGGTTGACAACCGTTACATTGTCAAAATCACGCAAGGTATCCGCCAAAATGGGAACCAAGCGGTCATCGATCTCAAAGGCCATGACTTCTGCGGCATTTTCTGCCAAAAATTCTGTCAAAGCTCCAATTCCGGGACCGATTTCGATGACATTGACTTGCTTATCAATCTCAGCCGTATCCACAATCTTTTGAAGGATATTGGTATCGGTCAAGAAGTTCTGACCGAAGGATTTTTTAAAGGTAAAACCGTGACGCTCCAGCACTGCCTTGGTCACGCTATAATCTGCAATTCTCATTTTTTCTCTTTTCTAATCAGTTTAGAGGTAAAGAATCCCCTCTACTTCCGTCTTAATAACTGGCCATCGCCTCTTCGACTTGGGCCAAACAAATTCCAAACAACTCCAAGCGTTTGAGTAATTGCTTGCCATTGCAGTAGCCGATGCGCAAGGCTTCGCCTAGATATTCCCGTCGTTTGCGACTATCGCTTCCCATCAACAGTCCAAGCCGCATCAAGTCGGTCTTTGTGATATCAAAGAAATTTTCATCTTCGTAAGACCCGACCAGTCCAGCTAGAGCTTTTTCTAAATCTTCAAAGTTCGCATGCTCCACTCCCAAGGAACGCCCCTTGGTCTTGGATTTGGGTACTGCTTCACCACGATTTAAAAAGGCATGTTTGGCCTGGGGCACCTCTTGCATGATGATCTTGCGAATTCGCTCGCCATTATAGTCTGGATCGGTAAAGACAATGACCCCACGCAACTCTTGCAAGGTAGCAATTCGTTCCAAGTCATCTTGATCGATCGCAGAACCTCGGGTTTCATAGGTATCCACCTCATAAAAACGGCGGAGATTGGCTGTGTCGTCCTTGCCCTCCACGACAATCACTTCTGGTATTTTTCTTTTCTCAGTCAAGGCCAAATACCTTTCTTGCATTGTCATAGGTTGCCTGAGATACTTCTTCTGTTGTTAAGCCACGTAGTTCTGCAATAAAATCTACCACATAACGAGTGTAGGCTGTTTTATTTTCCCGACCACGTTTGGGAACTGGTGCCAGGTAAGGAGCATCTGTTTCAACCAAGATCTTGTCTAACGGAAGGCCAGCTGCCGCTTCTTGGACATCTGTGGCTTTCTTAAAAGTGACCACTCCAGAAAAGGAAATCATCATCCCCAGATCCATGAAGCGTTTCGCTTCTTCTAAACTTCCTGAGAAAGAATGCATGATCCCACCGCGAGGCCCGACTCCTTCACTCTTGATGATGGTATAAGTATCTTCTAAAGCATCACGTGTATGCACCACAAAGGGGAGGTCCAAGTCTTTAGACAATTGAATCTGACGACGAAAAACCTTTTCTTGGACATCTTTTGGTGCCGTCATCCAGTGGTAATCCAGACCGATTTCTCCGAGTGCGACGACTTTGGGATGTTTTAGCTGTTCAAGTAAATAGGCCTCCACTTCAGGACTATAATCTCCTGCCTCAGTGGGGTGCCAGCCAAGCGTGAGATAGAGTTCTGGATATTGATCTGCCAACTCCATGGCACGCTCAATCGTCGGTTTGTCAAAACCAACGATATTGTGGGCTACAACACCCATTTCCTTGGCCAAGTCCAGCTCTTCTTGTTCTTTTCCTGCGAATTCTTCCACATTAAGATGGGTGTGGGTATCAAAAATCTGCATGATCTTCCTTTTCTTCCGAGTTTTTCTTCCTTCTATTATAGCAGAAAGCGCCTCTAAATTCACTTTCGGACAAAACAAAAACCAGTAGTCTCGAGTTTCTACTGGTTTTTAGGTTTTTATCTGAATTAGGCAGCCAAAACTTTGCGTCCTTTACGACGACGAGCTGCCAATACGCGACGACCATTTTTAGTTGCCATACGGTGACGGAAACCATGTTTGCGCGCACGACGAAGTTTACTTGGTTGATAAGTACGTTTCACGATGAATACCTCCTCATAGATTTTGTATTCGTTTAGCCGGCTAGTTGTGATCAGTTACTAAACATACTTTACTATTCTATCGGATTCGACTCTATTTGTCAATAGCTATGGCAAAATTGTTGCAAATACAGGTCGGAGAACACCTTTCTACACCTGACGGGTTGCCAAGTAATAGGGTTCCAGAGCCACCAGCGCCTCTTGCAACTGATCCAGGATATTCTCTAGGGAACTCTCCTCAACTAGAGAAACATCGTATTTAACGAGGACCTTACGAACCGCCCCTTCTGCTACTGCTTGTAACAGATCATGGCGATTCTTTTCTGTTCCTTCTACCCTTTGACTCTCTCCATTTTTCTGGGCGAAATAATAAACTGGCTGAGTGATGGGAAGGGTGAGAACCATGTGTTGTTTTTGAAGACTCTCCTCATCTTTTTTTCGCTCGATAAAACTCACCTCTAAGGAAACTCCAAAATCAGCTGCATCTCCATAGAGCCTCAAGGCAAACATAGGTTCTGCCATCGTCCCTTCTCCTTTTAGATAGGCCCAAAAATGAGGTCGCAAGACCTGGGCCTGGTTCATCCATTGACTGGTCCGATCTTGCTCCAAATAGGGGTGACGCTTCTGAAAGGCTGAGACCAAATCGGTGAATTCCTTACGAGCCGCTTGAGCTAGAGCACGATACTGCTCCATCTCTGAGGCTAGCACGCCTGCCTTTGCTGGGGCCTGGTAGTGAATTCCTTGAAGCTTTAAAAACTCTCGAATCGCTGCAAATGCCATTTGCTTCCTTTCTAAACCTAAAAAAGGAGAGATCGGCTAAATCCCGTCTCTCCCTTATGGGAAATAATAGCTAGATTATCCTTCGATGTCTACCACCACGTAACGGTTTGGTTCTTCCCCTTCAGAGTAGCTAGTGACTCCTTCCATCTTAGAGACGATCCGGTGAATGATTTTCCGTTCACTGTTTGACATCGGATCTGTCTGTTGGGCTTGCCCATCTTCGAGGGCACGTGTTGCCAACTTCTGAGCATAGCTTTGAAGAACTTCCGCCCGGTGTTCTACATAGTCATTAACATTAATAGTAATGTAAAAATTCTTTGAGTAGCGGTTATAGAGGTAATTTTGTGCCAAAAGTTGAAGAGCCTTCAAGACTTTTCCGTGGTAACCAATGACACGTCCCGGTTCATTGGTATCAATTTGCATATTGACCGTACGGCGGTTGTGACTGCTTGAGATGGTTGCATCCACATCCATTTCATCGACCACTGTTTGAACATAGGCTGTCACATCATCTACGACTTCTTCGATGTTGTAGTTTTCCTCTACCTCGATACCAAGGTTTGAGAAATCAGATTCGCTTGATTCTTTTGTCGCTGGTTCTTTAACTTTTTCAAGGATATGTTCATGTCCTTTTTCTTCAAGAACGGTATCTGCTTCTTTGTCATGTTTCAGGATTTCGGTCTTGATTTCTTCAGAGACAACTTCTCCTTCTTCTTCGACCTTTTTGATCGCTGCAACGACGCGTCCGAGATCGACCGTAGCTTCGCTCACAGTTTTAACCGGTTCGTTTTGTGCATTGATCTCATCTGGGACACCTTTGACAGCTTTTTGATTGGCTTTCACAACAGTTGTTTCTGCAATGGGTTCAATCTCAACTTGGGCTGGTTTTTTCCCAAACAAGCCAAGAAAACCTTTCTTTTCACGCGCTACAACCGTAATATGTGCCTTCATACGAGGAATATCTAAATCGTTCAGACCTTTTTGAATCGCTTCTTCAACAGTTGCTCCAGTATATAGGACCATATGTCCACCTCTTTCTTATTTTTTCTTTTTCTGTGCCTTGTTTAGGGCACGACGTTTTTGTTTTTCCATGTCGCGCGAAGCTTGCTCTTTTGCTTCACGCTCTGCGATAATCTTGAAGGGGTTGTTCAAGAGATAGGTTTGCCCAACTTGGTAAGCATTGGAAGTCACCCAGTATAGTGCGACCCCGCTGGCTGAGAACAAGGCAAAGAAGAAGATCATCACAGGCATCACATACATCATGGTTGTCGCACTACCATTGCGCTCTGGCATGGCTTTATTGGTCAACCAACTGCTGAAAAATGTGAAGAGTGCTGCAAGAACCGGCAAGATATAAGTCGGGTCGATCGCGCCAAGGTCCAACCAGAGGAAGTGACCGACTTTAAGAAATTCGACACGGCTCAGCGCTTGGAACAAGGCCATCAAGACCGGCATCTGGATCAAGAGAGGAAGGAAGGCTGAAGATGTTTTGACACCTTTTTCCTTGTAAAGGGCCCGCATCTCTTCGGAAAGCTTGGTCCGGCTATCAAGATCCTTCCCAGGATACTTAGCTTGCAATTCCTTGAGGAGGGGTTGAATTTCCTGCATTTTGCGGGTTGAATTCATTTGATATTGGAAGAGAGGCAAGAGGACCGTCCGGATGACAATGGTAAAGACGATAATCCCTACACCGATACTTCCGCCAAAGGACAAGAAGCGGATAGCTTCTGCAAAGAAGTAGACGAAGCGTTCCCAACCACCTGTCGACTGAGCTGTCACTTGAGAGGTTCCACAAGCTGTCAAGACCAATAAGGCCGCTCCTAATAATCCAGTTAACTTCAGTTTCTTTTTCACATTATTCCCTTTCTTGGTAGACATGCGCTAATTTTAAGACATGTACAAGATTTTTCTCTACTTGATGAAAGTCGAGCTCCTCCACTCCTTTACGAGCAATGACAACAAAATCATCGGTCGTAAGGAAGGCTTGGTGTTTGATCAAAACATGGCGAATCAAACGTTTGATGCGATTTCTGGTCACAGCATTTCCCAGTTTCTTACTAACAGACAGGCCGACTCGAAAATGCGGTTGGTCTTTGCGCAAGCGGTAAACAACGAATTTCCGATTGGCAACATTTTGACCACTTTTAAAAATAGCATTAAAATCTTTGTCACGTTTGACGCGGTAGCTTTTTTTCAAACCTCAACTCCCTCTATTAAATTTATTCTATTATACCATATTTTCAAAAAAAACCAATCTCACTCAGGAAATCGGTTGCTACTTAAATACAGATAAAAGTAAAGGCAAGGTGTAGTAGAGATTGAGCAAGATATGAGCCAAAATAGGTGAAAGGAGCGTCTTGCTCCGATAATACAGGATCCCAAAAATCACACTCGGCAGGAGATAGATGATAGAAGCTCCCAGCGAAAAGGGAGTGTGGAGAAAATGCAGGCCACTGTAGATGAGGGCTGGAAGCCAAATCTCTGCATAGAGTTTCCAGCCTTTGAAGTAGGCATTCACCAAGGCTCCACGAAAGATCAGTTCTTCTGTCACTGGCCGGATGACGACCATTGCGATCACCAGGATAAGCATCCCTGTAGGGCTAATTTCCCGTGGAAACAAACTCAAAACGGCTGCCCGTCCTTGAACAAAACCACTGATGAAGTAGTCCAGCCAGTAGACCAAACAGGCCGCAAAAACAGCTTCTATCAGAGCTTGAAGGGGGTTCTTCCCCAGTTTAAACTGCGCTTTTTTAGAAAAACGGTAGACCAAAAATCCTGTAAAGACTGCATAGAGGCCTTCTAGGCCAAATAAGGTCCAATAATAGCTATTGGCGCTTGCTACGCTATTGGAGACATACTGGGCCAAGGGGCGAAATTGAGGCCGAACATAAAAATAAAACAAGAGCAGAAAAAGGGGATAAAGTAGTGAGAGCTTTCCTTTGATGAATTTCATAGATACCTTTCCTATAGAGTATGACAAATCGTATAGTGCATCTTACCATAATTGTGACAAGGTTTCAATGAAAAAGGATGACTTCCTACTCCCTGAGATAGGCCACATAACCTCCTAAAACAGCGACTAAAATCAAGAGACAAAGAAGAGTTTCCATCCATACGAGAGCTGTCAAGAAAGGCCACTGCAACAAGCCTTGGGCCATTTTCAAAGAGGTCGCTGTGATGACTGTTGGAAAGGTCAGGGCTGAAAAAGCAGGTTGAAAACCTTCTTTGATCATTCTCGGTAGACGCGTCAAAACAAAGAAATAAAAACCTTGTGAGGCAACTACCATGATCAGTAAGAACCAGACAGGAAGGCTTGCTCCACCCACACGAACCAGAGCTGCTAAAAGAAGGGAAAATGGAGCGCAATAGATGCCTTCTTGGCCCAACAGATGACTGGGCAAGGGGGACTGCTTCAAATCATGATAGATAAGGGGATAAAGAAGAAAGGTCAAACCAAAACCAATCACTAAAGCGAGATAAGCAATCTCTCTTATTCCTACAACTGGATAAGTCAAGGCTGCTACTGCAATGCCCACATAGAGAACGGTCCAACTTGGAGTGGCATTGGCTCTTGGTCGCGCTAGGACATGGGTCTTGGTAAAATAGAGAATTAAGCTCAGATCCAAGAGAAAGGCAGACCACCAGACCAACTGTGATAGACCTCCAAAGGCGGGAAAGAGGCGCAAAAGATAGGTGGATAGAATCATCCCTGCCATGGGAAAAGTCGCCATCCCAGATAAAAGGGCTGGTTGTTGGAATTCTATCTTGGCTTCTTGCCAGCGAATCGCATGGTAAACTACAAAGAAAAACCAGAAGAACAAACCTGTCAGACTAAAGGCGTGGGCAAAGAAAGGTAGCGAGTCTGCAAGAAGGTTTCCAGCGCCAACCAGTCCTAACAGACAGCCTGAAAATACTAAGGGGATCTTTTTCATCGGGAGCTCCAATCATGTTGTCGCTTTCAGTATACCATAAAAGAGAAGGAAGCAGGATAAAAAACATACTAAGATTAGTAGTGAAGAAATCTCCGACGGGAGAGAGTACTCACTACTTTTTCTTTATATTAAAGCAGAAGTATCTTGTTATGTCGTAGCTTCTTTTGGCGCTAGACGCCGAGTATTGAAAATGGAATCACCAAAATAAGGAATCATTCAAGACAAAGAGGTAAACATAATGCGGACAGTTTTTGGAATTGATGTGAGTAAAGCAAGCTCAGAAGTCGCTATTCTTGTGAATGGTGAAAGGGTTCATGGCTATACTATGCCTAATGACATTATCGGATTTTCTCGTCTACTGGAGGATCTAAAGACCGTGAGCAATCCCGAAATTATTTTCGAAGCTACTGGTGTATACTCTCGCCGACTTCAGGCCTTTCTAGAAGAAAACAGCTATGACTATACACGTCTTAATCCTTTGGAAGCTAAGAAGCAACTTGATGGATTACGAGTCCGAAAAACCGATAAGATTGATGCAGAGAAACTTGCTTCGTCACAATTTGTTCTAAACCGTAAGCCAACTTATGTTCAAGAAGAAGTCTATCAAAACTTGCATGATCTTAGCCGATTCTACCAAAATCTGACAGAGGATATCGTAAGGACGAAGAATAGGCTGCACAAAGTTCTTCAAGTCGCCTTCCCAGAAATCGAGAATCTACTATCTACTCCTACAGGTGAGCAATATTGGAATCTCGTGTCCATCTTCCCAACCAAGCATTGGGTGCTGGAACTATCAGAAGTTGAGTTGAAAGAAGCTATTCGCAACTCAACCTCTAAACGCATTTCAGAGAACAGAGTAGGTAACTTGACTGAGAAGTTAGTTGGATTGGCGAAGCAATCTTATGCTGGCATTTCAAAAACCTCTCCTATGGTAGAAGAGGTTAAGTATGATGCACAGGAACTTATAAGGTTGACAAACCGTCGGGAACAAGTATTACAACAGTTGATAGCGTTAGCTGAACCTCTACCTGAATATAAGATTCTTCTCTCTATTCCTGGTATCGCAGAAACAACGGCTACAAGCATTATTGGCGAATTAGGAGATATTCGTCGTTTTAAGTCTGCTAATCAAATCAACGCTTTTATCGGTATTGATCTCAAACACTATGAATCGGGAGATTTTCTAGGTCAAGAGCATATCACGAAGCGTGGGAATCCTTATGCAAGAAAAATTCTGTACAAATGTATTCACAATATCGCTTCAGCTAGCCACACCAATCCTTGCCATATCGCAGATTTCTATGAGAAACGAAAAAGACAATCGCAGATAACTTCAACTAAGCCACATACGATTGCCTCTATACATCGTCTCATTAGGACAATGTATTATCTTATAATGCATAATAAACTTTACGACTATACTTTAGCCCAAAGTCATTAAAGTCATCTATGCCCTATAATTCTAACACCTTGTTTCAAAAAATGCCAGATAAGGTGTCATTTTTCTATGCTCAAATATCAAAAAAATGGCTCGAACTATCCCTCAAAAAATTCTCTTCATACATTTTCAAGAATAATGGTGAGTCGGAAACCGTATTATACTTGACAAATGGTAGAAAAAGAAGTAAAAAAATGAACTGAACCCCAAAAGTTGGATCTTTTCTGTCTAACTTTTGGGGTTCAATTCATTTACAGGCTTTTCTGATAATTATCTGATTTTTTCCAACATACTTTCAATATGTTGGATGGATTTTTCGCGTCCAAGTAAGTAGATGGTATCTGGTAATTCAGGACCATGCATTTCACCTGAAACGGCGATTCGGATTGGCATAAAGAGATTCTTCCCTTTGATCCCAGTTTCTTTTTGAACCGCTTTGATTTGTGGGAAGATATTTTCTGCCACAAACTCATCGTCTGACATGGCTTCCAATTTCGCTTTGAAGGCTTCAAGTACAGTCGGAACCGTTTCACCAGCCATGACTTCTTTTTCTGCATCTGTCAACTCTGGGAAGTCTGAGAAGAAAAGGTCTGTCAATGGAACGATTTCGTCCACCGACTTCATTTGTGGCTTGTAGAGTTCTACAAACTTCTCAGCCTTGTCTGTCAAACGACCTGCTTCTTCGAGGAATGGCTTGGCCATTTCAAAGATAGTCGCAAGATCCGCATTCTTGATATACTCATTGCTCATCCAGTCCATTTTCTTCTGGTCGAAAGCAGCTGGAGACTTGCTGAGACGATGTTCATCAAAGAGCTTGATGAGTTCTTCGCGAGAGAAGATTTCGTCTTCCCCACCAGGGTTCCAACCAAGAAGAGCGATGAAGTTAAAGACTGCTTCTGGAAGGTAGCCCTTCTTACGGTAATCTTCGATAAATTGAAGGGTATTCGTATCACGTTTAGACAATTTCTTACCAGTTTCAGAATTGATGATAAGTGTCATGTGACCGAATTCTGGTGCTTCCCAACCAAGGGCTTCATAGACCATGAGCTGTTTTGGGGTGTTGGCAATGTGGTCGTCTCCACGGATAACGTGAGAGATTTGCATGTCGTGGTCATCGATCACAACGGCAAAGTTGTAAGTTGGGTAGCCATCTTTCTTCTGGATGACCCAATCCCCACCGATATTACCACCTTCAAACTCGATATCGCCTTTGACCATATCATGCCACTTGTAGATACCAGACTCATTCACTGCCAAACGAACCGTTGGGATAATCCCTGCTGCTTCACGTTCTGCGATATAAGCTGCTTTTTCCTCTTCGCTCATGCCAAGGTATTCGTTAATGTAGCGAGGTGTTTCACCAGCTGCTTCTTGGCGTTCACGCTCTGCTGCCAACTCTTCTTCTGTAACGTAAGACTTGTAGGCTTTTCCTTCGGCCAAGAGTTGGTCGATGTATTTTTGGTAGAGTTCCAAACGCTCAGATTGGCGGTAATTTTCATGAGTCTCTGGACTTTCATCCCAGTCCATGCCCAACCAACGAAGGTTTTCAAGCTGGGAACGTTCGCCGTCTTCGACGTGGCGCTTACGGTCCGTATCTTCGATACGGATAATAAAAGTTCCACCATGATGGCGCGCATACAAGTAGTTAAACAATGCTGTACGAGCATTTCCGATGTGTAGTAGCCCTGTTGGACTTGGTGCATAACGTACACGAATATCTTTTGCCATATTTCTCTCCTCTTATCTTGTTCGCTATTTCTAGCTCAATTTTCAATCGTTCCTATTATACCACAAAGAAAGCAGGACTGAAATGAATAAGTGACCTTTCTAGTCTTTCTTCCTATATATAAAAAAAGCCAGAACAAATGCTCTGACTGATATCCAATCTATTTGTATCTTAGTTTAGTCTTTCTTCTAATTCAAAGTCGATTGGTAGGGTTTGTAAAAAGTGCTCCAACTCACGTTCCCAGTAGAACCATTCGTGCTTACCTGGGCTGTGGGTATAGGTGACATCCAAGCCTAACTTTTCTAATTCCTTGACTTCAAAATTATTGGCTTCATAAAGGAAATCCTGCTCCCCACACCAGATCCAGAGTTTGGTCTTCTTATCTGAAAACTTCTTGGCAGCCGTCTCTAGCGAATAGGGACTGGACGTCCAATCCTCAATCTCTCCAAAAATTCCCTTCCAAAAAGCTGGTTGTTCCAAGTCATTGTTTTCAAAGTCTCTATCGTGAAAACTAAGTGCTCCAGAAAAACTAGCCGCATGAGAGAAACGATTTGTCTTGAGGGCCAAGAGCATCGATCCATAGCCGCCCATGGATAAGCCAGCAATAAAGGTTTTCTCCCGTTTCTTAGTCATATTCGGAAAGAAGCGAGAAAGAGTCTCTGGCAATTCTTTCGCAATGGCCGTGTAGTAGTTGTAGCCATACTGGGTATCTGTGTAAAAGCCATTATTGGTATTGGGTAGGACCACGATCAGATTGGTATTGCGCAGGATGCGCTCCACATTGGTCCGCTTCAACCAAGAGTGGTGATTCCCATTCATCCCGTGTAAGAGATAGAGAACCGGAATATCCGTATCCGTTGGATCTTCCACGCGCGATGCATCGGGATAAAGGACGGACACCCCCCACTCCATCTTCAAAGCTTCTGAATAATACTCAATCTGCATAACTGCCATTTGCTTTCCTCTTTCTACTGTTAAAAACACTCGGCAAGCCTTCGGCTGCCAAGCGTTTCCATTTCTTCTATTATTTTACTTCCATCACGACTGGTAGGATGGCTGGACGACGTTTGGTTTGTTCAAATAAGAACTTAGACAAGTTGTCGCGTACCAAACCTTTTAACTCACCCCAGTCAAAGCTGTCTTGTGCCAAATAATCTTCGACGCTTTGGTTGACCAATTCGCAACTTTCACGAAGAATATCCCGACTTTTCTTGACATAGACAAAACCACGGGTGTGCACGCGCGCTTTGGAAATAATTTTCTTCTCTTTGCGATTCACCGTGATCGCCACAATAAAGATCCCGTCTTCTGACAAGACCTTGCGGTCACGAAGGACAATATTGCCCACATCACCAATGGCATTCCCATCGATCATGACATCTCCCGCTGAGACGCTACCGGCAGGGACGAAGTCACCCTTTTCGTACTCCATTACCGTTCCGCGTTTTGGAATAAATATGTTCTCAGGCAAAATCCCGACTTCCATCGCCACTCGTGCATGGGCATCCAATTCACGGTATTCCCCTTGGATTGGGAAGAGATATTTAGGACGAAGAAGGTTGATCATCAACTGCAAGTCCCGTGCGTTTCCGTGACCAGACACGCGCAAGCTTGACGTGATCAATTTGACAATGCCACCTGCTTGGTAGATCATGTTTTCCACACGAGCCACCACAGCTTCTTTAGCAATAGACGGCGTTGTGACGATGTAAACCAAGTCCCCATCTTTGATTTCCACATAGCGGTGACGACCAATCGACATCTTACGCAAACCATTGATCGGTTCACCCATCCGGCCTGTTTCCAAAATGATCAATTCATGGTCCTCAAAACGACTCATTTCTTTTGGCTTGATCAAGAGTTTTTCGTTGGCAAGAGATAATTTATTCAAGCGGATGGCTGTGCGGACGATATTTTCCACATCAAACCCTGTCAAGACCACCCGGCGGCCAGTCCCAGCTGCAGCATCAAAGACCTGCTGGATCCGAGAAAGGTTGCTGGCTACCGCCGCTACGATGACACGACCATCCCAGTCCGCAATGGTATCCAGGATTTCATCGCCCACCTCTTGCTCACTAGCAACTTGCATCTTGCTATCTGCGTTGGCCGAATCACTCAGGAGGGCAAGCACACCCTCACGTCCAATCTCAGCTAGGCGAGCAAAGTCCGTCGCATAAGACTCACTAGCAGTTTGGTCAAATTTAAAGTCTCCTGTATAGACGATATTGCCCTCAGGAGTGCCAATCACAATCCCGATACTTTCAGGGATGGAGTGGGTTGTTTGAAAGAAAGAGACGACGGCATCACCAAAATCAATCTCAGAATTTTGATCAATAACATGGAAGTCATTGAATTTCTTCACACTGTCATTGCTTTTCACAAAGAGTTTAGCCAACTCAATGGTCAATTCTGTCCCGAATACAGGGACTTTCGCTTCCGCCAAAAGATAAGGCAAGGCCCCAATGGCATCCGCATGACCGTGGGTCAAGAAAACACCCGCAATGCGGTCCTTGTTTTCAAATAGATAATCCATGTTGGGGATAACGACATCCACCCCAAGTTGCTCATTTTCTGGATACTTCAAACCTGCATCCAAGACAAAAATTGAATCGTTCACTTCGGCAACGTAGAGATTTTTCCCATTTTCTCGAACACCGCCAAGAGTGACTAATTTAATACTACTCACTGTTGTCTCCTTTAGTGTGATTATTTTAATACTTACGGTCCTTGGTCGCCCAAGTCGAATTACAGCTTTGCAAATACTTGCATATCCACTCTATTATACAATTTTTTTCTCTTTTTTTCAAAAAGCTTTCCACAGCAAAAAAGTCCTCTCATCTATTTCAGATGAGAGGGCTTCTAGGCGCCTATTTTTAGGGGGAAAAGACCCTAAAGATGGTAATCTCCCCGTTTATTTTCAATGATCCGCATGGCTGCCTTGATCACATGAAACTTGCCTAACAATTCCTCTAGGCGCTTACTATTTCGCTCGCTCAATTGGCCGTTCTTGACCGCTTGGGACAGGCGATAAAAATCATCCAAGTCCTCCCCAATGTTTTCAAACAGCTCTTTGGCTTCCTTGAGTCGGTAGCGATTGACTAGGTGGTTTACATCTTTTTTGAAGGAAGCGACATTGTTTTCGTGAATATCCGTATAAGCTTCCTCTTCTTCCTTAGATTCTTGGTAATTGACCGCCTTAAAGCAAGTGATGAACTCCCGACTTTTGATATTGCAGACAAAGATGACGCCATCACTGGCTACATAAGCTTCTGTATTAGCCGGTTGAACCACATTACTATCATAAGGAGAGAGGGAGGAGAGGTGTTGGTTGATCCACTTATTCAAGTGCTGATCATCTACGCCAAAGCGCTCAAAAGCTCTTTGCCGAAAATGGTCCCGACAACTATATTCTTGCGCATACGACAATCCCATACTCTCACCTCCTCCTGAGTATTTTATAAAAATGGCCTCCAGTCTTACGGGACTAGAGGCCTGGTCTGCTTCACTGACTTGGTGCAATTAACCTTTTGGCTAACAAAACAATGTTTATGATGTTGATTTCATTTAATAGTATTTGTGTAAAATACCAGAGGTTTTCTTTGCTATCCTAAATCCAAATGATTAGTTTTCGACTGGACGCATCGAAGTTTGAAAACCTTTACAAAAAGCTTCTACCTACTATTTCCACGTTTTCTTATGTCTCCGGACAAACTAAGCAGGTTTGCCCGACCGTCCAACCGATCCGACACACACGACATGACTGCTCTTTTACGATAAGAGCATGAACAGATATCAGCAAAACAGGCCTAAAACGAAGTAACCTAAATTTTAACTCGATAAGGCATTGGTATCAATCCCTTCTTCATCTTTCTAACTATATTATACTCAGCTCCCTAAGCAATTGCAAGCGATTTCGGCTGAAACTAGTTCCTATTTTTATGCGGTTTTATAGATGATTTAAGGAAAAGAAAAAGTTAGAGACCAAGTCTCTAACTTAGCTGTAGACAAACTACTTCCACATCAAACAACCTAAGTAATACTAAAAAATTAAATCGATCGTTACTATTAGACTCATGCAAACATACTCTGAAACTATCCGCCGTGAGAAACATTTCTAAAATGAGTTTGTATTTTAGTGAAGCCTCTAGGTAAAACACAGTAGCTGATTGAACTCTTCTCTCGCTTAATCAGCTCGGAAGAATTCTAATCAGCCTTGTAGGGGTAGGACGACGAAGCGTCCACAATCGTATAGCTTCTGTCCTACTCCCTATTTTCACTTTGCATTTTACGGGCTTTGTATCTTATTCTTTCTCAAACAATTGATAGTAGTCTGCGATGGTCATTTGGGCTTTTTCTTCTTGATTGAGGTCTTGGACGATGTGTCCGTCTTTCATGACAATCAAGCGATTTCCATATTTCAAAGCATCTTCCATATGGTGAGTGATCATAAGAGCTGTGAGGGCATCTTGTTTCACAAACTCATCGGTCAAGGTCATGAGGGCCTGACTAGTTTTTGGATCCAAGGCTGCAGTGTGTTCGTCTAAAAGTAAGAGTTCTGGACGTTTCAGTGTCGCCATCAACAGACTCAAGGCTTGTCGTTGCCCCCCTGATAGAAACTCAACAGCAGTGTCGATATGATTTTCCAAGCCATTGCCGATCTTAGCAAGGACTGTTTGAAACTCTTCTTTATAGCTGGCCAAGTGACGCGGAATCAAACCACGTTTTTCTCCACGAAACTTCGCTACCAAGAGGTTTTCCGCTACTGTCATGCGAGGTGCTGTCCCCATTTTAGGATCTTGAAAGACCCGCGATAGGTACTTGGCTCTCTTTTCAGGAGAATAGTTGGTTACATCTTCCCCCAAAATATAAATTTTCCCACTGCTCACCGGAAGCGTCCCTGCAATGGTATTAAAGAGGGTTGATTTTCCAGCTCCATTACCCCCCAAAATCGTGATAAAATCATGCTCTCGAATTTCCAAGGAAACATCATCCAGAATGACTTTTTCTTCGTTCATCCCATTGCTCACGGCTTTGGTTACATTTTTTAATTCTACAATTGCTGTCATTTACTGAGTTTCGCTCCTTTCATGATTTTTCCCTTAAAGGTTGGAATCATCAGGCAGATAGCCAAGATCAAGGCACTGAAGATTCGAATATAGCTGGTATTGATGCCAAGCGCAATCACGGCCCAAATCAAAAATTGGTAGGCGATCGATCCGATCGCAATACTGAGCAAGCGCTCTGTCAAAGTGACATTTGAAAAGAGCACCTCTCCAATAATAAGGCTGGCAAGCCCAATAACGATGACACCAATCCCACGTGAAGCATCCGCATAGCCTTCTTGCTGGGCCATCAGTGCACCAGAAAGAGCAATAATCCCATTTGAAATGACCAAGCCCATCAATTCCATCCGGTCGGTGTTGATCCCAAAGCTCTTGGCCATATCTGGATTGTCCCCTGTCGCAATATAGGCTTGACCCAAGCGTGTATCCAAGAAGAAGATCAAACCAAGGATCACAAGCGTTACGAAAATCAAACCAATCAGAATCTCATTGAACCCACTGGCAAAAGGAAGAAATTCCTGTAATTTTTTATAGCCCAAAAGTCCCAAATTAGCCCGCTGCATGACAAAGAGAATAACCGAGTTACAAGACGTCATTACGAGGATCCCTGACAAGAGTGTCGGGATTCTTCCTTTTGTGTAGAGAAGACCCGTCGCAAGTCCCGCCAAACACCCTGCACCAATAGCAGCCAGCGTCGCAAGGAGCGGGTTGACCCCTTTAGTAATCAAGGTCACCGCCACCGCTCCTCCAAGCGGGAAGGAGCCTTCTGTCGTCATATCTGGAAAATCTAGAATTCGGAACGTCATAAAGATTCCTAACCCTAAAATGGCCCAAATCAAACCTTGTGAAACAATTGAATTAATCATAGTTTCTCCCTTCGATAATAGTAGTTTAATTGTAACATAAATAGGGAGGAGAACCTATAGGAAATTAATGCTTCTTCTTACATTTATTTTTTACCTTTGTGTTTTGTTTAATTTTATGTCAAAAAAACGAACTAAACTATTTTTGCGGTTCATTTTTTTGCAAATATTTTTTTGGATATAAATATCAATATTTAAAAACTCACATTTAAAGCTATTTTCTGGCACTTTCAAGAAAACATTCAATTCACTTTCTTTCCAAAATTGACACTATCTAGTGAAAAATCGTATACTTATTTGGTATAAAATGAACAAATAATGTAGAAACGTTGATTTACTTATTTAGACTGTATGTGGGAGAAAAAAATGAAACAAGAAAAAAATAGTGTCTCTGAAAAAGGGCACGGCTATTTCCGCAAACGCAACAAGACATTGGTCTCTATGATTACCCTTTTTGGAGCCTTGATGGTAAGCTCTGTTGCCATGGCTGACGAGGTCAACACCAATCCGACTTCTGAGATTTCAGCAACCGCTCAACCAGCAGCAACCAACACCAGTACTCCTACCACTACTAGTGAGGAAGGTGCTACGACGGAAGCAACGTCTTCGCCATCGGAATCAACACCAACTGTTACTGCCACTCAACCGGTCAGTGCAGCTCCAGCAACTACTTATAATACTCCAAAAATCACCAACGACGTCACCTTTGATAAAGCGACTTATAAAAGTGGGGAAGACGTCCGGATCTCCATCAACAACCCTGAAGTGGTTTCATCTGATGTCACTGTCTCTCATTTAGATCAGGTCATTTATGAAAAGAAAAACGTTGAAGGCGGCGAACTGACGATTCCAAATACGATCTTTTCACCTAATGCTGGATTTATCGTTGATGTCCTTGGTAAGAAAGCAGATGGCTCCCAAGCCTTTCATAAGGCAGCGGGTCTTGCTGTTGAAGATGACTGGACGATCTACCCACGTTATGGGGTGGTTGCCGGCTCAAAAGACAATCACAACTCCATCACCAATGATCAGGTAGAAGGCTACAAGAATAGTATTGACCAATTGGCCAATATGCACATCAACAACTACTTCTTCTACGACGTTTACAATACGCCAGCTAACCCATTCCCAGCAAATGTTGAACGTTTCACTCAAGATTGGGCGACTTTCTTGATTCCAAATAGCGAAACAGATCCTGACAAGCGCAAGTCCTACTTGCCTGTCATCGATACAGAAGCAGTCAAAGAGCTAGTGGCTCATGTTCATTCAACTGGTGCCAAAGCCATGCTGTATAACATGATTTACGCAGTTTCCCTCGAAGAAGGGGTCCCAAATGAAGTGAACAGTGCCATTGTTCGCAATCTACAAGACCATTTCAACTTCGGTAAAAAGGGTGATGTCACAGCGACTGATATCCAACAATTTCTCGATCCGGGTGATCCAAATTGGCAAAAATTTATCATTGAAGTCATGACCAAAGCCATGAAAGAAGGGAATTTTGATGGATGGCAAGGGGATACCATGGGCTCTAACTGGGTGGAAAAAGTCAGTGAACCTGGAAAAGGCTTCTCTTTGAGCGAACACTATCCAGAACTAGCCACAGCTGCAACAGAGGCCCTCAAAAAAGAAGGCTATGACTTCATGATCAACGATATCTCTACTGGAGATGCTGATCGACTAGGTAAGACCAATGTCTCTGCACCTTATGCGGAAGTTTGGGGAGATAGCATTGCCTATGACTCTACCTACCAAGCCTTGACGCGTCTTACCGAACGGATGCGTGATTTATACAAGGGGAAATCTCCTATCATCGCAGCCTATACCCATCGTGGTAAAAATGCATCAGCCCTCAGCAAAGACAACGAATTGCTGACAGATGCTATTATCGCAGCGAGCGGTGGTTACCATATGACGACTGCAGCCCTCAATACTTCTCAAGATGCTAAAGGTTTTGGGGTGATCCAAGCAGAATGGTATCTCAATCAAAACCTACCAGTCAATGCTGACTTTGCCAATGCAGAATTCAACTACCAAGAATTCATCGTTGCTTACCAAGAACTTCTCCGCGGTCGCGACACCTTGGCACATGATACCCGTCGGATCGTAGACAATACCAATGTACTGGTGAACGGCAACTTCATCGGATCCAACCTGGATAATGCTGATGGGGTTCAACCTGGAACCGTTTATACCATTACAAAAGAAACCAAGACGGGTGATCGAATTGCTCACTTGATCAATTTGGTCGGCATCACTGAAAACAAATGGAACAGCGCTGTGAATACAACCGAAAAATTGACCAATATTCAAGCTTTTGTTCCACTCGGAAAAATCACAAAAGATCAGGCTGAACACGCCAGCATTTACTGGGCAACACCTGATGCTGTTGAAGGAAAATACAACATCAAGCTCCGGGAAACAAGCGCAAATGTTTATTATGACGGAGGGGCTGGCCAATGGATGGCTGCTATCGATGTTCCGAGTCTAGATGTATGGGATATGCTCTATGTCAAACTCAATGAAGCCGCTCATGTTCTTTATCAAGACGAAAACGGAGTTGAGCTCGAACGTTCTAGTGACTTGGTTGGTCATACAGGTGAAAAGATCAACTACTCTACAAAAGAAACCATTGCCAACTATTTGAAGAAAGGCTATGAACTAGTAGAGAATGGCTTCGATGCAGAGGGACAACCAAACTTTGACCGCGATGCTACCAACACCAATGAAGATGGCGTTCAAGAGTTTATTGTCCGCTTGGCACCAAAAATTGTGGAATTTTCTGCAACACAGCCCATCCAAGCAGGTCAAGTTGTTCCAGGAGATAGCGAGGGGCGTGTCTATCCAACTCCTCTAGCTCCAGCTGGTCAAACAACGGCTGATCTGGATCATTTATCTGAAACAGTGATCCGTACAGTGACCTATGTAACAGAGGATCAGGATGGATCTAACCGCCAGCCTGCAGGAATAGCTGATCAAACTGGCAGCCTTCATTTCACTCGCAAAGGAACCATCAATTTGGTGACAGGCGAGACAAGTCTTGAAGACTGGACAGCTCAAGATGGCACAAGCTTTGCAGCTCTTGAAAATCCCGTCAAAAAAGGCTATGTTGTCGTAGCAGAAGAATCGACTGATGCCGTCTCTTCTGATCTGACAAAAGCAGGAGAACATACTGGCATTCATGCTGATGCAGCAGACATCACAGATACGGTCATCTATCGCCCAGTCGGTGCCTATAGGATCAGCTATGCTACTGGTAAAGAACCAGCCCATGCTCAAAAAGAGATCACTTATCTAAATGATCCCACAAATCCAACCGCCATTGCATCTCCTACCGATACCCTTCCTTACGTGGAGGGATTAGAGCCAAAAGATGCTCATGGACAAGTCTTAAATCTTGTGGATCCTCTTGACGAGACCAAAGGCTATCTTCTTCCAAGCCCTGAGTCTCCAACAGCTGATACTGCTATTACCTATGCCATCACCAAAGGATCTGTCAGAGTACGATTCCTCACTGAGGGAGGCGACACTGATCTGCAAGAGGCGCAAGACCTCGCTACAGAGGTAGATTTCGGCACCAAGTACACTAGTGAGGCCCCAACAGAAATCACAAAAGATGGTCGTATCTACCATCTAGTTGGACACCGTGCTGATTCTGCTGATCCAAGTGGCACAGTCACTAAGGGAATGAAAACGGTCATCTATGATTACAAGTTAGCTACGGGAACAGTCATCGCGCGATTTGTCATCCAAGATACTAGCACTGAATTGCAACCAGAGCTTGCTATTGCAACAAATGTGGACAATGGAACCCATTACGTCGCTAGCGCACCAGATGAAATCTCCTACGACGGCCACATCTATGAACGGATCGGTGCAGCTGAACAAACTGGGAAGGTAGAAGTTGGAACAACCATCTTGATCTTTGCCTACAAGGTCAAAGAAATCCCTACTCCACAACCATCCCCAGAAACAGAAAAAGAAGAAACAGTCAGCCCTCTTCCTTCCGTGACAAAAGCAAACACGACTGATGCTCATGAAGAAAAGGGATCAGCACTTCTCTCTAACAAAGAAGAGGAGAAACCTCTTGAAACAACAAGCCAAAAAGAGGAACTCCCTGAAGTTGTTCCTAACACCCCTCAAGAAGGAACTCATCTACCTGCAACAGGTGAAGAAACCTCTCAGCTAGCCCTACTTGGACTTGGCCTCTTAGCAGGTTTGTCCAGTCTTATCCCTTACAAAAAGAAACAAGAGTAGATCCCAAACACAAAGAAACTTCCTATGGAATTCTGTTCCAAGGAAGTTTTTTTATATTTATACAACTCATTCAGAGTCTAGATCCCTTTTATGAGGGTGACTGACGACAATAAGGGTGTGAAGTACTACCACTCCAAACCCTACTGTATTCCAATTCAAAGTGGATTCATTCCCCTTGTTGCCGGCAGTTTGAAAGATCAAATTGCTTTACTAGTATACTGTTTTCTCCACTTCAAGTCAATGGAAATTCTATGAAACTAGTAACAGAATGAAACGACTAATCGAATAATTTCTGAAACATTTCATAATATATATGCATGTTTTTACAAGCTAACGAAGAACTTTTTAATATGTCTACCTTACTGAATTCATTTCACTTCTGAGATCAACCCGGTGTCCACATCATACACTGCTCCTGAAATCACCACATCCTCTGGAATCAAAGGAGAAGCTTTTAAAAGCTCCATATCCTCGCGGACACTCTCCTCAATATCTTGAAACGGAAGGAAATCGCGATCTCCTACATCCACACCCAGTTCTTTCTTGAGATGCTGACGGAAACCTTCGTTTTCAAAGGTCTGTGCGCCACAGTCTGTATGGTGTAAGACCACAATTTCACGGGTTCCCATTTGCTGCTGCGAAATGACCAAGGAGCGGATCATGTCATCGGTCACGCGCCCTCCAGCATTCCGCAAAATATGGGCATCTCCAAGAGCCAGACCTAGTGCAGGCGCCACGTGAAGACGGGAATCCATACAGGTCACGATGGCGACTTGTGTTTTTGGCTTAATCGGAAGACGGAGGTCTCCATGTAGCGCCACATAAGCTTGGTTGGCTGTTAAAAAATTATCAAAATAAGACATGGTCTCTCCTTTATTCCTTTGAAATTCAAATCATCTATTATTTTACCACATCCGATCCTTTCTGTCAGGGGATACCTCCTGTCATCTGTCACATCTGAAAAAAAGCCTTAAACTTCCCGTTTAAGACTTTTCTACTATTAAAATTAAAATACTTTCTTCAAGACTTCAGACAGTGTACTCACACCGACCACTTCGATCCCTGATGGTGTCGAAATCCCCGTCAGAGAGTTTTTCGGAACATAAATCTTGGTAAAACCGAGCTTGGCAGCTTCATTGATCCGTTGTTCGATCCGGTTGACCCGGCGAACTTCTCCTGTCAAGCCCAACTCTCCAACGAAACATTCCTGCGGGTTGGTTGGCTTGTCCTTGTAGCTCGAGGCAATGGCTACGGCTACGGCTAGGTCGATAGCTGGCTCATCCAACTTGACACCACCTGCAGACTTGAGGTAGGCATCCTGATTTTGAAGGAGCAAACCCGCTCGTTTTTCTAGCACTGCCATGATGAGACTGGCCCGATTGAAATCAAGCCCCGTTGTCGTCCGCTTGGCGTTACCAAACATGGTTGGCGTCACCAAGGCCTGCACTTCAGCTAGAATCGGACGTGTCCCCTCCATGGTAACCACGATAGAGGAGCCAGTTGCACCATCCAAGCGTTCTTCCAAAAAGACCTGACTCGGATTAAGGACCTCGACCAAGCCACCTGATTGCATCTCAAAGATTCCGATCTCATTGGTGGAGCCAAAGCGGTTTTTGACTGCTCTCAGGATTCGGAAGGTGTGGTGGCGTTCCCCCTCAAAATAGAGCACCGTATCCACCATGTGCTCCAGCATCCGAGGACCTGCTAAGGTTCCTTCCTTGGTCACATGCCCCACGATAAAGATGGCGATGTTATTGGTTTTGGCCAGCTGCATGAGCTCAGCCGTCACCTCACGCACCTGAGAGACTGATCCCTGCACCCCTGAAATCTCAGGAGACATAATGGTCTGAATCGAGTCGATGATCAGAAAATCTGGCTGGATGCGCTCTACCTCGGCTCTCACGCTCTGCATATTGGTTTCTGCATAGAGGTAAAACTCACTGTCAATATCCCCCAAACGCTCTGCCCGAAGTTTGATCTGCTGGGCCGACTCCTCCCCACTGACATAGAGAACCGTTCCCACTTGAGACAGTTGGGTTGATACTTGAAGGAGAAGGGTTGATTTCCCAATCCCTGGATCCCCACCGATGAGGACGAGACTTCCTGGCACAACCCCGCCACCAAGCACTCGGTTAAACTCCTCCATCTCCGTCTTGGTCCGGTGAACATTGATAGAGGTCACGTCCGCCAATTTCATGGGTTTGGTCTTTTCACCCGTCAAGGATACCCGTGCATTCTTGACCTCTGCGACCTCGACCTCTTCGACAAAGGAGGACCAAGAACCACAGTTAGGACAGCGCCCTAGGTATTTGGGTGAATTATAGGCACAATTTTGACACACAAATGTCGTTTTTTTCTTTGCGATGATAAACCTCTTTCTAAATCTCTATCTCACACTCAATCACTTGGCAAAAATCAATCTTCTCATTTGACACAAACTGGCGCATGAGCATTCCGTGAGTTACAATGATAATAGTTTTATAATTTTTATATTTTTCCAAAGCTCTTAAAAAACGATGACGCATCTCTAGATCAGTTTCATAGCGATAAGGAGAATCTTCAGATAAAGCTCCTTGATGTTTTAGATAATATTCATGAGCTACCAATACACTGGTTAAATCAGAGTTAGTGCCATCTAAGTCTGAACGCCACTCATGAAAAAACGGCTCCACAAACAAGTCCAATCCTGTTTCAACTGCTATATAATGTGCTGTTTCTAAAGCCCTCGTCACAGACGATGAAATAATAATCTCTGCCTTTCCAAAACATGCAGTTTTAGCAACTTCTTTTGCCAGACTGCGACCTTTTCCTGTCAATGGTGCTAAATCACGACCAAAACCACTATAGAGTTGCGGATCTTCAAGTTTATCAAGCATACTATAATCTGGCTCCCCATGACGGACAAAGATAATCTTCATCTTAGTGCCCTGTCGACCCAAATCCACCGGTCCGCACGCCATCCGCCTCATCTCCATCTGCAATTAAGAAAGGAGCAAAGACAGCCTGGACCACACGTTCCCCGACTTCAAGGACGACTTCTTGGTCCGTGATGTTTTTCATCTGAGCAAAGATATGGCCTTCATTTCCTGGATTGCCATAGTAATCCCCATCAATTACCCCAACAGAATTGATCAAGACCAGGCCTTTTTTGCGAGGATTAGAAGAACGGTCATAGAGATAGAGCACTTCAGTCGGTTGCATATAGGCCTTGACCCCAGTTGGAACGAGGACGATTTCCCCAGGAGCAATCACCGTGCGTTCTGCCACTTTTAAGTCGTAGCCAGCTGCGTGTGCTGTCTCCCGTTTTGGCAACAAGTCCTGATTGGTATAGGTTGATACAAGTTCAAATCCACGAATTTTAGTCATCCTGATTCCTCTTTCATTCTAAATAGTTTCTATCTCTTCTATTATACCATCACTTCGCCCTAGCGTCTCCTCTATACTACTATTCGTATTTTTAAAAAGAATTCTCTTCAATCTGGAAGTTATATATTGTTTTCATGTTTTTTCTGAAAATAAAACACTATCATGACTGATATGACATATAATTTGTGCTAAAAAATGCTATTTTTAGCTTGAATATAAGCGTTATTTTTGCTATAATTCCCTGTGTAGGGAATAATTTTAAAAGTAAAATATTTTATCCTATAAAATTATTTTATGGAGGTCGTGTCTCAGCATTCAATTCTTATTACCAACAGATTGGATTTAAACATCCAGATCTTTAAGAGTAATCAGGCATTGATGATTAGGCACTATTTTTTTATGAAAAGGGAAGATAAAATGAAAAAGAATAGGATATTAAAATTTTCTCATTTGTCCTTTGTTTAGTGGCTATGCTTTTCGCTTTAGGTCTGAATCGCACTTCAGCAGAAACTCCTGGAGTGACAGTAAGCGGAAAATTCGTGGATACAATTAAAAATATCCAAGTTACCAGTAATGAAGGTGGCAATCTTAATTGGGACTTAGAACAGTGGGCTACGTTCCGTATTAATGCTACATATGATTTAACAGGTAAAAATGTTAAGGCAGGAGACCAAACGGTGGTTACTGTGCCAGATGCATTAATGATTACTTCTGATAGTTTTGAAATTCGTGATATTAACACAAATGAAATTATCGCTCATGCTACTGTTGATGCTACCAATAAAAGATTAACATTAACTTATACAGATTATGTTGAAAAACATTCCGATACAAATGGATCGTTCTTCTTCTATGCGCGTATTGACTTTAAAAAACATCCCCAAAAAGGTGAGATTCCTGTTGAAATAACCGTCAATGGGGAAACAAAGATTGGCGGCAAAGTTTCCTTTAAAGGGATTGGTGATGGGAACCCAAGACTTTTAACAAAGACTAGCTGGGTTAATAGCGGAAATCATAAAGAAGTTCAATACACAATTTCTGTCAATCGTAACAAACAAAATATCAAGGGTGTAACAATTGAAGATCACTTGAGATTTACGAATGCATCCTATGTAAAAGATAGTATCAAAGTTATCAAAGGTAAGTTTTCTTACGAAACTGGTGAGTGGGTATTCTCTAATCGCGTCGACGTAACTGATCAACACAAGATAACAATCAGTGAAGATGGACAATCATTTGTTATTGATTTAGGAGATATTACTGATCAAGATCAATATCGTATCGATTATAAAGTACAATTGAATTATGAACCTGTAGATGGTGAACTTTTGAAAAACGAGGCAACTCTTAAAGGTAAAGAGATTGAGAGCAAAGATGTAACTAACGTTGCTGCAGTTCAAGTCGCTGGTGGTTCTGGTGTTGGTTATGTATACTCAATCAATATTCATAAAGTAGACGATGCAAATCAACCGCTTAAAGGTGCTAAGTTTAGAGTTGTTCGTCAAGCTAATAATCAAGTTATCGGTGAGTTTGAATCAGACGAAAATGGAAATATTGCTGTTGGAAAACTCTTAAAAGATAAATATATCTTAACTGAAATTGAAGCCCCTTCAGGTCATATCATTAAAAAAGCTGATACTGTAGTTAATGTTGAAGATTTTGGTGCTGATCATTCAGTAACGAAAACGATTGTGAATCCGAAAGATAAGCCAAAAGAAACAAAAGCTACCATCGAATTAGATAAAACTCTTACAGGACGTGATCTAACAGATGGCGAATTCAGCTTTGAATTGTACGAGGGTGCTAACAAGCTTCAAACTGTTACAAACAAAAACGGAAAAGTAACATTTGCACCAATTGGGTACACCGAAGAAGGTGAACACACATACACTGTTAAGGAAGTAGCTGGAAATACCCCAGGTATTACCTATGACAAGACTGATAAACAAGTAACTGTTAAGGTGAAAAAAGATGGCGACAACCTGAAAGCAGATGTGGCTTATCCAGACAATAAAACCTTCTCAAATACTTATACGGCTCCTCAACCAGCAAAAGCTAAAATTTCAGCTAGCAAGATTTTAGAAGGTGCTGAATTGAAGAATGGCGAATTCAATTTCCAATTGTTGGATGAAACCGGAAAAGTTCTTCAAACAAAACAAAATGCTGCAGATGGTACGGTAACCTTTGATGACATTTCATATTCATCAGAGGACGCAGGAAAAACTTTCCACTACACGATCAAAGAAGTCATTCCTGAAAGCAAAACAAAAGGAATGACCTACGATGAAGGAAGTATTGATGCGACCGTAACTGTCACAAAAGATGATGCAAGCAATACACTCAAAGCTTCTGTGGCATATGGTGATAAGAAGTCATTCACTAACAAATTGGTAACAACTTCCATTCCACCAACTCCTCCGACGGTTGACAAACCTGAATTGAAACTCTACAGCATCCAATTGCACAAAGTGAATCAAGAAGGGAAAGCTCTTGCAGGTGCTGTATTTGGTCTCTTTGAAGCCGATGGTACGACTCCTGTAGCAAACCCTTATGGAGAAGGACAAGCAACTGCTACTTCATCAGATGAAGAAGGTAAGAAAGGTCTTGTAACCTTTATAGGATTAGAAGCAAAAGATTATGTGGTGAAAGAACTTACTGCTCCAGAAGGATATCAACTATCAACAGATGTGATTAAAGTTTCTACTAGCGAGTTGAAAGCTGCGACTAACCTCGTCGTAGACAAAGGAACAGTGGTCAACAAACCATTCACTTCAATTCCACCAACTCCTCCGACTGTTGACAAACCTGAATTGAAACTCTACAGCATCCAATTGCACAAAGTGAACCAAGAAGGAAAAGCTCTTGTTGGTGCCGTATTCGGTCTCTTTGAAGCCGATGGTACGACTCCTGTAGCGAACCCTTATGGTGAAGGTCAAGCGACTGCAACTTCTGATGCGAATGGTCTTGTAACCTTTACAGGATTAGAAGCAAAAGATTATGTAGTAAGAGAACTTACAGCTCCAGACGGTTACCAATTATCAGATGAAGTCATCAAGATCGCAGCTAGTGATTTGGTTGCTTCAAACAATGTAGTGGATAAAGGAAATGTCGTTAACAAACCGTTCACTTCAATTCCACCAACTCCTCCAACTGTTGACAAACCTGAATTAAAACTCTACAACATTCAATTGCACAAGGTAAGTGAAGAAGGTAAAGGTCTTCTAGGAGCGGTATTTGGACTCTATGAGGCAGATGGTACAACTCCAGTCGCTAACCCTTATGGTGAAGGTCAAGCGACTGCTACTTCAGATGAGAATGGTCTCGTAACTTTCATTGGATTTGAAGCAAAAGATTATGTCATCAAGGAATTGACAGCTCCAACTGGATACCAATTGTTAACGAATCCTATCACAGTTTCAGCTAGTGATTTTACCCAAGCTAAAGATTTGGTCGTTGATAAAGGAAATGTAGTAAATAATAAAATTCCACCATATACTCCACCATATACTCCGCCATATACCCCACCAACTCCACCAACTACTCCTTCAACACCTCCAACGCCTTCAACCGACAAACCGAAAGGAAATCAACCTTCTGGTAAACAATCAAAAGAAGGTAAAAAACAAAGTCTTCCTTCTACTGGTGAGACAGTAAGTGCTGGATTTATTACAGCAGGTCTTGTCCTTGCAAGTGCTGGAAGCATGCTCGTTGCTAAAAAACGCCACGAATAAGTTCTTAAAACAGGTCTATCTAGCAATGCTAGATAGACCTGTTTTTTTATTAATGATTATCCTATTTTTTCATCGTATTACCAGCGTTTTGTCTATATTTTCTTAGAAACACAAAGAGAGATTGGCTCAAGTCCAACCTCTAACTTCATTATAATTCCTGTAATAAATAACGGAAGAGTTCTAAATTTCCTTTTTCTTCATTGACCAAGTATTCTGGATGCCACTGCAAGCCCATAATCCGATGGCCGTCTACCGCTTCAATCGCTTCGATGGTGTGATCGCGCGGATCAAAGGCGGTCGCACGAAAATTTGGTGCAAGATCCTTGATACTTTGACGGTGAACGGAATTGATCCGACTGGCCTGACCAAAGAGTTGCTCCACCACACTACCTTTTTTAGTCTCGATAGAATGGGAAGTCCCAAACGGAAGTCCTTGCCAATGTCCTTCGATCTCTTGGTTGAGTGTTCCTCCAAAAGCCACATTGATCAACTGAACCCCACGGCAGATTCCTAGAACCGGTTTGTTTTGACGAACTGCTTCCTTCAGTAGGGCAAGCTCAAATTGATCGCGTTCGATATTGTAATCATCGCTTTCGATGGTTTTTTCTTCGCCATAGAGACTAGGATCGACATTTTGGCCTCCACTTAAGATCAATTTGTCAATCGTTTCAACATAGTCCTTAACCAAGGAAGGGTCTCCCATCGGAATGACCATTGGAAGTCCACCTGCTTGACGGATCCCTTCCGCAAATTGACTAGACACGGAGGAATGAAGGTTTTTCCCTTCCGGGTCCACCGGACAGAGATTAGCGGATACTCCAACAATTGTTCTGCACATATTCATTCCTCCTTCATTTTAACTACTACTTATCTTACCACCCATTAGTGATAGTGTCTAATATGTATTTTTTAAAACCGTGATAGATTTTATTTATCACCCTCACCTTCCTCACAAAACAATTGATGATCATACAAGTTTTTTTACCTATATTATGTTAAAATAGAGAGGAAAATAGAATCGTCCTTCAAGGCACACATTAGGCCGTTTCGAAGGCGCAAGCGCTAGATTCCTAGCCTTGTTGAAAAAATAGACATAGAAATGGAAGATACAATGGAAAAACAAACCGTTGCAGTATTGGGTCCTGGTTCATGGGGAACAGCCCTTTCACAAGTCCTCAATGATAACGGCCATGAAGTCCGTCTCTGGGGAAATATCCAAGAACAAATCGATGAAATTAATACCACTCATACCAATCAACGCTATTTCAAAGACATCGTTATTAGCGAAGAGATTACTGCTACGACCGATCTGAAAGCTGCTTTGGACGGTGTGGATGCTATCCTTTTTGTCGTTCCTACAAAGGTGACCCGCTTGGTCGCTAAACAAGTCGCTGAAACACTGGATCACCCTGTCACAGTCATGCATGCTTCTAAGGGATTAGAACCTGGTACACACGATCGGATTTCTCAAATCCTCGAAGAAGAAATCCCTGCCTCTCTTCGCAGTGAGGTAGTGGTCGTTTCTGGACCGAGTCACGCGGAAGAAACCATCGTACGGGACATCACCCTCATTACAGCAGCCTCAAAAGATTTAGAAGCTGCACGCTATGTTCAAGAACTCTTTAGCAATCACTACTTCCGCCTCTATACCAATACAGATGTCATCGGAGTGGAAACTGCTGGAGCCTTGAAGAATATCATCGCAGTCGGAGCTGGAGCCCTGCACGGTCTTGGTTATGGGGACAATGCCAAAGCAGCTATCATCACGCGCGGTCTCGCTGAAATCACGCGCCTTGGCGTTAAGCTCGGAGCTAGCCCATTGACTTATAGTGGTTTGTCTGGGGTCGGTGACTTGATCGTTACTGGTACTTCTGTCCACTCTCGCAACTGGCGAGCTGGGGATGCTCTCGGACGTGGCGAAAAATTGGAAGATATCGAAGCCAACATGGGCATGATCATCGAAGGGATCTCTACGACCAAAGTCGCCCACGAGCTGGCCCAAGAACTGGATGTCTACATGCCGATTACACAAGCCATTTACCAAGTCATTTATGAAGAGAAAGATATCCGCGAAGCCATCCACCACATGATGAGCAATGAATTTAAAGAAGAAAATGAGTGGAAATAAGTCAACCACCCTATCATCAATCCTACCTTTTAGAAAGGAAACTATATGACTAAAGTTAGAAAAGCAGTCATTCCTGCGGCTGGTTTGGGGACACGCTTCCTCCCAGCTACCAAAGCTTTGGCAAAGGAAATGTTGCCAATCGTTGACAAACCTACGATCCAATTTATCGTAGAAGAGGCTCTGAAATCTGGGATTGAAGAAATCCTTGTCGTAACAGGGAAGGCCAAACGTTCGATTGAAGACCATTTCGATTCTAACTTCGAATTGGAATACAATCTCGAGCAAAAAGGCAAGACTGACTTACTCAAGTTGGTCAATGATACAACAGCGATCAATCTTCATTTCATCCGCCAAAGTCACCCTCGAGGTTTAGGGGACGCTGTTCTTCAAGCCAAGGCCTTTGTTGGAAACGAGCCTTTTGTCGTTATGTTGGGAGATGACCTCATGGACATCACTAATGATGATGCCTTGCCATTGACCAAACAATTGATGAACGACTACGATGAAACCCATGCGTCAACCATCGCTGTGATGGAAGTCCCTCACGAAGAGGTTTCTTCTTACGGTGTGATTGCACCTCAAGGCGAAGGTATTAACGGTCTTTATAGCGTTGAAACGTTTGTCGAAAAACCAAACCCAGAGGACGCTCCAAGTGATCTCGCTATTATCGGACGCTACCTCTTGACTCCTGAAATCTTTGATATTCTTGCAAATCAAGAACCAGGTGCCGGCAATGAAATTCAATTGACGGATGCGATCGACACCCTCAATAAGACCCAACGAGTCTTTGCCCGTGAATTTAAAGGCCAGCGCTACGATGTGGGTGATAAATTCGGCTTCATGAAAACTTCGATTGACTATGCCTTGAAACACCCTCAAGTCAAAGATGATCTCAAACAATATATTATCGACCTTGGAAAAAAATTAGAAGCATCTGAACAAACTGCAGACTAAAAAAGAAGGAAGAGAGATTTCATTCTCACTTCCTTTTTTGTTGTATCTTATAAACTGTATCGTTTAATGGGTTCTACGTTTTTCGATGTAGTAGCCAAATCCAAAAACTGTCAAAAGAACTCCGCCTACCATCGTCGCGATTGAGATACTTTGTCCGGTTGATGGTAATTTTTTCTCACCTTTCTTCTCTTCAATTTTTGCTGCAGATTTATAAACTACACCATAAGTTGAGAAATGAGAGGTTGTAAATGTTACGGCTGACTTTTCTTCATTTAGTTGGAATTGGAAGGATTCCAATTGACCATTTTCACCGATACCATAAACTGCTTCTACTTCTTTTTGCCCATTGACTGGAATGGTCACAACCGTTGGACTAATTTGATGTATAGGATTATTTTGGTTCGATAATTGAATATTATATGCCTTGTAATCTTTACCAGCTAGTTCTTTGACATCTTTCAAAACTTCAACAAGAAGACTATAGCCACCTTGAGCAAAATCAGGGTTTTGCAAGACGATACCTGTTGCCTGGTCTACTAAAATATATGAATTTGTTGGTAAAACTGGGCGACCAACGGTACTAACACTGTTACTATTTGTAGGAACAATAGTAGTTGTATTACTTGGTGTTGTTTCTTCCTTGCTTGGTTCTGTACTTGCTTCAGTGCTTGGCTTCGTTTCTTCCTTGCTCGGTTCTGTACTTGCTTCGGTGCTTGGCTTCGTTTCTTCCTTGCTTGGTTCTGTACTTGACTCAGTGCTTGGCTTCGTTTCTTCCTTGCTTGGTTCTGTACTTGACTCTTTGCTTGGCTTCGTTTCTTCCTTGCTTGGTTCTGTACTTGACTCTGTGCTTGGCTTCGTTTCTTCCTTGCTTGGTTCTGTACTTGACTCTGTGCTTGGCTTCGTTTCTTCCTTGCTTGGTTCTGTACTTGACTCTGTGCTTGGCTTTGTTTCTTCCTTGCTTGGCTCGGTACTTGATTCTGTTGGATCCTTGTAGTCATCTGGTAAAGATGCACGGTATGGATCATCTGTACGACCTGCTTCTTTAAGAGTTGCAGATAATTCAGACTCATATTGCTTGAATTGTTTGAAGAGACGTTCAGACCGAGCTAAAGCATCCTCAGTCACTTTATCTTCAACTGCTTTTGCTGCAGCTTCATCAGCTTTCAAGGCTGCATATTTGCTATCACTAACCTTCTGTTCAATGATCAATTGTTCTTCGAGAGCTTTCCAGTGATTTTGAATCGATTTTCCAAAGAGGTCTTGATTATTGATTGCCATCTGGTCAATATGCCATACTGTCCAATACCATGAATTCGGATCATAGGTAGCAGTTTGAGGTTTGAAAGCTTTATAGGTATCTTTTACATTTCCATAGAATGGAACATAAGGAGTATTCCGTGAAGGTCCCATTCCGAGCCATACAGTTCCACCAAATGATTTTGGAAGGTTTGGATTGATTTGGTAGACATGGGCATCGATGACGTTTTCGTTCCCTAAAGCATACTTGTATTGGTCTTTCCGAACAGTATCGTTGCTACCATTATCCCCTTGTTTCTTGACACCAATTTGATCATCTGGAACAAAACGACCATTTAAGTGTTCAAAACGGTTGCGTTGCAATGCAAAAGCATCTTCCAAAGTAAATTTCTTGTTTGGATCTGTTGGTGAGCGGAAGAGTTCATATTCATCATCTTCATAAGTCACTTTTGAGTTTGGATCCAAAAGAGTGATTCCTGCGTAAGTACGTGAACGGTCTCCTTCAGCATATTTTTCTGGTCCATAAGATTTAGCAATATGGAAGTTCCCATCTTTGTCTGTCTTGTAGTTACCAGATTCTTTAGCTACCTTTTCGACATCTTTCGAAGCGATCACGTTTTCCTTATCATTCAAATCCACATGACCAAGGTAGTAGGTATTTGCAAAGACTGCATATTTGTCCTCTGGGACTTTTACCGCTACATATTGGTGTCCAGAAAGAATTTCCATATACCAAGTTTCATTTTGGTCTGCAAAAACGACAACATTCCCTTCTGCCGATCCTTTTTCTTCAATGACTTTAGCTAGGAATTCAACCCCTTCACGAGCAGACTTAACGCGTGGTAACACTACGTCCAACATAGCAGCTTCTGGAATTCCGTTTTCTGTCAACGGGTCAGTCTTCAAGACTTTTTTGTTTGGAATTGCTGTAACAGTTGAGGTCATAGAAACACCGGCTTCGTTAAATCCGTGTTCACCAAAAGCACCGTTACTACCATCTCCACGAGCAGAGTCATAAGTCGCTGTGTATTTCATTTCACTAGCAGCATGTGGATAGGTAAAACCATTGGATTCGTCTTCCAGTTGATCCCCTTCCTTATAATTCTTTGCATCAACAACCACATAATTCTTGTTGTGCTTGCCACCATTTGGATAGTAAGGGTAGTCTTCTGTCCGACCAAAGAGAGTGGTCCCATCCTTGGTCAATTGCCGACCAATGATAAAGCCACAACAGGCTTGAACGGCTTGAACTGGTAGGAGCAAAAATGTCATTGCTACCAATGAAAGTTTAAACAACCATTTCTTCATGGCAAATCTCCTTTTCGAATGTCCCTTTTAAAAAAGGCACTATTCCTGATTTTTTATACTCCTAGTCTACCTCTTTTTAGTTATTTTTGCAAACGCTTACCAGACTTGTTTTTATTCTATTTTTTCCTAAATTATCTTTCTATCAACTCATTTCTATGTAAATTATATATATTTATTGAGATTTCAAACAATTTTCTGTTAGTTTACGATTGCACTACATTTTTTAGGAAAAAAAGAGAGTGGGACAGAAATCGGTAATTCGTTAGAATTCGATTTCGTCGTCCCACCTCCGCACAGTTGAGTAGGGCTGTAAAAGCTGATGAAATCAGCGTAGTAGAGCCCACTCAACCACTGCGTCTTGCTCGACAATCCAAAAACAATTAAGAGGCTAGGACTTTTGTCCTAGCCTCTTCTTAAAATAGATTCAAGATTTTACCTAAGAAATAAAGCAAAAGTAAGAGATAAGATAGGGCAGCACTCATCTGATAGGTTCGGTTCATAAAACGAGCTTCCCCTCTTACTGGAAAGACATAAGCCAACATGACCCCAGCTACTAAACCACCGATGTGCCCCGCCATACTGATTCCTGGCATGAAGCTAAAGATCAAATTGACCACAATCAAGCTGGTATAGGACTGACTCAAATGGCGAATATAGGGACTTTGGACAATAAAACGCAAAGCACCAATGGTCCCAAACAGTCCAAAGAGGGCTGTAGAAGCTCCTGCCGCAATCACATCTGGCGTAAAAATAGCAACAAAAACATTGCCCATCATTCCTGATAAGAGATAAAGAGCTAAGAAAGCCTTCGATCCAAAGAGATCTTCTGCCAGACGTCCCAAGTAATAGAGGGTGATCATATTGAGCACAAAATGTTCTAGGCCGATATGAACAAATGTAGCTGTCACGATTCGCCATAACTGGCTTGGATCAGCTTCCACAACTTCTCCGATAATCCCACCGCTATAGTAAACAGCAGCACCCGTTTGGTAGTCACTTCCAAATCGGATAAACATGGAAAGAAAGACTGCCGTTGTGACGAGCAATAAGATGCTGGTCACAGGATAACGACGATCAAAGAGCAACTTCATAGACTAGCACCTCCTGAACTGCCTGATCAAACGTATCTGGCTGGAACTCCTTCTGCTGGATGGAATAAATCGTACTAACCGTTTTTCCAGTAAAATCTGCTAAATAACGATCATAATAGCCACCACCATAGCCAATTCGGTAGCCTTTTGACTGGAAGACCACGCCTGGTACATGGATCAGATCAATCTCTGACTGTTCCACAACCCTTCCTTTTTCATTGGGCTCCAACAAACCAAAGCGTGTCTTTTCTAAAATGTCAGGATCGTATTCCACAAATTCCATCCGCCCTTGTGGATAGGTACGGGGAACACAGACGCGTTTTCCAAGTTGAAGAGCAGCTTGGATCAAGCCAGCTGTGGAAACTTCATGGCCAAAAGACAGATAGGTCGCAAGGGTCTTTGCCTCCTGAAAAGCTGGTAACTCCAAGAGGCGCTGAGTCAGCTCTTCATCTGCTTGAGTTTTTATAGTTTGCGGCAGTGCTTTCATAGCTGCAATGGTTTCTTTTCGTAGTGTTTTCTTCATTCCCTACTCCTTTTGTCTAGCTTTTATTGTATCATTTTTTAGGAAAGATCCGAACAGTTTTTTTACAACAAAGAAAAAATCCAACTCCAGACGGAGTTGAATCATTCCTTTATTGGTTGGCCTTCATTTTCAAAAATTTACCAATGTTTTCCACAGCAAAGGGAAGGGCTGCTTCATTTGGGCTCATCTTCGGATGGTGCAAGGCATAAGGGGTATCAATCCCCAGCCAGAACATGACACCCGGGACTTTGCTCAAGAGAAAGCCGAAGTCTTCTCCTGTCATCGCAGGCAGAATATCAATCAGGTTCACGTCTTTCTCAGCTGTGAAAAAGTCCATGAGTTCTTTGGCCAATTCTGGTTGGTTTTCCACAGGCAGGTAGCCCCCTTGCTTGAGTTCCAGGTTCAATTTCACATCAAAGGCTGCTGCAACTCCTTCTGCAATGGCTTTGACCCGTTTTTGAGTCAAAAGGTTCATCTCCATGGTCAAGGTCCGAATGGTCCCATGAAGGAAGGCTGCCTCAGCAATTACATTATTGGTTGTTCCTGCATGCATGGAACCAAAGGTCACCACAGCCCCTTCAATCGGATCGACATTTCGACTCACGACCGATTGGACTTGGGTAATGAAGTAAGAGGCTGCTACAAGAGCGTCATTGGCCTCATGTGGAAAGGCGGCATGCCCTCCCTTTCCTGTAAAGGTGATCTTGACTTCACAGGTCCCCGCAAAAAGGGTACCCGTATTGGTCGCAATGTCCCCCACCTTCAAATCAGGGCGCACATGCAGACCATAAAATTCATCAGGGAGCCAGTCGCCAAAAGCATTGTCCTTATACATGAGCATTCCACCAGCCTCATTTTCTTCAGCTGGTTGGAAGAGAAATAGCAGGTTATTTTTTGGTTGTACTTGGACCAGTTGATCCAAAAGTCCAAGGGCTGTCGTCATGTGCATATCGTGACCACAAGCATGCATCCGTCCTTCGTGCTTGGAGGCAAAATCAAGGCCCGTTTGTTCCACGATCGGTAAGCCATCGATATCTGTCCGCCAACCAATGGTTTTTTCAGGAGCAGACCCATGGAGATAAACCAGGATCCCGGTCCGCCAAGTCCGTTGCTCTACAAATTCCTTGCCCGCTGTGATCTCTGCGATTCTCTCTAAGAGGTAGGCTTGGGTTTCAAACTCTTCCAAGCCAATTTCAGGGATTTGGTGCAAATCCCGTCTGATTTTGATTAAATCCAATGTCATCGTCGTCTTCTTTCTATTAGAATAGAGGCCTTGCGGCCTCTACTATCAATATCTTATAAATTACGCAAGGCGTCTTCGAGTGCTGTTTTTTGTTGTGTTTTTTCATCGATTTCCTTGATGATACGAGCTGGGACACCAGCTACAACCACATTTTCAGGGACATCTTGAGTAACGATAGCGCCAGCGGCAACGACAGAACCGTTCCCTACTTGAACCCCTTCAATCACAACTGCATTGGCACCGACCAATACATTGTCACCGATCCGAACAGGCTCAGCAGAAGCTGGCTCAATGACACCCGCAAGAACGGCACCTGCACCGATGTGGCTGTTTTTACCAACTGTTGCACGGCCACCAAGGATAGCCCCCATATCAATCATGGTTCCTGCACCGATTTCAGCACCGATGTTGATGACAGCACCCATCATCACGACAGCATTGTCTTCGATAGTTACTTGGTCACGGATAATAGCACCTGGTTCGATACGCGCATTTAGATAGCGCTTATCCAGCAAGGGAACAGCTGAATTCCGACCATCTTGTTCCACCACATAATCCTTGTTCTCCGTTAAGTTGGCAAGAAGGGGCTCGATATCTTTCCAGTCACCGAACAAAACATTGCCAAGCTTGGTAACAGAAGCAGGAACAGCCGTTGCCAATTCCCCTTCAAAGGTTACTTTCACATTTGTTTTCTTTTCTGCATTTCCAATAAAAGCGATAATTTCTTGAGCAGACATTTTTTGTGCAGTCATGAGATTCTCCATTCATTTCAATTAAAGGTATCCATATTATACCACAATCCTAGTGAGATGAACACCTAAGGCGACGTGCTTGTAGCCGAATCCTTCAGGCCTGTCATTTCACTAATGGTGCGATTGCTTCCAAAGTGAATCGTAACTAAATGCGCATCAGAAAGTTTGTAGTAAAAGATTAAGAAGGACTCTGAACTCATCATACTCGACCAAGAAACACGGTTAGGAATTCCTACGGTATTCACAAGATCTGAATAGCTGGTTCCTATTTTAATATTGGCAAAATCCTCTCTGTTCAAACTGCCATTTTTATTGGCTAATCGCTCACTGTTTAGGTTCTCAAAATCAAGAGAAGATAAACGGTCACCAACAATATTTGAAAGTAAAACTGTTACGGAAGAAGGAGAGCCTTCCGACTGATAATCCAATTGTGTCATAAAAGGACTGACACCACCTTCTTGGTAGGTTTCTTCCCCACCACTAGCCTTCCCCAGTACAGCTACCACATCCTGCGGAGACAGATAAGTTGAAGAGGTACGGCCTTGATCCTCCTCACTTAAACCAGGAATCAGGGAAATCGCCTTCTCATAGGTCACTTGAAACTGAAATTCACCTTCCGGTGCAATCAAGGTACTCGTACCACTCTTCAAAGTTTCCTTTCTGGTTCCATAAGACTGGCCAGGACTTCCGTATTCACTAGTAGTAGAAGAAGGAGCTTCCTTACTATGGATACCTCCTGAAGCCAGATAGGCAAATAAGCCCAGCATGGCCAATAATCCAAAAAAGGCTGCTAGCGAAGACCCTTCACTCTTAGAGGAAGGAGAGTAGGTTTTCGTCCTATCCGATTGGGAGTCTAGTACCGTTTGTCTTGGTTCTGAATGCCTGCCTCCCCCTATTGAAGCCAGGTCAGCTTCTGAAATCAAGCGACTCCCACCCTGGTGCTCTACTCTTTCCTCGCCCTTAGGAAACTGCTCTATTGCATCTTGTGTTGGTGGTTGTGATGTTAGCGGTCTGTCAGGCGAGTCTTCAAGCAATACTTCCTTTTGCTCATCTATAGCTTTCTCAGTACCAAGCGCCGGTTGGTTTTTTGGCTCCTCTACTTGCTTCACTGGTTCAGGAAAAACGGAGGACTCTATCACTTCTGTTTCTTTTAGGAGCGTATCTTCCAGCCATTCATCCCTATTTTCAATGCTCTGGTTGGTTGAAGTGGAACTTTTCACTAGACTAGTTTCTTCTTCTAGCTGGCGTTTCGCAAATCGACTCTTGTGTTCATTTCGTAGGTGGGACCAGTCTTTCTTTCCCATTGTTCCCTCCTTATTATTCTATGGCAAATTCATTCGGGCTAACTGTTTTTACTGTGCTGTAGGTGTCGAAGAAGAAGCTGGTGTGCTCGCTTCCACTTTAGGTGTGATATCCTTGATGGTTTGCCGGCTATCAAATTGGATTTGAACCGTTTGGGAATCAGCCAATCGATAAGTAAAGGTCGGTGCTTCACCGTAACCTAAAAATCCGGACACATCTACCTCATCTGGAATCCCCACCGAATTAAGCAAATCTAAATAAGGCATCCCAACTTTGATATTAGTAAAATCGTCCTTCGTTAAACTGCCATTCTTATTTGCAAAACGATCACTTTTTAAGTGTTTCAAACTTAAAAGAGAAATCCTGTAATAGGCACCCATTTTTTCAAGGAGAACCTTCCCATATGCATCATCTGATTGGTAATCTAAGGTCAGCAAAAAAGGACTTGAACTGCTGTCACTATACGATGCCTCTCCTCGGGTTGCTTTACCTAATGCTGCAACGATATCTTTGGGATCCACAGTTCCAAAAGATGTCTTTTTGTCATCCACTGCAAAATCAGGAATGAGAGACATGGCTTTTTCATAGGTTGTCTCAAATTGAACTTCCTTAGCAGATGCGACATAAGAACTATTTTCACTATTTAGATATTCTTTTCTGATACTATTCCGTGAAAAACTGTCAGCTCCATTGCTTGAGGAAGATGAAGAAAGATCCTTGTTGCCTGTGTTTTGAAGTACGAATACAAAAGCTACTAACAAGGCGAACCACCCAAAAAATCGCAAAAGCGAACCAATCCCCTCTTTTGAGGAAGAAGGGGAAGACTCCATCATATCTGAATGGCTACTAGTATCCTGATGATTGTCCATCCCTAATGAAGCCAGATCGGCTTCTGAAATCAAGCGGCTCCCACCCTGGTGAGAGGAAGCTGCCTTGATGTCTGTCCGTTGATCGTCCAATGATATCTCCCTTCTTATACTAACACTAATTTCTTGCCTTTTTTCTTGAATTCCATCACCACTTCTGGCTGCCCTGCTACCTGGTAAGTCGCGCGATAGCCCATACCGCCATCTGGCATTTCCCCCCAGACCAAGCGTTGAGGATTTCCTAGTTGCTTAATAAGCTGGGCGAATTCTGTACCTTTTTTCTCTTTTTCAGTAGTGATTTCTTTCTCACTGCTTGCTTTTTCTTTTGCATCCAACAAATTCGTCGCATCCACTGTCGTCAAGCGATACCCCTGGTCTTTTTCCTGTTCAAACCACAAGGTTACACTTTTCTTGCCCTGATCGGTTTGCTTAGCCGCATAAGTCAAGACAAGAACGGTTTTATCCCCTTGAGCTGTCTTTGTGTAGCGAACTTTTTGGGCTTTTCCCCATTCAGTCACAACTGTTTCCAAGCGGGTTCCTGGTTGCTGAGTCTGCTTAAGACGAACTTTCAAATTCGCCACAGCTTCGATGGTCCATTTAAACTGCTTGATTTCTTGTTCCTTGCTGACCAAATTCTGATAATCCTTTGGCTGGAAACGAGTCAGTGTTTGGTCCTCCTTGGTATCGGTTCCTTGCTCTTGCACCTGGATGCTTGCAATCGCAAGTAACACTCCTAAAACAAAACACAAAAACGGCAGCAAGAGTTCTTTTCGATTCTTTTTCATCCACTCGATCATCTGCTTCACCCCTTCTTCGTCAACCGATACTGACCAGTCTGGTCGCGTTCAAAAGTCAAAGAGACCAGTCCATCTGTCACCTGATAAGACAGGGCTAAGACTTGCTTGTCCTTTGCAGAGGTCAAACTAAGAGAATTGGGAAGACCTGATTTTTTCAAAATATCTTCTACTGCTGTCCCCTTTTCCTTTTTTCCATCTAGCGTCTGATAGCCTGTAAAATCTGCTAGTTTTAAATTCTTTTTGCTCTGATAGTGAGCCGACTTGGGTGCAAATCCTTGAATCGAGCTCAAATAAAAGGTATCATCCTGCTTTTGAAATTCTATGGTATAAGGATAAATCCCCTGCACAGGAGTCCCATAACCTAGCTGGACTTGCGCTCCAAAACTCGTATCTTCTTGTGTAAAACTCGCTGCTTTTCCAATTTTTTTGACGAATGCAGATAAAGTCACCCAATTTTTTTGTGTCTTTCCTTCTTCCCTTACAAGCTCCAATGATAACAAGTCTTCTAAAGCCGGCTCTTTGGAAGAAGACGCAACAAATTGCTGGCTATCTTCGTGCATGCGAGACAAACTCAACAAGCGATCTTTGGGCAAGGTTTTCACTGGATGAATTATAAACACCAAGCAAACACCAACCATAAAAGCCAGCAAAGCACTTGCAGCTTTTTGGAGGATCCGCTTATGACGTTCTATCCACTGTTTCATTTCTTCCATCCTTCATGCTCTTTCTATTCAAACTCTTTCTATTGTATAGAAAATTAGCGTATTTGTCTCGTCTTATCCCAAAAAAGAGGCGCTTGCCTCTTTCTTGTCTGATCCTTTTAGTAGCTGTCTTTACTGCTCAAGAGAAAATCTCCATTTTCTTGGCGAATAAAGGTCAAATCCACGTAGTCCCCATTTTTCTTTTGGAAGTCCATGACCAATTCTATCTCGTCTGAATCATCAGATGAACTCACCGTCAGATTGACTGCATCACCGTATTTTTCTAAAAGCTCTTTGTAAGAGGTTCCTCCAGCACCGGTCTCACTATTTCCAACTTTGAATCCATCTGCAAAGTTGTCCTCAACCGTAAGATTTTTCCCAAATTGATTAAATTCAAATTTGACAAGCTGGAATTCTTTCCCTTTCTTAGAGTAAGTCGCTTTGACCTCTTTATTATAAGAGTTATCATCCCAAAATAATTTCAATTCTCCACTTTCAAATTGAACGGAGCTAGCTTTCCCATAAGCTTCAATCATTTCCTCAGGAGTCTCCCCAGCATCACTTCCTGTTAAAAACTGAAGTTGCTCGATATCAGACTGTTTCCAGCTAAAATCAACTTCCGCGTCTTCTGCGGTCAATTGATCCAAATCGATATTGGAAGACGAACCAGACTGGTTACCTGACCAAGAAGTCTGCTTTCTAGATGATGACGTGCTAGGGCTAGCATGACCAATCAAATAGCCACTGACTCCACCGATAAGAAGCCCAACTAAAATCCCAAGGGCAAAACGAATCGCCTTCTTGTCCGCAGTATCCATCGGTCTTCCAACAGGAGAAAGAGGAGCTTGTGGAATAGGTGTCTCAGGAACAGGCACTGTTTGCGGACCAATTGGTTCAGCTGCCATATTTTGAGGAGCTTGAGGTGCAGGTTGGAATGGAGGAGTCGGTTGGGGAGCAGCAACTACATCCGGATGTTCTCCAACAGTTGCTTCATCCACCTTTGGAAGCTCCACCGTTTCTGAAATAACTGGCTCGTTTGCCTCTTCTTTCATTGCTTCCGTCTCCGTCACTGAAAGGCCACTAGCTTCTGGAACGACCAAGTCTTCGGCTTCTTCTTTTGGGACAAAGGCTGGCGCAGCCACATCAAATTGAGGCGCACCCTCTACGGGAGTATGTTTCATAAATTGTTCTTGATCTTTCTCGGACATTTCGAATTCTCCTTTTTATTCTTCTCTTCTACTATAACATAAAACCAAGCAAGGACCAACTCCTGTCTGGATGGACTAAAAAAGATCGGAGAGATATCCGACCTTTTAGATGCTTATCTTAAAATTTCTTGCGAAGGGAGACAATAGCAATCCCTGCAAGTGAGAGCAAGCCCAATGTTGCCAAAACGACACCTGTTTCTTGACCTGTTTTTGGCAATAAACGGCCAACTACAGATTTGCTTGAGTCGCTTGAATGTGAGGAAGAACTAGAAGAAGAGCTTGAGCTCGATGAAGAAGTTGAACTTGAGGAGCTTGAAGATGAGCTGCTTGAAGATGAGCTCGATGAGCTACTTGAGCTTGAAGACGAACTACTTGAGCTACTTGAACTAGAAGATGAGCTACTTGAGCTTGAGGATGGGCTTGTTGTACTTGGTGAAGTCGACCCATCTGTACCAGGGCTTTTATAGCCTGCAATGAAATTACGATAAATTGGGTTGGAACTTTCAAGTGAATCCACCATCAAGCGTCCTGATCCATCGTAAGCAAGGGACACTGTTACTTCCCCTTCTCCATTATCCAACTGTTTAAAGCGACCATCATCTTTTGTAGTCTAACGAATGTAGAGTTTAACAGTTCCAGAATTCAGTCCAGAGAGATCCACATCATCAAATTCGATCGTCCCATCTGCTGTATTTTGCCCTTTAGCAACTGTCTCTTCTTCGCCACCTTCAGATTTGTAGATCAATGCAAATTGGTAGGCTCCCGCATCATGCGCACTTTCTTTCTTGCCTTCACGCGCTCCCACTACATCGACACGACCTGTTTTCAATTTCAAAGAAAGCTGATTCGATTCGAAACCTTCATATGTTGGTTTTTGAACAAGGTCTAGCTGACCATTTTTGTACTCATAAACCGCAGCTTTTGTATTCGCAGATACTGGTTGGGCAATTGCCATTCCACCAAGCATAGATGAAAGTAACAAGAATTTAGCCAAGTTCTTTTTCATATTTTCATTCCTTTTTCAATTATTTTCATTCACCTTTCATTTTATAATATGAAACAACAAATGACAACTTTTATGTTCAAATAACTTTTTATATTAAAGGATTTGAGTATAAAATACGTGTCTATAGCTATTGTCTAGCTAGAAACCCTGTATCATCAGTATTTTAGAAATGAGATTAGCAAATGATCGAAAATAATAACTAGTTAGTGTTTTTATAATTGAATCTAAGGGGAAAGTTTATGAAATTACTTTACAAGTAAAAAAAAAACGACCTCTTGCGAAGTCGTTCGGGTACAAACGAGAATATATGGACCTTCCTTTTTAAAGACCGATTTCCTTTCTAATCTTCATCTCCTTTTAAAGCCAAACGATAATCCCCATCTGCTTGCTGGATAAATTTTAATTTATATTCATCTTCATCTGATCCAGATGACTTAAAACGGATTTCCATTTCATTCGTAATGGCCTTAGTTTTATAGTCCTGGTCTGCTCTTATCGAAATAGAGGATGGGGTATTGCTACTAAGAACTTCTTTATAAGATATTCCATCCTTCCCTGTTTTGGGATCTCCTACTTTCAATTTATCATAATCATCGGTCGCCATTGGATTGGCATCCGCTGTGTCATAATCTTCTGAGAAATATAGATTGCGTAGATAATAATGACCATCTATTTTCATAAAGGTCAGATTCATCTCGTTAGCGGTCTTATAATCGGTGCTTTCTTCATCTGTATCGTCCCTCTCGAGTTTGCCCCATTCTAACTCAACAGTTGTCCCATTAAATGAACCTTTTAAAGCTTTCCCATACTTCTTTACGACCTCTTCGATAGACATCGCATCCTCTTTGTCATCGTAGGTAGCGAATTTCAAGTCTCCGAGATTTGAAATATCCCAATCAAATGCTGTCTCTTTTGGGTCTATATAGCGAGAAGATATATCGCGTTTTGAGACTGTACTATCTGCAGTGGTATGTAAACGGGGATAAGCTTTCTTGGTTACGGCATTCACACCAAAAGAATGGCCAATAATAAGACCAATCACTAATCCTAAAACAATTGACCCAATCACACATCCAATGAACAAGCCCTTTCCGCTTTTTTGAGGGCCAGGATTTACTGGTACACCAAAGGGTACCTGTGTTTGATTTATACTCATCTCTCTTCTATCCTCCTCTTAATTTAGTTCCGCACCAATATAGCGAAATTCTTCATCAGGCTGTGCTAAAAATTTCAAAACTTTAAAATCCCCATCAACCTCACAGAGTACTGTAGCCACTACACGTGTAGACTTAAATGTTTCCCCATTGGCAGTTAGTTTGCGCTCTGTCCCAATTTCGACGGTTTTTCGATGTTTTTTCAAAAACTCAGATAATCTTGTCCCACCTTGCCCTGTCTGCTTGTTTCCTTTTTTCAGACTTCGAAATTCCTTTTCAGTCAAGGCGCGATTGCTCGAGGCATCATCGCTATCATCATCATCCTCTGGATTTTTATGCTCATACAATTCATCTAATTCCGTCACGGACACACTTTTTAAATAATAATTGCCATCGACTTCGTCAAATCTCATTCTCAAATTCTGATGTTCAGTAGCCTTTGAGTCATTCCAAGTAAACTCCATTGCATTCTTTTTATATTCAACACTGGATGCTAACCCATAGACTTCTACAATCTGATCTGCTGTCAAACCATAACCTTCCCGATTGGTGTAACTCAACAAGCCAAGATCCTTGAAAGTCCATGTGAAAATGACCTTTTCTTTATCCGTTACAAAACCTGCTTTTGTTTCATTTGCTTCGGTCTTTGCACGTTCTAAACGTTTAAATCGTTGCGACTCCTTACTTGTTTGAGAGGATTGTCCCCAAATATATCCGCTCACACCACCGAAAAGCCCACTAATCACAAGCGCTAAAAGTGAAAATAGTACTAATTTTTTCCACTTGTGCTTTGGCTTAGTTGGATAGGACCACTGAGGCGGAAGCATTTGTGGATTTGTTTCTTCAAATGGATAAGCAGGGCCCTGCATTTGAACTCCTCTCACCTGTCCTTCTCCTTGTGGTGTCTCTTGCATCTGTGGCTCTTCCGGCACTGAAAAAGGCTGTTTATCTTCTGTAGTCATACTCTCTCCTTTTGATTCTCTTTGTCTCATTTGATGATCACAGTGAGTGAAAATCATTTGATGAACAAAGTATAAAAATGCTCCTTCTACTATATCATAAATCTCCTGATGGCGCCAATTCATCACTAAATGGGGAAATAGGCACAAAAAAACGACCTCTTGCGAGATCGTTTTATCCAAATGCTGTTACATTCTCAAGTCGGTATTCCCCTTGCTGATTCTTTTTAAATGATAAGGTTATTTTTCTTTGATCAGTTGTAAAGTATAGGATATATATAACTATTTTCCCCTTCATACAGGTTGTTACTGTAACTGTTCTTAGGGATTCCAAACTGGCTTATAGCCTCCATTAACCCAATCCCTTCCTGACCACTTTTAGGCAAATAAGAACGATATTCTTCTAAAGTTTTATTCGCCTTGCCCGCTTGAGCTTTAGTAACTTCAAGATAGACACGCTCGACACGACTTTTTCCTTCAAACTCATTAATAATAATTTTGAAAAAACCCTGTTGGTCAGAAAGCTTATAATAAAAGGTTACCCGTTCTTTCCCCGAGGAATCATAATCAAGTAAACCTGCAAACGCCTTTCCATATTTCTCAATTATTTCTGAAGGCGTTAGCGTTTGCTTCTTTGTAGCATCCATTAGCTCAAAGACTTCATCAACTGAAAAAACTCTTACTTGAGACGGATCAACCCACTCAGAATTTTCTTTTTTCAATATCTGTCCAATTTTTTTATTCTCACTTTTGCTCGCTTGAATATTCGAGGAGCTGGTAGAAGATTTCTTTTTTTGATATCTTTCCGAAGATCTTATGATCTTATTTTCGGGTCTATGAACGACTGTTTTTTTATAATACCAGACTCCTATCAGAAAAAATACGAATACAACGATCACTGACAAGAGTACTCGGATTATGTTACGTGAAATCCGAAATCCTATTTGTTTCTTTTGATCTTCAAAAATCGCCCCTTGAGGTCCTTCATCCGAAAATGCACTCGGAAAAGAGTACAGATTCCCATGATTCTTAGACCATTCACGTTGTACTTTTCTTCCTCTTGACATGTCGTACTCCTTAACTTTATTATCTTACCCTACTATAGCATTAAAAACTGTATCACAGTATATATATGTCTTCCCCATTCTAGTCACCAAGTATTTCATGAAATGAATGTTCTATTTACTTTCCTCTTTTGTCGCCAAACAGTAATCTCCGTTTTCTTGTTTATAGAATGTTAGTTTATATATTTTTTTATATGATATTTTTTTAAATTCAATTACCATTTTCGTTTTATTTTCATGAGTGATTTTATCTTGGTCTGCCGACATCATGATAGACCCTGAATGATTATTTTTAAGTACTTCTGAATATGAAACTCCACCTTTCCCGGTTTCTGGATTCCCTACTTTCAGACCGTTATATTTATCGGCAGGCATCTGATCTTTCTCTAAATCATTAGAATTTCTGTCATAATTAATGCTTTTAAGGTAATACCTTCCCTCTGCTTTCTCAAAATAAGCAAATATCATCTCATTAGAACTATTCTCATTAACGTCAGATTTATCAAGGTTTTGCCATATTAACTCAATTTTATCATCATGAATTAATGCCTCTTGAGCTTTTCCATATTTCTCTAAGAAATCATCAATCATGACACCTTGTTTAGGGTTTTCTCGACTCCCAAACTTCAATTCTAAAAGCTGGGATATGTTCCAAGAAAAAGCAGAATCTTTTGGAGCTATAATCTTTTTAGATTGATCACGTATGGAGCGACTATTTTTTGTACGTGTTTTTAGCACAGGATAGGCTTTTTTAGTAATCATATTAACACCTTTAGAATAACCGATAGCCAGCCCTATAATCATTCCTAGCAAAATGTACCCAATAGAAGAAGCAATCCAAAAATCTTTTCCAACTCTTCTAAGTTTATCATTCCACCAACTATTATTTGATTTCATAAGTCGATTTATTTTCATTTTTCATTAATCTCCCTTAGAAGCGTTTCGATCCAATGTAAAGAAATTCTCCATCTGGCTGCGCCACAAATAGAAATGTTTTATAATCACCATCTACTTGATAGGTTACATTCGCAAGCACTCTATTAGATTTATATTCTTCTCCTTCACTTGTTATTTTTTTCTCGGTCTCTATTTCAACGGATGCCCGATGTTTTTTCAAGATTTCTGACAATGGAGTCCCGCCTTTTCCAGTGTTTTTATCTCCTTTCATCAGATTTTGATACTCTTCTGTCGTCAAACGAAATTCATATGCACTATCGTCACTATTTTCTTTTTGTTCTTTAGATATCTTTTGGGAAGATAAGCCATACAAGTCTCGAATGGATACACTCTTTAAATAATAGTTATTATTATATTTTTCAAATTCAAAACTTAAGTCTTGCTGGTTTGAACCGATCAAATTAGTCCAACTTAGACTTAATCCATCTTGATTATATCTAGCTTATGAAGCTAAACCATAATTTTCTACAATCTGATCCGCTGTTAATCCAAGTTTAGATGAATTATTATAACTTAACAAACCTAAATCCTTAAGTGTCCATAAAAAGATGACGTCATTTTTTTTGGATACGAAACCAGTTTTTGTTTTTTTCGCCTCCTCTTTCACTCGAGTTAAGAGTTCGAAACGTTGGGATTCTTTGACTGTCTGAGCAGACTTCCCCCATGCATAACCAGCAATTTTACCAAATAATAAACTAATCACTCCGCATAACATGATGATTAAAGCCAACATTGATAATAAAATTATTTTTTTCCAATTACGTTTGGATCGCATCTCAACAGTTGCCTCTAACTGATCTTTTTGAAGTTCATTGGGAAAAGATTCCTTTATTTGCTCCTCTTCCGGCACTGCAAAAGACTGTTTATCTTCTCTTGTCATACTCTCTCCTTTTTGATTCTCTTTGTCTCATTTGATGATCATAGTGAGTGAAAATCATTTGATGAACAAAGTATAAAAATGCTCCTTCTACTATATCATAAATCACCTGAAGGCACCAATTCATCACTAAATGGGGAAATAGATACAAAAAAACGACCTCTTACGAAGCCGTTTTGTCTATTGATTAAAGACGAGCGTTGAGTTCTGCTCCAAGTTCTTCAAATCCTGGTTTACCAAGAAGGGCAAACATATTTTTCTTGTAGGCTTCAACACCTGGTTGGTCAAATGGGTTGATCGCGTTCAAGTAACCTGAAAGGGCGATGGCCAATTCGAAGAAGTAGATGGCATAACCAAGAGTGAAGGCATCTTGCTCAGGAAGAGTTACGTACATGTTTGGCACGTCACCGTCAGTGTGGGCAAGAAGAACACCGTCAGTTGCTTTTTTGTTTACGAAGTCAACGTCTTTTCCTTGGAGGTAACCAAGTCCATCAAGGTCTTCTTCCAATGTAGGGATGATCACGTTCTTACGTGGTTTGTCCACACGGACAACTGTTTCAAACATGATACGAGTTCCTTCTTGGATAAACTGACCCAATGAGTGCAAGTCTGTTGAGAAGTTAGCTGAAGTTGGGTAGATCCCTTTTTGGTCTTTTCCTTCTGACTCACCAGCCAATTGTTTCCACCATTCTGAGAAGTATTGAAGGGATGGCTCGTAGTTTACCAAGATTTCGGTAGCATATCCTTTACGGTAAAGGATGTTACGAACTGCTGCGTATTGGTATGCTTCGTTTTCAGAGATTTTATCTGAAGTGTAGTCTTTACGAGCTGCGTTTGCACCTTCCATAAGGGCTTTGATATCTGCGCCTGATGCAGCAATTGGAAGCAATCCAACTGGTGTCAAGACTGAGAAGCGTCCACCGATATCATCTGGAACTACAAATGTTTCCCAACCATTGGCATCTGCTTCTACTTTTACAGCACCTTTGGCACGGTCAGTTGTCGCGTAGATCCGTTTATTGGCTTCTTCTTGACCATATTTCTTCACCAAGAGTTCTTTGAAGACACGGAAAGCGATCGCTGGTTCAGTTGTTGTACCTGATTTAGAAATCACGTTGACTGAGAAATCTTTATCTGAAACATACTCTACCAAGTCAGCAAGGTAAGTAGATGAGATGGAGTTTCCAGCGTAAAGGATTTGTGGCGCTTTGCGTTCTTCTTTTGTTTGCAAGTTTGCAAAGTGGTGGTTCAAGAAGTCAATGGCAGCTTTCGCTCCAAGGTATGATCCACCGATACCGATCACGACCAAAACATCGCTGTCTGCTTTGATTTGTTCAGCAGCTTTCAAGATGCGGTCAAATTCTTCACGGTCATAATTTTCAGGAAGGTCCAACCAACCTAGGAAGTCACTACCAGCACCTGTTCCTTTACGGATCAATTCATCAGCTGCAGTCACTTGTGGTTGCATATATTCCACTTCATGTGGGGCAACAAATTTACCCAAAACTTTTGAGTAGTCAAATTTAATATGAGACATGTTATTCCTCCAAAATTTCTTCTTCTCTATGATATCGCTTTACAGGAATTTTATCAAGGGAAACCACCCTGTAAAGCGTTTTCATTTGCTAATTTTTTTATTTTCACAAATCAAGCAACGACGCAATAGCAATCGTTTGCATATTTGCACTATTTTTGACTAGAAAATCCAAAAAAAGAAGCTTCTCACGAAACTCTATTTTTTCTCTTTTATTCTTTGAATATAAACATGACTCTGGTAAGTGATAGCCCTCACGTCGCTTCACTCCTCAGGATCAATATCTCTAAGTTCGGTTACGCCTTACAGGCTTTTTTCATTTTACGCTATAGCCCTCACGTCGCTTCGCTCCTCAGGATCAATATCTCTAAGCTCG
>NZ_JALDUR010000001.1:0-100996 GCF_023109675.1 Streptococcus parasanguinis | reverse complement strand
GTTGCGCCTTATAGGCTAATTTCATGTTACGCTATAGCCCTCACGTCGCTTCGCTCCTCAGGATCAATATCTCTAAGCTCGGTTGCGCCTTATAGGCTAATTTCATGTTACGCTATAGCCCTCACGTCGCTTCGCTCCTCAGGATCAATATCTCTAAGTTCGGTTGCGCCTTACAGGCTTACCTCACTAAGAGCTATAGAAAAAGAGCACACAGTTCACTTCGCTTAGGGCTGCTGGATTCCTCCCCTGACCCGCTTCACGCAGAACTGTTGCTCCGATAGGTATTATATCATAATTTGTTCGATTTGCAAAGGTCCGGTTTTTATTCTTGTGTTTCGGCCTTGGCTGCGAGCTTGGCTTGTTTTTTTCGTTCCCGACCTTGGCGGAAGAAGGTCTGCATGATGGCTGCACATTCTGCTTCCAAGATTCCTGTTTCTACTTCGACTCGGTGATTGAGGCGTTCATCTGCCAAAATGTCGTAGAGACTACCTGCTCCACCGAACTTCTGATTGGTCGCCCCGTAAATCACCTGGGGAATCCGAGCTAGACCAATGGCACCACTACACATGACACAGGGCTCAATCGTGACAAAAAGCGTCGTATCCAGCAGGCGCCAGCTATTTTCACGCTGATTGGCCTCCTCGATCGCCATGATTTCCGCATGCATGACCGCCCGCTGCAGCTCCTCACGCGCATTATGTCCACGCCCGATAATCTGACCATCCTTGACCAAGACACAGCCAATCGGTATTTCATCATTGGCGAGGGCAATCTCCGCCTCCTTCAGGGCTTCCCTCATAAACATCGCTTTTTCCTCTATCGTGTAGTCCATCTCTTCCTTCTTCCTTTTAGTTTCTTTGTTCATTATACCATAGGCAGCTTACGACTCACAAAAAAAGCCGCCGATTGGGCGACTCTTATGGGAGATTATTATGAAAAAGTTTAGGAGGTTTAAACAAAGTTAGGAGGTCTTTGTTTATGCTTCTAGTATAGCTGGCCTATCTTAAATAAAGCTTAAGTTCTCTGAGTATTGATGATTTTGGAAATATCACCACTTAGAATCTCAAAAATATCTGACAAATTGCTGGCTTACTACTATCCGCTTTGTCGCAGAACCAACTATTGTGGCATCGCTCATCCTTTACGTAACTCAAGGATTTGGTCATAGCGCTCTTCTTCATCAATATGATGGGCTATTTCTAGTACCGTGATCGGCAAAGAAAAGATTAGGTCTCTAACCAGACGACTATTTTTTTCGTCCAAAGCTGATGTCACTTCGTCCGCTAATAAAATATCCTTCTCGCGTAAGAGAAAACGAGCCAACTCTAATCTGACACGCTGACCTCCTGAAATGTTTTCACCATTATTATGAATTTCTACATTCAAAATATCCTGAAATTCATCTATTAAGCCAACTCGGTCCAATACCTCCAATAATTCATGGTCCTCTGAAAAGGCTGACCAAAAGTTAGATTATAGCGGATAGTATCGTTAAACAGGAAGGGATGCTGGCTAATTAAACCGATATTCCCTTGGAAATGACTCGTTATTTGATTTCCATCATACTGAACGAAAATGTCACCCTCATCACATACTTCTTCTCCTAAAATCAAGCGAAAAAGAGTCGTCTTTCCAGACCCGCTCGGTCCTTTGATTAAGACCTTCTGACCTACTGAAATCGTCGCCGTCAAATCAGAAAAAAGCTGACGTTCAGCAAAACTTTTTGAAATATGATTTAAGCGCAACGATTCGAGATTTTCAACAAATTGATCCTTTGTCTCTTCGAAATCAGGTTCTTCCTCGATAATCTTAAACAGGCGGTTCGCAGTCGGCAAGGCACCTTGGAGATTGGCTGCACTGTACATCAGAGTTTGGATCGGTTCTACCAGCATCCCCGCAGCAACATACATAGAGATGAGGCTTGTAATAGAAATAGAATTTCCCTGTAAACTCAAATAAAAGCCTAAAGCAAGAGGAACAACCTGACTAAAAAAGACCATAAATCCATTAAAGAAAAAAATAATATTATGTGTGAAACAAAATCTTTGGATGGCTTTTTGATATTCTCCGTTTAAATCATTCACGCGCTCTTCATTCAGCCTCATGGCCTGATTAATCCGTAAGGTTTGGCTGCCTTGCATACTATCCGAGACAAGCCCATGTAATTTCGTTCTAAGCTTGGACCAGCTGTCTCCCGAATCTTGTAAACGACGATTCATGATGAACTGAGGAATAGGTCTCATAATCGTAAAAATGACAAAAATAAGTCCTAAGAGAAAATTTTGTGAAACAATATAAATGGCTGTAACAAGGGCGACAAATCCCCAACTCACCATAACATTTATATTTTCCAAATAATTATCGCCCACATATTCCATATCTTGAGTTAGCAGACTAACTTTTTCATCATTGGAAAATTTAGGATTCAATATGACTTTCTTAAATAAAAGGGCACGGACACTTTTGTTGATTTCTCTTCGGAATATATTGTGCGAATAGTTTGAAAACAGCATCAGACTATAAATAACAAGATAGATAGACAAACCAAATAAAACAAAATTGAGAATTTTTCCATAAGAAAGGCCGTCTTGATCTAACTTCAAGGCCTTCGTTAAAATCAGAGGTTGCGCCAACACCAAACCACTATTCACAATACGCCCTAAAAAAATAGGAAAAAGATACTTCTTATCAATGTACTTATAAATATTTCTCATAATTATCATCCATCAAAATAGAGGGCTAGCACAACCCTCTTCTCTAAATTTATTTAAAATCGTGATTATTTACAATCACAATTATAGTTAAATACTCTAGGTTTAGCATTCATTTTGTCATCGAATTTGTTATTCACTTTAACCTTCACCGAAAATTACAATCTCCATGTGTCAAAATTGTTAGTTCCAATAATTCAGCATCTGTATCGCTTATTTTAGATAGATACTTTTCGACCTCATACTCACCCTCACTTAAATATTTATTTTTATCAAGATAAGCATGAAACTCTTTCCTAATCACATCATTGCTGTCGACTACTCTATTCAATTCATTCGTAAGAAAAAATGAATGATTGGTTTTAGTATTAAAATACAACGTACCATCATCAGTACTATATTTTAATATATATCGTGACAAATTCATATTATCACCTCTTAATCTGTGTGACTTAACCTGCAGTAAGTGTACACCGATAGAAATATTAAATCAAGCAATATTCAGCAGATTAGAAAAGTTCCAACTTTTAATATTTTGGAAAAGGTTATCCTATAAAAGCTGCAATTTCGCCAACTTCTTGAGCAATATAGGTGGCGCCGGCTTCTTCCAATTCTTCCCTGCTTCCAAAGCCATAAAGGACACCGATAGAATCAAGCTTTTGCGCTTGAGCGCCAAGCACATCGTGCTCCCTGTCTCCAATCATGATGGTATGCGCCAAATCTGTAATCCCATTTTGCTCCAAGGCATACTGGATAACATCGCTTTTTTTACTACGTTTTCTATCCATGGTCGCACCAGCGACAAAGTCAAAATAATCATACAAACCAAAGTGTTTGAGAATTTGAATGGAAAATTCTTCAGGCTTTGACGTAGCTACAATCAACTGTTTGCCAGCCTGCTTGAGAGAAGCCAGCAAGTCAGGAACGCCTAGATAGACCTCATTTTCATAAAGGCCTTTTTCGGAAAAATACTCATGATAGTAGTCAATGGCCTTTAAACATTCTTCCTTAGAAAATCCATAAAAGCGCTCAAAAGACTCCTGCAAGGGCGGACCAATGAAAACTCTCAATGCTTTCTTGTCTGGCACTTGAATCCCATATTTTCCTAAGGCATAGGCCACCGAGTTGGTAATCCCTAGTTCTGAATTGGTCAAGGTGCCGTCTAGGTCAAATAAAATCGTTTGATACATTTTTTCCTCTTTCTGCTTTCAAAAAGAGGCTGGGACAAAAGTCCTAGCCTCTCAATTGTCTTTGGATTGTCGAGCAAGACGCAGTGGTTGAGTGGCTCTACTACGCTGATTTCATCAGCTTTTACAGCCCTACTCAACTGTGCGGAGGTGGGACGATGAAATCGAATTCTAACGAATGACCGATTTCTGTCCCACTCTCTTATCTTCATTTGCTTATAAACTAGACCACACACTTTCAAGGATATTGGTTTGGTCACGATCTGGTCCGACTGAGAAGGTTGAAATGCGCACACCAACTAATTCACCGACACGGCGGACATAGTTGCGGGCATTTTCTGGAAGCTCATCCAAGTGGCGGACACCTGTGATGTCTTCTGACCAGCCTGGTAATTCTTCATAGATTGGTTTGCAACGTTTGAGTTGCTCCAAGCTTGCTGGGTAGTGGTCGATGCGTTCCCCATCCAAGTCGTAGGCTACACAGATTTTCACTGTATCCAAGCCGGACAGAACGTCGATCGAGTTCAAGCTAAGGTTGGTAATTCCTGACACGCGACGGCTATGGCGCATGACAACTGAGTCAAACCAACCAACACGACGAGGACGACCGGTTGTTGTCCCATACTCATGGCCGACTTCACGGATCCGATCACCCACTTCATCGAAGAGTTCCGTAGGGAATGGGCCATCACCAACACGGCTGGTATAGGCTTTACATACACCGACAACCTTGTCGATCTTGCTTGGGCCGACACCTGATCCGATGGTCACCCCACCTGCGACTGGGTTTGAAGAGGTTACAAATGGATAGGTTCCTTGGTCGATATCCAACATAACCCCTTGGGCTCCTTCAAAGAGCACGCGCTTGCCGTTATCCAAAGCATCGTTCAAGATAACAGAAGTATCGGTTACATATTGCTTGATTTGTTGACCATATTCATAGTATTCTTCGAAGATATCGTCAAATGACAGAGCCTCTGCATCATAGAGTTTGGTAAATTGACGGTTCTTTTCTTCCAAGTTGATACGAAGACGTTCCGCAAAGACGTCGCGGTCCAAAAGGTCCGCGATCCGGATTCCCACACGCGCAGCCTTGTCCATGTAGGCTGGTCCAATCCCTTTGATGGTCGTTCCGATTTTGTTGTCGCCTTTAGACTCTTCTTGGAGACGGTCCAATTCGATATGGTAAGGAAGGATGACATGGGCACGGTCTGAAATGCGCAAACTGTCCGTTGTCACACCTTCTTCATGAAGATAAGCCAACTCTTTGACCAATGATTTAGGGTTGACCACCACGCCGTTTCCGATGACAGAGATCTTTTCAGGGAAGAAGATACCAGAAGGAATCAAGTGCAACTTGAACTTTTTGCCGTCGATTACAATGGTGTGCCCGGCATTGTCCCCACCTTGATAGCGAGCAATGACTTCTGCATTGGCTGATAGGAAGTCTGTAATCTTCCCTTTTCCTTCATCACCCCATTGGGTTCCTACTACAACAACTGATGTCATAATTCTTTTTCATATACCATAGATAGTTGCCTATCTATGCCTTTCTTCAAACTAAGGGCAGGAGTCTCACCTGCAAGTTTGTCTTACACTCTATTATAAGCAATTTTTAATGTTTTTTCAAGATCCACTCGGCTATCGTTTATTTTTCTCCTTTCTTTTTAAACCAACTTCTCTATGAAACTCGTCTTTTACTTGGAAATTGCTTCTTTCTAGAAATAACGTTCGGAATTTTCTTTTCTTCTCGTCCTTCTTCTGAAACGACTGATTTTCGGAATTCTCCTTGTCCCCACTTTGCTTGATTTGTGCTAAAATAGTAGGTATGGACAAAATTATTAAAACTATCTCAGAAAGTGGTGCTTTTCGTGCTTATGTACTAGACAGTACAGAAACTGTACGAACAGCCCAAGAAAAACATCATACACAAGCTAGCTCCACGGTCGCACTTGGCCGTACCCTCATTGCCAGCCAAATCTTGGCGGCAAACGAGAAAGGAGAAACTAAAATTACGGTCAAAGTCCTTGGGACTAGCTCACTCGGAGCTATCATCACCGTGGCAGATACCAAGGGAAATGTGAAAGGCTACGTGCAGAATCCTGGAGTGGATATCAAGAAAACCGCGACCGGTGAAGTTCTGGTCGGACCATTTGTCGGAAACGGAGAATTCTTGGTCATCACAGATTATGGTACGGGAAATCCTTATAACTCCATGACCCCTCTTGTAACCGGTGAAATCGGAGAAGACCTGGCCTTTTATCTGACAGAAAGCCAACAAACACCATCTGCAGTTGGAATCAATGTTCTGTTGGATGACGAAGATAAGGTTAAAGTGGCGGGTGGCTTCTTGCTCCAGGTCTTGCCAAATGCCAAGGAAGAAGAAATCGCGCGCTTTGAAAAACGCATCCAAGAAATGCCTGCCATCTCCACACTTTTGGAATCTGAAGACCATATTGAAGCTCTTCTTGCCGCTATCTATGGGGATGAACCTTTCAAACGCCTCTCTGAAGAAGAACTTCGCTTCCAGTGCGACTGCAGCCGTGAGCGCTTTTTGAACGCTTTAGCAAGTCTGCCAGCTAGTGATCTAGAAGAGATGAAAGATGAAGATCACGGTGCAGAGATTACCTGCCAATTCTGCCAAACACACTACCACTTTGACGAAAATGACTTGGAGGAACTCATTCGTGACAAATCTTAATACGCCATTTATGATCGGGGATGTCGAAATCCCTAACCGTACCGTCCTAGCCCCAATGGCCGGAGTGACCAACTCAGCTTTCCGGACCATTGCCAAAGAACTGGGGGCAGGGCTCGTTGTGATGGAAATGGTCTCTGACAAGGGAATCCAGTACAACAATGAAAAGACGCTTCACATGCTCCATATCGATGAAGGAGAAAACCCTGTATCGATCCAACTCTTTGGAAGTGACGAAGATAGCCTGGCACGCGCAGCTGAATTTATCCAAGAAAATACCAAGACCGATATCGTCGATATCAACATGGGTTGCCCGGTGAATAAAATCGTCAAGAACGAGGCTGGTGCGATGTGGCTCAAGGACCCAGACAAGATCTACTCCATCATCAATAAGGTTCAATCCGTCCTCGATATCCCCCTCACTGTTAAAATGCGGACGGGTTGGTCGGATCCTTCCCTAGCAGTTGAGAACGCCCTCGCTGCCGAAGCTGCGGGTGTCTCTGCCCTTGCCATGCATGGGCGAACTCGGGAGCAAATGTATACGGGGCATGCGGACCTTGAGACCCTTCACAAGGTTGCACAAGTTCTGACCAAGATTCCATTTATTGCTAATGGGGACATCCGGACGGTGCAAGACGCCAAACAACGGATTGAAGAAGTCGGTGCCGACGCGGTCATGATCGGCCGTGCAGCCATGGGCAATCCTTACCTCTTCAACCAAATCAATCACTACTTTGAAACAGGAGAAATCCTGCCTGATTTGACCTTTGAAGACAAGATGAAGATTGCTTATGAGCACTTGAAGCGCTTGATCAATCTCAAGGGTGAGCACATTGCCGTTCGCGAATTCCGTGGTCTCGCCCCTCACTACCTCCGTGGTACCTCAGGTGCAGCCAAACTCCGTGGCGCCATCTCGCAAGCTAGCACCCTAGCAGAGATTGAAGAACTCTTACAATTAAAAGCATAGAAACACAAAAAGCAGAGAGTGGGACAGAAATCGGTAATTCGTTAGAATTCGATTTCGTCGTCCCACCTCCGCACAGTTGAGTAGGGCTGTAAAAGCTGATGAAATCAGCGTAGTAGAGCCCACTCAACCACTGCGTCTTGCTCAACAATCCAAAAATAATTGAGAGGCTAGGACTTTTGTCCCAGCCTCTTTTTATAGATTATCTGTTTGCAGGCCGAGTTGTTTGACTCTGGCGGTGTAGTAAGTCATGATCAAAAAGAGGTTGGCTGTGATCAGCCAGATGGCCCATTGGTGAATGAAATGCATGAGGATGGCTACACTAATCGCTCCTGCAACAAAGCTTCCAACAACGATTCCGTAATTCATAGCCTGACGCCGATACTCGTCCAAATCTCCCTTTCCTCGAGTGATTCGGTACAAGGCCATCAGCATCTTGCGGTAATTACCAGAAGTCATAAAGATCACATAAGGGTGGTTTTCAATCAAGCTTCCTGTAAAGGTCAACATCATCATCCCTGTTCCAAAAGCAATAAAGGGAACTTCTACAGGTGGTATGACAGACACCAAGGGAATCAGGAGCGTCACCACAAACAAAGGAATCAACATCTTGGTCCGCCAAAAGGCTGTCTTGCGATACTCTTTGATATGGAGAGCAACCACAAAGCCGATCGAGAAAAACAAAATAGATGAAAAACGCATGATGGTATTTTCGACACGGGGATCGTGCCAATCAGCGATGAGAAGCAGGAGGTTCCCAGTTTGAGTCGCGACCAAACTCCGGTAGTGCATGTGGCAAAAGACATCGAGGCCTCCTCCGATAAAACCAAGCAGAGCCCCCATCAGTCGTGTATTTTGTGGTAAAATTATTTTTTCTTCCATAGTCTTGTCTCTTTTGATTTCAATTATTTTTTATTATACCACTTTGCACCAGAGCTGAGTATTGAAAATCAATCATAACCACTCATCAAACAAGTGGTTTACGTCAGGACTATGATTCTAGATAATTAGAATTTCCCTATCACTGTATAGTGCTAAGAGAATCATATTAATAACCTTCGTGATTCCTGAAAGAAAGTTCAAAATAATTCAGTTGTCCTGTTTTCTTTTTTCATGGTAGTGACCTCTTAAAAACATTGTTTGCCTTCTTTAAAGAGTTGATAGAGAGTATAGATATAAATGAGACTAAAAATAATACAGATGGTTAGAAATAGGAGATATCTCCAATCCATAGAATTCGTTATCAGTTGTGGGAGAGATACGAGGATAAAGCAGAGAGATGCGTTCAAGAAGCGTATTTTTTTTGATGTGATTTTCTGAAATCTTTGTCCCTTATTCAAGACTGGAAGAACTAAAAGGAAAATGATCAGAAAAGGACGCGTAACTTGGCCATAGACTAGGAAAAAGGTAACAAAGATGCTAACTAAAATATGACTGAAAATTAAAGTTTGTAATGATTTCATAAGCTTCCTCCTAATCGTCGTCCTGATCTTCCTTGGCTTTTCGAATGCGAAGCCAGACGATAATTTGCATCACCAATCCGAAGAAGAAAGCTGCGAAAAGGATTGATATAAAATGACCTAGATTGAAAAGAGAGGTGAAAAAGTTTTTGCTATTATCCGTTAAGACATTGAGAAGTGGTATTCCAAAGAACATCAAAACTCCATAGAGCAGACCAGCTTTAATGCCAGGATAGCGTAGCTGTTTGCTTTCTTTTTGGCTCAACATATCAGGATCGATAGCAGTAATACCTGTTTTTTTAGTTTGAGTGCTAACATAGATAGCACAAACCATAGAAACCAGAAAGATAATGATTGGATAACCAAAAGCGACAACTTGGGGATATTTATAAGCAAGGATAAAGGGAATAAGATTGCCAAATATCATCAGGTAAAAGAGGACCATAAAGACTTTATTTCCAATGCGATCCGCCTCGCGTCGTTTGTGTTCATCAAGTGGTCCAGAAATGCCATATGTGCGTTTAATCAGTTTTTCAGTAAAGGTTTCTTTTTCCATTTTTTTCTCCTTTTGTTAAAAATCATCTTCCCAAAAAAGACTGTTGAGGTCCGTTTGGAGGCTACGAGCGAGATTGAGACAGAGTTCCAGAGTCGGATTGTACTTGTCGTTTTCAATCATATTGATGGTTTGCCTCGAGACACCGATATCCTTAGCAAGTTCGAGTTGAGACATGCCCAATTCCTTGCGGAATTCTTTCACATGGTTCATGTTTCCTCCTATTAAATGAATGTCGTATATATTTGACTATAGTATAGTATTATGAACATAAAATGTCAACTATTTTTGACATATTTTTAAATATTTCTTACTAGAACAAAAAAATCCCTCCAGCTACTAATAGTAACTGGAGAGATTTCCTGAAAGAACCCTGCTCGATTTACTGTTTTAGGCGATAGGTCTTGCGTGGTTTTTTCTTAGGTACTCGCTTGACACCCACTTCTTCCACGAATTCTCCGAATTTTACGAGGAAGTTATTGCTAACGATGGGACGTCCAGGATTGATCAGATTGACCAATTCGGTTGCTTCATAAACGGTGAAAGGCTCCTCTAACAGATAGAGGAAGGTTGGATTCCAATCCAGACGCCCCTGAATCCGCTTGATCGATTCTTGAATAATCTGGTAGTGGTCAAAGGCAAAATCAGAAGCAGCTAAGGGTTCTCCATCAAGCAAACACTGGGATTTTTTGAAATCGACATCGAGAAAAATGACTTCCTTGGCATCGTCACCTGCATGGGCTAAGTCTACTGCTTCTGCTGGCAGATAGACCAGATGAGCGATGGTAATGACCCAGCCTCTGGGGTCCCGCCCAGGGGTGGAAACTGTCATGAGCTGTTCCACCTTATTCACTGGCAGATCGAGCCCGACTTCTTCTTTGACTTCTCGGATACAGGCATGAGTCGCATCTTCATCCTTGTTCACAAAGCCCCCCACCAAGGCGAGGCGGTGTTGATAAGGGTGGGCCTTGCGGCGAATGGCTAAGAGCTTGAGCTGTCCATCAACAAAACAGTAAGCCACCATGTCCGCTGTGACACTTGGAGTTTCATAAGTTGGCAGATCTTGCTCCTTGTACCACTTGAGAAAGTCTGCTTCACTAGCGACCGTCTCAAAATACTCTTTCTCCGTCATTCCTGCTGGAATTGAGAGACTTGCCATCTAAGCCACCTCCTTCTTGAGGGCTTTGGTCCATTGGTACCAGCCCACTAAACTATTGAGCGTGTAAACCCAGTACATCCCTTGAATGTGAAGACTCTGATCCCACCAGAGATAGATACTAAAGACGTTGGTTGCAATCCAGAAGATCCATTGCTCCCGGTATAGGCGGGTCATTAGGAGCTGGCCAACCCCATTGGTCGCATCGGTGATACTATCACGGAAAGGGCGAGCGCTATGGATGCTCTGATACGCAAAACCCATACCGATCCAAATCACAGCACACAAGGCCAAGTAGCGCATCCACTCAATCAAGTTCAATTTCTTGGCTTCAAAGTGAGATTCTTCGACCTTACCTTGATCATTGATCCGATTAGAGAGCCAAACATAAAGGCCGATCGGTTGCATGATGAAGAAATAAAGAGTTGTCAGAACTTCTCCGTAGAAGTTTTTATTGAGGGCTAAAACGAGGTAGATCGCGGAATTCACTGCTCCAAAGAGGTAGTTACTAGCACGCCCTTCGGCAACCAGGATAACACAGACAATGCCCGTCCAAGAGGCAAACAGTCCCAGCCAATCATGCTGACCTGTACGATTGGTCCATTCTAAGAAGAAGGGAACGCTGGAAAGAAGAAGGAGATAGATCCATTGAAAGGCTGTGCGTCCTACAAAAAGGTCCTTCCATAGAAGTTTCATAATATTGACAAAGCCTTGCTTTTTCGCTTCTTGGTGAACATTTTTAAAGTCTTGGCTAAAAGTTGCGAATTTTTCAGATAGATTTTTCATAAGCTGCTCCTTAGTCGGCTTGGTAAATGGCATCGATCACCTTCTTGGCTTCTTCGTAGTTGCCGAGGTAGTCTGATGCGAGGAAAGTGGTCGGAATGTTTCCTAGGTATTGCTGGCGCAATTGGTCTAGGTAATTTGAAAAGCTGGTGCGGATCTCTTCGTCAGCCATGGTCATATCTCGGAAACCATCATTGACATAAGAGCCGATCGGCTGTACAAAGAGGATCAAATCCCATTTTTCTTTGGACAGAATACTGACAAAGAGGTTGTCGAAGGTATCGGTCATGCTGGTATCTTGGCCTTCGACTTCCATATAGTAGTCGTAATAACCCTTGGTCACCAGGGAATTGGTATCTGCGATGACAAGGCCTCGATTGGCACTACTATCGATGAGCTTAGAGGTTTGATCATACTGTCCTAAGAGTAGGTAATAGTAATCTTTTGGCGTGAGTTCATCATCCCGCACATTGTTCTTGATCTGGTATTCACGGGCATACTCAAGACTAACAGGTGCATCGTAAAAGCGAGCCAAGTCCTTTGCAAGGGTCGTTTTCCCGTTGCTGGCGCTCCCCATGATCAAGACTTTTTTCGTGAACTGGCGACGGAAGGGCTGGGCAATGTATTTCCAGTATTTGCTGGGATTTTCCCGGATCATGGTAGCAGAGATCCCGAAGCGACGCTCTTCTAAGTGAACTTCAAACCCTCTAGCTTCCAACTCTTCCTTGTAGGCTTTCTCCCCTACATAAAAGATCAACTCTTCTGTCTCTGTTTGATACTGGATGGTGTTTAGGGCTGTCTGTAACCAAGGCTCCCAGCCCAAGGGATAACGAGGAAGTTCTGTCTCATCTAACTTATAGACTTGGGTCAACTCATCATTTGAGAAGGCTTCGCGGATATAACGGAAGCGTTTTTGTAAGGTCAGTCCCACTTCTTCACCACGGTCCCCTTCATAACCAGATACAATGACACGAACGCGATCACACTGACGCTTGGCCCGCTGGATCAGGTCAATATGCCCTTGATGAAGAGGCGCAAAGGTTCCAAAAACCAGGGCAATTCTTTCTTTTTTCATATAAGCTCCTTTTTATAATTTTTTATAAATAGATTTTCTTTATGTTTTTATTATAAACTATATTTTCTATCTGTCAATAGTTTTTTATAAAAAAATATATTTTTATTCAAATCAACAAAAAAAGATCTGAAAAGAGATGCTTCTCCTTTCAGATCTTTCGAATTTTATTCACGAGTGAGGGAGTGACTGACACCGTCTTTAAGAACCGTCACACTAGACACAGAACCATCTTTTCCAACTACGATATCTAGAGTCGCTGCAGACCCATCGCCTGCTGAGAGATTAGCATGGTAATGACCATCATCCAAGGTATAGTTATAAGCGCTGATCCCATAGGCTACGGGTTGACCCCCAGGAAGTTGGATGGTCACTTGACCACCTTGGCCAATAGTGACTCCAGTGTCGCGTTTGTCAGACCAATTCCCAGCTGCAGCAGAGAAATCTCCTGCTGCTACAGAATAGACTCCCTTGTATTGGGCATTCTCCGTAGCAGAAGCTTGCTTCTTAGCCTGGGCATGGCCGTCTTCTAGACTTGGCAATTTTGCTTTCGCTGGTGTTGCTGGAGTGGCTACTTCTTTTGTTTCTTTTGTTACGGGTGCTGCTGGTGTCGCTTCTTTAGCTGGAGCAGGTGTTTGACTAGCTGCTGCTTGGTTATTTTTGCTACCAACAGTATGACTTTCTTCTGATTTGCTATCAGAGGATGAAGAGGCAATCGGATCTTTACTAGTGATCACTTTTTTCTTAGAAGAAGAGCTGGTTTGTTTAACCAGACTGGTCTTTGAACTGCTTGCTTCTGAAGTTTTTTCTTCTTTATTCCCGCCACAAGCTCCTAGGAAAAAACTAGCTGTAAGAGCTAGCGCTGCTAGGGAAATGATTTTTTTGTTTTTCATAACAGAACCTCTTTTGTAACATTTGTAATATTTTGTAACATTATTGTAACACTGTTATATGAGGCTGTCAATAGTTTCTTAAATATTTTTCTAATTTGAAAGAAGTTTTAAGTAAGTTCCTAAACTTTAGCAAAAAAAGCCGGACAAACTAGCCGACTAGAGCACGTAGACAAACTGTTCTTTTATACAAATATAATACCTCCTATAAAGATAAAATAATTTTATTCGTTAGGGATACTCAATGATCTACTGAAACTTTCCGCTGTGAGAAAAGTGCTAGAAACACTATTGTTTCTAGCACTCGGGAGTTTTGGAACCTTAGGTCCAAAACTAAGTCATGGAACTTCTTAGAAGTTCGCTGACGTCCGTACTCACCTAAGGAAAGTTTCTAAGATAACTTTATCTTTAATCTGAAGCCTGACACACTGTCCAGCTTCTCATTATTTATACACTTCTTGATAGAATTCGATCTTGTCTCCTTTTTTTACGGTGGTTTCAGCAGCACCTTTTGGAGCCATCTCGCCATTGATCTTGTACATCCAGTAAAGACCTTTGGCTTCATCTTGGCTGTGACCGTCAATCGAGGTGATCATGCCATTTTTTTCTTCAATCTTGTAGTTGGCTTTGAGCACTTTCATGAGGTTGCTCTCTTCTGCTACTTTCAAGGTTTTTGATTGCGCTTTTTGACCTTCTGGCGTCACGCTAATTGTAATCGAAATTTCGTTTTTCTTGGCAACTTCTGCGCTAGAAGCTGTTGGTTGATTGTTTGTGCTATGAGACGGAGCGCAACTCGCTAAAAGAAGAGCTGCAAGTAAGGTCATCAAGCTAGAAATGGTTTTTTTCAACATAAAATCTCCTAAAGATTTGATAGATAATGGGATAGAAAATGATCGTCGACAGAGCATGGGCAAGGTTAAAACTAAAACCATTGACCAAAGCATAGGTCCACCAAGGAATATGGTACATCAAGGCATAAACACTATCGATCAAGACCCCATAAGCAAAGGACAGTAGGCCCACAAAAAGGATCTGAAGGACAATGGGCAACCACTTGTAACTGATGCGCCAAATGAGCATCAAACAGCCAAAGGCGACAATCTGAAAGAACACAATCAGGCTCATCCCCAGGAAAAAGGCGGAGACAAACATGGTGATCATCATCACAAGAAAAGCAAAGCTATACCCTTCAAATATCACCAAGAGAAAAAAGATAGCAGAAATAGGTTGGACATTTGGGAAAGGGGCAAAAGCCTGACGTAGAGCGACACAAAGGGCCGCCAAAAGCGAAATACGGGTTAATCGCTGAAGCGTCATGACATCCTCCTAGACAATCTCGAACTTGATCGTTCCGGCTGTCGTTCCAACCTTGATGGTTTGCCCTTCTTGGGCTTGGCCTTTCAGCAATAGCTCTGCTAGTTGATCTTCCACTTCGGTCTGCAAGACACGACGCAGTGGGCGAGCTCCCATTTCTGGATCGTAGCCTTTGGTTGCTAGCAACTTGAGCGCTGAAGGCTGGAATTTGAGGGTCATGCCTTGTTCGGCCAAGGTCGCGATGAGCGGTTTGACCATGACTTTCACCACCTGCTGCATGTCCTCGCTGGATAGGCTATGGAAGACTACCTTTTCATCAATCCGGTTGATAAACTCTGGACGATAGGTCTTCTTCAACTCTTCAAACATGCGTTTTTCCATATTGGCTTGGTCAAAGCGGATATCTTTGGCCCCAAAGCCAACTGTCTTATCATCCCGAAGGGCTGTAGCTCCCAGGTTTGAGGTCATGATGATAATGGTATTGGAGAAGTCAATCTTCCGGCCTTTGCTATCGGTTAAGACTCCGTCATCCAAGACTTGCAAAAGGACATTGAAAATATCTGGGTGGGCTTTTTCCACCTCATCAAATAAGAGAACAGAATATGGTTTGTTGCGGACTTTCTCGGTCAACTCGCCTCCTTCTTCGTAGCCCACATAGCCTGGAGGAGCTCCGTTGAGGCGGCTAGCTGCGAATTTTTCCATGTATTCACTCATATCAAAACGGATGAGGGCCGATTCATCATCAAACAGAACTTCCGCCAAAGCTTTGGCTAGCTCTGTTTTTCCGACACCGGTAGGTCCTAGGAACATGAAAGAACCGATCGGACGCTTGTTGCTACGGATCCCCGATTGATTGCGTCGAATAGCCCGACTGATACTCGAAACGGCTTGGTCTTGACCAATCACGCGCTTGTGCAATTCTGCTTCTAAGTTTAGGTACTTCTTGGCATCGGTTTGGGTCAGTTTTTGAGTTGGAATACCAGATAATTGGCTCAAGGTCACCAAGACATCTTGGTCAGTGACTTCTTTTTTGTAGACAATGGGAGCGGCCTCTACTTCTAAGAGCTGGGCTGCTTTCTTCCACTTGCCGTCCATCAAGGCCCGGTCTAAGGCGGTCAACTCTTCTTTTACGTGACCGTTGGAATCGCGGTTTTGTACAGTAGCTGCCGCTTCATCCAAGAGATCAATAGCTGAATCTGGCAATTGACGGCTGGTCAAATAGCGGTGGGCATATTTGACAGCTGTTTCGATCGCTTCATCGGTAATGGTCACATGATGGTGGTCCTGATAGGTCTCTTTCAAGCCTTGGAGAATTTGGATGCTATCTGCAACACTTGGCTCTTCAATGGTGACTTTCGCAAAACGTCGAGAGAGGGCTGCGTCTTTTTCGATATGCTTTTGGTACTCATCTTGAGTCGTTGCCCCAACTGTACGCAAGGTTCCCCGTGCCAGGGCTGGTTTTAGAATATTGGCTGCGTCTAAGGTCGAATCAATACCGGATCCTGACCCCATAATAGTATGCAGTTCATCGATAAAGAGAATCACGTGACCGTCTTCTTCGATGTCCTGGATGATATTGTTCATCCGCTCTTCGAAGTCCCCACGGAAGCGCGTCCCTGCAACGACATTCATGAGATCCAATTCTAAGACACGCATTTGCGCGATTTCAGCTGGAACATTGCCACTAGCGACCCGCTGGGCCAGACCTAATGCAAGAGCGGTTTTTCCGACCCCTGCTTCTCCCACCAATACAGGATTGTTCTTCGTCTTGCGGCTGAGGATTTGGATCATGCGTGAAATCTCTACATCCCGACCAATCACAGGCTCAAGCTGGCCTGCACGCGCCATTTCTGTCAAATCACGGGTATAATCTTCAAGACCTCCACTGGTGCTTGGTGGCATGCCCATCATATTCCCCATGGTTTGGCGGTTAGGGTTTTGAGCCCGATAAAGACTCCGAATGGCTTTGATATCGTTCTTGTCCCAGCCTGCCTTGTCTTCAAGATTCTTTCGAAGGGAGGCAATAGGAACTCCCTTGTCTTGCTCTGTAAAGGCAAAGCCGGCAAACTCCATGACTTGGCTCGCCAAGGTCCCACGGTCTGCTAGAAGAGAGAGGAGCACATGCTCTGTTCCCAAGGTCTTGGCATGAAGGACCTGGGCAATCTCTCTTGCGTGTTTCATAATGGCTTCCATCCGATAAGAAAATGGGAAGATTTCATACCGATTGTCGCTTTGAAAAGCTTGGCCTGTAATATGCTCCGCTGCATCCTGAAACTCATCGATCTGCATAGGATAATCGTTAAGTACAGAACCTGCCACGCTATAGGGATTATTGGCCATAGCCGTCAGGAGATGCCAAGTATCTAAGGTATGTCCCTGATAGTGGCCTGCTAGTATTTGGGCCGCTTCTATACTTTCTAACAGTGCTGTTGAATAGTTCATCTAGTCGGTATTTCCTTTTCTATCTACTTGTTGAATGATTTTTTTCAGCATACTTGCTCGTAGAATGAGAGCATCTCGACCTAGGACCTCATCGGAGGTCGTCGCAAGCAACAGCTGAGTCTCACGTTGTGTCAATAATTTTTCTTCATAGAGCATCTGGAGGATATCATTGAAGACCTGCTGGCTGATGGTCTCTCCAATATTGGCTGCCAAGTCTTGGAGCATCTGATGGTGATCTGAAAACTGGACCTTGCCAATGCGGATATAGCCCCCACCACCGCGCTTGCTCTCTACAATATAGCCTCGGCTCTCGGTAAAGCGGGTCTTAATGACATAGTTAATCTGACTGGGTACGACCTGAAAGACATCGGCTAACTCACTTCTTTTGAGCTCTGCCATGCCAGCTTGAGCCAGCAAGGCCTTGATATAAGCTTCAATGCTATCAGATGTGTTCTTATTTGCCATGATGCTCCTTTCTGGCTTGTTTTTTTCTAGATGGATGCTCTGCTCTTTGGCCCATAAAAAATGGCCTTGGAGTGTTCTTTCTCATCATTGACCTTATTTGACTATTATACAATTTTTACGGCTGTAAATAAAGCAAAGACTCCATGGAAATAGGAATCTCTTAAGAAGGCAAAACAAAAGAGGCTAGTGAGAACTAACCTCTTATGCGAAGAAGGAGCTACTCTTTGCGACGAGCAAATTTCGCGCCTCCGCCCAAGAATCCTAGACCAAGAAGGCCTAACCAAGCAAACAATCCACTTTCTTTTGTACCGGTTTGAGGAAGTTTTCCTTCCGATTGTAGAGAAGGACTTTTAACCACTTCTTTTTCCGGATGGTCTGAAGTCGAAACAGAAACTGCTTCTGGGGTTTTCGGTTGCAAGAGAACAGGTCTTCCTTTTTCTTTTTTGTCTTCAGCTTGAGAAAGAGTCATAACTTCTGGTTGCACCTTACTTGGGGTGACAGGAATGGTTGGAGTCGGCATATCAGCTATCAACGGACTTTTTTCCGCTTCCTTCGTCCCGACTTCTGTGATCTGGTCCTGGGCATCCACTTCGACAAAGGCATCGACTTCTGTCCGAATTTCTTTGCCTTCTTCTTGTCGAACCTCGATCAATTTCAGCCGGCGTCCGACCTTCCCTGCTTGAAGGATCCGGCTTTCGCCCTTGGCCAAGTCCTTGTTCTCACGTGTTTGACTCTCAAATGGAATCTCCTCCGCTTCGATGAGTAGTTCTGGTTTTTCAAGAATCAAATCCCGAACACCTTGATCTGGGCGTATCTGCGTCAGCGGTTCATAATTGTGAACATCTCCTAAGATGGTTTCAAGGGCTTCGACTTGATTGGCTGCAGCAACCAAATCTGGGCGCTCTTGATCCAACAACTGAGTCAAGTCCGTCAATTGTCCTTGAACAGTTGGTTTGAGATCTGCTTTCAAGCGATCGAGAGAAGTAGCCTTGATCTTTTCTACTCCTTCTCTGATGATCTGTTGCAGCTCTTCTTGACTGAGCAACTGGCTATCTTTCCCTGAGAGGATAAATCGGTCTACTTGGATAGCTCTGGACGACTGAGGATCATTGAGGGCTGGATCCAGATGCAGGCGTAGCTGATGGTAGCCTTTTGCTAGACCTTGCAGATTGACCAAGCTCTGGTCTAGTTTGCGTTGGTCTCCATAGCCACTGAAGTAATGATCGCCTTCAATCTCATAGTCATGGCCACGACCTTCTTCGAAGGCCATTTCTTTTCCATCCAGGGTGACGCTGTAGAGCCCATGACTTGGATCAACCACTCCTCGAACCTCCACACCTGTGCCCTTAAAGGTAATGGTCACTTCAATGTGTTTCTTGCCCTCCTCATCGGTCACTTGGTTAAAGCTGGACCAAGATTCTGTGCCATTTGAGAAGTCTTTGTTGTCCGTCTCATGGTGCCAACCTTGGCTATAGTGCAGTTTCGGATCTTGGTCATCTACTTCTTTGCGATTTTCTGGAAGCAGGTCCTCGTTCATTACTTGGACTGTCAGTTCTGGAATAAAGCCGACCAAGCTTCCTTGATCCGGATGCAACAATTTAACCTTAAAGTCATAGACGTCGGTCGCTTTCCCTGCAAAATCAAGAGTTGGAACTTGGACTGTTTTTTCCGTCTCTCCATCTGCGAACTCAAGGGTGACGTTGGTATCTTTGTAGACCTTACCATGAACCCCCGTTCCTGGTTCTGTGATCAATTTGAGACTGGCACTTCCTTTAGAGCCACCTTTTCTCTTGACGACGACTTGCGCTGGGTCGCCTTTCTTAACAGCTAGGGTTGGCTGAGCAAATTCAAAGAGACCATTTTCTTGGTTATTGAGAGCATAAATCCCTTCCGTTGCGATCGCATCTCCCTTGCTATTGACCAAGGTCAAGGTGTGAGATCCTGCTGTCAAATCCGGTGTTTCATAGACCTTTTGGCTACGTTTGCGGCTTGGGCTTTGGGTATTGATGGTCGCTAGCTTTTGGCCATCGACATAGACATCCATTTCCCCATGACCAGGGTCGACAGTTGCGATCACATAGGCCTTAGTGCCTTCAAACTGATAGGTCACCGAAGCTCCCTTTTCTTTGGTCCACATAGAGGTGCCTCGAACGCCTTCTCCCTCTTCATTCCATTGGCCATTGGCCCGCTCTGCTGTCCGGTCAGAATGATAAGTCAAACCAAGCGGATATCCATCGGTTTCTTCAATGCTAGCTGGCGTCTTATAGACAGAGACTCCGTTCAAGATTGGAGTAGCTTGGGCATCGGTGATGGACACCCGGATATAGCGACTATCAACTGGTTGCCCTTTGATCAATCGGCGGTATCCTACGGTTGAGCCAGCACCATATGGAACCCATTGGCCATTCACTGCCACATCAATGGTGAAGCCAGAAATCCGTTGGCCTTTCTCGATGGTTTCTTTAAGCTCTACCACATCAAAATGCTGTTCTTTTCCAAGATCGAGAACAAAAGAGCCGGTCTTGGCATCATCTGCAGGTGCCCAACTGGTCTTTTCATCACCATCTGTCAAATGGCTGGCCTTGTAGAGCGGATTGCGTCGTGTCGAGTCAGCTTCTACCAAAGCTCCTGCCGCATAGTTCACACTGTAGAGTTGGTCCAAGGTCTGACGGAATTCTTTCAAACGGGCCACATCGGCATCCGCAAATTTTCCGTCTTGGTTGGGTGGAATATTGAGCAAGAGTGGAGTTCCACGGCCGACCGATTTGAAGTAAATGTCCATCAATTCGCGCAAGGACTTAGGCTCTTGATTGTCATGGTAGAACCAGCCGGAGCGAATAGAGACATCGGCTTCTCCCACTGAGTATTGCTTCCCTTCCGGATCCCCGTGATTGAGGTAGCTGTTGGATGGATTGTTGCGGATCTTATCTGGATTGACCTTTTGCCAAACCGGATCTCCGGCAATCCCCTTTTCATTTCCAATCCAACGAACATTGGTCGGCTCAGCTGAGAAGATAGCAATATCCCCTTGGGCCTTACGAATGGCTTCAAACCACTTGTCGAAAGTATAGGTGACCTTTTGAGCCCCATCGCCCCGCGCTCCATCCATCCAGACTTCTACGAACTTGCCCTTGTTCCCATATTTTGGATCTTCAAGGATTTCCTTAAGCTGGTTGAGATAGTATTCATTATATTGGTCCTCTGTATCCACATGGTAGAGCGGACTGTGAGCATCCCAAGGTGAGAGGTAGACCCCCATGTCCATGTCATACTTGCTGGCAGAAGCAGAAACCTCGGCTAGGACATCGCCTTTCCCATCCTTCCAACCGCTTTTAGCAATGGTATGGTCGGTATATTTGGAAGGGTACAAGAGGAAGCCATCGTGGTGCTTAACGACCATGATCGTCCGTTTAAAGCCAGCATCTTTCAGGGTTTTGATCCACTGATCGGTATCCAGATGCTCTGGATAGAAATAATAAGGATCTTCTTGCCCATCTCCCCACTCACGATCATAGTAAGTATTCATCCCAAAGTGGATGAAAGCTGCTAGCTCTTCGCGGTGGTATTGCATCTGAGCCTTGCTTGGAAGTGGTCCGTAATCCGCAATCTCAGTCTCCTCGTTTAGAGAAGTGGCTGGTTGGCTTGCTTCTGTCCCTTGACTGACTGTGCGATTTTCTTTCTCACTAGTAGCTGCTGAGGGTTGTTCTGATGCTTCTTGGTGCTCGTTCACAGTTTTCTCCTCCTTTCCTTGATCTCCTGCATTGCTTGTTTCAACCCGTTCTTCACGCGGTTCATTATTCTCAGCTTGTTCCTCTGCGTAACTGGTAGTAGTTCCTAAAAAACAAGTCGCTACGACTACCGAGCAGACACCTACTGAGAGTTTACGAATGCCAAATCGATTTCTCTGATCAACTAATCTTTTTCCCATATTCTATTCCTTTATGTCACCAGGTAAAGAGGGTGGGGCTTCCCCATCCTCCTTCTTTTTACCTGTGAACTTTTCACCATTTTTTACTAGTTTCTCTAGCTGTTTTACTTGGCCTTATTGGCTCTTTTTTTCTGATCGTCCAGCACAGCACTGGCAAGGCCTGCCGCTAAGATTCCAGCAACGAGGCTTGCGACGCTTTCTTCCGTTCCTGTATTTGGTAATGTACCTTCGGAAACTGGAGCCGCTGAAACTGCTGGTGTTTGAGTGTCTTTCTCGACTTCCTTCTCTATTGCATCTGTCCCTTCCTGGCGCACCGCTTTGACCTCAAGAGATGCTTGAGGAGTTGCGGTAGCTACTGGTCCTTCTGAGACATGAGGACCTTCTGGGTTCGGAAGCGGTTGTGACTGTGGCTGTGGCTGCGGTTGCGGCTGTGGTCCTGGCTGTGGCTCTGGTTCTGGCTGTGGCTCTGGTTGTGGTTCTGGCTGCGGTTGTGGCTGTGGCTCTGGTTGTGGAGTGTCTGGAAGTACTTCTTTTGTGCCCACCTCTGTAATTTCTGCCACTGGATCTAGCTCTACAAAGGCATCTAGTTCCTTCCGGCTTTCCACACCATTTTCTTGAGAAACTTCCACCAAGCGCAATTTGCGGCCTTTTTGACCTTCTTGAATCACACGTTTCTCACCTTTTGGAAGATCCGCATTTGGACGTTCTAGGCGTTCAAAGTCCATCTCTTCTGGCTCAATCACCAACTCTGGCTTGGTATGGACCAGATTCTTAACCCCTTCTTCAGGAATGGCTGAGCCTGTAGGTGCTTTTGCGGAGAGAGAAAGTTGATATACTTTTTCGAGCTTGCCATCTTCTGAGACAACCTTGACAAGCACAGGGGCATTGGCACTTTTAGTATCCACGACCGTAACGGCTGTTCCATTCTTGCCTTGTGCTGAAACGATTGGACGTTCTCCCTCATACTCTAGATGATAATCTGTCACATCTGGTTTAAAACCTTCTAGGTCTTTGCCATTCACTTGGATCGTAACATCAGTTGTTGCCTGGGCCTCTTCTGTTGGGGCATAGGCGCTCAATTCAATGATTCCAATTCCTTTTAGATTTTCATCACGGACCATTCTTAAACGGATGGCTTTGGTTCTGGTTTCGTTGAAGCTGAGGTTAGAGATATAACCAGGCTCAAAGGCATAATCCAAGCTATACGGGATTTCTTCCCAGTTTGAGGCTTGGTTAAATGGATGATCTGGAAGATTTTTCAAATTGCCGTAATCATCTGGGACATCAAAGTCTGGACCAATATAGCGTTCAAGAACCGTTTTCGTTGGCAGACCTGTTTCCTGATCTGCAAAGAAGTCGACCGCTACTTTATTGACCAAACGCTCTGTTACTCGACCATTTTTCTTGAAGATGAGACCAGCAAACACTTCTGTTTGATCCGGCTCTCTCTTCCAGTTGGTCCAACGGTAGTACTCATTGTAGCCACCATCATTGATGTAATCGATATAGTCGATTTGATTTGGATCGAGATCGTTTGTTTCACTAGCAAATGCTCTGGTATCCTCTGCATTGTAGTCACGGTTCACAGAGAGGATTTCTCCTGTCTTTTCGGACACCCGGACGGTCAGCTGAGCTGTCAGATCATAACCGAGGACCTTTCCTTCTAACGTGAAGCTGCCTTCATGAGAAAGTGCATCAGCTGGGATAGCCTGCCAGTCCACCGTAAGTTCCTTGCGTTCGTAACCTGTGTCCCCTTTGAAGTAGACACCTACTGTAGATGGTAGAACCAGATCTTGACCGACTTTCACAAAACGTCTGCCTGCTTCTACTGCTACTGGGGCAGCTTGTTTCAGTTTTTCTGCATCACTTGTGAGATGGAGGCGGTATTCTTGTAAGATAGTACCATCTTCTGCTTTATGGATGACACGGATTGGCTCACCTTCATGGACGCTTGGCACAACCGTTGCAAGACCGTGATGGCTAGCTGTCGCTTCCACTTGTGGATAAGCCCGATCACGCGCATTGATGTAGTAATCGGTCACACTTGGATTAACTCCTGGTAAAACCTCGCCGTTGACACGAATGGTCACCTGGCTCTTTTCTTCTGCTGCCACCTTATTGGCAAATACCTGAATCTCTGAAATAGAGCTTCCACGTTTGCCTTCTGGTGTCTTCATGCGGATCCGAACGGCATAGGTGTCGACTTTATCAAAACTGAAATGATTCATCTTGCCAGCTGCTACCGGTTCTTCAACGGTTAGGTTGCTGACTTCTTTCCAGTTGGCTGGATTGTTAAATGGATGGTCTGTTTCGTCTTTGACGCGATTTGGATTGCTTGGAACAGTTGGGATTTGTTCCCCTGTATAGTACTCAATCACATATTCACTTGGAGCCCCAACGCCGTGGTCTTCATGGAAACCAACATGGAGGTTGTCCACTGCTCGCTTGGTCAAGATACCAGAATCCCCAAACAAGATACCAACAGAATCTTCCGCATTGTCACGGCCCCAGTTGGTCCAACGGTTAGCTGGAGCATCGGTAAAGGAGATGACCTTATCATTGACCTTAGCAACTGGATCTGCATCGTTAGAGTCACTTGCAAAAGCGAGTGGCAAGACAGATCCTGTCCATTGCTCTGCTACATTGGCTCCCTTGACTGTGGTGCTAGAAACACGAATATGAAGACGGGTTGGAAGATCCGTTCCTTCTACACGACCAGCTAGGACAACTTCTCCTTCTTTGGCCAAGAGTTGCGGATCGACCGCATCCCAGGCCACCTTAGCAGTATAGGTCTTACCATTAGAGTGATAGGTCCGCACGCTTTCTGGAAGGGCTGGTTTTTCTCCGACTGGAGTGGTAGTGCTGACTTCTTCTACAGCGATAATGCCTTCAACCGTCACTTGAGCTTGGGCTTCTTTTTCCACACCCTCTACATGACCGGTGACTGTAAAACTATGGTAATCCTTGACTTGATCTGCGGTCACAGTATCCCAGGTCACGTGTTTTTCTTTCGGGAACCCCTTGTCATACTCAACCAAGACGGTCTCTGGAAGAGCTGGCAAAACGTTTCGATCGGTGCTGATTCGTACAGGACGTACCTTGACAACCGTCTTTTCTTCAGGATTTGGCGTAATGGTAAAGCTGACTTCTCCCGTTTGTCCTTGGAAGTTGGCTTCTAAATGAACCAAGCCTGCTTCCCGCAATTCCAAACCTTTATTGGTTGCAACTGCTTTTCCTTGGCTACCAGCTCTTGTTTTCACATCGATTTGATCTGCTTTGAGACTTGCCTGGCTACCATCTTGGTAATGGGCAATGACTTCAAGTGGTACCGTTTGGTCTTCCTTGAGTTCCTGTCCTTCTGGCAGACGCAATTCTAGGCGCTCAATCTGTGGACTTTCTTCTTGGAATTGGACCACATAGGTCTGTACAGCTCCTGTATCCTTAGCAGTCACAAAGATTTGAGCCTTCAAACCATTTTCGCGATTAGCTTGTAGGACCGTCACTTGAGCATTTTCTGCACTTGCTGTGACTTGACCTGGTTCTTGACCATAAGCCAGCGGACGGAAAATAGTATGGTTGCCACTACCAAATTTTGGAAGGGCTACCCCATCTATCTGAACCGTTGGTTTCTTAGCCTTGGCTACATCTCCTCCTGCAACCACTAGTGTCGCTTGGACCGTTTCCCCATTGCCTAGGAGTCCTGTCGCCTTCAAGCGTGCTCCCGGTGTAGACAATTGATCTTCTTGACCAGCTTCCAAGGTCCATTGATCGACCTCATAGTGGGCAGTGGTCCCATCAGTGAAGACTAATTGCACAGCCTTATCCACTGTTGCTAGATCTGCTCCCTGTGGGATTTGTTTGATGACTGGAAGGACTTGTTCCACGCCGATCACATCGACCAGAGCTTCGACCGTGCGTCCTTGAACATGACCTGTCACACGGACTTGGCCAGCACGGCTATAGTCTGCCGCATCCCATTCAACGGCTTCTTCTTGGGCCTTGCCATCACTATAGACCACATTGACCTTACTTGGTAAGGTTGGTTTTTCTCCTAGATAAGCACTTTGTCGAACAGGTTCCACACCTAATACAGTGCGTTCTGCTTGGTCCTTCTTACCTGTAAAGAGGCTGACTTGGTCTGATTGCAAGCGATCTGAGTCTGCATACAGGGTAAAGGCACCTGCTTGCTCAGTTGATTTGACAATCACAACCCCTTTGCCGTTAAAGGCCCGACGTTGCCATGAGCCATCTTCCTGCGCTTTGTAGCGTTCACGGCTGGCTTGTTCCCCATTATCGACACCGACAATTTGGCCTTGTCCATGCAAATGGAAATGCACCAAATTATTGGCAGTTGGTACAACACGACCTTCTTCATCGACGATTTCATAGGTAATATAGGTCAAATCCTTACCGTCCGCTGCAATCGCGTGTTCTTCTTTCAACAAACGGACACCTGCAGGCTTGCCGGCTGTTTCGACTTGATCTTTCGCGATCACTTCGCCTGCTTCGTTGCGCGCAATAGCTTCTACTTTACCTGGTACATAAGGAACCAACCACTCTAGATAGAGTTCATCCGGATTTGCCCCTTCTTGGTAGGTCCGGCCATCAGCTGTGGTCTTCTTGGTAAAGGTCTTGACTCCTTGTGATTCCCCATTGACAATCAATTCCACACTGTGAGCATTGGAGAAGGTCCGAACAGGAATCCGTCCTTCTTCATCCATGACACGATTGGCTAATTCTGGATTGTCCCAGTTCCAATGTGGCAAGAGATGGACCATTGGATGTTTCTCAGCTGACACCCATTGACTTTGGTAGAGATAAAAATCATTCTTTGGAAGGCCGGCAGTATCGACAATACCGAAATAAGAACTTTTTACAGGTGTGTCATTTTGGTTGTGCCATGGTGTTGGCTCGCCGATATAGTCCGTACCGGTCCAGATAAATTGTCCTGCATAGCCGGCATGATCACGGTCAAAGGTCCAAGAGGCGGTCGCTGTCCGACCCCAACCAACCCGGTCATTGCCGTAGTCTGATTGTTCATAATGGCGGTCTTCTTGGTTGCTGCCGACCCATTCTCTTTCAGGATGATAGTATGAACCCCGTGTCCGCGTTGCAGAAGAGGTTTCAGAACCATAAATGAGCCAATTTGGATGTTTCGCCCGTAAGCTTTCATAGTTGGCCTCTGAATAGTTAAATCCAACCGCATCGAGCTCTGCTGCTACTTTTTCATGACCTCCTGAGCCATCGCCAAAGCGGAATTTATCAGCTCCCATAGTGACATAGCGGGTTGCATCCACGTCCTTGATGGTCTTGACTAACCGACGAACAGTTGCGACAGATTTGTCTGAACCATCTGCTTCACCGACTTCGTTACCGATTGACCACATGACAATGGCTGGATTGTTCTTGCCCCGTTCTACCATGGTCCGTAGATCGTAATCGGACCAAGTATCCCCCTTACGAGCTTCTGGGTGAGTGGCATCTTTTTCAAAGAAACGACCGTAATCGTATTGTTTCTTGCCACCATACCAGGTATCAAAAGCTTCTTCTTGGACCATCAAGCCCAACTCAGCAGCAATTTTTAAGGTTTGTTCACTCGCTGGGTTGTGAGTCGTCCGGATCGCATTGACTCCCATGTCTTTCATCTGTTTGAGACGACGGTATTCAGCCTTGTAATTTTCCTCAGCTCCAAGAGCCCCGTGGTCATGGTGAAGGGATACCCCGTGGAATTTCGTCGCCACCCCATTGAGGAAGAAGCCACCTTCTGGCGTCCAGTTGAGATAGCGATAACCAAAGCGTTCCTTTTGCACATCGACCAATTGCGAATCCCGATAAACCCGCGTATACAAGGTATAGAGAGCAGGATGATCCGTTTTCACATCCCAGAGGGTTGGTTTTTCAACATGCAAGGTTTGAGAAAGGTTGATCTCTTGACCTGCTAGAACAGCTTGTGCTTCACTGCGTGTTTTTTCGCTCACCACTTGGCCATTTTGATCGACAATTTCATATTCCGCATAAATACTATGAGCTTGATCATCTTGGTTGACAATGTGGCTCTTCACCACTGTATCTACTGCCCCATTTTGCTGTTTTTCCAACTGAGGGGTCGTAATCGTAGTCCCATACTGCGCTAAATGAACCTTGTCCGTTACACTCAGCTTCACATCCCGGTAAATCCCACTACCAGAATACCAACGGCTACTTGGTTGTTGATTGACCACATGAACGGCGATGGTATTCTCGCTTCCATCCGCATTCAAATAAGGAGTAATATCATAAGAAAAGGCATTGTAGCCATTTGGATAATGACCGACGAATTGTCCGTTTACATAGACTTTGGAATCCATATAAACCCCGCCAAATTCCAAGCGAACCTTCTTATCTAGATCTTTGTCGTCCAAACGGAAGGTCTTACGATACCAAGCATCCCCTCCGTTTAATTGTCCCCCCTCATTTTGAGCAGGAGAGTTGTGATCGAAATCAAAGAAAATAGACCAGTCATGAGGAAGATCTAATTTTTTCCAATCCTTGACATCCACTTGACGCCCTTCTGCACCAGGAGCCGCATTTAATTTAAAATACCAATCTTTATTAAAATCACGTTCTCGATCTTGCACAATATCCTCCGCTACACGATTTTGATCTGGAGCAGCCGTTTCTTCTGTTCCTGTAGCACGCTCAGATGAAGCAGAAACGGGCTGGCCTTCGCCTTGAGGCGCCGGCTTTTCCTCAGCTCTGGTAGGCGTGATGACAGCTGGAGCTGTGGAAACTCTTGCCACAGCTTCAGGAACTTCCGTTGCTGTGTTTTCCGTCACAACACTTGGTGTCTCCATCGAAGTCGGCTCACTTTCGAGGGCTGGCTTTTCTTCCGCATGGACCCTTGAAAGACCCAAGGCAGAAATCCCAATCACAACAGAGCAAGCTCCAACTGAGAGCTTACGAATACTAAAAACAGGACGCTTTTCAAAAAAAGACTTTCCCATAAAAACCTCCTCTTAGGATTAACCATTAAATTTGTAAGCGCTTTCTTATACCTGCGAATGCTTACAGAAAATCACATATTAACTATACCAAAAAAGGAGGAGTGATAGGCCTCGATTTCGCTCCAACTATAGTTAGATTAAGAATTCCTTTAATTAGTGGAAATCTCCTACAAACCAAAAAAATAGAAGCCAACGGCTTCTATTTTTTTATGATCTTATAATCCTGGTTCTTGACCAAGTTCAGCAGCCACCATCCAAATGTTCTTTTCAAGTTCTGCTTTAGCCCCAACAAAGATATCGTTGGTTACATCGTCGCCTTCAGCGTCGGTAACATCCAAAGCTTTTTGGTAAAGGCCATCAAGGTAATGGAAGATTTCAAGAACACGTGTCAAGCTTTCTTCTACATTTTTTGTAAATGTTCCACGGCGTTCTTCAATATTGCTGTGTTCCAAAAATTCAGTCATGCTAGAATATGGCGCACCACCAAGAGTGATCAAGCGTTCGCTCACTTCATCTAAGGTTGCATCCAAGCTGTCCATGTATTCGTCCATTTTTGGATGCCAAACCATAAAGCCACGTCCACGCATATACCAGTGTACTTGGTGAAGGGCAATGTGAGCCACGTAGAGATCTGCTACGACTTGGTTCAAGAGGGCTTTTGTTTCTGGAAGAGTTTCTTTATTAGAAGGTGCAAAAGTTGCTACATCAGTAGCTGCTTCATGTTTCATAGTTGTCATATCATTTCTCCTTTTTTATAATGATTCTAATTAACTATGTCTTTATTATATGCTTCCTCATTCAGAAAGTCAAGATAAAAGATTTAAAAATATCATAGTTGTCAATTGAGAAAAGATACGATAGAATGAAGAAGACTAATCGAAAGGCTTGACCAATGAAATATATCTTTACCTTCCTGATCTCCATGGTGCCCCTTGTTGAATTGCGAGGGGCCATCCCTTTTGCCATTGCAAATGGCATTCCCTTATGGACAGCGCTCCTGATCGGAGTGATCGGAAATCTTCTCCCTGTCCCTCTGATCTTCTTTTTCGCCCGCCATATTCTTACTTGGGGCGCAAAAAAACCGATCATCGGAGGCTTTTTTAGCTGGTGTCTCAATAAGGGCCATAGAGGCGGACAGAAATTAGAAAAAGCTGCAGGAGACAAGGGAATCTTCTGGGCCCTACTCCTATTCGTCGGCATTCCTTTACCAGGGACTGGTGCCTGGACCGGAGCTCTTGCGGCCTCCATCCTTGACTGGGACTTCAAACGCAGTAGCCTCGCAGTCATGCTCGGAGTGATACTAGCCGGCCTCATCATGGGAACTCTTTCTCTCCTCTTAGGAATCGATACCTTCGCACATTAAGCAAAAGACTGAAGCATCGGCTTCAGTTTTTACTTACAAAAAAGAGGTTTCCGTTCCTCTAAGAGTATAGACAAACTGTTTTTTTACAAATCTAATAAATTCTATAAAACAAAAAAATTTATTTTTTAGAATTTCTCAGTCATCTACTAAAACTTTCCGCTGTGAGAAAAGTGCTAGAAACAATCATGTTTCTAGCACTCGGGAGTTTTGGAACCTTAGGTCCAAAACTAAGTCATGGAACTTCTTTGAAGTTCGCTGACGTCCGTACTCACCTAAGGAAAGTTATTTAGATGAATTTATCTTACAAAAAAGAGGTTTCCTTCGAAACCTCTTATTTTTTTATTCTTAGTTGTTAAGAGCTGCTGCCATTGTAGCTGCAACTTCTGCTTCAAAGTCATTTGAAGCTTTTTCAATACCTTCACCAACTTCAAAACGAACGAATTCGATAACTGAAGCATTTACTGATTCAAGGTAAGCTTCAACTGTCTTGCTGTCATCCATGATGTAGACTTGTGCAAGAAGAGTGTAGGCTTGGTCAACTTTTGTGTTGTCCAAGAAGAAGCGATCCATTTTACCTGGGATGATTTTATCCCAGATTTTTTTTGGTTTACCTTCAGCTGCCAATTCAGCTTTGATATCTTCTTCAGCTTGAGCAACCACTTCGTCAGTCAATTGTGCTTTTGAACCGAATTTCAAGTGTGGAAGAGCTGGTTTACCAACCATTGCACGGCTTTCGTTATCTTGGTCGATGACGTGGTTCAATTGTGCCAATTCATCTTTCACGAATTGTTCATCCAATTCTTTGTATGAAAGAACAGTTGGTTTCATTGCAGCGATGTGCATTGAGATTTGTTTAGCAAGTGCTTCGTCTCCACCTTCGATTACAGAGATAACACCGATACGTCCACCATTATGTTGGTAAGCACCGAAGTGTTGTGCATCTGTTTTTTCAAGCAAGGCAAAACGACGGAATGAAATTTTTTCACCGATTGTAGCTGTTGCAGATACGTATGCAGCTTCAAGAGTTTCACCTGAAGGCATTGTCAAAGCAAGAGCTTCTTCGTTGTTAGCTGGTTTACCTTCAGCGATCACTTTCGCTGTTGCGTTTACCAATTCAACGAATTGAGCGTTTTTCGCAACGAAGTCAGTTTCAGCGTTTACTTCAACTACTGCTGCAACGTTACCATTGACATAAACACCAGTCAAACCTTCAGCGGCAACACGGTCAGCTTTCTTAGCTGCTTTAGCCATACCTTTTTCGCGAAGCAATTCGATCGCTTTTTCGATATCACCTTCAACTTCAACCAATGCCTTTTTAGCGTCCATAACACCGGCACCAGATTTTTCACGCAATTCTTTTACAAGCTTAGCTGTAATTTCTGCCATTTTTGTTCTCCTATATTTTTTAATAAAATAAGAGGGTCGGGCTGAGCCCTGCCCTCTTAGGTTCGTTACTTATTGAATGAAATTAAGCGTTGTCGCCTTCTACAACTTCAACGATTTCTTCGATTGAATCAGCTTGACCTTCAGTAGCTGCCAATTCAGCTTCTACTGTAGCAACACTGTCTTCACCTTGACGTCCTTCGATAACAGCGTCAGCCATTTTCGCAGTGATCAATTTAACAGCGCGGATAGCGTCATCGTTCGCTGGGATGATAACATCGATATCATCTGGGTCAGTGTTTGTGTCGACCATCGCTACAACTGGGATACCCAATTTCTTAGCTTCTTTAACAGCGATTTGTTCTTTATGTGGATCCACAACGTACATTACATCTGGGATACGAGGCATGTCTTCGATACCGCCCAAGAATTTTTCAAGACGAGCGCGTTGTTTGTTCAACAATGCAACTTCTTTCTTAGGAAGAACTTCAAAAGTTCCATCTTCTTCCATGCGTTTGATTTCTTTCAAACGAGCGATACGTTTTTGGATTGTTCCCCAGTTAGTAAGAGTTCCACCCAACCAACGGTGGTTGATGAAATATTGACCTGAACGAACAGCTTCTTCAGCAACAGCATCAGCAGCTTGTTTCTTAGTACCTACGAACAAGATCACTGCATCGTTTGCAGCTGCATCACGCATGAAGTCGTATGCTTGGTCTGCATATTTTACAGTTTGTTGCAAGTCGATCACGTGGATTCCGTTACGTTCTGTGAAGATGTACTTAGCCATCTTAGGGTTCCAGCGACGAGTTTGGTGACCGAAGTGTACACCAGCCTCAAGAAGTTGTTTCATTGAAATTACTGCCATGAGTAGTTTCTCCTTTTTTGTTTTTTTCTCCTCTCTCAGACGTCAACTTGCAGCACGACCACAAGGGCAACGGTGCCACAATGGATCCGAGATGAGTATTTGCTGTCTTAGACAACTCTATAAGTATAGCAGAAATCCCTAGAATTCGCAAGCTATTTGAGAGAATTTTTCAGCATTCCCCATCTGCAATGATTTGAAGCAAAAAGTTTTTCTTGACCTATCTTGTTTTTTAGGTTACAATATTATATGTTATGGCGGTATAGCCAAGTGGTAAGGCACGGCTCTGCAAAAGCTTGATCGTCGGTTCAAATCCGTCTACCGCCTTGATAATAAAATTTTTTATCATCTTTTATCTTTTAAAAATTCCCCTAGCAATAGGGGTTTTTTTGTTGCCATTTGCTCCATTCCTTGATTATTGATATAATAAAACCTCGCCTGATTGGCGAAGCACATTAGAAAGGGTATTTATGAAAAACATTCGTTTCTTTGCGATCGGCCTTCTTTCACTAGTGACACTAGCCGCTTGCTCACCTGCCAATTCTGCGCAACAAGCAAAAACAGCTTCTAGCTCTAGAAAACCGATCAAACAATCTTCTACCAAAACATCATCTCGTAAATCGTCGAGCACTTCTTCAGACAGCAGTAGCTCAGATGATTTTTCAGGTCGCTTCAGCTTGGATCCAGATGATGGCGCATCTCTCCAATATGTGCCAGGAGCTGCATCCATTCCTGAGATCGAAAAGCTCAAGAACCTCCACCCTACCACCGGTTTTGTATTGAGAACCGAAGATGGACAAGAGGTTGGTGGGCCAAAAGAAAGAAGCAGTTACGATGACGTAGTTGCAGCCTTTGGTCAACCCGTAAGTAGTACAGACAGTACGAATCCTGGCGATGGGGTCAATGTTTGGGCAACAGACAATGGCGATATCATGGCTTTCTTCCGCAATAATGTGTTAACAGATATCACCTTCCGACTAAGAGGGGGCGATGCCAACCACCAGTCTACTAGCAGCATTTCCAAATCCGATACACCAAAAACGGCCCTCGAACGTCTCGGAAAACCCTATGCCATTATGCGTTCTGAAAATGGGACCAGCTATGTCTATAAAGATAGCAACGGAGATGAATCTAGCTTTTCTACACAAGGAAATAAGATCTTCAATGTTACGTCTGCTGCAGAAACCAAGCAGTTAAAAAAGATCACAGGCCTGGATAAAAATCAATAACGATCCATACAAAGAACCCTCCAAGTTTTTCTTGGAGGGTTCTATTTTTTTTACAATTCAGCAATTTGGTTCAAATTCACTTCTGCAATTGTATCGTTGCCGAACATAGAAATGACCATTTTCACCTTGTTGTTATCAATTTCAGTGATCTTACCAGTATAGTCTGTGAAGGCACCGTCGATGATACGAACCGTATCGCCCACCTTGACATCCAAATCAAACTCTTGAACGGTTTGACCCATAGAGAGCAAGATACTGCGGATTTCTTCTTCCAACAATGGAGTTGGTTTTGAACGGTTTCCGTGGGATCCAACGAAACCAGTAACGTTCGGGGTATTCCGGACAACAAACCAAGCTTCATCTGTCATGACCATTTCGACCAAGACATAACCTGGGAAGCGGTTTTCTTCGATTTCTTTTGTTTTACCGTTTTTCTCAACTTGTACGGTTTGAGTTGGAATCTCTACGCGCAAGATGTTTTCTAACATATTGTAAGTTTGCGCACGTTGCAAAAGATTCTCTTTTACCTTGTTTTCATATCCTGAGTAGGTTTGTAGTACAAACCAGCCTTTATCAAAACTGTCCATTTGGGCATCCTTTCTTTCTGTCTAGCCTGCTCGAGCTTTTGTGAACATACTAAAAAAAGCCTCTTGGCTTTCCTTTTCCTAGCTTCATTATACCACATTTTGCCGGAATGCAAAGAGGTTTGCTGATTTATTTTTAAGAAAAACCATAAAAAGCAGGACCCTTGGGATCCCGCCTGGCTTCTTTTCTTAAAAGAAATTGATCATGTGCAATAGGCCACGTGCAATGACTTTGTCAAACAAATAAATCAATGCAACAAAGAAAGCGGTGTACTCAATCACTGAGATAAAGTTTTTCCATCTTTCCTTGCGATTTGGCCAAGTTGTATCTTTTAGTAAGACGAAAATATCTTTAATGAATTTCACAACTCTCTCCTATCGTGTTTCTTTATGGATGGTATACTTGCTGCAATGTTTGCAGAATTTATTGACTTCTAGACGTGTTGGTTTTGGCGTCCCACTCAACTTAATGGAGTAATTGCGTGACCCACAAACCGTACACGCTAGACTTGCTTTTTTTAATGCCATAACGCCTCCGTTCACCCCATTATAGCAAGTTTTCCACGTTTTGACAAGGACAGAAAATCTACTGTCAATAAAAAAGCAAATCTAAAGCGTTATCACTCTAGTTTTTTCCTCATTTTTGGTAAAATAAAACAAAAGGAGACGAATATGAAAAGTGATAACCTAAAAGAAAGTAGAAATATCGAAGACCGTCGAGGGCAAAGCTACTCCCAATCTTCAGGAAACAGTAACCTTGGCGGGGGCATTTTACAGATCTTACTATCGCCCGGAAGCTTCAAGAGTAAGATCGTCCTCATCCTTCTTCTGGTTCTTCTAGGAGGTGGGGGAGCTAGCCTTGGGGGTCTCTTTGGAAATGGGACTTCTTCTCAACCTTACCAGTCCACCCAAGTCACGCGCACCAACAAGACCCATGTCGATGATGCAGATGCTGAGTTCGTCAGCAAGGTCCTTGGAACAACAGAAGATCATTGGCACAAGGTCTTTCAAGCTGAAGGACGGACCTACCAGGAGCCCAAACTAGTCTTCTATACCGGACGGACAAAGACAGGCTGTGGAGTTGGGCAAGCATCGGCTGGTCCCTTCTACTGTCCAACCGACAAAAAGATTTATTTGGATATGAGCTTCTACAAGGAATTAACAACCAAATACAAGGCTAGCGGGGACTTCGCCATGGCCTACGTGATCGCTCACGAAGTCGGCCACCACGTACAAAACGAGCTGGGAATCCTTGGCAAATACCATCGGATGCAACAAGGTCTTTCTGAAAAGGAACGAAATGCCATCAGTGTCCGCATTGAGCTACAAGCCGATTATCTAGCCGGTGTCTGGGCCCGCTCCATTCAAGACCGAAACCTTCTGGATATCGGCGATATCGAAGAAGCTATGAATGCAGCCCATGCCGTCGGCGACGACACTCTCCAGGAGCAAGCCTACGGCTACTCGGTGCCAGATAGCTTTACCCACGGAACTTCGGAACAGCGCATGCGCTGGTTCAAACGGGGCTACCAGTACGGAGATTTGCAACACGGCGATACCTTTAGCTTATCAGATAGTGAACTTTAAACAAATAGAGGCTGGGACAAAAGTCCTAGCCTCTCAATTATTTTTGGATTATCGAGCAAGACGCAGTGGTTGAGTGGGCTCTACTACGCTGATTTCATCAGCTTTTACAGCCCTACTCAACTGTGCGGAGGTGGGACGACGAAATCGAATTCTAACGAATTACCGATTTCTGTCCCACTCTCTTTTTGATTAGAAACCAAGCCAGCCTTTGAAGGTATCCCAAGCGTTTTTCGCTTTTCCTGGGATATCGGCTTCGTCGATTGCTTTTTTCGCATCATCGACCATATTCGACGCCTTTTCTTTGACATCCTCAAAGAAACCTTTGTCTTCTTTGCTGTCTGTTTCTGTCGTTTCTTCTCCGACTGGAGCAATGCCGTTTTCAGCATAAGAGTTCTTCACCGAGTCAAACTGGGTACCGTCTGTATAAGGCAGAACACTGTTGGCAACATTGCGGAAGATCTCGGATGCCGTTCCAGCACTACTGTCCGTCAGGTAGTGATTTTCATCGGTCGTTGGGAAACCAAGCCACTGACTGATGACCACATCTGGCGTGTAGCCGATCACCCATTGGTCTCCAGAGAGGTCCTTGTTAAAGCTGGTCTCTGTCGTACCGGTTTTCCCTGCCATGGTATAGCCATAAGGCGCAGCGTTAACCCCTGTACCATTACTAAAGGTACCAAGCATCATATTGGTCATCTTATCTGTCGTTGAACCACTAAGCACTCGGGTTGATTTCTGGCTGTGGCTCTTGACCACTTGGCCACTAGCATTTTCGATCTTGGTAATGAGGTGGGCATCATTCATGACCCCTCCATTGGCAAAGGTTCCATAAGCTTGTGCCATCTGCATCGGATTGGTTGTCACACCAGCTCCCAAGGCAACGGCAAGCGACTTGTCCACCTTGTCCATGTTGAGGCCGAATTTTTTCCCGTATTCAAATACCGTATCGAGACCCAAATCATTAGCGGTCGCTACGGCTGGAAGGTTAAGGGACTCTGCCAAGGCCTGGTACATCGGTACCGTTGGGCTAGACTGGATTCCCGCATAGTTATTGACCTCATAGCTTCCATATTGGGTGGTACTATTGTCCAACTCCTTATTAGTCGACCAACCTTCAGCAACAGCTGGGCTATAGACGACTAAAGGTTTGATGGTTGATCCTGGACTACGGGCAGCCTGGGTCGCATAGTTATAGCTACGGAAACCTGGATTTTGATCGCTTCCGACACGCCCTACGAGGGCCCGAACCCCTCCGGTCTTAGGATCAAGCGCCACACTACCAGATTCCGCGCGCGTGCCGTCTTCCGCTACTGGGAAGAGGGCCGTATTGTCATAGATTACCTGCATGCTTGCTTGGTAATTTTGATCCAGCTCGGTGTAGATCCGGTAGCCATTTTTGACAATATCTTCTTCGGTGAGACCGTATTCGTTGACCGCTTCATTGATGACCGCATCAAAATAGGATGGGTAGCGGTAGTCCTCTGACTTGCCTTCATAGGCATCGACTAGCTGGCCATGGATATCAACAGCAGCAGATTGATCGGCTGTTGCCTGGTCAATATAGCCGGCGGCTACCATATTTTGAAGGACCGTATTGCGGCGGTTGGTCGCATTCTCTACTGAATAGAGCGGATTATAGATCTCCGGTCCCTTGAGCATGCCTGCGAGAACCGCTGACTGATCTAGGCTTAATTGACTGGCTGAAACCCCAAAATACTTCTTGGAAGCATCCTCAATTCCCCAAACCCCATTTCCAAAATAGGCATTGTTGAGGTACATGGTGAGGATCTCTTTTTTACTGTATTTCTTATTGATTTCAAGTGCCAGGAAGAATTCCTTGGCCTTGCGCTCCACCGTCTGATCCTGGGACAGATAAGCATTTTTAGCTAGCTGCTGGGTGATGGTCGATCCACCACCTGAGCGACCCAAAGTCAAAATGGCTAAGAAGAATCGACCATAGTTGATCCCACTATTCTTGTAAAAGCTCCGGTCCTCTGTTGCGACCACGGCATTTTGCAGATTCTCACTAATGGCATCGAGTTCGACGTAGGTTCCTTTTTGTCCGGTCAAACTTCCAGCCTGGTCCCCATTCTTATCATAGATAATGGTGGTGGCCTTCAGCGCATTCTGCAAATCCTTGACGTTGGTCGTCTTTGCGAGATAGAAGAGATAGCCCCCTGTCAAGAGACTAAAGCCTAGTCCAATGATCAGGAGAATCTTGGTCAAATGGAATCGGCGCCAAAAACGACGGAAGGGGTGCTGAGAGAGAGGCTTGCTTCTATGCTTGCCTGAGCGGCTATAGGTCGGCTCTACTGTCTCTTCCGGCAATTCCGTGTCGGGCACTTCTTCTGCCACTGCTTTAGGCGGATGATCCTTTCTAAAAAAAGTGATCAGGTTTTCAAATAATTCTTTTATTCTATTCATACCTGTTATTGTAACACCTTATCCTTGTCCTAGCAAGAAAAGATAGCTCCTCGCTATTTCTCATTTAGTTTTCTTTAAGCTTAGATTTTGCTACAATAGGGTCATGAACTATCAATTTACCATTCCAGAATCTTTTCCCCAAATGACTGTGAAAGAGCTCCTTGAAGACTACTTCCTCATCCCCCGTAAGATCCGGCATTTTTTAAGGGTCAAAAAACACGTCTTGGTGAATGGAGAGATCATCAACTGGCAGAGCCCCGTTCAAAAAGGAGACCAGATCCAGCTGATCTTTGACGCAGACGATTACCCTGAAAAAGAGCTCCTAGAAGGAGACCCCAGTCTTGTCGAAGAACTCTATCAGAATGAGCACGTCATCATCGTCAATAAGCCCGAAGGCATGAAAACCCATGCCAACGAACCGATGGAAATTGCTCTTCTCAACCATGTTTCCAGCTATGTTGGATCCACCTGCTACGTCGTGCACCGGTTAGATAAGGAAACCAGCGGAGCGATTTTATTTGCCAAGAATCCTTTTATCCTGCCTATTCTCAACCGAATTTTGGAAGATAAAAAAATCCAACGCGAGTACTGGGCCTTGATGCAAGGAAGTTTAGCGCAAAAGACCATCATCTACAAGAATAAAATCGGACGTGATCGCCATGATCGGCGCAAGCGCCTGGTCGATCCACGCAAGGGGCAGTACGCAGAAACCCAGGTGACGCAACTGAAAAAAATCGGGCGAAACAGCCTAGTCAAATGCCAGCTCAAGACGGGCCGTACCCATCAGATCCGGGTTCATCTCTCCCATCATGGGCACCCGATTGTCGGGGATCCTCTCTATAACCCTGAACGCGGAGAGCGACTCATGCTCCATGCCCATCGCTTGACCTTCACCAACCCATTAACGCTTGAAACCATACAAGTTGAGGCGCCTTCCAAGAGTTTTGAAGAAGGGTTGAAAAAATGAGAAAAGAACTGAAATAGTCTTCTTAGAGACTTTCCTTAAGTGAGTACGGACGTCAGCGAACTTCAAAGAAGTTCCATGACTTGGTTTTGAGCCCCTTCGCTCTTTAATTTCTAGGCTCAGGCTAAAACAGTTTCCCAAACTGTTTTACTCTCAAAACTCCCGAGTGCTTGAAATTCTAATATTTCAAGCACTTTTCTCACTGCGTAAAGTCTCCAGTCATAATCGAATAATTCAAAAGATAAAAATTATTTAAAACAATTGACAGAATCTCTCATTTTATTTTAAAAAAATTTATCTGCATTCTAAAAAAGAAGCCTATGGCTTCTTTTCTTTGTTATTGATAGCGAGGAGTTGCAAATCCACGGATATTGCCATGACCGATCCGATACGTATTGCGACGGACTTGGTTGTTGGAGTTTCCTTCAATGGTATGAATAATCCCATTTGAGACGCTCTCAACAATTCCGATGTGATCCGCAAAACCATTATTTTGCTGGCTATTTTGATCCCAGTTAAAGGTGATGATGTCCCCTGCTTTTGGTGTAGTGGTCCCATCTTCATTCCAAATGCCCAAGCGTTTGAAGATCTGAATGTGACGTTCGACTCCACATTCACGGCCAATCAAACCACTCAAGCCCTCACGCTGGAAGACTGTTGTGACAAAGATATCACACCAATCATCGGTCGTCTTCACTGCATAACCTACAGGAAGTGGTTTGACACTGTTGTAATCATTGACCAATTGATGGTGAGCTGCAGTTCCGCCACGAACACCAACTAAACTAGCTGCTGCCCGTAAGACACGGTCCCGTTGCCCATTCGTTACACGAGGATTAAAAGCAGTCTGAGATACTGTCGCACGAGGATGAAGGGCTGTTTGACCGAGGTTAAAGCCTTCAACGCCACCATCGACATAGTCCACATAGACGTGGGTGGTATAGTTACCTGATTGGTACTGGTGATTTGCTGCAGAAACCTGCACTTCTGTGTGCATACCAGAAGGTGCCGTTGAATACCAGTAGAGATTTTCTTGGTGCGCTTGAGACCAGGCTGCAACACGGATGTTCTTAATCCGACGTCCCTGAGGCGCTTGATCCACAACTACCGTATAAGTACCGTTGTTCGAATTCACATTCTTGATGTAGGCCTGTGTTTTTGTCTTAGCATTACGGAATTCCACGTCTGTAGTTGTCCCACCAACACCGACTCGTGTGCCATCATTCTGAATGTAGTATAGGTGAACAAAGTACTTCCCAGTAGAATTTTTATGGTCACTAACCTTCACAGAAACCTTGTAATCTCCGTTTGCTTGACGAGTTGCTTCATACCAACGAAGATCGTCCTGACCATCCTTGTCAGACCAAGTTGGGACTTGAACTGTTCGTACGCCTTTAGGGCTGTAGACATCTTTAATAATGACGTCAAAAGTTCCCGTATCTTTGTTGTTGTTAACTATTGAAATCGTACCAATTGGTTTGTTATGCTTAACATCCACCACCGTTTCAGTGATATAATGGTGTTGATTTTTGTTATCAACGATATAGAGGTCAGCACGATAATTACCAAGTGAATTCTTGTGCTCATCGGACTTGATGGTAACACGATAGCTACCGTCTGGTTGTCGAGTCGCTTTGTGCCAAATAAGATCATCTTGGCCATTCACAAGACTCCACGATGGAACTAAGACTTCTTTAATCCCATTTGGAGCGGAAATATTACGAACAACTGCATCAAAAGTTCCCAATTCAGCATTATTATTTTCAATAATGAGACTTGCAGTCGGACGAGTTTGGGTAACTTCTACCACTTTTTCCGTTAGGTAAAAAGGAGTATTAGAATTATCTACAAGATAAGCATCAGCACGATATCTCCCTGTAGAGTTCTTATGATCTGTTGCCTTAATCGTCACGCGGTAAGAACCATCGGCTTGACGAGTAGCCTTATGCCAGATGAGGTCGTCCTGACCACCAGCAAGACTCCATGATGGAACCAAGATGTCTTTAACGCCATTTGGCGCAACAATGTCACGAACAACTGCATCAAATGTCCCTGCTACAGTATCGTTGTTTTCAATTGAAAGGACACCTCTTGGCCGTGTGTAATCAACAGCTACTACTTTTTCAGCAATGTAGTGACGATTATTTGAGTTGTCTACAACATAAGCATCTGCTCGGTAGTTCCCTTTATTCCCTTTATGTTCGGTTGCCTTAATGGTGACACGATAGCTACCATCACTTTGCTTAGTCGCTTTATGCCAGATGAGGTCATCTTGACCATTCTCTAAACTCCATGACGGAACCAATACCTCTTTCACACCATTTGGAGCGACAATGTTTCGAATAACCGCATCAAATGTCCCTGCTACAGTATTGTTATTCTCAATTGAAAGGGCACCACTTGGTCGTGCATAATCAACAGCAACAATCTTTTGAGATAGATACTGGGCTCTCCCTTTTTTATCAATTACATAAGCATCTGCCCGGTAATTCCCAGTGGAATCTTTGTGATCGGAGGCTTTAATTTTCGCACGATAAGAGCCGTCAGGCTCTCTCATAGCTTTATGCCATATCAGATCATCTTGACCGTTTTCAAGGCTCCATGTTGGAACAAGAACTTCTTTCAAACCATTTGGGGCTTCAATATCACGAACAACTGCGTCAAACGTTCCTGCCACCGGATTGTTATTCTCGATTAAAAGTGTCCCACTGGCTTTTGCTTCTGTAGTGGGAATCGTTCCACTTGTTGTAGCACTTGTATGTTCTTCTTTTCTATTGGAAGAGAGACTTGTAAACACAGCGGAAGATGGAGATTCTGTTTCGATCTTTTCTTCAGCAACATATTCCGCAAATTCAGCGTTATTTTTAGCAGTTTCGTTCCGGTATGCTTCTGTATCAGCCTTTTTCTCTATTGCCACTGATCTTTCAGCATGTATTCCTGTATTCTCTGTATTTGACGAGGTTTCTGCCTTTAAAACGATTGTGGCAGTTTTTTCAAATGTTTGGTCAGATGAAGTTTGTTCATCAGCCTTGACCTGTTGCGTTGAAAAGGCCAATAGTACCGTTGCACTCGCATAAAAAATAAGATCTTTCTTTTTCATATCAACTTCCCTTTATACAAATTTTATACGTTAATCATTTTACCACACGGTTTCAGAGATGAAAAGTTTTATGGGGCAAATTTTTAAAATTAGTGACATTTTTTTGAAAAACTAAAAAAAGAAGTCCGTCTGACTTCTTTTGATCTTATGCTAATTGATTTAAGGCCGTCTTTAGGTAGTGACCCTCTCGGATTTCCTGACCGACACGTTTGGCATTGTCCACAAAGTCTTGGTAATCAGCATCTGAAAGATTGTCGATTGTCTCCTTCAAATCATGGAGAGACTCTACTGCAATCCCGCAGCCCTTCTCAAGCACAAAATGAGACAAGGCTGACTGTTTCCACACGACAAGCGGGAAGCCCGATGCTAGATAAAGCGACGCCTTGTGGGAGTTGTTGTAACGGAGGTATTCTCCAAAAAAGCCACTACAGGTCTCAACGCTATCTCCATCCCAGACCAGACCAAAACCGCCCTCAAGGGCTGCAGGAAGTTCATCCGGTAGGAAGGAACCAAAGTAGGTCTCGTTTTCAAGTGCTCTACTCTCGTCAAAACCTACACCATAAAGGTTATAGACAGGTTCTGCAGGAAGTGAGTAAAGATAGCCAGCTTTTTCCTTGGCCAAATTACCTGCCACAATTATCGGCTGGTCTTTTGTTTGGCCACTTTTTTCTTGAAAATCTGGAATCAAATAGTCAAAAATACCAAGGCTGACAATCTTATCTTCTACAACCCCCTTATCCACTAAAACAGATTTCATAACCGGGTTGTGAGCAATAATTCCTGTAACACTACGGAACGTATCACTTTCAGTTAGTTTCATCCGTAACTTCATTCTAAATGGTAAGGTTTTATCATTCACAAAACGCAGTGTTTCCAAATCATGAACTAAAAAATAGACATCCGTACCCCTGTTTTTAAGTTTTTTTAGTAAATGGTTAAGAAATAAAGAATGATGTAACAAAGGAAATTGAATTATGATCTCATCATTTTTCTTTAGGTCTTTGAAAGCTCTAAAGAGAGCTCTATATTTATGAATCTGTGCCCTAAGAACATTCATTTGATACCAGTCATCCACCAAAACTTTCAACGGAGAATAACCTAATTTATTTAAAATTGCTTCAACGTCATTACGTGCTTTATTTCCCGCATTTTTAGCATTATTGTCGTGTAAAAATTCTTCTTTTAAATAGTATTTCATCTCTTACTTCTCATTTTTCATACGCTGATTTTTTAGGATAATATTCATTTAAAATTTGCTTGAAATGAATGATGTTTTCTTCCCTAAAGTCCCCATCATCATTGACACAAAGCAGTTTTTTACGTCTATCTGTAAAGATAGATTCCAGCTTATCCACTTGATTTAAACCAATTGTTTCTCCGAAATTTTTAGACATAGGATAAAACTGATTACTTTCAATTTGCCAATTAGAACAAACTTATTGATTGACGTCTACTCCATAGTCTCTAATTTTATTTCGTGACGTTTTATCTAATGTTGCTCCCTCAATTTCCCACAAATGTGCCAAAGTACTCTTCTTCATTGGAACAGGTAAATGTTGGTTCACGTATCCTGTCGGACCCCAAGGCAAGAGTAACAAGTTTTTCAAAACCAAGGAACCATAACGGAAATTAAAGAATTTCCAAGGCGAAGATTTCAAAGCCTTCTTATTAGGAAAATGCCGATAGATTAATTCAACGTTATTGTGATAAGTGTTCGTAAATGGTGACCATGGAACTAAAGCATCGTATACTGCTAAAAGCTTGGGTTGACCATTTTTATAAAAATCTGAAGGTTGACTATCTCTAATCAAGTACATATCATCATTGAAATACAAATAGTTCTCCGACAATCCTTCAATCCGATGAAGATTAAGCTCAATAGCCGCTGAATTATAGGTAGGTAGATATTCATTAGGCATAAATTCCTTATGAGTGACCAATTTAAGTTTTGGATGCTCCAAATTTAACCAGTCAGGCTTTTGCCCGTTGGTAATTAGATAAACATTATTCACCCAAGGAGCATGCTTTTCAATCATTCGAAACCAGTAATTAAAAATACCGTAATCACGATAACGTTGCTCTCCGTCGATTTCTTGGTCTATTTTTGACATTTGACCTGTCACGGCTTGTTTCTCGCGGATAAACTCAGTATCACTTCCGTCGACCCAAAGAACCACGATATCAATTTTTTCTTGTGTCATTTAATAAATTCTTTCTCAACGACTTCTAGAGCACGCTCAATAACCACATGCATATCGTAGTATTTATAGTCTGCTAGGCGTCCACAGAAGATGACCTTGTCATTTTTGGATGCTTCTTCTTGGTACTTGGCAAACATCGCATTATTCTTTTCATCATTGATTGGATAGTAGGGCTCATCGCCTCGTTTCCAATCAGCTGGGTATTCACGGGTAATCACCGTCTTCGGTTGAGTCCCATACTCAAAGTGCTTGTGCTCGATGATCCGAGTGTATGGAATTTCACGCTCGGTGTAGTTGACCACAGCATTACCTTGATGATTTTCCTCATCCAAAACTTCGTGTTCGAATCGAAGGCTACGATATTCCAACTCTCCATGCTTGTAGTCAAAGTACTGGTCGATCATCCCTGTGAAGACAATTTTTTCAGCTGAAGCTTCCAGTTCTTCACGATTAGCAAAGAAATCAACGCCAAGCTCTACTTCTACATCACCCAGCATGTTTTCAATGATGACATTATAACCACCAATTGGAATCCCTTGGTAACGGTCGTTAAAGTAGTTATTATCAAAGGTCAAACGCACTGGGAGGCGCTTAATGATGAAAGGAGGCAGGTCTGTTGCAGAACGTCCCCATTGCTTCTCCGTATAGCCCTTGATCAACTTTTCATAGATGTCCAGACCAATCAACTTGATCGCTTGTTCTTCCAAGTTCTTAGGCTCAACATCTTTCATATCCGCCGTTTGCTCCGCAATCTTGTTTTTGACTTCTTGAGGAGTCTTTGTCCCCCACATGGCATAGAAGGTATTCATGTTGAAGGGAAGATTGTAGAGTCTGCCCTTGTAATTAGCTACCGGTGAATTGATATAGTTGTTAAATTCAGCAAATTGGTTGACATAATCCCAAACCTTTTTGTTTGAGGTATGGAAAATGTGGGCACCGTACTTATGAACATTGATTCCTTCAACTTCTTCACAATAGATATTACCACCAATGTGGTCCCGTTTATCAATCACTTTTACTTTTTTGCCACGTTTGGTTGCCTCATGAGCAAAAATTGCCCCCGATAGACCAGCACCAACAATCAGATAATCGTACATAGTTGTCTCCCTATTTTTTTATTAATTGCTGTTTCAACTCTTTCACATTCACTACTTTGAGGAGCAAAATCAAGGTCCCATAGATGACCCCACCTAGGCCAGCATACAGAACGACATTCAGCGTCGGCGAAAGGTGGACGATGGACTTGACTAGTAGCAAAAGACCATACATGAGGCCTGAAGCGAACACAATCTTCATCATTGAGCCCATAATCGGCACTTCTTTAAGATACGTTCGTGTGAAGTAGAGTTGAATCCCCCATACCAAAGCTTCTGTCAACACTGAAACAATCGAAGCTCCAATAAAGCCCAGTTTTGGTAGGAAGATTAGGTTCAATCCGACACTGACAATGGCAGGAACAGTTGTCGAAATCATAAATTCTTTATTTTTATTATGAGGGATTAGAATTTGAATCCCCATGATATTGGTCCATCCGATAAAGAACATTCTAAAAATCATGATGGCAATGGCATAACGTGCATCCTGGAAATCCTTCCCTAGGAAGAATTGAACAAAATCATCATTGACAATCAGCATGCCGGCAATAATCGGGAAAATGACCAAATTATAAATCAAAAAGGACATTTGATGCATCTTGTTAACCGCTTTGTGGTCCCCTGAGGATAAGAGGCTCGATACCCGAGGCAACATGACACTCCCCAGTGAAGTCACCAAGGTTAACAAAATATTGACCAATTTTAAGGCCTGGTCATAGATCCCTACATCCTTTGTAGATGCGAGAGCCCCCAGCATGGTTCGGTCCAAAGTGACATACAAGGAAATGGCAATCTGCGGTAAAAAGAGCAGAATGACCGGTTTTAAATGCACCCGTGCATAAGCTAAATCAAAATGTGCTTTCCCAATAAATTCACGAGCGGGTAGCCACATACTGAGCTGACCTAAAAGCTCAAAGATCGTTAATAAGAATACATAGAGATACAGATCATTGGCAGATTTGACAAACAAGAAGATGGAGGTGACTCCAACCAGTTTGACCGTGATATTCCGAATCGTAATCTTACGGAAATCCTCTAATCCCTGAAAGAGCCAGGAAATGTCGAGTCCCTTAGAAATCAAGCTAAGTCCTAAGATATAAGCGACAGGATTTTGCATAGAAGATAGAGTTACACACAAAAGAACATAGAGGGCAAGAGATAAAATCGTAGCCCCCAACTGGAGAGTATAAATCCCCCAGAAATTCTTTTGGATGTCTTTTCGGTGTCCTGAAATCTCCTTAGTTCCATAATTAGCCACTCCTAGCGTCGCCAAAAGGAGAAAATAAGTAACAATGGAGTTGAAATAGCCATAGGTCCCCAAGTCATTTGAACTAAAGACCCGCGTCACATAAGGGGTGGTGATAATCGGCAAGATAATCACCAGTAACTGGTAGGAGAGATTATAGGCGTAATTTTTAAGAACTTTCATGATCATTCAATTCTATCTTTTATTTTGTATTGAACTGGCACAAGGCTAGCAAAAAGTGTAAAAATAAAAATATTATATCCTGGTCTTATCCAAAAAGCTTCTATCATACAATTAATTGTAATAAGCGATAATAAAGCTAAGAATAGGAACATACCCTGTTTATAAATTCTCTTTGATGCAAGTACATAAATCAATACCAGTAATACTACAGGAACAACTCCGTAGTAAAATAACATTTGAATATAAGAGGAATCTACATAGTTATAACTGTATACTGATTCTGTTGTGCCACCATATCCTATAAACTTAACCCCGGTTGCTCCAAACAAATGTAATCCATAGGTCTCTATTGCATTTTTCCCTAAAAATAACCTCATACTGAATAAGTTGTTCAAACTCACAAATAATGAAGAAGACCAGGTAAAGAAGTACGATAAGTAAAACATTAAGAAAGAAAATATAGCTGCAAAATAAGGTAGGATCCCATAAATTTTAAATTTTCTTTCTTTAGTAACATACATAACAATAAAAATGAAAGTTGCTACAAGTACAGAAAGGGCATTTAACCTAGCATCACAAAATTTGATGATAAAAAATGCTAAACTAATACCTACCAAGGTTCGTAGTATGATGAACCTTTTCCGTAGTACATATCCCCAAGCAATAAATAAATAAAAACAGTGAGACGCAAAGTCAGTTGGATAAATGAAACCAAAGGAATTTCTAATCACAAGGCCAGACGAACGGACCTGAGCAAATTGTAAATTAGGAATAACTCCCAGAATTGAAAGTAAGAACACTCCGAACACTATCGTTCCTGACACAATAACGTATGTTTTTAAGATAACATCAATATCTGCATCATATAATAACAAAATCAATAATGAATAAAGTAGGAAATTAGTCCCGCCCGTATGCATGAATACGATAGAACTTGTTAGTAGTAATAAAATAGCAGTTAAGATATAAAAGAACGTGAATTTTTTTATATACAAAAATCTAAAACATAATAATAATGAAAAACAGATTAATAAAACAACCGGAAGGTTTGGGATTATTCTGTTTAACATTGTTGTCATAAGAGTATCGTACCCAACAATGAGAGTCAATACTAGAATAACCAAAAGGTTCTCAAACTTAATTTTTAACATAATCCCTTTTTCTCTTAATAAAATAGCTACACCTATTTAAAAGCAATTTTACGTAAAATTGGATTCATTTTCATTTTTTCAATAAAGATGACTGTCCGAAATTTTTTTTGGGTGAGAAGATCAATACTCAATCTTCTAAGAAAAGAAGAAATATCTCGCTGTCTTAATAAGGTCTTATAAGACCCAATCATTTGATTCCTATTTCCTGAAAAAATATGATCAAAAGCTTTATTAGTAATAATAGATTGCAGTAATTCTATCTTTTCTTTCCTTCTCGCATTTAAATTAGAAATTTGAAAGGCTGCACTTACAATAATTTTTGTCTTAATTTCTTGAATTAATGTGGCATCTTCTATTTGGAACTTTTCAAGTAATTTTTGCAATGCTTGAAGTTCATCTAATTGTATTTCGATTCTTCTAGGATGAAAACTGGTCAATGCTGAACCGCTTCTACCAGCAATATAATTATAAAGAGTCGATTCAATAAAAAGAATGTTATCTAAATGTCGATAAACTTGAAAATTGAATGAAGTATCCTCTCCTATTGGTTTACTAGGAAACTGAATATCGTGTTTTAAAATAAATGACTTGTTATAGATTCTTGACCAAACATTATACATCATATCAGTTTTGAATAACTCTATAAATTGATTTCTAAATTCATTCTTTCCAAGAAGACCACAATGCGTATACAAATGAGGGCGACAAGACAAAATAGTGTCCTTATTTTCTTTAATTTCGTTGTAGCCAAAACAAAGAACATCCCATTTATCATTGAGGTTAGGAAATATTTTTTCAAAGAAATCCTCAGATACGAAGTCGTCAGGATCCATAAAAAATAAATAATTACCTCTCGACAAAGAAATACCTAAGTTCCTAGCTTCTGACACTCCGTTATTTTCAATATGCCTAACACAAACGTTAGAAAAATTATTTTGATACTTATCACAAATCGCACCGCTATTATCACTTGAACCGTCATCAATTAACACAATTTCATAATTGATTGGCGACGATTGCATAAGTATGGAATCTAGGGCTCTTTTTAAATAACCTTCAACATTAAATACTGGAACAATAATACTCAAATCTATATTATTCATTACTCTTCATCCTTAATTTATGACGAATAAATTCTAGTGTCCATTTTTCTTTTTTTAATTTCTTTAACATTGTTGATCTAATATATTCCCAATAGAATTTATTTCTTGTTACCTCTACTAGCTCTTGCTTAGAAATTTTCTCTCCAATAACTAATTGATTTGGTATAACATAAAATGAATCAACCAATTTAAACTCAGGACATTTAATCATCCTCTTTTGGAAATGTGCATATAGAGGACGCTTAACCACTATATCACCATCGATTAAATTTATCGATTCCAAACCATTTTCCTCTGACCAAAAATAATAGCGTTTCGGTTCATTTTCACCATATTCCCTAAATGAGAAATGACTAATATCAATATCATCAAAAAACTTATCTTGCAGTTGTTTGAAATGACATTTTTCAAAAAGCTTTTGGATGCCTTCTGCCTCATCAAAAATAAAATTTTGTTCACTAGTATAGACATTGTGATAATCTAATCGATAGTATGAACCTTGCCCAGACATAAAAACACGATTAACTTCTCTTGAATTCTTAAAAATTTGAAGATGACCTAAAAGACCATATCGAGCATAGTCATTCTCAAAAAAGCTATGTTCTTCCAGAAATTGATAAATATCACCAAGTAAGACGTCTGTATCACAAAATCCCCAGTAGTCGTATCCCTTCAACTCCTCTTCAAAGATAAACCCATAAGCAACTTTATAGTCACATAATTTATAAGGTGTTTTGAGAGAAATTTCAAAATCAAATTTAGACTGTACTTTTTTTCTTAAATCATCAAACGAAAGAGTCTTAAATTCAATATTCTCAGCGTTCAAAATTTCCAATTGGTCAATATTTTGATCCGTATAAATTAAGAAATCAATCTTTTGATTACGTTTGGCGGTCAACAAAAAATATGGGAAAAATTTTGGAAGTCTTCCGAAATATGGAATAATAAGTCTTATTCTTTTCATTTAGTTAGATCCTCTCCACCCTTATTCAACCAAGTAACAGCATTAAAATAACGGTGGTACGTTTTCAAATCGATGCCAACGTGTCCTTGCTTTTCAGCTGATTTAAAGTGGACCAATGAAGGTAGGTCACTATAATTCTTTGAAGAGAAAATCACCTTACTCTTGTATGGAAGCTCTTCAAACTCTTTCATCAGCTCATAAGTACAAGCATCATTGTCATTGAACTTGAAATACAAATTATCCCAATGCATTCTCTTCAAACGACGATTCCATTTTTTAGTAGCTTCTTCTTCATCTGCATAATGCAAGAAATGAAGTTCAATATCATCAAGGAGTGCTAGAGGATAGGCATTATCAAAGTCTTTGATATATTTTGATTCCTTAACAAATTTCAAAGGGATGTTTCCGCTCAAATAATGTTTTAAATTCTTAAGCATCTTAATGTAATCAGGTGAAAAGATAAACATCCCTACAAATGGCGTTTGGTAAGGCAAACCCAATTCTTGATAAACTTTTCCTGCCCAACAATTATCACAAATAATCGTGAAATTCTTATTCTTGAGTCTTCGCCGAGGAATAAAGTTAATGATTGGATAAACGATTGGTTTTAACTTGTTCTTAATTGTTTCAGTATTCATCTTAATAGTTCTTATACAACTCCGAAAAATTCCGAATATAACTTTGTAATGAGAATAGTTCTTTTTGGCGTTTAACAGATGCCTTTCCAAATTGTTCTCTCTTCTCAGTGTTCTCAGCCAATTCTTGAATAGCCTTGGATAATTCAGAAGGTTGATTTGGTGTGGCAAGAAGGCCGTTTTCGCCTTCCTTAACCATTTCACAGACACCACCATGACGGTAACCGACTACAGGTTTACCACAAGCCATCGCTTCTAGTACGACTGTTGGTAGTGGATCTGGATTGGTACTTGGCAAGACAAAGATATCAAACATATTATAGAGTTCTGTTGTCTTGCTATAATAGTCAATTCGCTTGATTTGTCCAGCTACTGGTGAGTCTGATATAGCCTTCTCCAACTCCTCCACGCGCCACTCTTCACCTTCAAATGCACTTCCTGCCAAAAAGGCTACTGCTTTTGGATTAGCCTGTAAGATTGGCGTCACAGCTTCTAGGAAGTCGCCTTGACCTTTCCAAGCATTCACTCGACCAACCATTCCGATCACCAAAGCATCCTGGGCGATACCAAACTGATCACGGACCGCACTAGCATCCATCACCTGATAAACAGCATTGTCAACACCATTATAGATGACTTGAACTTGGTCATCTTTTACAAAACGAGACTGCTTGACATGATTAGCAACAGCATTTGAAACTGTCACAATCGTATCCGCATAGCGCCCCATCAAAAAGTTGATGAAATCAGAGATTGCTTTTGGTTTGACGATAATTTCATGCACATGCCAAATCAAAGGTAATTTCAACTTACGTTTAAGATAAATCCCCTCAAGTACCGCAGTCGTATTATTGTGAATAAGAGTAATGCCATTCTCCTTAGCGTATTGAGCAATTTGTTTGGAGTAACGGTTATAGGAACCAAAGTACTCAAGGATTCCTTTTGGATTAAAATATTTCCGGCGCAAGATTGGGTAATCAATGACTTTAACCTTAGCACCGACCTCTTCCAATGCACCAACTAAGACACCATCATTGGGTAAGATAACGTGTGCCTCAAAAGCATCTTTATCCAAACCCTTAATAAGCTCCAACAAAACCTTGTCAGCACCATACATTTCGGCACCAGCGTGAAGATATAAAATTTTCTGCATTTCTATCCTTTAAATACTTTCTCGTAGTCTGTAACAATTTTTTCCCAAGTAAAGGCTTCAGCAATCCGTTGACTTGATTTTTGATTGAGATCTTCGATTGCTTGAGTATCCATTTGTTCAGCCTGATCGATGACATGTGCCAATTGATCTTTCTTCCAATAGAGCGCCCCATCTTCACCGACTTCACGGTTAAAGCCAACATCCAACAAGAGATTGAGCTTAGTAGACTCAAGAGCCTCAAGAAGGGATGGATTGGTACCACCTACTTCATGACCATGGAAGTAAGCAAAGGCATTCTCACGGATGTATTTGAGCAATTCTTGATCATAGACCGTCCCGACAAACTTCACTCGAGGATCTTGATCAAATCCTGTATCTTTACGCAACTGTTCATAGAACTTGTTTTGTTCTACATTGGTAATTAGAACAAAATCTTTTTGGGAGTTTGACTGCATAAAGCCACGAATCATGGCCTCATAGTTGTTTTCCGGTACAAAACGTCCCACGACAAGGTAGTAATCTCCTTCAGTAACTTGCTTATCTGCAAACCAAGTCCGTACTTTCTCGTCTTCTTTACTCAGGATAGACTTGCTTGTATCGGTTCCATAAGCAATATAGGTCGTCTGTGGCTGATACTTAGCATAATCCTTCTGAATATAAGCTTCGATGTTCTTACTATCACAAATCAAAAGATCAGCATGTTTGACCATGAGTTGCTCAGAAAACTTCCAATACTTGCGGACTGGAAGACTCCACTTGGCACGAAGCCACTCATGACCATCCGGATTGACCATCAGAGTTCCTCCGATAGCCTTGATTTTCTTTTTTATCCTTGAAATAAAGGGACCAATCCGACAAGCCAAGACATAAAAGATTGGTGCCTGGTCCTTGTTTTCCTTTGCGATTTCAATCGCCTTATTAAGTGCTGCAATATCGTAAGCAATGGCACGTGCAGGACCAATATTAGGGACATCAATGTTGTAGCAAATTGCACCGTTATGTTCAAAAGTATCTGCAGTAATCCCTGATTTGGCTGAATTCTCCCGCATACAAGCTACATAATACTGGATATCTTTATCTTGTTGGAATTCTGTCAACTTTTCAACAAAGGTCTCAAAACCACCATATTTTGCTGGAATCCCTTTGGAACCAACGATATAAATTGATTGTGTCATTTTTCTCCTAACATGGAAAGGACGAAGTAGGCATTTTCCTACTTCGCTCCTTCTTTTCTAAGTACAACCTTCACGGTCTTGAGCAGGATCTGAATATCTCTCCAGATCGTCCAACCATCCATGTATGCAACGTCGAGTTTGACCACTTCGTCAAAATCTGTAATCTCACTGCGTCCGCTCACTTGCCAAAGGCCTGTAATCCCGGGCTTGAAGCTGAGGCGGCGTTTTTGGGCTGGCGTATAGTCTTGGTATTCGTCTACCGTTGGAGGACGAGTTCCGACTAGACTCATATCGCCGATCAGAACATTGTAAAATTGTGGCAATTCATCCAGACTGGTCTTACGGATAAAGCGTCCGATTGGTGTTACCCGTGGATCGTTTTCCATCTTAAACATCCCACCAGTCATGGTATTTTGCGCCATCAGATCTTTTTTAATCTCTTCGGCATCCACGCGCATAGAGCGGAATTTATAGAAGTTAAAATACCGTCCGTTCTTTCCGACCCGCTTCTGTACAAAGAAAGCAGGTCCACCATCTTTGCGGATTAGAGGGACCAAAACGATACTCACTAGTCCACAAATCAAGAGACCAAAGAGGGCGCCTACAACATCTAAGAGACGTTTAGCAAAGACGTGACTTGGTTTATAGAAATTGGTTGAGAAAGTGACGACACTTAGTCCCCCGACTTCTCGAACCCGTTTATTGCCCAAGGAAGCGAAGTTAAAGGCATTGAGATTGACCGATACATCGATCCCCATACTCTCAAACTCCGAGACGAAATCACTAATATTGTAGTCCTCACTTGGCAGATTGATAAACACTTCATCCACCACTTCCTTGGTCACAAAGTTCATCATTTGATCTGGCTGCACCACCCGTACACCTGAATGAGCAAAATTCGTATCGTCCATGACAGTGACACCGATTAGTTCTCCATGATAAAGGCTAGGCGAATGCAAAATATCAAATACCTTTTCCATCCGGCTAGTCGCTGTAATCAGGAAAATCTTTCGCGAGCTTTTCCGCCGTGGTGAAACAGACTTCCGGTATCTCTTGAGCAAGAGATCCATGACATAGACAGAAAACGTATTGAAAAGAAAGAAGTAGATCATCCCCCGACGAGAGATGGAAAAGACCCCATCCAGCATAAAAGAGGTAAAGGTGATCCCAACAGCGAAAAATACATTGTATTTCAAGACCTGAAAGAGCCCATCTAGATAGCCTCTGCTGTAAAAACGATAGGCAGTATTGCTAATGTAAAAGGATACAAAATGTAAGAGATAGAGAATAGCGATTGTCTGCGACGTGTATTCTGCATCCTTAAAAAGACTCACAATGTAAGCTGAAAATAGGACAGCCAAACTTTGAAAGAGAACAATATTTAGTTTTTCCAGTTCGATTCTTTCTTCTCCCATTTTCCCTCAATCCTATTCTTTACTTTTTCCCATACTCTCCGTAAGATCCATATCCACCATACGAACCATATTCAGCAGCTTTAATGTTGAATTTGTTAAGCACTACTCCCAAGAAAGGTGTGCCTGTTTGTTCTAATTGGTCCTTAGCCTTTTGGACAGCCTTGCGTCCATTGGCGCCAGATTCTGTGATCAAGACAGTTCCATCACAGCGTTGGGCGATAATGGCCGCATCGATCACGACCCCGATTGGAGGCGTGTCGACAATGATGTAGTCAAAATGCTCACGCAGGGCATCCATCATCACGGTGAAGTTCTTGCTTTGCAAGAGACCCGTTGGGTTTGGCGCTACCTGTCCAGACTCGATGATATCCAAGTTTGGAAAATCAGTCGCATACAAAATGTGGTCCAATTGGCTACGACCAGATAAAAAGTCGGTCAAGCCTTGGATCTTAGTACGACTACGGAAAATCCCTGTCATGACAGAGTTTCGGATATCACAGTCGACCAAAAGGGTCTTGTAACCCGCACGCGCAAAGGCAACGGCCAAGTTGGTTGAAGTGGTTGATTTCCCTTCATTTTCTTGAACAGATGAGATGGCGATGACTTTTAAGTCTACCCCACTCAATTGGATATTCGTCGCCAGGGCATTAAAGTACTCTTCGACCTTCCGAACTTCTTGCAATTTGTTTTTTGAAATTTCTAACGTATTCATGCGATCCCCAGTCTACAGTTTCTTAATATCTGGCACAATACCAAGTAAGGTTAAGCCCATCAACTCTTCGATATCTTCTGGTCTCTTAACACGATCGTCCAAGACTTCTACTACGACCATGAGCACCACCATGAGGCCTGCTCCAGCAATAAAACCAAGAAGGACATTGCGTCGGATATTTGGTGAAGAAGGTGTTTGAGGCACTTCTGCTTCATCCAAGGTCGTAACATCTGACACCTTGGTCACAGCAATGATCTTTTCAGCTGCTACATTTCGAAGGCCATTGGCAATACGAGCCGCTTCTTTTGGATCTCCGTCCTTAGCCGTGATCGAAAGGATACGAGTATCTGTCGGAACGGACACACTGATCTTTTTCGACAATTCAGCAGGTGTCAGATCGAGTTTCAATTCTTCGATGGCTTGGCTCAAGACATTCTGAGAAAGAATGATCTCACGGTAGTCCTTAACCAAGTAAGAACCCGCCTGCAAATCAGAGTTTGTCAAGGCATTGTTGTCTTGGTTTTGACGACTGACCACGTAGATCCGGCTAGTACTTTGGTATTCTTTCTTGGCTAAAAAGGCACTGTAGCCAAATGCTGCAATGGCAAAGACAAGAGCGACCAAAACGATCGAAAACTTGCGTTTCCATAGGGTCTTCAGCATAGCGAAAACATCAATTTCCACTGCTTGATTTTCTTGATTGTTCATTTCCTAATTACTCCTTCATGTGGATCTCTCCACCTGTTTCCTGGTTAGATTAATTCATCCGCTAACAAGAGTTCTTGATTGCTGACAAAGAGAGCTTGTGCTCGTTGTTCTCCGTATTCTTCCTTGATCAAGCGATAGGCTTCTGCCATATAAGGCGGTCGTTTATCCACATTGTGCATATCACTGGCCACAAAGTGCACTAAGTCTTTTTCTAAGAAGTACCGAGCTCGTTTTTTGAGTTGTTTTTGCTCATCCCCAAAGAGGCGAGGCTTGAGAACGCTGGAACTATTGATCTGCATGTAGCAGCCCATGTCAATCATCTCTTGCACGCGCTCCTCATTTTTCTCCAAGCACTTGTAGCGCTCAATATGGGCCACCACCGGTGTCACACCTAGATGGAGCAAACGGTCCAAGGCCGTATGGATGTCCTTGTAAGGCGTTCCCATACTGAATTCAATCAGCGCAAAGCGCGTCTCTGCCAAACGTGGAATGATCTTTTCTTCCAGTTTTTTCAAGACATCATTGGTAAAGTAGATCTCTGCCCCGTAATGAATCGTTAAATCTGGCGCGACCTCTGCCGCAATTTTTTTCACTTCTTGAAAATTTTCAGAAATCTTTTCTTCTGGAGTTTCAAACATTCCCTTGCGACGATGAGAAGTGGAGATAATGGTCCGTACCCCTTGGCGATAGCTTTCTTCCAATAAGGCACGCGTATCTTCTCTTGTCTTTGGTCCATCATCCACATCAAAGACGATGTGCGAATGGATATCAATCATTTTTCTTTTCCTTCCATTACTTTTTGAATGGTTTCCTTAGCCTTGGTCAAGCTGGCTTGATCCAACTCCATGACATAGAGGTTGTAACCAGGCATAGCATAAGACGGCAAGTCATTTCGTCCTTGACCGGTGATCGCTTGAGATGTCACCTCATAAGAACCACCCGTTTCTAGCTGGGTATTGATCAAGTTCATCATAGTTGGCAACTGCATATTGGTTTGGACAGAATCTTGGAGGTTTCCGATAATCTCGTTGTAGTTGCTTAAGACCTTAGTAGAGGTCAACTTTTTGATAATGGCCGCAATGACTTTTTCTTGGTTTTTCCCACGGTCATTGTCACCACCTTGAAGAGAGTAGCGTTCTCGGACAAAACCGAGTGCTTGCTCTGAATTCAAATGGACCTTTCCTACTGGGAAATGGAACTTCCCGTGCAAGCTCGTGAATTCTTGGTCATTTTCCACATCGATCCCCCCTAGAAGGTCAATCAACTTGAGGAAGGATGTGAAATTGAGACGAACATAGTAGTTGAGCTTGATATCATACAGATTCTCAAGGGTATGAATGGAAGCATCCACACCGTAGATCCCCGCATGGGTCAACTTATCATTTTGGTTGTTCCCACCATCTGCAATCGGTACATAGGCATCCCGCGGCGTCGTTGTCAACAGAACTTGCTTGGTCTTCCGATTGACGGTCATGATGATATTGACATCTGATCGAGAAACCGAAGTTACTGGGCCATAGGTATCGATCCCGCTGACATAGATGTTAAAGACATCCGCATTGGCAGACACCTTGCTCGTCGCTGCTACTTCTTTTCGAATCTTGTAGGAATAGATTTTCTTCAACTTCTTCGCATAGTCGGCATCTTCAGCAGCGATAGTATCTTCAAAGGTACTGTTGAGCACCATGGCAGAAGCATTCCCTTCTTGCAGGCTCTTATAGGCATCTAGATAAGTCGGTGCATCCACTACAGAAATTTCCTGACCCTTAGTCTTTTTGATATTGTCCAAGAGGGCCGTGAGATTGGCTTCATTATTGTTGCCCTTTGGTGCCACCACTTCCTTGATTTCTTTGATGTCTTTGATGTCACTGTCTTTCTTGACATAGACAGCCATCTCAAACTCTGTATAGTTAGAGTGGCCATTGACATTACTGGTCAGATTTAGTAGCTGTTGACTAGCAAATAAAACTCCTGAACTCGCCAATAAGCCGACAAGAAGCAGGACCAAAGTTGTCTTTTTGGCCTGATTTTTGATCACAAACCAAGCTGACAAGAGCAAGAGAACAACTAGTAGTACCATCACGAGAACATTAACATAGCGAAAAGCCAAGATGTTATTGGCCAACATGGTATAGGTCGCCCAACTTGCAGTCATAAGCAAAAAAATAAGCAATACGGAATTAATGATTCGCAATTGCCCCCACTTATGCTCTGAACGACGACTCCGTCTCCTTTGTGACATAAATACCTCCAATTAGTCCTAATCATATTTATTGTAACATATTTTTAGCAAAAAATGCATTAATTATCACTTTTTTGTCCATTATGGACATTTGAAAAGTAAGCGTTTTCTGAAATAAGCAAAATCCCTTGTATACTTATGCAGAGAATCCAAAAAAACCGGGTGAAAAACCCGGTTTTTTGAAGATCCTACAAAAGATCATCTCGCTTGACCTGCTCAAAGCTTTCCTCGCCGTCATTGAGCTTGTCCCAGATGACGACTTTTCCTTCTTTGAGGGATTTTTGAACATCAATGATCCGCTGGTTAGAAGACCCTCGGAACTGCAACATGAGGTTGCGTTTGCTCTTATCATAGCGGCCATCGACCAGAATATCAATCAGCGAGAGAAGCTCTAGTTTGTCTGGTGTCTCTAGCATCATTTCTTCCCAGGTGTATCCTGTCCAAGACCAAATATCTTTGTCGGGCAACTCTTTTCTCACGCGCTTGACCAAGGGCAGAAGGATGCCAGTGTTGAGAAAGGGTTCCCCCCCAAGTAGGGTCAAGCCCTGGACATAAGGTTGGGCCAGATCTGCCATGATCTGCTCTTCTAACTCTTTGGTATAGGGAATGCCTGCATTGAAAGACCAGGTCGCTACATTGTAACAGCCCTCACAGTGAAACATGCAGCCGGCCACATAAAGGGAGTTGCGGACTCCTTCGCCATCGACAAAGTTAAAAGCCTTGTAGTCGATGATGCGCCCTTGACTCAGTTCCTCACTCTTCCATTCACCTGGTTTAGGTGTATTCCATGTCATCCTTCTACTCCACTTCTATCCAATAACGCTCCGTTCCATTTCGAACATCTTCAAATTGACCGCCATTAGCTAAGATAACCGCTCGGCTGGCAGGATTTTCCGTGCTACAAGTCACCAGAGCACGATGGATGTTCTTTTCTTTAGCTACTTGCAGACCTTGACGGAGAGCTTCCTTGGCATAACCTTTTCCCCTTTCAGAAGGACGGATGGAATAGCCGATATGGCCACCCTCCTCCAGGAGATAAGCACTCAGGCGCAAGCGGAGATTAAGAAAGCCAACCGCTTGACCGTCTCTTGCAAAAGCGACTAACTGAACAGCAGGCACCCAACCTTCCGGAATTCCTAGCCCCATTTCCATGTCACGATTACTTTCCAACCAGGCTTCGTAAACAAAAGCTTCCGCATCCCAAAAGCCACCGTTATGGGCTGATCGGGTCTCTTCGAACTCTGCCATCATCTTTAGAATGGTTTCTTTATCTGCTAAAGTTGGTCTGCGTAATTCCATCATTCCCTCCCCATAAGAGAAAAGCGAGAGCGGACTCTCACTTTTTCTTATTTTTATTTAAAAATTGTTCTCTCAGGCTGGCTACTCGGTCTTTTTTATTGATTCCACCCTTTGAATGCTTCTCGTGGAATCGTTGAACCTGAGCCTTACCCTTATCATCTAATTGGTATTTTCCCATAATATCCTTTTCTAATCTGTCACTTGGTGCCCAGCTGATTTGATCGTAGATCCATTCATGTGTTTGACCCGCGCAGCGATTTCCTTATGACGGCCATTGACCATGGGACGAGCTTGTGGGTTTCCGAGATAACCACAGGTCCGTTTGACCACATCAACCGTCTTAGGATCGCTATTGCCACAGTTTGGACAAGCAAATCCGCGCTCAGTCGGCGTGAAATCTCCCTCAAAATCACACTTGTAACAACGGTCAATCGGCGTATTGGTTCCGAGATAACCGACCCGGTCATAGGCATAATCCCAAACCGCCTCAAGGGCTTTTGGATTTTGTTGGAGCACAGGGTATTCACAATAGTGGATAAAGCCACCAGACGCCCCAGCTTCAGGATAAACTTTTTCAAAATCTAACTTCTCAAACGGCGTTGGGTTCTTACGAACATCGTAGTGGAAACTATTGGTGTAGTATTCCTTGTCTGTGATATCCGGAACCTTGCCAAATTTCTCCGTATCCAGGCGACAGAAGCGGTCTGTCAAGCTTTCTGACGGTGTCGAATAGATGGAGAAGTGGTAATCATACTGGTCAGACCATTCTTCCACGCGCGCTTTCATATCCTTGATGATATCGATCGTGAATTGTTTGGCTTCTGGATTGTGTTCCCAATTTGGCCCATAAAAGACGGTTGCGACTTCATAGAGCCCGATATAACCAAGAGAAACGGTTGCTCTGCGATGACGGAAGAGCTGATCTACCTGGTCATATTTACCCAAGCGTTTCCCGAAAGCCCCATATTGATAGAGGATCGGCGCATTGGCTGGTGTTGCTTCTTCGGTGCGTTCCACCCGGTAAACCAAGGCATCTTCAGCGATGTTCATCCGTTCATTAAAGATTTGCCAGAACTTCTCCTTGTCTCCGCCAGATTCCAAGGCAATCCGAGGTAAATTGACTGTCACAACCCCTAGGTTCATCCGGCCAGAATTAACTTCCACACCATTCTCGTCCTTCCAACCTTGAAGGAAAGAGCGACATCCCATCGGCACCTTGAAGGAGCCTGTCAACTCGACAATCTTGTCATAAGACAAAACGTCTGGATACATACGCTTCGTTGCACATTCCAAGGCCAATTGCTTGATATCATAGTTAGGAGTTCCAAGTTCTAGGTTGAGCCCCCGCTTAAGGGTAAAGATCAGTTTTGGAAAGATAGCGGTCCGATGTTCCGATCCAAGTCCCTTGATTCTGATTTCCAAAATCGCCTTTTGGATTTCCCGCTCGAAGCGATTGGTTCCAAGACCAAAACCAAGCGAAGTAAAGGGAGTTTGTCCGTTCGAGGTAAAGAGGGTATTGATCTCATATTCCAGCGATTGCATGGCATCATAGATGTCTTTTTGAGTCTTGCTCCAAGCATAGTCCTCTTGCTTTTCAGGAAGCACCCACTCTTTGGCATCTGCCAAGTGTTTTTGGTAGTTCTTTTCTGCATAAGGGGCCAGGACCTCATCGATCCGGTCAGCTGAACAGCCCCCGTACTGACTAGAGGCTACATTGGCAATAATCTGCGAGATTTGAGCCGTCGCAGTTTGGATGGACTTAGGACTTTCTACTTCTGCATTCCCAATCTTAAAGCCATTTCTGAGCATGCCTTCAAAATCGATCAAACAGCAGTTGGTCATCGGTGTATAAGGGCTATAGTCCAAATCATGGTAGTGAATGTCCCCTTTTTGGTGGGCATTGGCTACGTGTTTGGGCAACATTTTGAGACCAATAGACTTACCAACAATCCCTGCTGTCAAGTCCCGTTGCGTGTTAAAGACATCACTGTCCTTGTTGGCGTTTTCATTCACGACGGCTTGGTCCTTATTGAGGAGTTTGCCAATCGTAAAGTTGATATCCGTCGCTTTTGAGCGCTCAAAATCACGCTGGGTGCGATAAGTAATGTAGCTCTCTGCAATCGCATATTCATTAGCTTGAAGCAATTCATGCTCGACGACATTTTGAATCTCATAGATCTTCACGCCATTTGGAAAACGTTCCAAAATCTCTGCGATCACACGATCGACAATGGCTTCTAGTTTGGCTTCCATCACGGGAGTGAGAGAAGTCACTTCTTCTGTTGCCTTCAACAAGGCTTTATAAATTTTTTCAACATCGAATGGAACACGACGGCCATCTCGTTTTTCAACAAAAATATCCGGGGCCATTCTCAGTTTTTCTTCTCTCAAGGTGATCATACCAAACATGCCTCTCTTCATTTATTTACATACAAGTTGTATTATACCACTCCAAAAATAAAAATCAATATCTTGTGGAAAATTTTATAAAAAACTTTCTAAAGCACAAGATATTGATTTTCTTAAGAGCGTTGATAGAGTTTGAAATGACGGTATTTCTTCTCAACGAGATGATAATTTTCTTTGAGCAAGTCCTTCATATTGGAGGTCAATTCTACCTGATTGTTGACCACAATATACTTGGGTTCAGACCGATCGATTTGTTGGATCACATTGGTCCGATTTTCATTAATTCCCAGATAAGACGTTGGGGTCAATAAGGCAGAAGCTGCCAAACGATCGCTTTCTTGATAGAGAGTAGCTGTCGTATCCCAAGCATAGATGGTATCTTGCGACTTGGTGTGATGTTTAATGTAGCTGGCAATAGCGCTCCGTTCACTCGATTGACCAGACTGAAGCACGACATCTTGAACCACTGGATTCGCCAACAGATAGACAAGGGCTACTAGCGGTAAGAAAACTTGGCTCGTAAAGTAAGCGGCCCAAACTTCCTTGTTTTTCTTCTTCCGACCACGACGTTCGATCCCATCGTTTTCTTCCCCATCTCGTGAGAACCAGATCGCAAACAAAGGAAGAACAAATGGCAACATCGGTAACAATTGGTAAGCGCCTTGTTCAGGAAGACCAATCGACACAATGAGGACCACCAAGCTACCTGCCCATCCCATAAAGCGGAAGATCCGGCGAGCACTGCTATTTTGCTTCGTAAAAGACATCAAAAAGGCAGAGACTAGGCCAAAGGCCAGCGCCAACAGTCCATAATAAATGGCATTACTGAAGGTCTGTCCATTGCTAAAATTCAAGGCATTAAAGACATAGGTTACTTGGTTAATGGCATAGCCAAAAGTCTGATTCAAAACGGTGATATAGCCAATTGGATAAAAGACGAGTGAAAAACCAAGGAGAGCTGCTAGCAGTTGATAAAAGCCACGCGCCCATCTCTTCTGCTTGATGTTAAAGGCTGTTAATCCAAGGAAGGCCAACAAATAAAACAAGGCACTGGTCATCGGATCAATCAAGAAAGCCACAGCTGCAATCGCACCATAAAGGATAAAGCCTTCATCCTTACGATGCCCAATCAAATAAGCCAAAATGAAATTCATGCTGGCAAATAGGATTGGAAGGCTAAAGAGAGTCACGTAAGTCCCTCCAAAACCAAGGCCTAACACCAAGAAATAAAAGAGTAACTGGACATTCTTCGCTGTATCTTTATCAGACACCAGCAAGCGCACAACCCGATAGAGGTAAGTACCCGCAAAGAATAGGGCAATCGCTTGGAGGATCATCAAGATCCAATGTCCACCAGCTAAACTTCCCAACCAGTTGATTGCATAATAGAGCAGACCATTGGTTCCGTAAAAATCACCAAACGGTACTTGACCCTTGGTCATTGCCCAGCCAGCATACAAGTTTTGCGATTGTTGATTGGTGGCAAAACGGGTTAAAAATGGCACCCCGACATGCAGTAAACTAATCAAGAGACTCAACACAAAAGGAATCGCTAGGGGCACTGGACGCTTGGAGTGACGACGGATCGGCTCAACTGCCACATCTGCTTCTAGCTCTTCCGTATTCTCTTCTACCTTGGATGCTTCCGCTTTTGCCGCTTCAACTCCCGCCTTACGCGAACGACGACTCATCCGACTAAGAGGTTGCTCCGCTTCCTGTTCCGATTCTTGTGTAGGTTCTGCTACTGCTTCTGGCTTGGCATCACGAATTTCCTCTGATGCCTCCATTGCAACCGGCTCCTCCAAGACTTCTGCCTGCTGGCTATGAGTCGGCTCTTCTTCACGAAAGACTGATTTATCTAGCACTTCGCGAATTTCACGTGTATCCTGAAAACTATCTCCCACGTGAATCCCTAATTTTTTCGAAGTCATTTCTTGCTCTTTTTCGCTCATTCTGTTTCCTTTTTCTAGATCTTTGCTCTTTCCTTTTAGAAAAAAGCCCATTATCTTCTCTAGTATACCAAATTCTGCTGACCCTGTCAGCCTCTTATCACATAGTCCTATGGAAAAAGAGTCAGATCTCTCAGCTTCTGACTCTTTCTTCTGTATTCCCACACCTATTACAACATCGGTGCGAACAATTGCATAATTTCCTTGATTAAGCTTTGGTGCCATGTAAAGCGGAAGGTATCCTCTGTAATTTCTTGAGACACTTCAAAGATATGGTCAAAGTCCTCCCGAATCTTTTTCAAGGCAGGCGTCCGATACATCCAGACCGCATTTTCATAGTGATGGACCAAACTGCGGTAATCAAAGTTAATCGACCCTACAACCGCCATTTCATCATCGGCAAGAACTTGCTTGCTATGGACAAAACCAGGCGTGTACTCATAGATTTTCACACCAGCATCCATCAGATCCAAGTAAGCCCCACGCGTAACAATTTGGATCAATTTTTTATCCGGAATATGCGGGGTCACGATGCGAACATCCACCCCACGAAGGGCTGCATTGCGGATATCCTCTGTCAAATCATAATCGATGATCAAGTAAGGAGTCGTGATATAGACGTAATCTGTCGACTGGTTGATCATATTTTGATAGACCGTCTTTCCAACCTGCGACTTGTAAATCGGTTTAGGACCGCTTCCATAGGGAATGTATAATCCTTCACCTTCGACCGCCTTGTTTTCAATATGGTAACGGTCAAAATCTTCTATTTCTCCACGGTTGATGTACCAGTTCATGAGAAAAAGTCGGGTCAAGGCCTTAACAGCTCGTCCATCTAAACGGATGGCACTGTCCTTCCAGTGACCAAACCGCTCAATGTGATTGATGTACTCGTCTGCCAGATTGACCCCACCCGTATAGCCGATCTGCCCATCAATGACCAGAATCTTTCGGTGGTCTCGGTTATTATAAGCCACCGTTAAGCGGGGAATCACCTTGTTAAACTTATGGGCATCAATCCCCATCTTTCTCAATCGTTTGGTATAGTTTCCAGCCAAGGTTGCCATACAGCCGATATCGTCATAAAGGAGTTTGACTTCGACCCCCTCTTTCACTTTCTGCTCTAAAATTTCTAGGATACTGTTCCACATCAAACCCTCATCAATGATGTAAAACTCGATGAAGATAAATTTTTTCGCCGCTCTCAGATCCTCTAGTAGTTGCTCATACATCTCCTCCCCTAGAGGGTAAAAGGTTGATGCCGTCCCATTGTAGAGATCCGCATTGTGGTCCATGGATAAAATCGACTTGACCAAGCCATAAACCGCCTTGCTTTCTTGCTTGAGCTCCTTACGCAACTGATGACTATTGTCCTCTCGAAACTTCATGGACTCCATATTTTTCAGCTGGATCATTTCCTTTTTGGACAAACGCCGCTCGCCAAACATGAGGTATAAAAGCGATCCAAAGACAGGAATGACGGCAATCAAGAGCCAGGTCACCTTATTTTCAGGCGGGGTATTTCGATTAACAATAGCTAAGATTGTAGACACATATAAGAGCCCAATGACTGCAACAGATAGCCAATGAGGGAACCATCTATTAAGCCAGAAGAAGGCCGCAAAGGATGCCCATAGTTCAAAGCCCATAAACAAAATACTAAATCCATATTTGGACATTAATAGACGTAATTTTCGAAAGGTCACAGCATCCTCCTTTTTTCTTTCTACTAGTATACCAATTCTTTTTACCCGTTGCAACGACCAACCAAACCCCTTCTAGACAAACAAAAAGAGAGTGGGACAGAAGTCCTAGCCTCTCAATTATTTTTGGATTGTCGAGCAAGACGCAGTGGTTGAGTGGGCTCTACTACGCTGATTTCATCAGCTTTTACAGCCCTACTCAACTGTGCGGAGGTGGGACGACGAAATCGAATTCTAACGAATTACCGATTTCTGTCCCACTCTCTCTTGTTTCGTCCCTTATTGCTTGGTCAAAACGATAATCCCTTGATCATCCTCTGCTTGCTCTAGGTCTTCTAGCGACAACTGATCTCCTTCGATCCGATAGCGATAAGGCTCATCCCCGATACGCATGGATTGATTGACCGGATCAATGCTGACCTCTTTGGTCTCTTCTTCTCCATCAGCATCTTGTACCGTAAACGTGCCTTTTCGCCCCGTCACAACTAAGAGAATCGTATTTTCCTCGTCCTGTCCTCGATAACTGCCATCTATGGACACTCCTTCTTTCTGTTCTTCACTCGCCGAAGTCATAGTCTGTGATGAAGTAGACGTCTGTTTGCTCGAAGTCTGTGTTGCTTTTTCTTGCTGGCTACAAGCAGTCAGGAAAAGAGCTACCGCCAAGGTCAGTATAGACATGATTTTTTTCATTAAGATCGACTCCTTTCGCCATAACCGTATACTATCTACCACCAGTATACGCCAAGAAAGTCTTTAGGTCAATTGTTTACCCCTCTAATAAAAATGCCCTTACTTCTGCAATAAAATACAAGGAACCTGTCACAAATAAAACCTCATCTGGATGGCTCTGATCCATAAACTCTTTGATATAGGCCTTGTAGTCAGCCACATAAGGCAGGTCTTGTCGATCACCCTGCGCCACCACTTCACCGTAATGAAAGGTCGTCAAAATCAATTCAGCTTCTGGCAATCCCGCTTGAAGCGTTTGGAGCATCCCACTATAATCTTTTCGTTTGAGAGCACCGAATAAAATCTTCACGCGCTTTCCTGCTAAGCTATTGGCAAACTCGATCAAGCGCAACATAGCATGAGGATTATGAGCGCCATCCAGATACACCTGGTCGCCAAATAACTCTAGACGGCCCGGCCACCTTGTCTCTTGCAAGGCGTGTTTGACCTGCTCCATATCCACTTCTTGATCTAGGCCCTCCATATAGAGGAAAAAGGCCTCCAAAGCTACTGCAGCATTTTCCCGTTGGTAATCACCCTTCAAACCCAGAGACGGCAAGACAAGTTCCACGTTTTCATTCCAAAAACGATCCTGCTCTAAGCCAAAATCGTTCTGGAAGGCGTAGAGATCCACATCCAATTGCTTCGCTTTTTCTTGACAAACAGTTATAGCATCATCCGACAAGGGACCCACAACAGCTTTCTTGCCCTTCTTAAAGATCCCTGCCTTTTGCTGAGCAATTGCCGCAATAGTCCCTCCTAGCGTTTCTTGGTGATCCAGGCCAACCGAAGTGATCACTGCAATCTCTCCTGTCACTACATTGGTCGTGTCCAGAAGCCCACCAATACCTACTTCCAATAAGACCACGTCCACAGCTTGTTCCTTAAAATACAAAAGGGCCATGAGACAGATAATCTCAAAATAGGAGAGTTGGTCCTGGGTTTGGAGTAGGGTCTGCTCCATCTGCTGCACCTCTTGACCAATCCGAGTGAAATCTTCATCTGAAATTGGCTGATCCCCAATACAAATCCGATCATGGATACTGATCATATGAGGAGAAGTAAAGGTCCCAACTTTCTTCCCATGAACCATCAACAATTGGCGCATAAAGGCGATCGTCGATCCCTTCCCATTGGTTCCTGTCACATGAAGGATCGGATAAGACTTATCCGGTCTCCCTAAAAGGCTCAGCGCCTGCTCCATACGATCCAGTCCTGATCGGAAATTCAGACCGATCCGACTATTCATCCATTGCTCAATCTTATTCACATCTTCCTCCTAAAAGAAAAAAGCGACAAAACCTCTTCTGACGTTTGCGCTCCTTTCTTTTGTAGTTATTCTTTCCGTTCATCTTTACAACAAGTCCATTGGACTTACTTGCAATCTTGCTTTCTAGCGCAAGGCTAAAAACGTCCCCCGGACTTCCAACTCTTTCCAATTTCTGGGAGTTGGGCTGATACAGTCTCCCAGACTTCCTGCTTTTTCTTATTTCTTGAAGCAGGGCTAAAAACGTCCCCCGGACGTTTCAACTCTTTCTAGTTTCTAGGAGTTGAGGTGATACAGTCTCCCAGACTGTATCACTCCTCCATAAAGCTGTTGAAGACTTCTTCGATCATATCCCATTCTGCATCTGAGTCTTCTGGGATTGGTTGAAGGTCGCCTTCTGTTCCGTCTTCGTTTTCTGTAAATGAATAAGCTTGAATTTCAACTTCGCCATTTTCATCTTCTTCTGCATTTGCAGGGATCAAAAGGACATAGTTCTTTCCAAACTCTTCTTTGCCATCGATGGTCAAAAGAATTTCAAACAAGGTTTCATTTCCTTGTTCATCCACCAATGTGATTAATTCACGTTCTTCATGGTCGTGGTTATGATCATGTGCCATACTATTCTTCCTCGTTTTCTTTCTAAAAATTACGATCTAAATAATTTTGTAAAATGAGCTGCGCCGCTAACTTATCAATAACTTTTTTGCGTTTGCTACGGCTAACGTCTGCTTGCTCAATCAACATCCGCTCTGCGGCAACTGTTGTCAACCGTTCGTCTTGGTAGTCGACTGGCAAGCCAAACTTTTCAGCAATCATCGTGCCATACGCCTGACTGGCTTCCACACGCGGTCCGCTTGTGTTGTTCATGTTTTTCGGCAAGCCTACAACAAAACGGTCTACCTTGTATTGAGCTACTAATTCGGCTAATCGTTCTAAGCCAAATTCTTTTTTGTCCTCATCAATTTGAATGATTTCAAGACCCTGAGCTGTAAAACCGAGAGGATCACTCACAGCAACCCCGACGGTCTTTGAACCGACATCCAATCCCATAATTCTCATTAGAGGTCTATTCCTTGCCCTTTCAAATAATAACGTACCAATTCTTCCACGATCTCATCTCGTTCATATTTACGAATTTGGTTCCGTGCATTATTATAACGAGGTACATAGGCAGGATCACCACTGAGTACGTATCCTACGATTTGATTAATTGGATTGTAGCCTTTTTCATCCAGTGACAAGTAAACATCTTTCAAGGTCTCGCTAATTTCCTTACGATTTGAATCATCAAGATTAAAACGTACTGTTTCATCTGTAAATCCCACAAGAACACCCTCTTTCCTTAGAATATTACTATTATACCATAATTAAGAGTTTTCCACAACGGCCAAGCCCTTGATTTTACGGCTTTTTCAAGCATTTTTGAGCTATTTTAGCTAAACTGTTTTTTTATTTTTGCTCACTCGCTCCAGCATTGATAAGATTATCCGCAAATTGACTCGGTGTCAGCTTCAACAACTCTGGTAAGTGATTGTTTTTGAAGTAGGTCATGCCTTCAGCCTTCTTCACATCCATTGCTTCAAAATCATAGGTGATGGTTACCTTGTATTCATTCTCATTTTCCAAGGTTAAATCAGCTGTGAAACCTGGCACTGTCAAAGCTTCCTTAAAGGCATCGTCCTTGTTAAAGGATTCTCTCAATTGCTTTTGCGCTTCCTCGACTCCAACCTGTTGGATCCCTTTTTTCAACTCCTCATCGGTTGCCGTCACATTGATGGTCTCCAATTTTTTAAAGGTATCCCCCACATAGGTGACGATTTGCGTTTGTTGTGTCCCCTTGTCATCTTTTGGAAAAACAAAGGTTCTAGTGATGACTTTATTTTCTTCAGCTTTTTGCAAGATACTCTTATTATCCTTTTGCAGCTGCTCTGCTTTTGCTTGGATTGCCTTTTGTTCACTTGAAGTTGGCGTTTTCACTTGCTTTTTTTGACCGCATCCCGTCAAACACAAGGCAAGTACACCCAATAAGAAGATTTTCCTTTTCATTTTCCATTCCTTACTAGTTATTGTTTTCTAAAATATTGTATCATAGATTTCGTAAAATGGCGCAGTAAACTGCTTTTCATTCCAATTTTTAAAAAGAAAAAATCAGAAACAAATTGTTTCTGATTTTCAATCACTTTAAAGGGCTGCACGCATCCGCGCTTCTGCATTTTCTACATTTCGAACTGATCGTGGCAAGAAGGCACGAATATCATCTTCTTTGTAGCCCACTTGGAGACGTTTGTCATCTACCAAGATCGGACTTTTAAGAATACGAGGTGTTTCCATGATGATGTCAATGACTTCATTGACACTCAAGTCTTCAATGTCCACTCCTAGATTTTTAGCGTATCGATTTTTTGAAGAGACAATACTTGCCACTCCATTTTCAGTCTTTGTAAGGATATCCAATAATTCTTCTTTGGTGATCCCTTCTTTACCGAGGTTTTGTTCTTTATAAGTTAGCTGGTGAGCATTGAGCCAAGTCTTTGCTTTTTTACAGCTGGTGCAACTTGACACTGTATAAATTTTAATCATGCATGCACTCCTTTCGCTACACGATAATACTATCGTATTAAATTATAACACAAAAACCATCAGTCTAGCGACCTATTTTGAAAAAAATTAATCTTCAATTTCAATCGCATCATCTAAATCTAGAGTTACTTCTTCTACGACAGGAGCTGCTTCTTCAGTTTTATCAAGGGTTTTCACTGCTTCGTCTTCTTCGATCAAACCAAAATGAACCCGAACCTTGTGGTCGATTTCGTCAAAAATTTCTGGGTGGTCAGCCAAGAATTTCTTAGCATTTTCAGATCCTTGACCAATTTTTTCGCCGTTATATGAGTACCAGGCACCAGCTTTTTGGATGATATCCAAATCTGTTGCAATCTTCACCAATTCACCTGTACGTGAAATTCCTTCCCCGTACATGATTTCAACCATGGCTTCTTTGAACGGTGGAGCTACCTTGTTCTTCACAACCTTGATCTTGGTTTCCTTACCAACGTTGGTATCTTTTTGGTCCCCAGTCCCCTTGATTTGAGTGTTTCCACGAACATCTAGACGGACAGAAGCGTAGAATTTAAGGGCACGACCACCAGGTGTGGTTTCAGGGTTCCCAAACATGACCCCAACTTTTTCACGCAATTGGTTGATAAAGATGGCAATGGTCTTGGTCTTATTGATCGAAGCTCCGAGTTTACGCATCGCTTGGCTCATCATCCGCGCTTGCAAACCAACGTGGCTATCCCCGATATCTCCATCGATTTCCGCACGTGGTACCAAGGCTGCAACAGAGTCGACAACCACCAAATCAACCGCACCAGAGTCGATCAATTTACCAGCAATTTCAAGTCCTTGTTCCCCTGAGTCTGGTTGAGACAAGAGAAGTTCGTCGATATTGACCCCAAGAGCTGCTGCATAAGATGGATCCAAGGCATGCTCGGCATCGATAAAGGCAGCAATGCCCCCTTCTTTCTGTGCTTGCGCTACTGCATGGAGGGCAACGGTTGTTTTACCAGATGATTCTGGACCATAGATTTCGATGATCCGACCTTTTGGATAACCACCAGCACCCAAGGCAATATCAAGCGCCAAGGAACCAGAGCTCATGACTTGTACTTTTTGCTCTGCACGTTCACCCAAACGCATGATCGATCCCTTACCAAAGTCTTTTTCGATCAATTTCAGGGCATCATTGAGCGCTTTTTCACGCTCATCTCCAAATTTCTTAGAGATATCATCTAATTTTTTCTGTTTTTTCGCCATTCTTTTCTCCTATTTTTTACTATACAGGAAATGCATGCAACTCACTGACGTTTTCCGGTCTTTGAAAGGCTCATTTCCTATCCATTTTTAGAATTATTCTTCATTTGGCACAAGCTTCATTATACCAAATTTTCACCATTTAATACAGCCAAGCGTACCAAATTAAAGGCATGAAGAACTGCAATTTCGCGGACATCCGCCCGGCTACGTCCAGCGATATTAACTTGAACACTATCCACTCCGTTTGGAGTTGCAAGTCCGATAAAGACAGTCCCTGCTGGGTGCCCTTCTAGACTATCTGGCCCCGCAACTCCGGTCAGGCTAACACCATAATCGGATCCTGTTAACTTACGGGCCTGTGAAGCCATGGCTTGAGCTGTAAAATGAGACACCACTCCATGTTGCTCCAACTCTTGAGCTGGAATAGACAACATCTTGCTTTTTTCTTCCAGACTATAGGTGACAAAACCACCTGCAAAGATGCTAGACGCCCCTGAAAAATCTGCCAAAGTCGCTTGGAAGAGGCCAGCCGTCAGGCTTTCTGCAGCTGTAATGGTCTTACCAGTCCGTTTCAAGAGATCAAAGGCCACCTTGGCCATCGAATTGTCATCCCCATAACCGTAAAACAACTCTTGCAAAGGTTGATGATCCAGGGTGTGGCGTGATAAGATTTCCTTTTCTAAGACATCGAGCTTAGCATCTGCTGAAGCTTGATCCTTCGCCTTTGTAGACAGACGCAAGGTCACTTCTCCCGTCTTGGCATAAGGAGCCACCGTCGGATCACTCTGCTCCTCAATGATATCTGCTAGGATCGTAACCAGCTGGCTTTCCCCAATTCCAAAGAAGCGCAAGACTCTTGAAAAGAGCTGTTCCCCTGTTGTCAAATGAGGCACCAATTGTTCATTGACCATGGGTTTTAACTCACTTGGTGGACCAGGTAGAACGACATAGGTCACACCGTCGACTTCAATCAAACCTCCAACCGCGAGACCTGTACGGTTTTGAAGGGGGATTGAACCGGCAATCAATTGTGCTTGCCGCTCATTATTGGGCGTCCGGACATAATCAGGGCGACTGGCAAAGAAGGTGTCGAGTTTGGCAAGCGCTGTTGGATCAAAAACCAGTTCTTTCCCTAAAAACTTAGCAAGGGTTTGCTTGGTCAAATCATCCTCTGTTGGCCCAAGTCCACCACATAAAATCACCAAATCACTGCGTTTTGAAGCTGTCTCAATGGTCGAGAAGAGACGACCTTCATTGTCTCCTACCGCCACATGATAATAGACATCAATCCCTAAACTAGCCAATTTTTCAGACAAGAATTGAGCATTGGTGTTCACAATTTGTCCTGTTAGAATTTCTGTTCCAACTGCAATAATTTCCGCCTTCATGGTGCCTCCTACTTATACTATTCGTAATTTTCATTTCATTTTAACACAATTTCCTAAATTATTTAAAAATCAAATTGAAGATAAAGTCCATTTTGGACAACTTTCTTCAATCTTTTATTTTAGAGTATAAAGTAAAGGCTCTTAGAAATACCATTACATCAGCATGCCTAAGACTTTTAACTATGTGGCGATCAACTTCTAAAAGGGCTATTTTCTATTGTTGATAGAGCTTATCTCTATTCTGAAGAAACCATATCGAGTGGTTGCTTTTTTACTACTTTCTTGATCTAAAAGCCTTCTTCTGACTCTAATTCTTGTTGTTTTCCCTCATCTTTTGTGATACAATAGTATCAATTTTTTCTAGGAGGATAATATATGACTTCTACTATTGGTATTATAAGTTTATCTAGTGGGATTATCGGAGAAGACTTTGTCAAACACGAAATGGACTTGGGTGTCCAACGTCTCAAGGGCCTCGGACTCAATCCTATCTTTTTACCCCATTCGCTAAAAGGCTTAGACTTTATCAAAGAACATCCTGAAGCTCGTGCGGAGGATTTGATGCAGGCATTTTCTGATGAAAGCATCGACATGATCTTATGCGCCATCGGTGGAGACGATACCTATCGTTTATTGCCTTATCTTTTTGAAAATGACCAACTACAAAAGGTTATCAAACAAAAAATTTTTCTTGGCTTCTCGGATACAACTATGAACCACCTCATGTTGCATAAACTAGGAATCAAGACTTTTTATGGTCAATCCTTTTTAGCAGACATTTGTGAGTTAGACAAAGAAATGTTGCCATACAGCCTCCACTACTTCAAAGAATTGATTGAGACGGGAAGAATCTCGGAAATTCGACCTAGTGACGTTTGGTATGAGGAAAGAACTGACTTCAGTCCCAAAGCTTTGGGAATACCTCGTGTCAGCCATGCAAATACAGGTTTTGACTTGCTACAAGGAACTGCCCAGTTCGAGGGAAAAATCCTCGGTGGTTGCCTCGAATCCCTCTACGATATCTTTGACAACTCTCGATATGTAGACAGTACAGAACTCTGCCAAAAGTACAGACTCTTCCCTGACTTATCCGACTGGAAAGGAAAAATCCTCTTGCTAGAAACAAGTGAAGAAAAGCCTGAACCTGATGATTTCAAAAAAATGTTGCAGGCTTTAAAAGAAACTGGGATATTTGAAGTCATCAGTGGACTCTTGGTCGGAAAACCTATGGATGAAACTTTCTATGACGACTATAAAGAGGCACTATTGGATATCATTGACAGCAATACCCCGATTGTCTATAATCTAAACGTTGGTCATGCCACACCAAGAGCAATTGTTCCCTTTGGAGTCCACGCGTATGTAGATGCAACGGAGCAAGTCATTCGCTTTGACTATAACAAAGAAAGCTGAGATGAATTTCTCAGCTTTTTCTATATTCTCAAATACTTTCGCTATCTGTACTCACTACTTACCGCTTTTCCATTCACAATCATTCTCGTGGTCATCAACCAGACCTGCAGCTTGTAAAAATGACAAGATGGCGACTGGGCCTGTGAACTTGAAGCCTCGTTTTTTGAGATCTTTGGATAATTTCTCAGATAGACCTGTTTTGGCAGGCGCCTGGCTGTAATCAGGCACATCATTCACAATCGTCTTCCCACCGACAAAAGACCAAAGATAGGCATCAAAAGAACCATAGTCTGCTTGCACTTGTAGAAAGGCCTGGGCGTTGGCACGTGTCGCAAAAATCTTAGCTCGATTTCGGATGATCGCTACATTGTCCATTAAATCTTCCAATTCAGAGTCACTCATCTCTGCAACACGATGAACTTGGTAACCATGAAAAGCTTCCCGAAAGGCTTGGCGTTTATTGAGCACCGTTTCCCAAGACAGACCAGTCTGATAGGTCTCCATGCAGAGCAACTCAAAAAGAGCCTGGTCATCATGAAGTGGCTGGCCCCACTCTTCATCGTGGTAGGCTACATATAGAGGGTTGTTCATTTTAACCCAGCCACAACGTTTTGGCATAGACTTCTCCTATTTCACCAACATCTTAAGGGCAGACTTGATATAGTTTTCAGCAGTATCAGAAGTTCCTTCAAAGAATTTCTTGATTTTCTTGAGTTCCGTTGCCTTGTAGCCCAATGCCAACATGGCTTCCATGGCTTCTTCAAGGGCTTGGTTTTCTTCTACAACTTTGGCTTTGGACTGAGCCGGTGCATCTTCTAGATCAAGATTGATCTTACCTTCTAGGTCCAAAACCATCTGTTGGGCTGTTTTCTTGCCGATCTTCGGAAACTTGGTCAAGTAAGTGATGTTCTTGCTTTCGATGGCTTGGACAAGGCCTGCATTGTCATCTGCAGCAATGATAGCCAGAGCTGAGACAGGTCCAATCCCAGAGACTGAGATCAAGTTTAAAAAGAGCTGTTTCTCTTCTTCGGTCGCAAAGCCATAGAGAAGGTGAGCGTCTTCCCGAACCACTTGGTGCAGATAGACGTGCACCTCTTGATTCATTTTACCAGAGTAGGCATAGGGATTGGCCACATGCAAGAGATAGCCGATCCCAGCTGTCTCCACCACGATGTATTTGGCGGTGATTTTTGTTAAAATTCCTTTAATGTATTCGTACATAATCTTCCTTTATTGTTTGATTAATATTTGCCCAATTCCCGTAAACTGGTGTGATTTTCCTGAATGCGTCGGAACATCTTTTCCATATCTGACTTGGTAAAGTTAACCAAAACCGGACGGCCATGAGGGCAGTTATAAGGGTTGTCACATTGGGACAGTTGGTAGATCAGATCGCGTGCGGAGTAATCATCCAGCGTGTGGTTGGCCTTGATGGAGCGTTTGCAGGACATCATGATGGCCAACTCAGCCCGGTATTTCTTGATGGACACTTCCTTGGTCAAAAGGAGCATATCACACATTTCATAGATGCCCGACTCGATCTCTTCTTCCTTCATCCAGATCGGATGCTCCCGTAAGATCAACTGGTTAGCTCCGTATTCTTCTAAGTAGACGCCCACTTCTTCTAAGAGGTGCTTGCGCTGTTGCAGGCGGATCAGATCGTCTGTAGGGAACTCAAAGATATAAGGCACCAGCAGTTGTTGCTGACTGCCGTCTACGTCCCCGATGCTCTCCCGGTATTCTTCGTATTTGACCCGCTCTTGGGCTGCATGCTGGTCAATGATGTAGAGGCCTCCATTGCCTTGAGCAAAGAGATAAGTCCCATGCATCTGACCAAAATATTCCAACTCTGGGAAGGTCGATGCTTCCTCTCCCTCCAGCTTGTCATAGGCCTTGTCTAGGCTAGCCAGATCCAACTCTGGGTGATCCAGTTCATCGTATACCGCAGCCTTTCTTTCCGCAAACTTGATCGCACTTGTCGGTTTTTCTACTGGATTTTCTTGGCTTCTGGCTTCAGTAGTATCCTCATCTGTTAGAGGAAGTTGAGGATCTGCCACCTCTGGTCGAAGTTTGAAATCTTGACTTTCGCGGTCATAATAGAGGCGGTTTTCTTTCAAAGGCAAGGTCGTCTGAACCGGCTTTTCTGCTCGACGAATGGTCGACTTGGCTAGATTTTCTAGAGCATCCGGAATTAGATCCTGCTCTTTCAGAGCATTCGCAATGGCTTGGGAAATCAAGGCCATCAGTTCTCGTTCTTTGGAGATACGAACCTCTTGCTTGGTCGGGTGAACATTGACATCCGCTAAGTAAGGGTCGATCTGGATGTGAATGATCGCAAGTGGGAAGCGACCCACCATGAGTTTACTACCGTAGCCGTCTAAAATAGCCCGATTGAGCAAGAAATTCTTGATGTAGCGGCCGTTGATAAAGAGACTGATGTAGTTGCGATTGGCACGAGTCAATTCAGGCAAAGACACAAAGCCCGTCACTTCAAAATCTAGGTCACGATTTTCAATGGCAACCATCTTCTTAGCAGACGCAAGGCCATAGACACCCGCAATCGCTTGCCGGAGATTGCCAGTCCCCGCTGTTTTGGTCATTTCTTTTCCATCATTGATCAAGGTAAAGGCAATCTCAGGATGGGCCAAGCTCAAGCGATTGAGAATATCCACGATATGGGATAGCTCTGCCTGCTGGCTCTTTAAATACTTGAGACGAGCAGGAGTATTAAAAAAGAGATCTTCTACTGTAATCTTGGTCCCGACAGGGCTTGTCGCTGGCTCCAATTCCTCAATTTCGCCACCCTTTGCGACCAATTTGGTCCCGTGGGCAGCTCCTTCTTGAGCCGTTAGAAGGGTTAGAATACTAACAGAAGCAATGGAAGGCATGGCCTCGCCACGAAAACCAAGCGTTCGAATGCGAAAAAGATCCGCTTGATTCTTGATCTTACTGGTCGCATGTCGACGAAGGGCCAAAGCGACCTCATCATGCGCAATTCCTTCCCCATTGTCTGTGATCCGAATCGACTTCAATCCTGCTTCTTCGATTTCGACGACGATCTGGCTAGCTCCAGCATCGATCGAGTTTTCAACCAATTCCTTGACCACACTAGCAGGTCGTTCAATTACTTCACCTGCCGCAATCTGGTTGGCTAGGACTTCTGGCAATTCAATAATCTGTGACATAGCTGCTCCTTTACCTTTTTTCACCGATACATGTAGCTCTATTATACCACAGATCCACAGGACTCCCTTTCTTAAAAAATGGAGGCTGGCCCCATCTTTTTTCCTAAAAACCGCATAGGCAAAGAAAACGACCACATAAACAAATCCCCTTGTCTTCCCTTTGGAAAAAGTGTTTAATAGTAGTGTAAAGAAGGAGCCGAGCTAGCAGGCTAACCGACTTTACCTAAGGAGGGAGAAAATATCTTATGAAAGTAGAAGTACACATTGATTCCCACTTCCAAGAAGAAGCGGTGACGATTACAGCACCTACACTATCTACGCGTGTAGAGAGAATCCGTGACTTTGTGGAAGAATTGGATCAAAAAGGGCGCTTACGTGCCAAAAAGGATGGGGAGGCTTACCTGATCGAAAGCCAGCTATTCCAACGTTTTTACATTGAAAATCGGCAAGTGATTGGTGAGACCATGACAGATCAATTTATCCTGACTGGACCACTCTATCAGCTATCTGAAGACTTACCGACCTTCTTTCTCAAAATTTCCCAATCTGAAATTATCAACACAAAAGAAATCGATCACCTGCACTTCACTAGTGGAGGATCGGTTCAAATCCATCTTAAAAATGGGAGCCTGACCTACTCCTCCCGTCGTTATTTAAAAGCCATTAAGGAGAAATTATCATGCTAAAACAATCATTTTCTGACGCCCTAAAAGGGATTCTCATCGGGCTCATTCTATCCATCTTCTTTTCCTACCAATTCTCACCTGAGTTGTACCTTCCCTTAAGTCCCAACTCTGCAGTCGGCCGCTGGATGTTCTTGCATCATGTTCACGGCTCACTGGTCATGCTCTATTGCGTCCTCGTTTGGGGTGCGATTGGGGTCCTCTTTAGCTTGGGAAGTCTCCTCTTTCAAAAAGACTGGAGCCTCTTGCGGGCTACTCTGAGCCATTACCTACTCATGTTACTTGGGTTTATTCCCCTAGCTACCTTGGCCGGCTGGTTTCCAGCACGACTCGGATTTTACCTCTCGCTCATTGTCGAATTCACCCTCGTTTACGTGATCATCTGGTTGGTCTCCCATCATTTTTATAAAAAACAAGTCCAAGAAATCAATCAAAGCATTGCTAACCACTAAGCAAAAAGATCCTCAGTGCTACGAGGATCTGAAAATGGAGATAAACTGTTCCTTTATACAAATCTAATAAATTCTATAAAAATTATACTCGTTATAGTTATTCAATCATCTACTGAAACTTTCCGCTGTGAGAAAAGTGCCTGAAACAATTGTGTTTCAGGCACTCGGGAGTTTTTAGAGTAAAACAGTTTAGGAAACTGTTTTAGCCTGAGCCCAGAAATTAAAGAGCGAAGGGGCTCAATAATTAGTCATGGAACTTCTTAGAAGTTCGCTGACGTCCAGACTCACCTAAGGAAAGTTTCTAAGATGACTTTGTCTTCAATCTGAGATCCTCGCCGTCACGAGGATCTTTTTTTACAATTTCTTTTTCAATTCGGCGACTGCCATCATGACTTCCATCGGAGTCATATTGTAGAGATCCAGATTCTTCAATTCTGTGATCACTGTACTTTCTGTTTCTTCCTCAAAGAGGGACATTTGTTCAGCAACCTGCGAAGACACTTCCTTTTTAGGAGTTGCATCCGCAAGCGGTACTTGCTGGGCTTGTCCTTCGAGCTTGGTCAAAATCGCATCCGCCCGCTTCAGCAATTCTTCTGGCAAACCAGCGATCTTGGCCACGTGAATCCCATAGGATTTATCTGCTGGGCCGGGTTCAATCTTGTGCAAGAAGGTAACCTGACCATCTCGCTCCAAGGTCGCAACATGGACATTTTCCAAACGGGTCAAAGTCTCTGAGAGAGCCGTCAACTCATGGTAATGGGTCGCAAACAAGGTTTTGGCACCAGTACGATCGTGGATGTATTCGATGATGGATTGGGCGAGGGCCATCCCATCATAGGTCGCAGTTCCCCGCCCCAACTCATCAAACAAAATCAAGGACTGGGGCGTTGCCTTGCGAATGGCGTGATTGGCTTCCATCATTTCCACCATAAAGGTAGACTGACCCGATACCAGGTCATCAGCAGCTCCGATCCGGGTATAGATCGCATCAAAGATTGGCAACTCAGCCTTTTGCGCTGGAACATAGGAGCCAATTTGCGCAAGAATCACAATGATCGCCAATTGGCGCATATAGGTAGACTTCCCGCTCATGTTTGGCCCTGTAATCAACTGAATATCCCGTTCTTCATCCATAAAGATGCTATTAGGAATATAGGTCTGAGCGCCCATGACTTTCTCGACAACTGGATGGCGACCTTTGTCGATTTCAATTCGTCGCTCTTCATGAAAAAAGGGGCGATTCAACTGTTGCGACTCAGCAACACTGGCCAAACTTTGTAAAACATCAACCGTTGCAATCGCCTGAGCCAACTGTTGCAAACGCTGGATATATTTGCCAACTTCTTCACGAATCCGCATAAAAATCGTATATTCAAGATTAGCAGACTTCTCACGCGCCTCAAGCATATCTCCTTCGATGCGTGCCAATTCTTCCGTACCAAAGCGTTCTGAATTTTTCAAGGTCGCCTTGCGGAAAAAGTGAGCAGGAACGTGACTCAATTGAGAATTGGTGACATGGAAATAGTAGCCATCCTTCTTGTTGTAATCGATTTTTAGACCTGTAATGCCGCTGGCTTCGCGCTCCTTGGCCTCAATCTCAGCAATCCAACCAGTACCATCCCGAAGAACGACACGGTACTGGTCCAATTGCTCGTCAAACCCAGTTCGGATGATATTTCCCTCTGTAATAACAGCAGATGCTTCCGGAGCAATAGCTGAGGTAATCAAGCGATGCAACTCAGGAAGTTCATCCAAGCGTGCAATCAAGACATCTAAGACTGGATCGCCAATCCCCAGTAGAATCGACTTAATCGTCGGCACATGCCCCAGAGTATCTCCTAGTTGCAAGAGATCCTTAGGATTGATCTTGCCAAAGGAAACCCGACTCGCTAAGCGTTCAATGTCATAGACTCCTTTGAGGCTGTCGGTCAAATCGCTCCGTTCAAAGAAATGATCCATAAAGACCTGAATGATGTCCTGGCGCTCTCGAATCCGTTTCAAATCGACTAAGGGTTTCTGAATCCAGGACCGCAACAAACGACCGCCCATGGCCGTCTTGGTTTCATCCAAATACCAATACAAGCTACCATGTTTCTTCCCAGTCCGCGCATTCTCTGTCAAATCAAGACTAGCCTTGGTCGCAAAGTCCATCTGCAAGAAATCGCAAATCTCATAATGATGGGCTTTTTTGAGGTGGCTCAATTCCCGCATTTGTGTCTGGTAGACATACTGGAGAAGTTTTCCAGCCGTTTTCTTTTCTAGCTCACTCAACTGATCCCCTAAGAGTTGAACATCGTCGAGCGCCGTCTCTACATGTGACAGCAAGAGATTCATCTGGCTCACAAACACACGCTCTTCCTGTTCTGGCAAGTCATAACCCAGGACCACCTCACGCGCACGTAAATTGCGGATTTCTCCACAAACCATGCTAAAGTCATTGAGGGTCGTCACCTGAAACTCCCCTGTCACCAGATCCATATAGGCTAGCCCATAATCATTTCCTGAACGATCCAAAGCAACCAGGAAGTTATTCTCACTATCTGGCTTGGTCGAATCCACCACTGTACCCGGTGTAATCACCTGTACGACTTCACGCTTAACGACCCCCTTGGCTTCTTTGGGGTCTTCCATTTGTTCTGCAATCGCGACCTTATAGCCCTGTTCAATGAGAACATCAATATACTGCTGGGCCGAGTGGTAGGGAACACCCGCCATAGGGATCGGATTCTCTGCATTTTTATTCCGTGAGGTTAAGGAAATCTCTAAAATTTGAGCCGCATTCACTGCATCTTCATAAAATAATTCGTAAAAATCTCCCATTCGAAACAGCAAAAAGGCATCCGGATAGTCTTTTTTGATATCTAGATACTGCTGCATTCCAGGGGATATTTTCTCTACTGCCATACTTCTTTATTCCTTACTCTTGCATCATTTTCTGACACAAGCTCCATAGATGAAAACAGGAGTAGATAGCTCACTATCTTCCTCCTTTTGACATCTCTCTTTCTCTCCAACGGGGCTTGATTACTGCATCATCCCTAAAATTTCATTTTGAATTTCAATAGCTGCCTCTTGGTCACGGCAGACAATCAAGAGGGTATTGGCCCCTGCTACTGTTCCCAAAATACGCTCATCTGCCATTTCATCTACACCATTGGCCAAGAGAGCTGCTTCTCCCAGCTCTGTCCGCAAAACCAAAGTGAATTCTGCTCGTGAGACAGATTTGGCATGGCTGGACAACATAATATAAATCTCTGCTACCTCAGGCTCATTGGGCAAAATATAATACAACTGGTCTTTTCGTTTCACCTTGACTAGACCCAGATCGCGCAAATCTCGTGACAGAGTTGTTTGCGTTACAGCAATTCCTTTTGCTTCTAATCGATCCTGAATCTCTTTTTGAGTCGACAATTTTTCATTTCGAATCATTTGTTGAATCAAAAGGTGACGTTCTGTCTTTTTCATTGGACCTCCACTTTTGAATAAATATACTTTAAATTATACCAAAAAAATTGAAAATTCGCTCAGAATTGTGTTAAAATAATAGTTAAAAGGACTAAGGAGCTAATATGAACAATAAAGAACTCATTGCTAGTGAATTGGCCAAAGTGATTGACTCTCTTGACCAAGATGCTATTTTAAATTTGCTTGAACAACCAAAATCATCTGATCTTGGCGACATTGCTTTTCCAGCCTTCTCACTTGCAAAAGTGGAACGCAAGGCTCCTCAAGCAATCGCTGCAGACATTGCTGAAAAAATCGACCAAAGTGCCTTCGAAAAAGTCGTTGCAACTGGACCTTACGTAAACTTCTTCTTGGACAAATCTAAGATCTCTGATCAAGTGATCAAATCTGTCATCGAAGCAGGTGCAGACTATGGCCAACAAGACGAAGGTAAAGGTCAAAACATTACCATCGACCTTTCAAGTCCAAATATCGCAAAACCATTCTCAGTTGGTCACTTGCGCTCAACCGTTATCGGGGATGCTCTTTCGAACATCTTCCGCAAAATGGGCTACAACACGATTAAAATCAACCACTTGGGAGACTGGGGTAAACAGTTCGGTCTCTTGATGGTGGCCTACAAAAAATGGGGTAGCAAGGAAGCTGTCGAAGCCAACCCAATCGATGAATTGCTAAAACTTTACGTTCGAATCAACGCTGAAATCGAAAACGATCCTGAGCTTGATGAAGAAGGACGTAAATGGTTCAAAAAATTAGAAGATGGGGATCCAGAAGCAACTGAATTGTGGCAATGGTTCCGTGACGAAAGCTTGGTGGAATTCAACCGTATCTACAAACTCCTCGGTGTTGAGTTTGATAGCTTAAACGGGGAAGCTTTCTACAACGACAAGATGGATGAAGGGGTTCAAATCCTTGAAGACAAAGGCTTGTTGAAAGAGTCTAAGGGAGCTAGCATCGTTGAGCTCGATGATGTCAACCTTCCACCGGCTATGATTAAGAAATCAGACGGTGCCACTCTTTATATCACGCGTGATATCGCAACCGCTATCTACCGTGCACGGACTTACAACTTTGTGAAAAACATCTATGCTGTAGGTCAAGAACAATCTAACCACTTCCGTCAATTGAAAGCTGTTTTGAAGAAAATGGGATTTGACTGGAGCGATGATATGGTTCACGTTGACTTTGGTTTGGTGACAAAAAACCGCCAAAAATTGTCAACTCGTAAAGGAAATATCATCCTTCTCGAACCAACTCTTCAAGAAGCCATCTCTCGTGCCAAAGCTCAGATCGAAGAAAAGAATCCTGAACTTGAAAACAAGGAAGAAGTGGCACATGCAGTCGGTGTTGGTGCGGTTAAATTCTACGACTTGAAGACAGACCGCCGCAATGGGTATGACTTCGACCTCGAAGCCATGGTATCCTTCGAAGGAGAAACTGGACCTTACGTTCAATACGCTTACGCTCGTATCCAATCAATCCTTCGTAAAGCCAACTTCACACCATCTACAGATGCGACTTACAGCTTGAGCGACCCAGAAAGCTGGGAAATCATCAAGCTTCTCCAAGACTTCTCTCGTGTTGTCAAACGTGCCGCTGAAAACTATGATCCATCCTTGATCGCAAAATATGCTATCAACTTGGCTCAAGCCTTCAACAAATACTATGCACACACTCGTATCTTGGATGAAAGCCCAGAACGCGAAAGCCGTCTTGCTCTTAGCTACTCAACTGCAGTAGTCTTAAAAGAAGCCCTTCGCTTACTTGGTGTCGATGCCCCTGAGAAAATGTAATTTCTTATCTAATGATTGATAAGTAGAACATCTCATATGGGAGTGAGAGGAGAAACTAAATGCGATTCAATTTAGTTCTTTCTCACTCCTTTTCTCATGCCTAATGCCCTTCATTCTCTACATTTTCAAATCCTTTATATACAGGAGAAATCTATGAATCAAACCGTTTACATCTTAATCCTCATCAGTTTAGTGGTCCTCTTTTTATTCAACAAGTACGAAAGAGAAAAACTACAACGGCTCTTACAAGAACAACTCTTGAAAGATCAATTTTTCAAAGATAGCATCAAGAAAAAAATCCAAGAGACCGACAATATCAACGATGTCATCCATGCCATCAATAAAGACTATCGATTAGGGCTCCTACTTGCTAAAGAAATCACTGAAAAATTAAAATAAGCCATAGAAGAGGAGTCATATAAAATGTGACTCCTCTTCTATTCAGTCGCAACAAATAAGAGGCTGGGACAAAAGTCCTAGCCTCTTATTTGTTTTTGGATTGTCGAGCAAAACGCAGTGGTTGAGTGGGCTCTACTACACTGATTTCATCAGCTTTTACAGCCCTACTCAACTGTGCGGAGGTGGGACGACGAAATCGAATTCTAACGAATTACCGATTTCTGTCCCACTCTCTTTATTTTAAAGATGATACAACTCTTCTACAATGGCAGCTACTTTTTTAATATCTCCCAACATCCCCCGCATTTCAAAATCGGCTAACATGGGGAAACCAAAGCGTTGGCTGTATTGCTTAGCGGTTAAACAATATTGATTGTTAAAATTCCGATTGCCTGATCCAACCACTCCTAAGCACTTGCTGGCATTGTCTCCATAAGCAATAAAATCCGCGACATCTGTCGTCAAAATTTCCACATCGCCATTGTCGACACCATTTCCACCCTCCAAATAGGTTGGCAAAAAAGTGATAAAAGGGTTGGTCATTTCAAAGAAGGGCTGGCCCTCTTTGACCAGGTCTTTCACATGCACTTTCTCGATTTCAAGTCCGGGATGAGCTTCCAGCAAATAGTCACTTAAACGGCGGACAAAACTCTCTGTATTCCCACTCAGACTAATATAAACAAAGGATACTTTCATCTTTTTTCTCCAATCAAGAAACTCTCTTATCCTCTAAGAGAGCTCCATTCAAACTTATCTATTATGCCCTAGCTTGAACTTTTCTCAAACGCAAGGTTTTATACAAAACAATTCCAAGGAAGAGAAGGGATAAAGCAGTCAAGAGTAACAAAGCAATGGACGAAGATGCCAGATATCGTTGGCGAAGCGCTGAGTTTGAAAAACTAGCTAATAGTGGACGCCCTGCAAAATAATTATAGCAAGAGAAGGCTTGACTTAACAAAATCTGTCCCATATAAGTATAATGAGCTGTTAACAGATCCTGCTTCATAAAGAGGAAATAGAAAGTTGCCAGTAAGGCAATCAGAATCAAGGAAACAAATAAAAAGGTTAGTGGAGACTGATTGAGTTGGGCTGATTTCTCATAATATGTCACATAGTCAGCCTTGTCTTGAGCCGTTGTTAAACCAAGTTGTTTCGCAAAATCATCTGTCAGCTCAAAACTCTTTGAAGCTCCAAAGGTTGAGACAGCTGAAGTCAGGGTTCCAACCGTAGAGAAAAATAACAGGATATAAAGATAGATAGGTTTCTTTTTCATACAAACTCCTTTTCATTTCTTACACCCTATTATATCGCGATACAGATAGAAAGGCAAGCGCCTCAAAACCGTGGAGGCACTTGCCTGATCACTGATACGTTCAAATGAAATTCATTTGGAAAAGTAATGTGTGCAAAAGATGAAAAGCCATCGCAACTGTATCATTGGAATGATTAGAGATATAACGGAGTCCTATAAACTTTCATTCGAACACCACCAGTATACCTCATTCTCTTCTTCTTGTGTCATCCATTTCTATTCTGCTTCATTTCGACACGATTTGGTCTATAAAAGCCATTTCCTCTCCTCATCCAAAAACTATTCTGTTCTATTTCTCAACTATTTGGTCATCACTCCATCAAAAAAGCCAGAAGAACTTGCCTTCTGACTTTCTTTATTTAGATGAATGAACGACAGAAATAAGAATTAATCTTCTTTTTTCTTGCGTGCAAGACCCAATCCAAGCAATCCAGCCATCGCACCTGCAAGAACAGCTGCAGTTGAGCTTTCTGTACCTGTATTTGGAAGCGTAGGTGTTTGTGGTTGCGCAGGTTGTACAGGCTGTTCCGGAACTTCAGGAGTTGGTTCGGTTGGAACCTCTGGAGTTGGTGGAACGATTGGTGTAGGTGGAACAATTGGTGTAGGTGGAACAATTGGTGTAGGTGGGTTGTATGGAGTTGGTGGAGTTGGAGGAACTGGTGTTGGTGGGGTTGGAATATCTGTTTCCGTTACCACTTTATTCTTATGCCATTTCACTTCAGCTTCCGGTTTCACCGGATTCGTATTTGGAACGACTTCAGGAGTTGGTGGGGTTGGAGCTTTTGGTGGAGTTGGAGCTTTTGGTTCCTCCACATCGACCGTAATCACAGTGTAGTTAGGTGCTGTTGGCGGAGTTGGTGATTTAGGTTCTTCAGGTTTACTTGGCTCTGCTGGCACTTCCACAACTGTTGGTGTTGGTGGAGTTGGAGCCTTTGGTTCTGTTGGTTTTGTTGGCTCTTTCGGTTTTTCTCCTGGCTCTTTAGGAAGACCTACATTTGAGTTGATGGCAAACCAATAAACCGTTGGTTGACCAGCCGCATTGGCACCATTAGCCGTAAAGACTAAGTGTCCATCTGACATCTTCAAGCCTGCTCCACCATAATAGAGGTATGGAGAAGATGGATTATCCCAACCTTCAAGAGTTGTTGAAGATTCACCGTTAAAGACAGAGCCATGTTCAATATATTGGTTATCTTTAAAGGAGGTTACTTCTTTAGTAGCAGCATCATAAGAAACACTTGAGTTTGGAATTGGAATAAATTTATTATTTCCAACATTTACAGACTCTTGGTGTTCCACGTTTTCAAATTTCTTCTTAGGCGTGAACGTAATTTGACCTGTAGTTGCATCTACTTTGTATGATCCGATAACATCATCCTTACCTTCAAAGGTAAATTCTTCTGTACCAATAGAATGAACACTTCCTGAACCCGAAGCATTTACAGTTAACGCATCCGTTACTTCTTCCTTCTCAGGTGTCGTACCAGGAACCCATTTACCTGTGTCATCTTTAACATAACCATATTTCTGAGTCACAATTTTGAGAGGGTTGTCTGCTGAAATGGAAACAGTTGCAGTACCAAAGTCTGCTTTTCCTGTTTTAACCTTCACTTCATTGTTTTCAATGCTCATGGATGAACCATCTGCATATGGATCCCAAGTTCCACGAACAGTGTTGCCATCTTTATCTTTGGCTTCTACTGTAAGGGCACGAGGTTTGTCTCCACTATCGACATAGGAAGCACCTGTCCAGTGGTTGAGCGAGTTCAAAGCGACAATGGCATTGCGTTGAGTCAAATCAAATTTATTGCCATCACCATCATAGAATTCAACATCGACAGCAACCTTAACAGGTTTGTCTTGGTCTGTTGAAGCACCCACTGTCATGGTTACCGTTGGATCTGCGTTGACTGCTGCAATCCCTTTGCCATCATTTGATGGAAGACTTAAAATCTCATAACGGTAAATCACACGTTTGATTGGATGCATATCCGTATTTTCACGCATGCTGGACTGATTCAAGTTATCATAAGTAACGACAAATTTATCGCCTTCTTTCACTTGAATGTACTCAGTTTCATTATTGGCCCAAGGACTAGTTGCTACAATATCTGAAGCTTCCAATTTATTAGAATCATATTGATGGACATTGCTTGTATTTAAACGAGCTTGAGCATCACGAGTAAGATAAGTGCTGATGCCGTCAATGGTGTGAGTTGCACCACCTTCACGTTGGAAGGTCAAATCTTGAACAGTTGAAACATTTTTAAGGTCAGCATACGCATTGTCTGTCATATATTTGTCGTATGCTTGTTTCGCGTCCGTATATTGTTTTTTGGCAACTTCGTATTCAGCTAATTTCTTTTGATAAGCAATATAATCATTTTCGTACTGTACTTTTTCTACATTGTATTTTGCAAGATCAGCTTCGTATTGAGCCTTAGCAGCATCTTCTTCTGCCTTCTTCGCTACCAATTGATCATAAGCTGCTTTATCTTTATCGTATTGCGCTTTCTTAGTTTGGTATTCTTGTAAATCTTTATCGTATTGCGCTTTCGCTGTATTGTAAACAGCCATTTCTGCTTCATACTTAGCTTTTGCTTCTGCATTGGCCTTATCTGCTGCTGCTTTTTCTGCTACTTTAGCATCGTAGGCTGCCTTTTTAGCATTGTACTCTTCTAAAGCTTTATCATAAGCTGCTTGTTGGGTTTTGTAGTCTTCTACTTGTTTCTTGTAAGCCGCTTCTGCTTCTGCATTTCTCTTTTCAATCAATGTGATTTCTTGAGATTTTGCTTCATACTCCGCTTTTGCCTTTTTGTAGTTATCAACTACTGTGTTGATTTCAGCTGTTTGAGCTTTATTATCTGCTTCTGCTGCTGCGATAGATGGTTGGACTTTTTCAGCTTCTTCTGTAACGGTCACACCTTCTGTAGCCGCATCAGCTTTTGCTTTTTCAAGTTCTGGTGATTCTACATAAGTCGTCGTAACTGTTTTATTTCCTTCTGTCACAGTTGTAGATGTCAACTTAGAACTTGTTGAAACAGCTGCATCGCTTGTTGCTGTATCCGTAGTAGTCGCTTCAGTTGCAGGCGCTGTTGCTTCATCTGCTTTCACTTCTGCTCCGTAGGTATTAACAGTAGCCAATCCAGCGATGGCCAATGAAACAACACCGACTGATAACTTACGAATTGAAAATTTTTCCTGCTTCGAAACATGTTCACGATAGCTTTTCATTTTCAAAACTCTCCTTTTTTGTTTAAAAAAATCTCACTGTAGAGGCAAAAATATGCTACTTCCAGTTAACTTCATTGTATCACAATCAACCATTTTTATATATTTGTCAATTTAATTTTTTATTTTACTTTAAATATATAACAACTTGAATCCCCAAACTTTCCTTGCCTTCCCCATCTTTAGTTGAAAATATATGCAAATGCCTGTGAAAAAATCCTTTATTTTCAAGGGTTTTTAAGACACTTTCTCTTTTTATAAATTTCACCGAAAGGCTTTTTAAAGGGAAGTATTTTTTTATACCAATAAATTAGATTTGAAGACTGAAATAAAAATTATGTAATTTTTCCCTTTAGGGGTTGCAAAATTCAAAAAAACAACACTGTTTACAGAAGTGTCCATTCTTTAAATTCCTTCCTTTTTCTTCCCAAATAACAAGAAATGAAAAAGACCAGGGTCCTAAGAACCTTGGTCTAATATCGGGTGATTAGTTTAAGTGCCAGATATCTTCATTGTACTGAGCGATCGTACGGTCAGATGAGAAGAATCCTGCTTTAGCAATGTTTACGATAACTTGATCCAACCATGCATCACGGTCTTCGTAATCAGCCAACATGCGTTCTTTGGTTACAATGTAGTCTTCCAAGTCAAGAAGAGTCATGAACCAGTCTTTGTTGATCAATTCCTTGTGAAGACGAGTCAAGCGTTCCTTGTTACCAACTGCAAGAACGGCATCGCTGATAATGAAGTCTACCAATGGTTTGATAGCTTCACGTTCATAGAAGTCCGCTGATTTGTATGCTGATTTCTCATATAGATCGATTACAGTTTCTGAATCTTCACCGAAGATGTAGATGTTGTCACGTCCAACCAATTCAGCGATTTCCACGTTTGCTCCATCCATAGTACCAAGTGTTAACGCACCATTCAACATGAATTTCATGTTACCAGTACCTGAAGCTTCCTTAGAAGCAAGGGAGATTTGCTCAGAAATATCGCTAGCTGGAATCAAGTAGCTTGCAGCAGTCACGTTGTAGTTTTCTACCATAACGACTTGCAAGTGTGGAGCTACTGCTGGATCGTTTGCAATCACTTCAGACAAGCAAAGGATCAAGTGGATAATATCTTGTGCAATGGTGTAGGCAGGAGCTGCTTTACCACCAAAGAGAACAGTGATTGGGCGAGCAGGGATATTTCCAGCTTTGATGTCCAAGTATTTGTGGATCACATACAAAGCGTTCATTTGTTGACGTTTGTATTCGTGGAGACGTTTGATTTGGGTATCAAAGATAGAGTTAGGATTGATTTCCACACCTTGATGGTCTTTCAAGAAACGAGCCAATTTCCGTTTGTTGTGAGACTTGATGTTTTCCAATTTTGCTTTGACTGCATCTTTATCTTCATAAGAAAGAAGGTCTTCCAATTTAGATGCGTCATGGTGCCAGTCACGTCCGAGGATATCATCCAAGTAGTGTGACAAGGTTGGGTTGGCATGCATGAGCCAACGACGGAAAGTGATACCGTTTGTTTTGTTGTTGAATTTTTCAGGGTAAATGTCGTAGAAAGCTTTCAACTCAGAATTCTTCAAGATTTCTGTGTGAAGTGCAGCAACCCCGTTTACGCTAAATCCATAGTGGATATCCATGTGTGCCATGTGTACGCGATCATTCTCATCGATGATTTGAACAGCTGGATCTTTGTATTCAGCGCGAACACGGCGGTCCAATTCTTCAATGATTGGAACCAAGTGAGGAACCACTTCTTGCAAGAATTCAAGTGGCCATTTTTCAAGGGCTTCCGCAAGGATTGTGTGGTTAGTGTAAGCCGTCATGCTACGAACGATAGAGATGGCTTCATCCATTTCAATACCACGTTCTGTCAAAAGACGGATCAATTCAGGGATGACCATTGATGGGTGAGTATCGTTGATTTGGACAACAGCATAGTCAGCAAGGTCATGCAAGTTGCTTCCTTTTTCGATGGCTTCGTCGATGATCAATTGAGCACCGTTTGACACCATGAAGTATTGTTGGAAGATACGGAGCAATTCCCCTTGACGGTTACTATCATCTGGGTACAAGAAGAGGGTCAAGTTGCGAGCGATATCTGTCTTGTCAAAGTTAATACCATCTTCAATAATAGATGAATCAACTGAATCCAAGTCGAACAAGCGCAAACGGTTCTTGGTATCAATCTTGTAACCAGGAACATCAATGTCATAAAGGGTAGAAGTCAATGTGAAGTGTGCAAATGGCACTTGGTAGCTACGGCTTGAACGAACGAGCCAGCTTTGGTCAGTTAACCATGCGTTTGGAATGGTTTCTTGTTGGTTGTTTTTTAATACTTGTTGGAACAAACCAAAGTGGTAGTTCAAACCAACCCCATCCCCTGTCAAACCAAGGCTTGAGATAGAGTCGATAAAGCAGGCTGCCAAACGTCCCAAACCACCGTTACCAAGTGATGGTTCCAATTCCACTTCTTCGACTTCGATCAAGTCTTTACCAGCATCTGACAATTCTTTTTTGACATCGTCGTAAAGACCCAAGTTGATCAAGTTGTTAGACAAGAGTTTACCGATCAAGAACTCAGCTGAGATATAGTAAACTTTTTTCTTACCAGTATTTAATTTCTTTTGGGCACTTGCTTGCTTGGTGTAATTAAGCAAAGCAAGGTACAATTCTTCATTTGAACATTCAGCAATTGTTTTTTGATGATGATCAATCACATATTTTTGTAATGATTCCATGTTTTAAAGTCTCCTTTGTTTCAACAATTTTAATAAGGGGGAAAGATTATTTTTCTGCTTTCTTAACTTCTTTTTTCAAGTCTTTGTTTTCACGACGATAGATCGTTGTGAAATCAAGCAATTCTTGCTCGACAGCTGGAGTCAATTGATCCGCTGTCATCCGCCATGACCAGTTACCACCGAGAGTAGATGGGAAGTTCATCCGAGCTGAACCATCCAACTCAAGCAAGTCTTGCATCGTAGCAATAGCCATGAAGCTGACAGAAGCAAAGACGGTACGAAGCATAGCATGTGGAACAGATTCATACTCTTTCCGGTTGGTATAACGAGCAAGGTACTCACGAGTTGGATCGTCGATTTCATTGCGGTACCATCCAAGAACTGTGTTGTTATCATGTGTTCCAGTGTACATCACAGAGTTGTTTGGTGCCAAGTGAGGGCTATCGATACTTTCATCGTCAGGATTGAAGGCAAATTGAAGAATCTTCATTCCTGGGAAGCCAGTACGTTCGCGAAGCTCAATAACTTCATCCGTCATAAAGCCAAGGTCCTCAGCGATGATGTTCAAATCACCGAGTTCTTCCTTCACGGCTGCAAAGAGTTTGTAGCCAGGACCTTTGACCCATTTACCTGGTGCTGCAGTTTCAGAACCAGCAGGGATTTCCCAGTATGATTCGAAACCACGGAAGTGGTCGATCCGAACGATGTCATAGATCTTGAAGCTTTCACGCAAGCGTTCAATCCACCATTGGTAGCCATCTTTGTCCATTGCTTCCCAGTCATAGATTGGGTTCCCCCAAAGTTGACCAGTTGCTGAGAACTCATCTGGCGGGCATCCTGCAATGCAAGTTGCTTTTCCGTTTTCATCTGTTTTGAAGAGATGAGGATTAGCCCACATGTCGCTTGAATCTTCCGCTACATAGATTGGCATATCTCCCACAATTTCAATGTGGTGGTCGTTGGCATAAGCTTTCAAGGCCAACCATTGTTGGAAGAAGAAGAATTGAGTTACACGATGGTAAGTCAATTTATCAGCCAATTCTTCACGGTATTTAGCCAAAGCTTTTGGCTCACGCGCACGAATAGCTGCATCTGGCCACTCTGTCCAAGCTTTCAAATCAAAGTGTTCTTTAATAGCCATGTATTCTGTGAAGAGCTCCAACCAAGAAGCATTGGCTTCACAAAATTCTTGGAATTCTTTTTGATCACTTGATTTTAAGAAATTCGCAACTGCTTTTTCAAGCAAGGGACGACGTTGTTCGAAAACCTTTGCATAATCCACTTGAGTAGGATCTTGACCAAAGTCCACTCCTTTAAGGTCTGCTTCTGTCAACAAACCTTGTTCGATCAAAAGATCGAAATCAATAAAATGAGTGTTCCCAGCAAAAGCTGAGAAAGATTGGTATGGAGAATCTCCATAACTGGTTGTACCAAGCGGCAAGATTTGCCAGTAACGTTGCTTGGTCCGAACGAGGAAATCAACAAAATCATATGCTGATTGTCCGAATGATCCGATTCCGTATTGTCCAGGAAGGGAAGAAATGTGCATCAAAACACCACTTTGACGTTTTTTCATGGGTTACCACCTCTTTTTATTTCTTTGAAGCCTGCGATTCGGTGCACGGTATGGGTATCGTTGCAGAGTCGTATCCAGCTCTCAAGCGGCTCTACTCTTTGTTAAAATCGAACAGGCGCAACTCAGTTTACGCAATTTTTGCGAAAACGTTTGCGTACCATGTCATTATAAACTTTTTCCATATTTTCTGCAAGGGGTTTCTTAAAAACTTTTTAACTTTTTTCAGAATGTCCTCACCCCCCTAGTGTATTCTTTCCTTTGCCTAATGTCAACAAATTTAATGTATTTTATAGAAGAAAGTTCGGAATTAAAATATTTTTAAAAAATTTTCTCAAAATCACTTGCAAACGTTTTCGCCTTGTGATATACTTAAGTCGTTTTAGGAAAACGTTTGTCTAAAACGGTTTCTAATTATTATCTTTTTTTATTCTTTAGGAGGAATAAATCATGAAACGTACAATTTTACGTAGTGCTGCTGTACTTGGTACAGTTGGTTTTGCCGGCTTCTTACTTGCTGCTTGTAGCAATAACTCATCAGGTTCTTCTGAGGCAAGTAAAGAAATCAACGTCTATGTAGACAAAGGCTACAAATCTTATGTTGAAGAAGCTGCAAAAGCTTTTGAAAAAGAAAATGGCGTAAAAATTAACATCAAGACTGGTGATGCTCTTGGTGGATTGGATAACCTTTCTCTTGATAACCAATCTAAAAAAGCTCCAGACGTTATGATGGCACCATACGACCGTGTAGGTGGTCTTGGTAGCGATGGTCAATTGGCTGAAGTGACATTAAACAAAGATAGCCATACAGATAAAACAACTGAAGCTCTTGTAACAAACGGTGGTAAAGTTTACGGTGCACCTGCTGTCATCGAAACATTGGTTCTCTACTATAACAAAGATCTTGTAAGCGAAGCTCCAAAAACATTTGGTGATCTTGAAAATCTTGCAAAAGATAGCAAGTACGACTTCGCTAGCGAACCTGGTAAAACAACTGCCTTCTTAGCTGACTGGACAAACTTCTACTACACTTACGGTTTACTTTCAGGTAACGGCGGTTATGTGTTTGGTAAAGACGGTACAGATCCTAAAGATATTGGATTGAACAACCAAGGTTCTATCGATGGTATCGAATATGCAAAAACTTGGTATGCTAAATGGCCAAAAGGTTTGCAAGATACAAAAGCTGCTGCTAACTTCATCCAAACACAATTCCAAGAAGGTAAAACAGCTGCTATCATCGATGGTCCTTGGAAAGCTGCTTCATTGAAAGAAGCTAAAGTAAACTACGGTGTCGCAACGATTCCAACTCTTCCAAACGGAAAACAATACTCTGCCTTTGGTGGTGGTAAAGCTTGGGTTATCCCTGCAGGTGCGAAAAACCTTGATGGCGCTCAAAAATTCATTGACTTCTTGACAAGTACTGACCAACAAAAAGCTTTGTTTGACAAGACCAATGAAGTTCCTGCCAACACAGAAGCTCGTAAATATGCGGTTAGCAAAAACGATGAATTGACAACTGCCGTTGTTGATCAATTCAAGAATGCTCAACCAATGCCAAATATCTCAGAAATGAGTGCTGTTTGGGATCCAGCTGCTACTATGCTTTTCGATGCTGTAAGTGGTAAAAAATCTGCAAAAGCATCTGCTGACGATGCAGTGAAATTGATTAAAGAAACCATCGAACAAAAATTCGGTAGCAAATAAGACAGTTTTTAGGTGTGAGTAAGAGGTTGGAGACAAAGTCCCAACCTCTTATGTTCAATTTTCAAGCACAACTTACTGTCTGACTTGTCTTCTTGCTCTCTAGCAAGGACATTATAAGGAGATTTGAATGACTACAGAACAAAACCCTAAAAAGGCTATGTGGCTCTCTTTGATCCCGGGTCTTGGGCAAATTTATAACAAACAAAAAACCAAAGGCTATATTTTTCTTGCCGTAACCATTCTCTTTCTCGCCTATTTCCTAGGAATTGGAGCTGGAGAATTAGCGAAATTGGTTACACTTGGAACCGTCCGTGGACAAGATAATTCTCTCTTTATCTTGATTCGTGGCGCCTTCCACTTGATCATCACTGTTGTTTACTTCCTATTTTATGCCTTAAATATTAAGGATGCTGGAACAGTTGCTAAACGCATCAACAACGGGATTGCCGTTCCAAAAACCTTGAAAGAAATGGTTCAAGCCATCTATGAAAATGGCTTCCCATATTTATTGATTATTCCTTCATACATTGCTATGACATTTGCGATTATCTTCCCAGTTTTAGTAACTTTGATGATCGCCTTTACCAACTACGACTTCAAACATACCGCTCCAACAACCTTGCTTGATTGGATCGGGTTCCAAAACTTCACTAATATGTGGACCTTGAGTACCTTCCGCTCAGCCTTTACATCGGTTCTTGGCTGGACCTTGATTTGGGCCCTCGCAGCTTCTACTCTTCAAATCGTACTCGGTATCTTGACCGCTATTGTTGCAAACCAACCATTCGTAAAAGGAAAACGAATCTTTGGGGTTATCTTCTTGCTTCCTTGGGCTGTTCCAGCCTTCATCACTATCCTAACTTTCTCAAATATGTTTAACGATAGTGTCGGTGCTATCAATGCACAAGTTATCCCATTGTTTGCGAAGATCTTCCCATTCTTAGATGGCGTTTTGATTCCTTGGAAAACAGATCCTACCTGGACAAAAATTGCTTTGATTATGATGCAAGGTTGGCTCGGCTTCCCTTACATCTACGTCTTGACTTTAGGGATTCTTCAATCTATTCCAAACGATCTTTACGAAGCTGCTTATATTGATGGTGCCAACGGTTGGCAAAAATTCCGCAGCATCACTTTCCCAATGATTATGGCTGTTGCAGCTCCAACTTTGATCAGTCAATATACCTTCAACTTTAATAACTTCTCCATCATTTACTTGTTTAACGATGGGGGACCTGGTTCTGTCGGAGGAAACGCCGGATCTACAGATATCTTGATCTCATGGATCTACAAGTTGACAACCAATTCTTCTCCTCAATATTCAATGGCTGCAGCGGTAACCTTGATTATCTCTGTGATTGTGATCTCAATCTCTATGGTTGCCTTCAAGAAACTACATGCATTTGATATGGAGGATGTATAAAATGAAAAATTCAGTTCAATTTAAACGCCGCCTCAATCATTTCTTGACTTACCTGTACATGGTGGTTCTTTCAATCGTTATCATTTATCCATTGTTGATTACGGTTCTATCAGCCTTCAAATCAGGGAATGTCAGTGCCTTTACACTTGATTTTAGTGGCAATCTTAGTTTTGATAACTTCTCAAAACTTTTCTCTGAAACCCATTATGGCACTTGGTATATGAACACCTTGGTTATCGCCATTATCACCATGATTGTACAAACAAGTATCGTTACCTTCGCAGGTTACGCATACAGCCGTTACAATTTCTTGGCGCGTAAACAAAGTTTGGTCTTCTTCTTGATTATTCAAATGGTCCCAACCATGGCAGCCCTCACAGCCTTCTTCGTTATGGCTTTGATGCTGAATGCCTTGAACCAACCTTGGTTCTTGATCTTCCTTTATGTTGGTGGTGGTATTCCAATGAATGCCTGGTTGATGAAGGGATACTTTGATACTGTTCCAATTTCCCTCGATGAATCTGCGAAATTGGATGGAGCTGGACACTTCCGTCGCTTCTGGCAAATCGTCCTTCCTCTTGTTCGTCCAATGATTGCCGTTCAAGCACTTTGGGCTTTCATGGGGCCTTTCGGAGACTATATCTTGTCTAAATTCTTGCTTCGTGACGAAGTGAACTATACGGTAGCCGTTGGTCTTCAAACCTTTATCAGTGACCAAAAAAATCAAAAAATCGCCTTCTTTGCAGCCGGTGCTATTTTGATCGCGGTTCCAATCTGTACCTTATTCTTCTTCCTACAAAAGAACTTTGTTTCAGGCTTGACAGCTGGTGGAGATAAAGGATAAAATAGAACCTTATTTCAAACACATTTTATTTTTAAGTTGAGGGTAGTATGGTGGATGCTTTACTACCCTTCGTTAAGAATAAAATCAATGCAAAGAGATTTCTCTTTGCATTTCTGATACTCTTATATTTAGAAAGGTCATCTTATGCCCTATCCTTTTAATTATTTCGCAAGTATCTTCAATTTCCGCTCTTCTTTTGCAAACCGCAAAAAACTGAGCTGGTTCCAAATGATTTTTACTTCTTTCTTTCTAATCTCTATCACACTATTACCTGTGGCTCTGCAAAATGCTCAACTCAAAACCTATCCTTTGACAACCTTTGTCAGCGATGTGTTTGATCCTTTATCAACAGACGTTATGAAAGATATCCAAGAACACGTCGTGATCAAAGACCAAGAGCTCACCTATACAGGGACTAACCCTGTACACAAGACTTCAAAAGGACAGGTTATCTTAGGCCAAGAGGCAAAGGCTAGTGAAGGCAAGGAGTTAACACTCCATTTTGATCGCAAACAATTGATTATCTCAAAAGAGAATAAAGAACTCGCTACAGTCTCATACCAGGCTATTAATCAAGAGAGCCTTCGGGATAAAAAAAGCCTCACTCAAGCTATCTCTAGCGATTGGTTCCGCGACAATCGACTCCCTGTCAGTCTCTTTCTCGTGATTTTCTCTGGCTTCTTGTCGACAGTCAATTATTTGATTCTCATCCTAGGGGCCTCTTTCTTCCTCTACTTGACACGAAAATCTCGACTCTTTTCACTACAAACTTTCAAGGAATGTTTCAACTGTATTCTGAATTGCCTAGGGCTCCCTATTTTACTAAGTGTCCTCATCAGTTTACTATTCCATCAAGTATTTACTACGACGATCATGATCCAAAATGTCTTATTTGTACTCTATCTTGCTATGGTATTTTATAAGACCCACTTCCGTGATCCAGACTATCACCGCTAGGAGGTTTTCTCATGCGTGTTACCATCAAAGATGTGGCGAAACTCGCTGGCGTCGCGCCTTCAACTGTCACGCGCGTCATCCAAAACAAATCCACGATTAGTGATGAAACAAAAAAACGTGTCCGTGAGGCCATGGTCGAATTGGACTACCATCCCAATCTTAATGCTCGCAGCCTTGTCAGCCAATCTAGTCAAGTCATTGCTTTGGTCCTACCAATCGACAGTGACGTCTTCTACCAGAATCCTTTCTTCCCAACTGTTTTAAGAGGGATTACCCAGATCGCGTCAGACAATGACTATGCCATCCAAATCTGTACAGGTCAAAACGAAGAACGGCAGCTCGACAACCTCAAGCAACTCATCTACGGAAACCGTGTGGATGGTTTAATCTTCCTTTATTCCAACCCGAATGACCCCCTCGTTGAATTTGCACTGAAGGACAAGTTTCCCTTCCTCATCCTTGGAAAGGCGGTCTCTCCTTTTGTTTCGCTAGTCGATAATGACAATATCAAGGCCGCATTTGATGCAACAGATTATTTTATTCAACAAAACTACCGAAAAATTGCTTTTATCGGGGGAAACAAAGAGCTGTTTGTGTCTCAAGACCGCTACCAAGGTTATAAAGAAGCCCTCCAAAAAGCAGGGATTCCTCTCGATGAAAAACTCGTTCATTTTTCATTTGGGTTTATGTTAGAAGATAATTCTTATCAAATGATGGAGAGTCTACCATTAACAGAACTAGATGCGATTATGACGACCGATATTCTCGTTGCTGAAGGGGTGCGCCAATACCTATTAGAACACCAGCTGACAATCCCGATTATTTCCTTTGATTCGATCAAGCCACGACTCGATATTGAAGCCTATATTGACATCAATGCGGTGGAACTCGGGCGTGAATCTGTCCGGACCATCCTTCAAATCATCAAAGATCACAAAGAAGGAAAAACCGTCTGCTACCGTCAATTGATTGACCATACCATTACGAAACTTTAGGAGTCTTTATGTCTACATTTACTGCTTATTTAGATGACCAAGACCTCATTCGTATCCAAAAGGGAGAGGAGCATATCCTTCCTTTTTATTTGAAAACGAACCAAGGTCATCTTGCCTTAATCCCTGTCAAAACGTCAAGTGCAGCGACTGACACAGGAGACTATTTCTTAAGCCCTATTCCACTTGAACTCGGAGAAGAGTACACCATCTACGATGCTACTGGAAATTCTTCTATTCTCCACTATCGTCAAATTGTTCGCAAACCCATTTTTGATCAAACCTTCACCTATAGTGGAGAGGATCTAGGAAGTTTCTACACACCAAGTCAGACGCAATTTAAATTCTGGGCACCGATTTCGCAAAATGTGACCCTTCATATCGAAGATCAGGTCTATCCGATGAATCGTACAGAAAACGGTGTCTGGGAACTCGTGCTCAAAGGGGATTGGGAAGGAGCTGCCTACCACTATGAGTTTCGTGTCAATGGCCTAGAACGTCGGATCCACGATCCCTATGCTCTATCCTCTTTAGCAAACTCTGGAGATAGCTTAGTCGTCGACCGCAAGAAGATCACACGTCCTATCACACGTGCTGCTCGTCAACTAGACCCGACAGAAGCAATCATCTACGAGATGAGCGTTCGGGACTTCTCTGTCCAAAAAGAGGCCGGCTTTAAACACCCTGGTAAGTTTAAAGGCTTGACAGAATCGCCTCAACTCAATGGTCAAATCCTTGGATTTGATTACCTTCAAAAACTTGGCATTACCCATGTACAGTTACTTCCTGTCTATGATTTCGGTAGTGTTGATGAAGAGAATCAATGGAAAGCCTACAACTGGGGTTATGATCCTGTCCAATACAATGTTCCAGAAGGTAGTTATGCCAGTGACCCCAACGATCCTTATGCACGGATTTGGGAGCTCCAAGATGCTATTGCAACCTATCACCAATCTAATCTCAGTGTTATCATGGATGTGGTCTATAATCACGTCTACCAGGCCGATGAGTATGCATTTGAACAAATCGTACCCGGTTATTTCTACCGCTATAATGCAGAAGGAGGGCGGACCAATGGAACCTTCTGTGGGAATGATGTCGCAAGTGAACGTTCCATGGTAAGACACTATATCAAGCAATCCCTCAAGCAATGGGTTTCCCTCTACGGTTTTGATGGTTTTCGCTTTGACTTGATGGGAATCTTAGACATTCAAACCATGACAGAGATTGCAGAGGAGCTCCGTGAAATCTATCCTAACGTCTATCTCTATGGGGAAGGGTGGAAGATGGATACAGGCCTCTCTGAAGACCAGCTCGCTCACCAGTATAACGCTAAACGATTACCAGCCTTTGGCTTTTTCAGTGATAATTTCCGGGATACGGTCAAGAGAACACTCTTAGCCGGTCACCGTTGTGATAGTCAACATCCAGCCAATGATTTTTCTAATATCCTAACAGCAAATGTCGGGAAAGCAGGACCTGCTCATTTCATCCAACCTCAACAAGCCATTCAGTACGTCGAATGCCACGATAATGCAACTGTTTTTGATTATTTCCAACTTGAAAAAGAAGAGATTCGTCTAGAGGAGCGAAAAGCTCTCTCACGCCTCGCTCTTCATTTGGTATTATTATCCCAAGGTGTACCTTTTATCCATGCTGGTCAAGAACGTTACCGCACAAAAGGGCTCGAAGAAAACACCTATAACTTGCCAGATAGTCTCAACCAATTGGACTGGACATCCCTTTCAAAATGCCAAGAAGAACTTGCTTTTCTTAAAGAATTGATTGCTTATCGGAAATCACAGCCACTCCTTCGTTTGAAAAAAGGGCAAGAGATTCGCGACTACTGTGACGTCAAATGGTTGTCTGATCATCATTTGATCTACACGATTGAGAAAGATCGTGAAAAAATAACGATTCTTGTCAATATCGGTGATCAAGAACAGACCTATCAACATCCGAGCGATAGTCAGCTGTTATTTGCCTATCCTCATGCCAACCTAAAAACCCCTATTCCTAAAGGAAAGGAACTTTCTATTCCTGCCCATAGTTGGCTCCTTCTCCATGAAACTGAATCAACAAAATAAAGGTCACCACAATTGTACTGACCCCAAAAAGTTAGACAAATAATTTAAGTTAAGGATTTAGTCCTGTATTGCACAGGACTAAGTCCTTTT
>NZ_JALDUR010000019.1 GCF_023109675.1 Streptococcus parasanguinis | reverse complement strand
AGACGCAGTGGTTGAGTGGGCTCTACTACGCTGATTTCATCAGCTTTTACAGCCCTACTCAACTGTGCGGAGGTGGGGCGACGAAATCGAATTCTAACGAATTACCGATTTCTGTCCCACTCTCTTTTTTTTATTTCTTCCGATGAAAGAACCAGCCCACCAACTTCTTGAAAACTTGAATCAAGATGAGAGCAAGAACTGCCATGATGGCACAGAGGACCAGTGTTTGGATCCTCAAGGGGCTCATGTTGAAGAATTTCCCTAGGATACTACTTGAAACCAGGAAGGCTAGGATATTCCCTAGAAGAACCAGTCTCTTGTAGTGATTGAGAGGCTGGGATTCCTGGTAGATGATGATAAAACCAACGAAGGCCATCAAGCAGATGGCTGCACTCGAGAGTTCTTCCGACCTCATGCCAAATGCTGAAGAGAGCAACACCAAACTAAAGATCAGTATAAAATCCGTCAAGGCAGCAGGTAGCGCATTTTTAAAGACCGTTTCGATAAAGCGCCCTTTGATGCGCTCGCTATTGGGCTCAAGCGCTAGGAAGAATCCTGGAATCCCAATCGTAAAACCACTGATCAAAGACATCTGCGACGGCATGATGGGATAGGTAAAGGCTAAGAGCGTCACTGAGATGGCCAACAAAATAGAAAAGATATTCTTGATCAAAAAGAGACTGGCTGATCGCTGAATATTATTGACCACCCGACGCCCTTCTGCCACGATGGACGGCATCTTTCCAAAGTCGGAATCTAGCAAGACCACTTGCGCAATCTTTTTGGTCGCATCATTTCCAGATTCCATCGCAATACTACAATCCGCTGTTTTGAGGGCCAGAATATCGTTGACGCCATCTCCGGTCATGGCTACTTTATGCCCCTTTGCCTGCAAGCCTTCTACAAGGCTTTTCTTTTGCTCTGGTGTCACTCGTCCAAAGACCGTATATTGGCTCGCCGCCTGGTGCAAGTCTTCTTCCGTCAGTAAGGTTCTGGTATCAATTAGATCCTCTGCTCCTTCAATGCCTGCTTTTTGTGCAATAGCTGAGACCGTTGCTGGGTTGTCTCCTGAAATGACCTTAATGGTCACTCCTTGTTCTTTAAAGTAGGCGAAGGTTTCTTTGGCATTTTTTCTCAACGGATTGGAGAGAATGATCCAGGCCACCAAGTCTACAGGAGCCTTTAAAGTCTCTCCCAGGTGTTCTCCCTTATATTTCCCAAAGGCCAAGACCCGATTACCCGCCTGCGTAGCAGGAGCTATCTCTTGTTCAAGCTCAGAGAAGCCCTCTCGTAAAACAAATTCTGGTGCCCCTAATACATAGATCCCAGATTCAAAGGCAATGGCCCCATATTTTTTCTTGGACGTAAAGGGCTGAATGTCGAGAGCCTTCCATGGCTGGCTTACTGGTGTCTTGTGAAATTTTCGGATGGCATCCATGGTATCGTTTTGATCCATACTAGCCTCTACATACTGAGCTAGAGCTTCCAAGTCTTGAGCGTCTTTAACTGGACGAATCTCTGTCACTTCCATACCTGGCTCTGTAATAGTCCCTGTCTTATCGACACAAAGGACATCCACGCGCGATAAGGTCTCAATCCCCTTCATGCTATTGAGCAGAACCTTTTCCTTGGCTAATCTGACAGCCCCCAGAGCCAGTGCCAAGGTCATCAAGAGATACAAGCCTTCTGGAATCATCCCGATCAAGGCCCCGACTGTTGAAGTCACACTGAGCTTGAGGCTATCGCCTAGGCTGATATAGCTACGAAGAAAAAGGAGCGAGCCTAGCGGAATGATAAGGAGACCAATGATCCCCACGATTCGGTTGACCGCATGGACCATATCGGATTCCTCATAAGACTTGACCTGCTTGGCTTCCAGGCTCAATTGGTTGATGTAGGAGTCGTTCCCAACTTTTTCCAGTCTCGCTAAACCTTGACCAGCGATCACAAAACTTCCTGACATGAGTGCGTCTTGTGCTCCTTTTTTGACCTCATCGGCTTCACCGGTCAATTGCGACTCATCGACTTTTAGCTCGCCCTCCAGCAAGACCCCATCCGCATAGATCTGATCTCCAGCTTGAAAACGAACCAGATCGCTCTCCACCAGCTGATCGATAGGTAGGGCAACTTCTTTTCCTTCACGAAAAACGACCGCCTCACTCATGTGTAGAAATTGCATCTGACGCAAGATCCGTCGAGAGCGGACTTCCTGCACAATTCCAACCAAGGAGTTGACCACGACAATCGGGACAAACAAGAGATTGTTCCAAGACTTCACTGCAACCAGCAAGAACGCTAAGACCAGGAAAATCAGATTAAAGTAGGTAAAGACATTATCTCGAATGATCTGCCCAATACTTTTTTCTGTCTTAATCGTGACCTTATTTTGCTTGCCCTCTTGGATCTTTTTCGCTACTTCTTCCTGACTGAGTCCTTCTAATCTAACCATTGCTTTCCTCACTCATGTATTTCCAAGGGCAATCCTTCTGGATCGAAGAAAAATGCCATCTTCTTGCCATCAAAGTCGTCATAGCGAAGGCCTGTATTCTCAATACCTAGCTGATCCAATCTAGCTAGATAGGTCTCTACATCGTCCACTTTAAAGGCCAGATGACGCAGTCCCGCATGCTCGGGCAAGGGGAGCTTAGGCCGTTCTGGGGCCGTCGGTTTGATAAAGAGTTCTAAAGTCAGCTCCCCCTGGTGGAGATTGATCAAGATATCTCCGCGTTCGGGACGGTCATACTCACTGACAATCGCAAAGCCCAACTGGTCCACATAAAAGTGCAACATGACGTCGCGATCCCGTCCAATGATGGCAATATGATGAATCGTGTCTAACTTCATCTGGTCCTACTTTCTATTTTCTATAAAAAGAAAAGGGAGTGGGGCATATGCCCTTTTTCCCTATCCTTATGATTGTTGCAATACTTTTCGAGGCTTGGTCCCTTCAGCTGGTCCAATCACACCCGCTGCTTCCAACTCTTCCATGAGGCGAGTCGCCCGATTAAAACCAACCGATAAGCGGCGCTGGATCATCGAAGCACTGGCTTTTTGGGTCTCGATGACGAGCGCTTTGGCCTCTTCAAAGAGAGGATCACCCTCGTCCGAGCCACCCATGCCTCCGTCAAAGTCTGACTCCGATACTTCACCTGGATCAAAGGCATCATCATAATCAGCTTCTGCCTGCTCTTTGACAAAGTTGACAATCCGCTCCACATCGTCATCTGAGATAAAGGATCCTTGTAGACGGATTGGATGATTTTCATCGATCGGTTTAAAGAGCATGTCCCCACGACCGAGCAATTTCTCTGCGCCATTTTCATCCAAGATGGTCCGTGAGTCGGTTCCAGATGATACCGCAAAAGCGACACGGGAAGGCACATTGGCCTTGATCAAACCTGAGATAACATCAACCGATGGCCGTTGGGTCGCGAGAATCATGTGGATCCCCGCTGCACGTGCCTTTTGTCCAAGGCGAATAATAGCATCTTCCACTTCTTTACTTGCGACCATCATCAAATCTGCCAACTCGTCGACAATGACCACGATCAATGGAAGGGGCACTTGCTTCATCTCAGACTGGGCATTGTACTCAGCAACCTTGGCATTAAAGCCAGCAATATTACGAGCACCCACTTTCGAAAAGAGCTCATAGCGATTTTCCATCTCATCGACAACTTTTTGCAGGGCCCGACTGGCCTTGCGTGGATTGGTCACCACTGGGATCAAGAGGTGAGGAATATCATTGTAGACAGAAAGCTCCACCATCTTTGGATCGACCATCATAAACTTGACTTCGTCCGGACGAGCCTTCATCAAGATACTCGAAATAATCCCATTGACCGCTACTGACTTACCAGATCCAGTAGACCCCGCTACCAAGAGGTGGGGCATCCGAGCCAAATCAAAGGTTCGTGCCGAGCCATCTACAGCCTTCCCAAGAGGAATCTCAAGGAGTTTAGCTGGGTCTGTTTTGGACTGCTCCCACAATTCACGGAAGGAAACGGTCGCAATCTCTGAGTTGGGCACCTCAATCCCGACCAGAGACTTCCCTGGAATCGGCGCTTCAATCCGCACATCCTTGGCTGCTAGGGCTAAGGCCAAATCATCTGCTAGGTTGGAGATGCGGTTGACCCGCACACCGACAGCCGGCTTGACTTCATATTTGGTGACAGAGGGTCCGATTTCTGCCCGCTCCACTGTCGCCTTGATGTTAAAGCTTGCAAAGGTCTCTTCCAAAATGCGGATATTCTGACGAACGATGTTTTTCTCTTTGGATTGATTTTTCGGCTTATCAGGTGCGAAGAGATCAATGGTTGGAAGCTTGTACTGGAGGAGTTCCTTAGGTGTGAAATCCACTTGAACTTCTTCCCCATCGTCCTCGAATTCTTCGGCTTCCGGAAACTCTTCGTATGCTTCGGGCTCTTCAGGCCATTCTTGATCTGGCAGGTAAATCTCTGGTGTTGCTGGTGCGACAATTTCGGCTTCTGGGAAGGGCTCTGTGAACGGCTCTTCCTCCAACACCTCTCCCGTTTCAGGGTCTACAGGATGCCCTTCCATTGAAAGGGGAGTTGGAAGAACTGCACTTGCTTCTTCTTGCTCTCGTTCAGCTGCAGCAGCTTCCTCAGCAGCTCTCGCTTCTTTTTCAAGGAATTTCTGCTCGCGACGTTCTTTGCGTTTTTCCATAGAAGCGTGGAAGGCTTCCGATCCTTTTTCAAACAAATCATAGATGGAGTAAGGACTCATCAAGAGAATCCCCAATCCAATAAAGAGAAGGCCAATAAAATAAGAGCCAATATTTGAAAAGAGGAAGGAAATCGGAGCATAAAGAAGTGTACCGATCATACCACCACCGGCAAAGCTCTCCACCCGCAGATGAATCAGGTCTGCCATGATTCTTGAAAAGGTGACCTTGATCCCATTATTGTCTAAATGAAGGGAGGATACAAAGAAGGCCTGAAACATCAAGAGAAGCCCAGCAAAGAAGCTTAGGAAGCCTGAGATCACCCCTTCGTGTTTGTCCAGCCATTTAAAGGCGTAGAGGTAGAAAAAGGTCGCTAAAATAGCCAAATAGGCCAAACTTCCAACAAATAGTCGGATCAAGTTGTAGGCCAAGACTCCTACTGCTCCCAATTTCAAGGCTGCAAAGACTAAAACCAGACTAATCAGAATGGTCGCAATCATGCGATGAATTGCTTTTTTTCTTTCTAATTCTGCTTTGGACAGTCGTCTTGTCGACCGTGTTTTTTTTGATTGATTATTGTTTGCCATAACTTTTATTATATCACATTTCCAAGCTAGTTCTCTAGTAAAATCACTTTCACAAATTTGTAGCAGAAAGCAGAAAAACAGCACCGAGTGGGCACTGTTCTTTAGAGCTGTTTAGAACGATATTCAATGATGTTCAAATTCCAAAATGGTTCTTACTCAGATTTTTTATCCTCCGGTGTGATGGTATCTAGAACTTGGTTGAATTTTTGCTCTCTTTCCAAGTCATGATCCATTTGAATGATATCGATTTGATCTTGTACATTTGTTTGTTGGACTTGTGGTTTATATAGTGAGGTAAATCCTACTCCAATCACCAGTAGACTCGCTCCAAGGACGCAAAGTCTTTTGACATGCCAAGCCATAGGCAAGGGAATTTTTGCTCCGAAACCTGATTTCTTAATCCAATCCGGATGGTCTCGCATGACACGATTTACCGCCATCAGAGGCTTCAGGTAGCCAAAGAGCGCAATGACCGTTGTCAACCCAATCACCCGAAAACGATTCTGATTGGACGGAGAAACATGGTTCACTTCCATCAAGACCATTCCCGTAATCACTAAAGTAATGACCAGTAATAAGCCCAAAGATCTCCATAGACCTTCCCTACGGTAGCATTTCAATTCATCAAATGACATCTGGTTAAAATTCTTATTCATTCTCCAATAACTCCTTGTGTTTTTTCAGGTATTGTTTCCCATACCATTCTTCTACAGACTTGCCTTCCCATTCACGGTATTCTTCAGGAAATTTCCATTTGTAATATGCTTGAAGGAAGTATGGTAAGCCTATAAAAGCACTGACAGCAAGCACTACTATATTACAAAAGATCCACAGCAATAAAAAGCCAAATGCCTTGATGGAAGTTGAAACATCTAATGAAAAGATTCCCAAAATATGCTTGATAATGATCCCTATTCCTAAAATAGCCATCCCATAAAGAGAAATCATTTTTGCGATCTTATTAAGGAAAGTATCTTCCGAAGCCTCTGCATACATAAGTTTTCTTAATCCTGCTAACGCAATTGTAAACAGCATGTAAGTTGCTATCATCATGATTCCATAAATGGCAATGATTTCTGCAGTGGATAGATTGGCCAATAAAATGTCAAAAACAACTAGATCTATTTCCAATATGAACCAAACCAAAAATGTAAAAACGTGAAACTGATAGCGATATGGTAACAGGTAAGCTCGTTTCACCCACTTTCCAATCACAACGAAAGAAAGCCAAATGAGAACCAAGATTAAAAATACATTTACTGTTAAGGATTCATGCTTAGCTATTGGAAGAGTTAACGTCTTGCTTTCATGAAATTCCATTGATACAATCAACAGAAAGAAGTTAAAACCGACAGGAAAAATAAGGGATAAAATAAAACTTCGAATTCGAAACCAAAGAGAAGCATGCCCATTCTTAAAAAATTTCGCTGTCTTATCATGTTGCTCTTGCTGTAACTTTACAAACCCATCGTCTTCGAGATTGAGACTTTCTTCAAAACTGGCTTTAAAGATCGATTTCTTCATTCTTATCTTCCAACAACTCCTTGTGTTTTTTCAGGTACTTCTTACCATACCACTCTTCCAGTGATTTTCCTTCGAACTCTCGATATTCTTCTGAATATTTATTTCGATAGTAACCATATAGTGAATGGGGCAAAAGTAATATAAAATACATACCCAAAAATATCACATTCATTAGAAATATCATACCAATCACTGATACTACACCTATAATATCGGTTCTAACTTCTCCGATTTGTGGAAAAAAGAATTTTAAAACCATCCAAATTGCAACAATTCCTCCAGCAAATCCTGTAACTAATTGAATTTGTTTAGATTGAGAACCATTATCAGTTTGTTTTTCATATAATCGAGTTCGAATTGAAGATATTCTTTTTCGAATAATCATCCCATCAATGATTCCAATTAGAGAATAAATTACAAGTAAACCAGGAATGGTTAAAGTTCTCCCAAAACCACTAATAAAGAATAAATTAACAAACAATATCATCCATATTATATACAAGTTTCCATTTAGAATGCTAACATATGGAACTTTTGCAATGTATTGTTTTCTACAATTGACTTTACTTATGGCATACCACAAAAAACCGCACAAGAAAAATAACCAGAATGGCAAAAAATTGATGCCCCAAGTTTTCACAGTCATGCCATTCTGTGGATGGGCAATATTTGAATCGGTTATTGCTGATAGTCCAAACAGGAACAAAATCCCCATAAATGAGAATAGTTTTCTCGCAATACTAAATGGCTTTGTGTAGATTTTTCGACTATTTGTGTCCTTGACCATATAATCGATAAAGCCATCATGACGCAAACGACGGCTCTCATAAAAATTGGCATTAAAGATTGATTTCTTCATTTTTATCTTCCAACAACTCCTTATGTTTTTCAGGTTCTTTCATTTAATCTCTATTTCGATTGGAGAATTTACAGATGATTGCCTTCATCCTTCAAGTATTGTTTAGCCTTTCGAACAATATAAAGTGATTCATCTTCTGAAACTAACTTGTGAAAGAGATCATTGGCTCTGTGCTGATCACCTTTAAGAGTGGCATTCAAGGCTTGGTAGTAGATAATTTCCAACTGCTGGTACTTGAAATCATTGCTTAAATCTTCGAAATAGTCATTGCTTTGATGCGCAATGGTTAAATCATAAAGGGCAAGACAGACCTTTCTTGTTTTCTCAGCCAGTGTCGGGTCTGTGATAGTCAATTCATTCAACCGACCCTCCAGTTCTCCTCTAGACAAATCAGGATCTGTCAGGACAGTTGATCGCATGAGATAACTTTCAAAAAAGTTTTTATATTTCTGCGGATAATCCGTCTGACTAAGTGCTTCCCTAGCTTCTTTTATGACAGTATCGAAATCTCCCATCATAAAAGAATAGGCAACCGATGTCAGCTTAATATCTATCTGTGAAATAGCTTTTTTCACATTCTTGTTCAACTGAAGGTATTGCTGCCAAAAAGCTAAATCTAAGTCTACATGGAGCAAGGTGTTGCACTTGTTGGTGTAGCTTTTCTTGAGCAATTGGATGAATAAAATCAAGCATGCAATAACCAATAAAACGCCAGCAGTCTGAAGAAGATTATCCCTGACCACTAATCCAATGCAAAAGATCAGAAGCATTGCTAACAAGCCTGCAGATCTAATATAGAGTCTATAGTTTTTGCGTAGAGTTTTATAATCCAATTTGTAGCCTCCTATTCATGATACGGTTTTTGAGGGAATTCGTTCATTTTCCACCAAATCAACTTATCTTCCATCATACCGAATTATCTATCTATATGCAACTTCCTTCTTAATTAGTGATTTATCAAATGTTATCAATCTTGAAACAACTTCAGAAAATAGAGAATCCCGTCCAGATTTGAAAGTATCGCAAAATTAAGGTACAATAGAGAAAGACAACTATGTTGGAAAGGAAGAATATGAAAAAATTAATCGCACTACTATTATTTTCCGGCTTGGCTTTGACAGCTTGTTCGTCCAATAAGACAGACGCTAACTCTTCAAGCTCAAGCAAAGAAAAGACAGAGCAAACAGCAACTTCTAGCTCTAGTGAAAAAGATCAAAAGAAAATTGAAGAAGAACAAAAGAAATTAGAACAACTGCGCAAAGATTTTAACGATGCCATGACCAATGAAAATGCTGTCTTCCCACAACTCTCAACTGATGTGGCTGAAGACGAAGCAGAGGTTAAAATCACAACAACTGAAGGCGACATCACTGTGAAGCTCTTCCCTAAATATGCGCCCCTTGCAGTTGAAAACTTCTTGACCCATGCAAAAGAAGGCTACTACAATGGCTTACTTTTCCACCGTGTCATTAACAACTTTATGATCCAAACTGGGGATCCTAAAGGAGACGGTACTGGTGGCGAATCTATCTGGAAGGGCAAAGACAAATCCAAAGATTCAGGTACTGGTTTTGAGAATGAGTATTCTCCATACCTTTACAACCTTCGTGGAGCCCTTGCCATGGCCAATTCTGGTCCAAATACCAATGGTAGTCAATTCTATATCAACCAAAATAAGGATGATATTTCAAGTAAACTTCCAACTGATCGTTTCCCAGCTAAGATCATCGATGCTTATAAAAATGGTGGAAATCCAACCCTTGATGGTGGCAACTACACTGTCTTTGGCCAAGTGATCGATGGCATGGATGTGGTCGACAAAATTGCATCTGCCGAAACTGATGATAAGGACAAACCAAAAACAGACATCAAGATCGAGAAAATCGAGATCTTAAAAGACTACAATTTCAAGAAATAATGAAAAGAGAACCAAAAGGTTCTCTTTTTCTATCAAATGTAAATTTTTCTTAGAAACTTTCCTTAGGTGAGTACGGACGTCAGCGAACTTCTGCGAAGTTCCATGACTAATTATTGAGCCTAAGGTCTCAATAATTCCGTGTGCCTGAAACAAATCTGTTTCAGGCACTTTTCTCACTGCGGAATGTTTCGGTCATTACTTGACTAAATTTAAAAATAAAATCATTTAGATTTTTTGAATTAGATGTACCGCCTTATGTAAACAACAAAATTTCTTCATTCTAAAAAGCGAGACAAGTTTCTCTTTTTGTGTTTACGTTAATTCATTAAAGTCCCAGATTTGGTCCATCCAGCCTTCATAGAAGTCTGGCTCGTGACAAACCATGAGGATCGATCCCTTGTATTCTTTCAGGGCCCGTTTCAATTCATCTTTAGCATCCACATCCAAGTGGTTGGTTGGTTCGTCTAGTACCAAGACATTGTTTTCACGATTCATGAGGAGACAGAAGCGTACCTTAGCTTGCTCTCCACCGGATAACACCTGGATTTGGCTCTCGATATGCTTGGTGGTCAACCCACAGCGGGCAAGGGCTGCACGGACCTCTGCTTGGTTGAGAGCTGGAAAGGCATTCCAAACTGCCTCTAGCGGTGTCTGACGATTGCCCCCTTCGACCTCTTGCTCGAAGTAGCCAAGTTCTAGGTAATCTCCACGCTCTACTTCTCCAGCGATAGGTGGGATGATTCCCAGCAAGCTCTTCAAGAGAGTGGTTTTCCCGATCCCGTTGGCACCGATGATGGCTACCTTTTGATTGCGCTCAAACGTTAGGTTCAAAGGCTTGGTCAAAGGACGGTCATACCCAATCTGGAGATCCTTGGCCTGGAAGATAAAGCGTCCCGGAGTCCGGGCATTTTTAAATTCAAAGGAGGGCTTTGGTTTCTCACTTTGCAACTCAATGAGTTCCATCTTGTCCAGCTTCTTCTGACGAGACATGGCCATATTCCGTGTAGCCACACGCGCCTTATTACGGGCTACGAAATCTTTCAAATCAGCAATCTCTTTTTGCTGACGCTCATAAGCCGCTTCTAATTGCGACTTCTTCATTTCATAGATTTCAAGGAATTGGTAGTAGTCTCCTGAATAGCGGGTTAACTGCTGATTTTCCACATGGTAGACGATGTTGATCACATCGTTCAAGAAAGGAATATCGTGAGAAATGAGGACAAAGGCATTTTCATAATTTTGCAAATAGCGCTTGAGCCAATCGATGTGCTCTGCATCCAAGTAGTTGGTTGGCTCGTCAAGTAGCAAAATATCAGGTTTTTCTAGCAAGAGTTTGGCCAAGAGGACCTTGGTCCGTTGCCCACCTGACAAGGAGGTCACATCCGTCTCCATCCCAAAATCCATGACCCCAAGAGCACGCGCCACTTCATCGATCTTGGCATCCAAGGTATAAAAATCACGACTTTCTAGACGCTCTTGGAGTTCTCCAACCTCTTCCATCAAAGCATCGACATCGGCTCCCTCTTCCGCCATGGCCATATAGAGGTCATTGATGCGAGCTTCAGCTGTGAACAACTCATCAAAAGCTGTCCGTAAAACATCGCGAACTGTTTGTCCTTCTTCTAATACCGAATGCTGGTCCAGATAACCTGCCGTCACATACTTAGACCACTCCACCTTTCCTTCGTCAGGTTGCATCTTACCAGTCACGATGCTCATGAAGGTCGATTTCCCCTCACCATTGGCCCCGACAAGACCAATATGCTCTCCCTTTAGCAAACGGAAAGACACATCCTCAAAAATCGCCCGGTCCCCAAAACCGTGGCTTAAATTTTTCACTTCTAAAATACTCATGCTTGACTCTCTTTCATTGATTTCACTCGTATGATTATATCATCTTCACTGCAAAATGAAAAGGGAGCCCAACTCCCTTTAGAATATATATAAATAAATTATAAGTAAGATAGGTTACGCGATTTTGTCAAGAAATCAAAATAAGTTCTAACTTATGAATTTCATAAAGAATATACCGAAACTTTCCGCCGTGAGAAAAGCGCTTGAACTATTAAATTTCAAGCGCTCGGGAGTTTTGAGACCTCAGGCTCAAAACTAAGTCATGGAACTTCGTAGAAGTTCGCTGACGTCCGTACTCACCTAAGGAAAGCTTCTGGCATACTTTTATTATAGATCTGAAGAAAATCCAACTCCCTTTTCTTTTACAAACCTAAGTCTGCGTACGGTTTTCGGTAGCCAACTTGAACTACTTTTCCGTCTTTGACAAGCAGAGGCCGTTTGATCAGCATACCATCTGAAGCAAGGAGATCCGCCGCTTCTTTCACTGTCAGTTGATCCACCTTATCTTTCAAACCGAGTTCACGGTATTTCATCCCGCTAGTATTGAAGAAAGACTTGATCGGTAGGCCAGACGCTGCTATCCAGTCTTGCAATTCTTGGCTAGTCGGTGTTTCTGTGACGATGTTTTGGCTTTGAAAGTCATATTGGAGACCGTCCAATTCTGATTTAGCCTTTCGACAAGTCGAACATTTTGGGTATTCAATAAAGGTATACATCGATTTTATTTCTCCTTCCAGGTAATTCCTTCATGGTGTAAGAGCCAGCGTTTGCGATCGAGTCCAGACGCGTAGCCCGTCAGTTGTCCATCTTTTCCCATCACGCGGTGGCAAGGGACTAAGATCGTCAAGGGATTGCGTCCAACAGCCTGTCCCACGGCTTGAGCTGAACCGCAAGAAAGATCCTGGGCCAGCTGGCCATAGGTCTTGGTCTCACCATATGGGATCTCTCGCAATAACTGCCACACCCGCTCTTGAAAGGCTGTCCCTTGCGGTGCTAGTGGAAAGCTGATAGCGATTGGCTCCCCAGCAAAATAGTGATCCAACCACTCCTTCACCTTCTCATGGTAGGGATGGACCTGCTCCAGCGCCCCATAGGGATCAGGCGCCTCCTCTTTCGGATCATAAAAATCAAGTTCTACAAGGCCTTCCTCACTGACAATGATCGAAAGAAGCCCCATAGGGCTTTCATAAAATTGTTTAAGATAGAGAGTCATTGTAGGCCGCTTCTGCTCTTTGATCCCAGCGGTCTTCTTCTGAGACCACTTGGAATAAACTGGTTTCTGCTTTTCGCTTGATCTTTTGATAAGCCAGGCGGACGCCATCAATAGGGACCTTTCCACAATAATGGTAGCCCAATTTTTCAAGTAAATGCTGCATCACCACATTATCCGGGTGCGTATCGCAACGGAAATCTGGCCCTTTTTCCCCTTCGATTAAACCTTGAAGGAAGGTCTGAGCCACCCCTTTGCCAGCAGCTTCTTTGGCTACAGCGACACGGTGAAAAGTGACATACTTATAATTATCATGCTCCCACTTGCCATCGTAAATCTCATTATAGGCCGCTTCATTTCCCTTGTGAACGGCTGCATAGGCGACAACTTCCTGATCTTCAACTGCCACATAGCCACGACTTTCTAGAATATCCTCAAAAATGATCTCTTCATCTGGATAGCCATCCTGCCACTGGTCGACCTGTCTTTGAGCCAGGCTTTCCTTAGCATCTTGGATGATTTCCATAATTCGCTTGATCTCATTGGGATAAGCCATTCTAATTTCCATCCTGCTTCCAACCTTTCCTAGTCTTGATGGTAACGAGCATAGAGCTCACTCTTTTGCAGGCCGTATTGTTTGGCGACCTGTTTAATTGCTTGATTTTTCTTCATGCCCTCTTGGACCAAGGTATCGATCTCTTGGATCAAGTCGACCTCTTCTAGGTCTAGCTCTTCTTCCTTGGATCCTTCGACAATCAAGAGGCACTCCCCTTTGAGAGGATTTTCTTCAAGAAATGCAACTAACTCAGAAATACTGCCACGAGTATATTCCTCGTAGATCTTGGTTAATTCACGAACCAGGACGACAGGACGATCCCCATAGACAGCCAACATATTCTCTAAGGTTGCCTTCACTCGATGAGGCGATTCATAAAAGATCTGAGTCTCCGGATAGGCCACTTTTTCTTGGAAAAAGGCCTTCTGTTGCCTCTCTTTGCGAGGCAGAAATCCATAAAAAATATGAGGTTGAGGGGCTAGGCCACTGGCAATCAAACCCGTTATACCTGCACTAGGACCAGGCACAGCTACGACAGGAATCTCGCGTTCAATCGTTGCCTTGACCAAATCATGACCAGGGTCAGAAATACTAGGGAGTCCTGCATCTGAGACTTGCGCTAAGTCTTTTCCAGATTCTAAATGGGCGATCAGATCTGGAATTTTCTCCATGGCATTGTGCTCATGAAAGCTGGTCTGGGGTGTCGCAATCTCAAAATGCTTGAGCAAGAGGCCTGTATTTCTAGTATCCTCAGCTGCGATCAAGTCCACATCCTTTAGGGTCTGGACCATGCGGTAACTCATATCCTCCCGGTTACCGATCGGTGTTGGGACCAAGTAAAGCACCCCAGTTTTCTTTTCCCCTTTAAAACTTCGTTGGATCTGCATGCTTACTCCCTAAATAACAACTCGTCACAAAACATACACTCTTCATCGTTCTCACGGCGTTGACCATAGGAATAAGTGCAGATATGAAAACCATCGTTGTAAATACGTTGCAAATTTTCACGACCATGGTGTTGTGACTTTGCGGATGAAGTCTTCTCCACTTCCCCCAAACGCTCTCTCAATTTATCATTTTCTAAGCGAAGAGCTGTATTTTCTTCGATGACTTGTTTCAAATTTTTCTTGATGGCTTCGACTTCAGCCAAGGTGACCAACAAATTCTGAGAAAAGCCGTCTAAAGCATCAAATAATTCTTTTTTATTCATTCTGACTCCTTAACTTTCTAAGCTCAAAACCATATATTCTAGAGCATTTTGAAAAGAAACATTGGCCTTCCACATCCTGCGAGCAAGACTCAATTTCTCAAGCAACTGCTGGGAGCGACTCAAGCACAACTGCTCTTCTAAAGCCAACTCCATCAAACGAAAGGCCTGGCTTTGTTTTTCCTTATCATCTGCTAAACTCACCAACCGAGTCACTTCCAAATAAGCACGATTCAAATTGGATTGACACCGTTCGACGAACTGATCACAAACTTTTGCCAGTTCAAAAAACGTAGCATTCTTTTTTTGTCGCTCTGCTTCTTCGAGACTAAAACTAAAACGAGCTACTAAATTTGCCTGCGATTTAATCAAGCCTTCTTTTTCTAGTAGTTCGGTTAGGTAGGCTTGCTTTTTGGGAAAATGGACCTGCTGGGCCCGACTCTTGATGGTCGGTAAGATCAAGTTTTCATCGGATGTCAACAAGAAGAGATAGATCTCACTTTGGGGTTCTTCCATGACTTTTAAGAGAGAGTTGGCCGCATTGGTATGCATCTTATCCGCATCTTGGACGATAAAGACCTGCCGGCTTCCTTCAAACCCTGATTGAGAAAAGTCTTGAACCAGCGAGCGAATACGGTCAGTCTTAATGATCTGGTTGACCGGACGCACGATCTTCACGTCTGAGAATTCTTCTTCAGCAATCAAGCGGCAGGACCGGCAGTTGCCACAAGGCCAGACTCCCTGCAAATCTTCGCAAAATTGACTTTGAGCTAACAAGAGGGCCATCTCAAAACTGGCAAAAGAGCCTGTAAAAAGATAAGCATGACTGAGCTGTTTGTGTTCTAAGATCTGGGTGAAGCGCTCCACCAATTCCGGCTGGAGCTGTTGGATCTCTTCTAGCTTCATTTCAATATCCCCAAGCGATTTTCTAAAACAGCCAAGACATCTGCAAAGACTGCTTCAAAGGATTGACTGGCATCGATTTTCACAATACGCTCTGGCTCCTTTTCATACAAGGCCAAATAACCTTGTCTGACTTTTTGGTGAAGCTCCAAACCTTCCAAATCCAAACGATTGACTTCCCGCTCTTGGTTTTTCGCAATTCGAGCGAGCCCTTCTTCGACATCCAAATCAAAGTAAAGGGTGAGATCTGGTTTAAGACCATCTGTCGCAAATTGATTGAGCCACTCGATATCTTCCACACTCAGACCGCGACCATACCCTTGATAAGCGACCGAGCTATCAATAAAGCGGTCCATCAAGACAACCTTCCCAGCTGCAAGGGCTGGCAGGACACGTTCCACCAAATGCTGCCGGCGACTAGCAATATAGAGCAACAACTCCGTCTTGGCATCCATACTCGTATGGTCTGGATCTAAAATGACTTGGCGGATCTTTTCTGCAATGTCTACACCGCCTGGTTCACGGGTTGTAATAAAAGGAATTCCTTTTTCTTCAAGTAGAGGCAAAACGGCTTCTAGGACCGATGATTTCCCCGCTCCTTCTGGACCTTCAAATGAAATTAATGTACCGTTTACCATAGTATCCTCTTTCTAGTTTTCTTCTTTTTATTTTACCAAAAATAAGGGTAAAAATCTTGTATTTTAGGAGAGAAAATTTTTCAAAGTCATTTTCATTTTTTCACTTTTTTGTTACAATGATCTTATAAAGTTTTAGGAGACAACCTATCATGTTTAAATTTAAAGATATTCTGGCTATCATCTTGGGGGCCGGCATTTTTTCATTTGGGATCTATTTTTTGGTCATTCCCTTTCACTTCTATGAAGGAGGAGCAACAGGGATTACCTTGATCACCTATTACCTCTTAAAAGTCCCCGTATCCCTGATGAACTTGCTGATCAATATCCCTCTTTTCGTTCTGGCTTGGAAACTGCTGGGCAAGAAATCTCTTTATCTGAGCTTACTTGGGACTTTCTCGGTTTCAGCTTGGATGGCACTCTTTGAAGCCATGCCTCTCAGCCACCACTACCACCACTTTATTTTTACAGCCTTTAAAGGAGATATTCTTCTTGCCTGTATTGCCTCAGGGGTCGTGCTTGGTTTAGGACTAGGGATCATCTTCAATGCTGGTGGAACTACTGGAGGAACAGATATCCTCGCTCGCATCTTTAACAAATACACTTCCCTCAGTATGGGAAAGCTCATGTTGATTGTCGATGCCATTGTTCTGACAACTGTGGTCATTGTCTTCCAAGATGTCCGTACAGCCATGTACACTCTCTTCTTTATCCTGATCGATACGCTTGTAATTGACTTGATTGGGGAAGGTGGTTTTGCTGGAAAAGGCTTCCTTATCGTCACCTCTAAACCAGAAGAAATTGCCAAAAAGGTATCTGATGATCTGGGTCGCGGGATTACCTTTATCCGCGGGATGGGCTACTACAGCCGTAAGGACCTGGATATTGTCTACTGTGTCGTTTCGCGGAATGAGATGAAACAAATGAAAGACATCATCAATCAGATCGATCCATTCGCCTTTATCACCATTTCTGAAGCCCATGAAATTCTCGGCGAAGGTTTTACTTTAGATAAAGAAAAACAACCCATTAACCGTTAATAGAAAAATCAGGCTGGATGATCATCCAGCCTGATTTTTCTATTAAATTACTTTTGCGGTTGTTCGAGTGATTTCATCGACTTTCAAACCGTTGGCTTCAAATTTAGTACGGATTCCTTCTAGATCTGTCACCCCATCAATTTGAACTTCGATAACCACACGGTCGTCTTTGGTTGGGATATTGACTGTATTGGCGATGTTATACCCCTCTTCTACAATCAAGTGAATGATTTGTTCTAGAACGCCAACCTTATCTTCAGTCACAAAGCGAACACGAACTCCTTCTTCTCCATAACCGGATACTTCAAGGAAAGCACGGAAAATATCACGGTCTGTGATGACACCGGATACTTGGTCATTGTCCACGACTGGAAGAATTCCCACCTTGTTCTTGTACATGAGGTAGGTCGCATCTTCTAAGCTCGCAAATTTAGAGACGGTAATGACATCGCGAAGCATGACATCTTTGACCTTGGTCTTGTTCAACAGATAGTTCATCTCGAAAATAGACAAGCTTGTTGCTTTAGATGGACTTGCTTCTGCAATCGTACCTTCTGTCACCAAACCAACCAATTTATCATTTTCAATGACTGGCAAACGGTGCAAACCTTGTTCGCGCATCAAATCTGCCGCATGGGCAATTGTAGTATCTGGACTAATGTAAACCACTTTACGTGTCATAAAATCTTTAACAGCCATAACAAGTTCTCCTATGCTTTTATTAGTTTTATTATACTTGATTTTAAGAATGATTTCAAACGCTTTCAGCAGTTTTCTCTTGTTTTCAAAATTTAGAAAAATCAAACACACGTACCTTTTTATTCAACATTTAAATCTTGCAAACTAATCTTAGTCACTAGTAACCGATTTATTAGAAAATAAGGAAAGTACAAATACCACAATAGATAATAATAAGAATGCACTCCAAGCAAACTGAAAGTTCCAAATGGATAAACTTGTAAACAAAATAGTTGCTAATGGCATTGATAATACTGATATAACTTTAAAAAAACTACTAGTTTGTGCAAGAATTTCCGGTGGAAGTTTTGCCATTAATAGACTATTTAATTTGGGATTTACCTTACTACTAAGATACATCATGAATGCCAACACACTAAAGGAAATAAATTCCAAACCATTTATCCAACCACATATTCCTATTAAAATTAATAATCCACTATCTATTTGAAGTATTTTAATAAGTGAAAGCTTAGAAAAATAATCATTAGGGGTCATTCCACCAATTAGGGCTGAAACAAATAATATTGTTTGAAGTAAAAACACCGACTGAGCAAAAGATAAACCAAAGGGAGTTATTTCTGTAAATTTTAAATTGTACATTATTAAAATAGCACTACCTAGCGAATTTAATCCTAAAATTGAAAAAATCATTAGACCAAAACGTACTTTCTCTTGATATTTAAATATACTTTTACTATTTTTGTAAAGGTTCTTAAGTTGTGAGATAAACCCATTTTCTGGTGAATAATTAACTTCTGGATGTGTCAATTGTCTTTGGATTTTAAGCAATACCATCGATGATAATAAGAAACTTATAGCATTTATCGTAGCTAAAAAGAAGAAATTATTATGAGAAATCGTTAGTAACCAAACTCCCAAAGTTTGACCAGAAATCAAAGTTATTTGACTAATTACTTGATCAAAAGAGTACGCTTCCATCAGGTCTTCTTCGGGAATGTGTGACTGAAACATAGGTAATACTAGGCCTCTTCTGTACTCTGCAATACAATCTGATAGGATGTTAATGAAACATACAATCGAGAAAACTAGCCATGAATTTTCTTTCGATAAGAACGCAACCATAATAAATAATACTGCTTGTATATATCCTAATAATAGCAACCACAATTTCTTATTCTTTGTTTTGTCAGCCTGCATTGCAATAAAAAGAGCACAAATCGTTGGAATATATTGTATAAAACTTGCTACACCAACCGCCAATTTACTATTCGCCATACTTGCCGCAAAAACTACAAAAACAAGATTATAAATAGTTGATCCTAAATCATCGAAGAAACTAGACAAGACGAGATTCCTAAAAAAAATATTTCTTAAAAAAACTTTCATCTGCTATACCTTTCTAGTAGAAACTTGATAGACATAACTTCATTCAAATAAAAAATATTTTTAAGTTTTTCAGAATTACTTTTTCTTTTATATGAATTAACAAAATATCGAAGTATTTAATTGTTATATCTAAATATAGTTTACTACTAAATTTTAAATATTTAACAGAGTTTCAAATATGAAATATCCTATCTCATACATCTAATTTTTTGTCTAATGTAAATGTATCCCAAACTGGTCCAATTTTACCTCTAAAATATTAATCAGTTGACTATCACCAACAACTCGAAGAGACTCTATAAATTGCTTAATTTCCTTTTTAGAATTTTTTGACTTTAAGTAATCATTTACTAATTTTAAAAATTTTAACAACATGATTTCTAGCATATCATATGGGAAAAGAAGCTTTTCTAGCTCGTGTATAAACAATGGAACTTGAGTATCAATTTTTCTTAAAATCAATTCGCCAATTAAATTTATGTACGTTAATTTTAAAGAACTTAAATTGTGTTTAAGAAAATTATAGTCTTTAGTCCTTTCCGCAAGCTGTTCTCCAAAAAATAATAGATCTTCATCTGAAATTAAAGTCATTGTATTTCCAAATACATATAATTCAAACCATGTCCAAGATTCAATTGAAAATAGATAATCAACCAATACTTTTCTATCTTCTATATTTATTTCATAGTTTTGATCTAATGAATGAATCGCATTTTCAATAATAAACGACTGAATTCTTTGATATCGATCCGTTTCTTCACTCTGTAACACTTCAGTTAATAGATACTCTAATCCTTTAATATCTTGTTTCAAAAATAAAGTTGATATTTTTTTACCTAAAATGATATCTTTAGGTAATTCATAATTATTTAATTTATGGCCAAACTCTTCAAAAGTCATGTGGATTGATTCTATCGCTATTAATAATTTATCAGCACTTAACATCGTTTGCCCATTTTCAAATTTAGACAATTGTGCTATGCTTAACCCTTTCCTAGCAACATCCTTTTGTTTTAAGCCTCTGGCAATTCTCAGTTCCTTATATAATTCACCCAATTGAATTTTTCGATCTATATGCATAACTTATAATCCATTTCAGTCATTAGTAATTACGTTTATTTTACCAAATTAATAAAGGAAATTATATATTTTAAATTATTTTACTAAGAAAAAATCTCAGCCAGTAAAAATGAAAAAAGAAAGGCCTTCAGGACCTTTCTTTCGAATATTGTAAAACTATCTTTCCTATAATATAAGATTAATAATTCTTCATAATAGAAATTATGCTATTTTTTGAATCATTTGGGAGTATATTGAAACTTTCCGCCGTGAGAAAAGTGCTTGAAACAAGATTGTTTCAAGCACTCGGGAGTTTTGAGACCTTAGGCTCAAAACTAAGTCATGGAACTTCGTAGAAGTTCGCTGACGTCCGTACTCACCTAAGGAAAGTTTCTAAATTTTCTTTGTCATCAATACGAAGAAAGGTTTCGCTATCTTTTCCTTTCAAACAAACTTTAGAAATCTTACCCACCCAAATAAGCCTTGCGGACTTCTTCTGAAGCTAAGAGTTCTTTTCCTGTTCCGGTAAGAACGACTTTCCCTGTTTCCAAAACATAACCGCGGTCTGCGATGGCAAGAGCCTTGTTGGCATTTTGCTCGATCAAGAGAACAGTTGTCCCTTGTTTTTGGATATCTTGGATGATATCAAAGATTTCTTGGATAAAGATTGGGGCCAATCCCATAGAAGGTTCATCCAGAAGCAAGAGTTTTGGCGTTGACATAAGTGCACGACCCATTGCTAGCATTTGTTGTTCCCCACCAGATAGGGTTGCTGCATCTTGGTTCTTCCGTTCTTCCAAACGTGGGAAACGAGAAAAGACTTTCTTCAAGTTAGCTTGATTTTCTTCTCGATCTTTCTTCAAGAAAGCTCCCATTTCCAAGTTTTCCATAACAGTTAAGCCCGGAAAGACGTGACGACCTTCTGGAACTTGAGAGAGTCCTGCTGCTACAATCTTTTGAGCAGGAACCTTTTGAATCTCCTGACCCAAAAACTTGATTTTCCCAGCACTTGGACGCACCAAACCTGAAATGGTACGAAGAATAGATGTTTTCCCAGCACCGTTAGCACCGATAAGAGAAACAACTTCCCCTTCATTCACCTCGAAACTGACATCACGGACAGCCTGGATCATGCCATAGTGTACAGAAAGATTTTCAACTTTTAACATAGACATTAGGCTTCACCTCCTAGATAGGCTTCGATTACGCGTTTGTTGGTCTTGATTTCATCTGGCGTACCATGGGCAATCAAGCGACCATATTCCAATACATAAATCCGTTCTGTTACTTCCATAACCAAGCTCATATCGTGCTCGATCAGCATGATCGTAATATTAAATTCTTTTTGAATGCGACGGATCAATTGGGTCAATTCTGCTGTTTCTTGAGGGTTCATCCCTGCAGCAGGTTCATCCAAGAAGAGGATTTTTGGCTCTGTAGCAAGGGCACGAACGATCTCCAAGTGACGTTGTTGTCCGTAAGCTAAGTTTTTGGCCAAGGTATCTGCTTCTTTTTCCAAACCAAAAATCGCTAACAATTCAAGTGCTTTCGCTTTCAAAGCTTCTTCATTCTTGTAATAGCTTGGCAAGCGGAAAAGACTCGCAAAGACATGTGGTTTGTGGTGATTGGCAAAGGCAATCAAGACATTGTCCAAAACGCTTAAATCTTTAAAGAGACGAATATTTTGGAAAGTCCGTCCCAGACCACCTGCAGCGATTTTATATGGTGCTTTACCATTTAGCAACTGACCATCTAAGGTAATGGTCCCTTCACTTGGTTCATATACCCCTGTTAGGAGGTTGAAGAGGGTTGTTTTACCGGCACCGTTGGGTCCGATCAAACCAACCAATTCCCCTTCATTGAGTTCCATGGTCACATCCCCTACGGCTGTCAAACCACCAAAGTTTTTTGTTAAATTTTTTACTTCAAGAAGTGCCATTAGTTAGCCTCCTTTTTTGAGAGTAGTTTTTTCAAGCTGAATTCCCATGTTCCAAGAAGACCACCTGGACGGAAGATCATCACGAGAATCAAAGCCAATGAGTAAATGATCATACGGACACTTGAGAAATCTTGAAGCACCATGTTCAAGATACCCAAGACGATAGCTGCCACAACTGTTCCTGACATTGATCCCAAACCACCAAACACGACAATGATCAAGACATTAATAGTATTGGTGAAAGAGTAGTCTTTAGGAACAACCGAGCCGATAAAGCCGGCTTGGAGAGATCCCGCAATCGCCGCTGTGATCGCACCAAATACAAAGGCAATGACTTTGACTTTGGTCGTATTGATCCCAACAGATTCTGCCGCGATTTCATCTTCACGAACAGAAAGGGTAGAGCGTCCAATTGGACTGCGTAAGAAGTTAATGGTAAAGATCGTTGTAATGACAACAAAGAGGTAAACCAATTGCCAAGTTGTAAAGGCCGGCAAACCAAGGATCCCAGCAGCCCCATTTGTTAGAGTACCACCATTGACGATCAAGATCCGGATGATTTCAGAAACCCCAAGTGTCGCAATCGCGAGGTAGTCCCCTTTCAAACGAAGGGTTGGAACCCCAACGATCAAGGCAACGACACCAGCAATCAAAGCACCTAAAACCATCGCGCCAAAGAAAGCCCCATAGGTTGGTGATTTGGAACCGAGAATGGCTGCAGAATAGGCACCAATCGCCATAAATCCGGCATGCCCGAGTGAGAATTGACCTGAGAAACCAACAATGAGGTTCAAGCCAACTGCAAGGATAATATTAATTCCAATTTGTTCTAAAATTTGGATATAGAAGAGGTTGAGCACACCCGCTGCAACCAAGACTTGGATCAAGGCAAAACCTGCGACCAAAAGACCAAGCCAGACTAAATTCAGTTTTAAATTTTGTTTCATGGCTTACACCTTCTCTTTCACATTTTTACCGAGGATACCTGCTGGACGGATGAGCAAGATCACAATCAAGATGGCATACACAATGGCATCACGGAAGTCTGAAAGACCGATCGCTGTAGCGAAGGTTTCCAACAAACCGATAACAAATCCACCTAGGGCAGCACCTGGAATGATTCCGATTCCTCCAAGAACGGCTGCGACAAAGGCTTTGATCCCTGGTGTCATCCCCATCAAAGGCTCGATCGAGTTGTAATACAAACCAATCAAGACACCACCAGCACCTGCCAAGGCTGATCCCAAAGCAAAGGTAAAGCTGATCGTACGGTTTACGTTAATCCCCATCAATTGAGCGGCATCACTATCCACAGATACAGCCCGCATGGCTTTCCCCATCTTTGTTTTTTGAATAATAAATTGAAGAGCGACCATCAAGAAAACAGACACTCCCAAGATCATCAACTGAATATTGGAGATTGAAATAGGACCGAAGTTGTAACGAACCGTTTTAATCACTTGCGGGAAGGAACGGGTATTGGCACCGACGAAGAAGACCATCCCATATTCGAGCAAGAAGGAAACCCCGATGGCTGTGATCAAGGCTGCAATCCGAGTCGAATGACGAAGCGGACGATAAGCCAGGTATTCAATTACAACCCCTAAAATAGCTGTCCCAACCATGGCTAGGAGCAAGGCGACAAAGAAGTTCACTTTCCATGAGTTCAATAAGAAATATCCCATAAAGGCACCTACCATGTAGATATCCCCATGGGCAAAGTTGATCAATTTGATAATTCCATACACCATGGTATAACCAAGGGCCAAGAGTGCATAGACACTCCCCAAGATTAGACCGTTCACTAATTGCTGGAGCATTTGAACCATCCTTTCTAACAATAAAGAGCGAGGCCAGGAATTTTCATTCTCCCAGCCTCTTGTACAAACAACAAATGATAATTATGGTTTAACAGACTCAACTGATTTGACTTTACCATCTTTCAAGCCAATCATAAGAGCTGATTTAACCGGGTTGTGGTTCTTGTCAATTGACATTGTACCAGTCACACCTTCCAAGTCTTTCAACTTCGCAAGGTTATCTTTCAATTCGACAGAGTTCTTAGCACCTTTAGATGCTTCTGCAACCATGTAAACTGAATCATAAGCCAAAGCTGCGAACATTGAAGGTTCTTCATTGTATTTTGCTTTGTATGCTTCTACGAATTTCTTGGCTTTATCAGTCATTTCACCTTCAGTAGAGAATCCAGCTACGTAGTAGATATCTGTAGCTGCAGCAGGTGTTGCTTGTTCAACAAATTTAGCATCGCTAAATCCATCCCCACCAATGATTGGTTGTTTGATTCCCATACCACGCGCTTGGTTTACGATCTTACCAGTTTCTGTGTAGTAACCTGGAAGAACAATCGCATCGAAGTCTTTATCTTTGATTTTTGTAAGGGCAGCTTGGAAGTCTGTATCCTTAGATTGGAATGTTTCTGTTGCTACGATTTCACCTTTGTAAGACTTCTTGAAGGCTTCAGCAATCCCTTTAGCATAGTCAGATGAGTTATCGTAGTAAAGAACGACTTTCTTCGCTTTCAAGTTATCAGTTGTGTATTTGGCAATGATTTTTCCTTGGAAGCTATCGATGAAGGTTGCACGGAAGAGGTAATCTTGACCTTTTGTCAAATCATCTTGAGTTGCTGATGGTGTAACCAATGGAACACCTGCTTTACCAGCATTGGCAACCGCTGCTGCAGTAGCACCTGAAGTTGCAGGTCCTACAAGAGCGTTCACTTTTGATTGGGTTACAAGGTTTGTAGTGACTGTAGCTGCTTCAGCTGTTTCAGATTTGTTATCTTTATCTGTGACAACGATCTTCTTACCGTCAGCTCCACCCTTAGCGTTGATTTCATCAACGGCTAATTGAGCACCTTTTTGTTCGGCACTACCGTAGGCTGCTACTTCACCAGTTTTTTCAAAGTTAAAACCGACTTTTAGTTCTTTGCCGATTTCGTTACCAGTTGTGTTTGAACCTGAAGTAGAAACTTCACCACAAGCAGCAAGAAGAGCGACACTTGCAATGGTTAAAAATGAAAGAGCAAATTTTTTCTTCATTTGTAATGATCTCCTTAAATGAATCTTAAAATAAATACATTAAGAATATACCGAATTATCTGACAATTGTCAATAAAAAAAGCGCAATCCATCAAATGATTGCGTTTTCTAACCTTCTGTGACTACAGATGGGGTCTCCAATCGTTGCAAACTTCCCACAAAATCTGTATCTAAATCTTTTAGATGGCAAGGCAAAACCTTTTTTACATAACGTTCTTTCTTTAAGTCTTCCATGACTTGATCGGCCTTGTCACTGTCCACATACAATTGGACATAACGGCATTTCTTAGAATGGTACAAGACATCTCCGACTGATTGTAATTTTTTCCCGTCTCGATTGTAATACAATTTAACAATCAAGCCTGTTCTTTCTTGTTTCTCAAACATGGTTAATCCCTTTCTCGTTCTGTTACTAGTATATCAAATTTCAAGAAAAAGGACTACTCTTTTATGGGAGCAAAAAAGAGAGTGGGACAGAAATCGGTAATTCGTTAGAATTCGATTTCGTCGTCCCACCTCCGCACAGTTGAGTAGGGCTGTAAAAGCTGATGAAATCAGCGTAGTAGAGCCCACTCAACCACTGCGTTTTGCTCGACAATCCAAAAATAATTGAGAGGCTAGGACTTTTGTCCCAGCCTCTTGACGGACCTTCCCATAGGATGGTTTAACCCAATTTATTATTGGCCATGATTTCATCAATAAAGCCATATTCAAGTGTTTCTTGCGCGCTCATCCAATTGTCACGTTCAGCATCAGCATGCACTTTTTCAATGGATTGACCTGAATTTTCCGCAAGGATTTTTTCCAAGTTATTCCGTGTTTTGAGCAAGTGTTCTGCTGCAATCGCCATATCGGTTTGTTGGGTACCACCACCAGTACCACCCATTGGTTGGTGAATCATGTATTCAGCGTTTGGCAACATGAAGCGTTTGCCCTTCGCGCCGCTTGAAGCGATAATAGTTCCCATAGATGCTGCCATCCCCATAACAATGGTTTGGACATCTGACTTGATAAAGTTCATAGTATCTACAATGGCAAGACCTGCAGAGACAGAGCCACCTGGGGTATTGATATACATATAGATATCTTTTGTATTATCTTGGGCATCCAAGAAGAGCAATTGAGCGATAATGGAGTTAGCCATTTGGTCCTCAACTGGTCCTGTTACCATGATAATTCGATCTTTCAACAGACGGGAATAAATATCGTAAGAACGTTCTCCACGACTGGTTTGTTCAATAACTACTGGAATCATCTATTCTTCTCCTTTAGTATCCATTCATTCTCACGATTCGTGAGGTTCAAAGTATATGTGCTATTATAAACCAATGGTCAAAAAAGGTCAAATTTTAAGCACCTTTCGGACGAATCATGAATGGTTTCTTATTTGGTACCGAATAAACGGTCACCTGCATCTCCAAGACCAGGAACAATGTAGCCATGTTCATTCAAATGATCATCGAGGGCTGCTGTAAAGATATCAACATCTGGGTGAGCTTCTTGAAGAGCTTTCACCCCTTCTGGCGCTGATACTAGACAGACAAATTTGATATGGCTAGCGCCACGTTTTTTCAAGGAATCAATCGCTAGAATAGCGGATCCACCCGTAGCAAGCATTGGGTCTACTACAAAGATACGACGTTGATCAATATCTTCTGGCAATTTCACCAAGTATTCAACTGGTTTCAAGGTTTCTTCATCACGGTACATCCCGATATGGCCAACCTTAGCAGCTGGTACCAAACTCAAGAGACCATCAACCATCCCAATCCCTGCACGAAGAATTGGGACAATAGCCAACTTCTTCCCTGCGATTTGTTTTTGAACGGTTTTGGTAATAGGAGTTTCAATTTCAACATCCTCAAGAGGCAATTCACGCAACACTTCGTAGCCCATCAACATAGCAATCTCATCTACCAATTCACGAAAGGCCTTCGTAGAGGTATCTGTACGACGAAGAATAGACAATTTGTGTTGAATCAGTGGATGTGTAATAACTTCTAATTTTCCCATTTTGAGATCCTTCTTTCTAAGCTGTTATTATTCAAAAAAGAGCTATGATAAAAGTGGAGTCAAGCTCTACTCTTTCTTTCAGTCCCTCTTTGATACTCACAGCACATGGAAATCTTCATTTCCAACTTTACATTCTTCTTATTATACCAAATTTTACAAAAAAAAGAGAGCCCTTACACTTAATTTTTTAAGTTCGGACTCACTCTTTCTATCAATCAATTACAACCATTCTTTGTATTTCTTAATATAGATACGTTTGACAACCGTCACACTCAGCATATAGAGGACGATAATCGCAAACAATAGAACAAAGTACAATCCATTTAGTTGGCTCAACTTCAAGATAGAAGCCAAAGGACTATATGGAAGGGAGGTTACAAAGAAGGCTGCTGCTAGGGTCGTCACCACGACTGAGAAGGCTGGACGACTTTGGATAAATGGAAGTTTTGGTGAACGCAACATATGAATAACCATGGTTTGAGACCACATAGATTCAATAAACCATCCAGTTTGGAACACCATGATAAAGGCTGCTGCATCTGCTGCTCCATGGTTGTACCCATGACCTAAAATCATAGGAACAACAAGGAAGTAAAGAAGCATGTAGGTAATAATATCAAATACAGATGAAATTGGACCAATCCAGGCCATGAAGCGCATGATAGAGTTTGCTTCCCAGATACGAGGTTTCTTGAGGAATTCCTTGTCGACATTGTCAAAAGGAAGGGCGATACAAGAAAGATCATAGATAAGATTGAGCACAATCAAATGAACAGGAGCCATTGGAAGGAAAGGCAAAAAGATGCTGGCAAAAAGCAAAGAGAAGATGTTCCCGAAGTTAGAAGAGACCGTCATCTTGATGTACTTGGTCATATTGGCATAGACCTTGCGGCCTTCAACCAAACCTTTTTCAAGGACCATCAAGTCCTTATCCAGAAGGATGACATCTGCCGTTTCCTTGGCGATATCCACAGCGGTATCCACGGAGATCCCAACGTCTGAGACCTTCATGGATGGAGCATCGTTGATCCCATCTCCCATGTAACCCACCTTGTGGCCATTGTTCTTGAGGCAGAGGATGATCCGCGCTTTTTGATCGGGTGATAATTTGGCAAAGACCGTTGTTGTTTCCACAACTTGTGCTAACTCTTGGTCTGTCATCGTATCGATTTCGCTTCCCAAAAGAATCCGCTCGACATCTAGTCCTACTTTTTCACAGACAGCTTGGGTGACCTTTTCATTGTCCCCAGTTAAGATCTTGGTGGTTACCCCATATTCTGCAAGAGCTTTGATCGCTGGAGCTGCAGAAGGTTTTGGTGGATCAAGAAAGGCCAGGTAACCAGTTAGGATCATGTCTCGTTCATCTTCAACACTAAAGATGTCATTTTCGTCCAAGTCGGTTTTGTAGCTGACGCCCAATACACGAAGACCTTGTTCATTTAATTGAGCAACTTCAGCGAGGACCTCTTGACGGACTTCATCTGTCAGGCGTTTAATCTCCCCCTTGTACTCAACATAAGTCGATACAGAAAGCATTTCTTCCAAGGCACCCTTGGTCACCATGCTGACCACACCGTCTTCGTCTTTGACAATGACACTCATGCGACGACGTTCAAAATCAAAGGGTAATTCATCAATCTTATGGAAGGTTTGATCCAGATCGCGAACAATCTCATGTTTCTTGGCTTCTTTCTGGGTCCGATTGATAATCGCCCGGTCCATCAAATTTTTTAGCCCGGTTTGGAAATAGGAATTCAAGTAAGCCCGACGAAGAACTGATAGATCCAATTCGCCATGGATATCAAGCGGATACTCCAAAACGATTTCATCTTGGGTCAAGGTACCTGTCTTATCTGTACACAAAATATCGATAGCGCCAAGGTCCTGGATGGCATTGAGTTTTTTGATGACGACTTTTTCCTTGGCCATGATGATGGAGCCCTTAGCAAGACTCGCTGTAATAATCATCGGCAACATTTCTGGAGTCAAACCAACCCCAACGCTGAGAGCAAAGACACCCGCTTCTAACCAGTCACCATCTGTGAGACCATTGATCACAAAGACAATGGGCACCATCACTAACATGAGCCGAATCAAGAGCCAAGAGATGGTATTCATTTCTCTCTCAAATGAGGTTGGTTCGTCATAGGTGTTGATGGTTTGCTCAATAGCACCCATCATGGTTTCATCCCCCACGACCAAGACCAAGGCTGTCGCCCGTCCGGAGATGACATTGGTTCCCATGAAGGCCAAGCTTTCACTCTCCAAGAGACTATCTAGATTTTGACTGTCGGCTTTTCTGAGACAAACCTTTTCAACAGCATCACTTTCCCCTGTGAGGCCAGATTGTTGGACAAAGAAGTCACGGGAATCAATCAAGACCACATCTGCTGGAATCATATCGCCGGCACTTAGTTTGATCACATCTCCTACGACGATTTCATCGATCGGAATTTCTTGTTCCGATCCATCACGCAGAACGGTCGCTGTATTGACAATCATACGTGATAAGTTGCTAGCTGCTTTGTCGCTCCGCAATTCTTGAATGAAGCGGATACCACCAGAGATCAGGACCAAGGTCACAATGATGATGGAGGTCGTTGGATCCTGTTCACCTGGTTTTGCTAGCCAAACATTGGTGATGAAGGAAACCAGCGCAATGACCAACAAAATCACTGTAAAAGGATTGATGATCGATTCATAGATCTTTTTGATCATAGAATCTTCTTGACCTTTTGTGATGACATTTTCGCCATAAATATCGCGGTTTTCTTCTACTTGATCGTCAACTAAACCAAGGGCACTAGTTTTGTAGGTGGCAAAGGTGCTTTCAAGTGGTTCTTGAAGAGCAGCAATGAGTCTTTCTTTATTTGTTTGCATTGGTATCTCCTTTTTCAATCAGGAGCCAATCACTTTTGGAGTCCCTACGACACAAATCAGCGATTGGCTGGTTCGGTGCGGTTCGGGATGATCGTCGATTTGTATCATAGCTCTCTCCTTTCTCTTTTCTTGGTAAGGCATAAAAAAGAGTCCTACCCTCGATCGGTAGGACTCATGAAACTTGTCATTTATTTTTCAATCAAAACTCTCAAAAAACTGACCGTCCAAGCTTTAGCTCCACAAGGCAATGAAATGAGCTTAGTCTTGACCTTTGCGATCAGGACTGTTGACCAACGAGTAGTGTCTCCACTGCTTTGCGGTAGTCATCCGTATCCTTGTGGTAGCCTCACCTACCGTATTTCGAGTTTATTGTACTCCTTCACTTACAGAAAGTCAACACTTATTTGTGAAAAGTTTCCACCAAGCGTTTGGTGATTTCTTCAATGAGGGTGAATGGAGCTGCCACATTGAGGCGGGCATGCAAGTTTCCTTCTTTTCCAAAATCTGTTCCACTGTTCAAAATCAATTTGGCTTGGTCATGAATTTTAGCATGCAGCTCATCATCGCTATAAGGATAGGCTGAAAAGTCCAACCAAAGAAGATAGGTTCCTTGGGGCTTCATGACACGGATTTGTGTCTTTTCATGCAATTCATCTACTACATAGTCAATGTGTTTTTCAAAGACTTGCTTGAGCTCTGTCAACCAAGGTTTACCATGGCGATAAGCCGCTTCTGTTGCAATATAGCCCAAGCCTGAGATTTCATGTTGGTTATTGGCCAATTGCCGTTGTTTAAAAGCCGTACGAAGCTTTGGATTTTCAATGACCACATAGGAATTTTTTGTTCCTGCAATATTGAAAGTCTTGGTTGCACTGGTTAAGATCAAACTGAAGTCTTTAAAGCTTGGATCAACCGTGTTAAAGCTGGTATGACGGTGGCCAAACAAGGCCAAATCTTGGTGGATCTCATCTGAAACGAGAAGGACACCATGTTTTTGACAGAGGTGGCCGATTTTTTCCAAGACTTCACGATCCCATACACGGCCTCCAGGATTGTGCGGATTACACAAAACATAGAGTTTCACCTTTTGCTCCACAATGTCTTTTTCCAGCTGATCAAAATCAATTTGGAAAAGACCATCCTTTTCAACTAATGAATTTTCGATCAATTTTCGACGATTGAGCTTGACACTTCGGGCAAATGGAGGATAGACCGGTGTATTGATTAAGACAGCATCCCCTTCCTTAGTAAAGGCTTGAATAGCTGTTGAAATAGCCGGAACAACGCCTTCGATAAAGACGACAGCTTCCTTGTCAAAGGAATAGCCATGTTCTTCTTTTTCCCAATCAAGGATAGACTGGTAGAGGCTATCCGATGCATAGGTGTAGCCATAGACCATTTGGTCTGCATAGCCGATAACAGCTTCTCGTACTTCTGGAATGACATTAAAATCCATGTCCGCGATCCAAGCTGGAATGATTTCTGGATCTGTCTCAGTTTCTTTCCACTTGTAGGTATGGTGGGTCAAGCGATTCGGTAAAGTCGTGAAATCATATTTGGTCATCTTAAGCCTCCAATGCTTGTTTCAAATCTTCAATCAAATCATCCGCATCTTCGATTCCGATGGACAAACGAAGAAGATCATCTGTCAAACCGTATGAATGGCGAACTTCTGCAGGAATGTCCGCATGAGTCTGAGTGGTAGGATAAGTGATCAAGCTTTCAACTCCGCCAAGGCTTTCTGCAAAGGTAAAGACTTGAAGGGAATTCAACAAGTTAGGAATTTTTTTCTCATCTTGAATTTTAAAGGAGACCATTCCACCTTTTCCAGTGTAGAGGACTTCTTTGACCTGAGGGGAGGTTTTCAAAAACTCTACCACCTTGCGAGCATTCTCTGTGGAGCGCTCCATCCGAATAGAAAGCGTCTTGAGACCACGGATCAAGAGATAGCTGTCAAATGGTGAAAGAACAGCACCTGTCGTGTTCAAATTGTAAAAGAGTTTGTCATACAAGTCTGAATCATTTGTCACGACAACACCAGCCAAGACATCGTTGTGACCAGCCAGGTACTTGGTTGCTGAATGAAGAACAATATCCGCTCCCTCTTCAATCGGACGTTGATAGATCGGGCTATAGAAGGTATTGTCCACCACGACTTTGGCACCTTTTGCATGGGCCAATTTGGCTAAATGAGCAATATCAAATTCCAACATCAATGGATTGGTTGGTGTTTCAATATAGAGGACATCCACCGGATCATGATCTAGATGGTGGATCAGTTCTTCTTCTGTATTGGCATAGGTGAAAGAGAAACGACCTTCTTGCTCTTGTTGGTTAAACCAGCGGAAAGAACCGCCATAAAGGTCACGAACGGCTAAGACTTTTGAACCAACTGGGAAAATGCTAAAAGCAAGCACAATGGCTGACATTCCAGAGCTTGTCGCCAAAGCATAATCTGCACTTTCGATAGCTGCCAAAGTCTTCTCAGCTGTTGCGCGTGTTGGATTTTTCGTACGGGTATAGTCAAAACCTGTAGACTGACCAAATTCTGGGTGTTGGTAAGTCGTAGAGAAATGCAAAGGAGTTGTCAAAGCTCCCGTTGCTTGATCCGACTTGATTCCTGCCTGTGCCAAGATAGTATTGATATTGCGTTTTTTACTCATATTGCCCTCCGATAAACATTCAATCTAACTGATTACTATTTTATCACTATTATGAGGAGAGCGGTTTTCCCATTTTCAAGACCTAGCTATAGTTTCAAACTATAAGAAAATAGAGTGGGACAGAAATCGGTAATTCGTTAGAATTCGATTTCGTCGTCCCACCTCCGCACAGTTGAGTAGGGCTGTAA
>NZ_JALDUR010000018.1 GCF_023109675.1 Streptococcus parasanguinis | reverse complement strand
GTGAATCAAGTTCAGAACTCGCCAACATTAGATAGTGAAGCGACCAAGGAATTTTATGAAAACATTGACAAGTATATCGATCAAAAACTCTCTGAAAAAGATTCACAAAACGATCTCGTAAAAGAAAATGAAGCAGACAAGGACTGAGGATAGTCAACTTATCTAACTCATGGAAGCAAATCTTGGGAGGATATCCTATATCCAAAAGTTAATGGATAGAAAGGATTGTTGATGAGGATACTATTTGTGGTGGTTTAGCAGATCACTACTAGCTCAGCTTAATCAAAATGTAAAAAAGCAACAACTATTTCAGTTGTTGCTTTTTAGGTGGCTGAGATTTTGTTCTAGGTTAAATGGTTTATTTCTCAACACGGGATTTATTTGCAATATCTGTAAGAATTAATTCTACAAATGCATCCACTGACATGGTTTCTGTTTCTTTTTGACCATAACGGCGAACGTTTACAGCCTGCTCTTCCATTTCCTTGTCCCCAACGATCAATTGGTAAGGAATTTTTTGAGTTTGAGAAGCTCGAATCTTGAACTGCATTTTCTCATTGCGTTCATCCACATCGGCACGAACACCACGATCACGAAGTTTCTTAGCTACTTCCCAAGCGTAGTCCACGTGTTTTTCGTTCGATACTGGGATAAGGGTTACTTGGTGTGGCGCAAGCCAGGTTGGGAAAGCTCCCTTGTAGTTTTCAATCAAGATCGCAGTAAAGCGTTCCATGGTTGAGATTACCCCACGGTGGATCATGACTGGACGGTGTTCTTCCCCGTCTGCTCCAATGTAATGAAGATCAAAGCGTTCTGGAAGCAAGAAGTCCAATTGGATCGTTGAAAGAGTTTCTTCTTTACCAAGAGCTGTTTTCACTTGGATATCCAATTTTGGTCCGTAGAAGGCTGCTTCCCCTTCAGCTTCATAGTACTCAACACCCATATCATCAACGGCTGCTTTCAACATGCGTTGAGCATTTTCCCACATTTCATCGTTGTCAAAGTATTTGTGTTTGTCTTCAGGATCACGGTAAGACAAGCGGAAACGATAATCTGTCAAGTTAAAGTCTTCATACACATCGATGATCAATTGAAGGATCTTCTTGAATTCTTCCTCGATTTGTTCTGGAGCCACAAAGGTATGACCATCATTCAGAGACATTTCACGCACACGTTGAAGTCCTGTAAGGGCACCAGATTTTTCATAACGGTGCATCATACCGATTTCAGCGATACGGATTGGCAATTCGCGGTAAGAGTGCACATGGTGTTTGTAAACTTCGATGTGGTGAGGACAGTTCATTGGACGAAGAACAAACTCTTCTCCATCCCCCATATCCATTGGTGGGAACATGTCTTCACGGTAGTGATCCCAGTGACCTGAAGTCTTATAAAGTTCTACAGAAGCAATTGGTGGAGTGTAGACGTGTTGGTAGCCTGCTGCGACTTCTTTATCAACGATGTAGCGTTCCAACTCTCGACGGATAGTTGCCCCATTTGGCAACCAGAATGGAAGACCTTGACCAACTTCTTGAGAAATCATGAACAAATCAAGCTCTTTCCCAAGTTTACGGTGGTCACGCTCTTTAGCTTCTTCACGCATTTGAAGGTAGTTCTTCAAGTCTTTCTTGTCAAACCAAGCGGTACCGTAAATCCGTTGCATCATAGCGTTATCGCTATTTCCACGCCAGTAAGCACCTGCCACATTCAAAAGGTGGAAGATTTGGATGCGGCCTGTTGATGGAACGTGTGGGCCACGGCAGAGATCCACGTATTCACCTTGACGGTAGATCGTCAAACCACCTTCGTCTTCAGAGTGTTCTTCGATCAATTCCAATTTGTATGGATCATTTTTGAAGATTTCACGCGCTTCATCTTTAGTCACTTCTTCACGAATAGATGGGAAGTTTTCTTTAACGATTTTCTTCATTTCTTCTTCGATACGAGGAAGGTCTTCGTTAGAGATTTGACCAGCTTGGTTGTCTGTATCGTAGTAGAAACCATCTTCGATGGCTGGACCGACACCCAAGTGGATATCTGGGAAGAGGCGACGAGCTGCTTGAGCGAACAAGTGAGCCGCTGAGTGACGCAAGATTGGAAGAGCATCTTCGTGATCAGGTGTCACGATTTCAATGCTTCCGTCTTCAGTGATAGCACGAGTTGTGTCAATCAATTTGCCGTTGAATTTACCAGCAAGAGCTTTTTTAGCTAGGGAATTGCTGATGGATTGAGCAATGTCAAAAGTAGTAACGCCAGATTCGAATTCACGAACAGCGCCATCTGGGAAAGTAATCTGAATCATGATTTTCTCCTTAAATTAATTTCGTAAGTAATGTTTGGGAAGAGGTGTCTTCAAGCAGAAGATGAACACAAAAAAGCGACATCCAAAAAGGACGTCGCAACGTGGTTCCACCTTCATTTATGTTCCTCAAAAAAGAGGGACACCTCTGATTGGCTCTAACGTGGCCACCGTTTTATGTTTGCATAAAAGTATATCGAGTAGTCCCAAATCTATCCTCTACGCGATTTCCAGCTCCACGCGCTCTCTATCAGATTTCCTAGATTTGATATGTCTCTGTCAGTTATTATAGCACGATTGAAAAATTTTGCAAGAGAAAGTTTCATTTTCAATCAAAGAAATGCGTAATTTTACGGATTTTCTTCACCTGTTTGACAGACGCCTTCATTATCTTCACAGATCCATTGACCGGAAGAGCAATCACCTTGGTCGGGATTTTCACAATGGTCTTAGACATCCGCTTGACCCGACTTTGTTCAGGATTCAAATCATTTGAGAAGTCTTTAGAGATGATTTTATCCAGGTAAAATTCGTAGACCCGACGGCCAAAGGTTGCTGCAGAAATATCATCGATCTTTTCCGCCCACTTGGTCTCATCGATTGCAGGCATCTCGTCAATCGCTTCAAGAATTGCTTGTGACAGATCGCTCTCTTCATAAAAGAGCTTTCCAAACATAGGATCATCAATCACATGATCGAGATAAGGATTGCCATGAGCGATGATCGGGGTACCACTTGCAATACTCTCTAAATAGGTCAACCCTTGCGTCTCACTCGTTGAAGCTGAAATAAAGAAGTCAGCCGCCTTATAGTAGAGAGCTGTCTCATTTGGTGGGATCATCCCTGTAAAGACAACCGCATCTGAAATCCCCAGTTTCGCCGCTTGTTTTTTCAAATCATCCAAATAAGGACCATCTCCAGCCACGATCAACTTAACTTTTGGATTGACCTTGAGGACATCAGGAAGAGCCGCAATAACAGCCTGAATATTCTTTTCATAAGAGATCCGCGACAAGCTCAATAAAAGCGTTTCATCTTCTGCGACTTCATATTTTTCACGAAGGGCTGCTGTCTCTGTCGGAGTGATTTCTGGCCGGTCAAACTTGGCCAAATCAATCCCTGTCGGAATAATGCGTTTTTCTGCCTTAACCTTGTACTTTTGGAGCAAGTCATAGACGATCTCACTTGGACAGATGACGCCGTCCAGATCATTCATATAACTTCTCACAATGTATTTGACCATACTTGGGCGAATGACCATGCCTCTCGCAATATAGCGGACATAGTCCTCATACTGAGTATGGTAGGTATGAATGACTGGAATCCGCAATTCGCGTCCAATCCAAACTCCCAAAAGGCCTAATGAAAACTCAGTCTGGGTATGGATAATATCCAACTGGTATTGCTTGGCAATGGCAAGTGCCTTTGAAAAACCACGATAAGCAACGCGGCGGTCCTTAAAGGCGAAGAAAGGCACACTTGGAATCCGAATAATCTGCCAATCTTCATAGCGGTTCACATCTTTATCCGTTGTCGTAAAGATAAAGACCGTGTGACCCAATTTTTCTAATTCTGTTTTGAGCGTCCGAATGCTGGTCGCCACTCCCGAAACTTGCGGGAAATAGGTATCTGTAAATAATCCTACACGCATCTTACATCTCCAAAACTGTTTGATAGGCATCGACCAATTGATAAGCCACTAAGTCAATCGAACGACTTTCAGCGACCTTGTAGCCTGCCTCCCGCTTGTCTACTTGTCCGTTCAAGACCTTGTTCAAGGAATCCACAAATTCGTCTACATTATGGCACAATTCAGATGACGTCTCGTCAATCCAGCCATTATATACGGGAATATCCCGCAAGACCGTGTGCTGATGACTGGCCAAGGCTTCCAAAACAACGATTCCTTCTGTTTCTTCATAAGATGGGAAGAAGAAAGCATCTGAACCCGTCATGGCCCCTTGGAAGACTGCTCCCTTGAAGTAGCCAGGGAATTCCACATTACTAGGATGATCCTTTTCCACGATACGACGAATCTTACGCGGAATGATCCATTTGTTGATAGAACCTAGCCAAATAAAGCGAACATCCGGCATGCGACGGGCCACTTCTACGAAATCTTCAATCCCTTTGCGTTTAAAATAAAGCCCTGCACAGATGACAACCTTTTGGCCTTCTTGGATATTAAAATGCTTGCGAAAGACTTCTTCTTTTTTCGGATCCTTCTTGTATTTTTCCAAATCAATCCCATTGGAAACCGCGATAATCGGTGTGGTCACCCCATAAGACTGAATCAGGTGTTTGGAATACTCAGATGGCGTGATCACATAGTCTGCCTTTTGGTACATGTGAGCCAAATACTTACCAAACAAGGGCGCAAAAAAGTTAGACCCGATAAAGGAATTTTCAAAATCCTCACGGGTTGAATGGCCATGCATGATGACTTTCTTTCCACGACGCTTTGCTGCATGGAGCAAAAGGAAACTCCGTGGGCCATAGGTATTGATATGCACCACATCATAATCTCCTAAAATATCTGTCGTATACGGAATCCCAGCCAAATCAAGCGCATGCATTTGATGCTGCAAGGCTCGACCAATTCCTGATTTTTGTAATACGGATTTTCCTTCTAAATACAGTAAAACTTTCATACTTTCTATTATACCGAAATAAAGAGTGCCCAGCAAGTCTCTGCCTGTTTGCAGTATAAAAAAGAGGCTAGAACAGTTCTGTTCGAAATTTAAAATTCTATTTTATTTATATACGATATACAAAATCCAATTGCGATTCTGTTTTTCCTCAATTTTTGAAAAACCAATACTTGTTAGTAACTGACTAAATTCATGACTTGTACGATAATCTGTCATATGATAATGTATTTTTTCTTTTTCAGAAGCAATTATCAAAGTAGAATTGCTGGACATGACTCTATAAACTTCTTGAAAACTCTTTTTTATATCCTTCCAAAAAATATGGGTCTGAATAGCAAATATTCTATCAAAATAGTTACTTTGATAAGGCATATTCTCCACATTTCCAATCTTAAGTTTGACACTACCTTTTCTTATGGAATCTGAATGAACACGTTGGGCAGTTCTATATGATTCCTTAGAAATATCAATACCATGAATCTCAAGATTTTTATTTAAAGCAAGAAGGTTCTTGATAGTACTCCCGCCACCGTAACCAATTTCTAAAATTCTATAATTATCTGAAATAGTAGTCTGTTTAATCGCCCAAAGACTAAGTTTTTTAAAATAGAATGACCATATTTTTGTGATGACTCTACCAATAAGACCACTAGGTTTTTGAGACTGCTTAATAAGAAATTCAGTTAACATTAAATATCTTCCCTCAATTATTATAAGTTTGAAATATCATTAATTATATTTCAAACTTAATTGTATTGTAAATATCAGATATCGTCAAGAATTAATGAAATAATCTGAGATAAATTTCAAAGTTGTGCTATAATTGATATCAAATGGAGTGTTCAAATGAATCAATATCAAAAAACAACAGAAAAAAAGAAGCAAGCTATTATTCAGTCTGCTCTTTCTTTATTTAAAGAAAAAGGGTTTAAAGAAACAAGTATACAATCAATTGCAAAAGTCGCAGAAGTTTCTCCTGTGTCAATCTACAATTACTTTGATAAGAAAGATAATTTAGTAGCTTTATGTATTAATGAATTGTTTAAAGACATCATACAAGAAGCTGAAAACATTCTACTCAGTAATATAGATTATAAATCAAAATTAAATCAAGCCTTAGCTTTATGTCAGAAAAAAATAAGCCAACAGATTTCTAACTACTTTCAAGAAAAAACGTTAGAGGATCCTACTTTTACGAAACTTATGACAAAAGCGATAGATGAGAAAAAGCGTGAAATATATCGTGCATATATTGAGCTAGGTAAAAATGAAAATATAATTGCTAAAGATTTGTCAACAGAGGTTATATTAAACGTCATGAGTGCTCTCAATAGCACAGGAAATCATCTATCTCCAAATAAAAACATAGAAGACGAAACAAAACAAATTCATCATATTTTGTTGTATGGTATTTTAACAAACTCTAGAACGATTTAATTGTAACTTACACATCAATATTTGAACCAACACTCATTCAATTTCACTTCATCATTACTTATGATTAATGACACATATAAAAAGAGGCTAGAACAGTTCTGTTCTAGCCTCTTAGACTAGTAGACACGTCTTCCCATGTCGAGACTCTAGTCTACTAATCCTTATTTTTTGGTCGTTCCACGTTGGTTGATCGTATGAGACAACAGTACTTCGCGTTCTTCCAACTCTTCTTTGTGCATGATCTTGGTCAACATGCGCATACTGATCGCACCAAGGTCATACAAGGGTTGGCCAATCGTTGATAGATTTGGACGCGTGTAACGAGTTACTTGTGAATCATCACTGGTGATAATTTCAAAGTCTTCTGGTACCTTGATCCCTTTATCAGACAAGCCGTTCAAGAGACCTGCAGCCAATTCATCCCCTGTTACAAAGGCAGCTGTTGCTTTGGATGCAATGATGCGTTCTGCCAAGTTATACCCTTCATCGTAACGGTACTTGGATTCAAACACAAGTCCTTCGCTATAGCTCAATTTTTTCGCTTTCAAGGCTTCTTTGTAGCCTGTCAAACGAATTTTTCCATTGATATCATCCACCAATGGGCCGCTTACAAAAGCAATTTTCTTGTTGTGTTTTGCCAACTGTGTAACAGCATCAACGGTTGCTTGCTTGTAGTCAATATTGACACTTGGTAATTGGTGTTCAACATCCACTGTCCCAGCAAGGACAACTGGCGTACGAGAGCGTGAAAATTCTGAGCGAATCTTTTCAGTCAAGTGATAACCCATGAAAATGATCCCATCCACTTGTTTTGAAAAGAGGTTGTTTACCACTGAAACTTCTTTGTCATCGTCTTCATCGCTATTTGCAAGAACAATATTGTACTTGTACATTTCAGCAATGTCATCGATCCCCTTAGCCAATGTAGAGAAATAGCTGTTCGTGATGTTTGGAATCACAACACCGACTGTTGTGGTTTTCTTGCTGGCAAGACCACGCGCAACAGCATTTGGACGGTAATCCAAGCGTTCGATCACTTCTAATACTTTTTTACGTGTATTTTCTTTAACGTTCTTATTTCCATTCACCACACGACTAACGGTTGCCATTGAAACCCCTGCTTCACGGGCGACATCATAAATCGTTACTGTATCGTCTGTATTCATAAGATTTCCTTTCATTATTGAAAATTTCGTTTTCACTCTCTAATTAATCCTATTTTATCATGGATTGTAAACACTTTCAAGTATTTTGGTAAAATTTTGTAAACTCTTGCTTTTTTGGGGAAAATTTGACAAAATAGATCCATAGAAAGAAGGTAGCATTATGTCTAAATTAGATCAAATCGTCGATTTTCTTGAAACTGAAAAAACAGATGTCGCTGTTGTATCCGATCCTGTCACCATCAATTACCTGACTGGATTTTACAGTGATCCCCACGAACGCCAACTCTTCTTGTTCGTTTACACAGACCACGAACCACTTCTTTTCGTTCCTGCACTTGAAGTGGAACGGGCGACTGCAATTGTCGATTTCCAAGTGGTTGGCTATGTGGATTCTGAAAACCCTTGGGAAAAGATTAAAGGGGCTATCGCAAAACCCGATGCCAAAACCGTTGCACTTGAATATGATAACTTGATCCTTACCAAATACAATGGCTTGCGCACTGTCTTTGAAAAAGCAACATTTACCAACTTGACACCACGAATTAACCGGATGCGCTTGATCAAATCTGCTGATGAGATCCAAAAGATGTTGGTGGCCGGTCAATACGCAGATAAGGCTGTCAATATGGGTTTTGACGCCATCTCACTGGATAAAACAGAAACTGATATCGTTGCAGAAATCGACTTTGGCATCAAACGCTTGGGCTATGAAATGAGCTTTGAAACTATGGTCTTGACGGGGAATAATGCAGCTAACCCACACGGAATTCCTGGAAGCAATAAAGTCGAAAACAATGCTCTCTTGCTCTTTGACCTTGGCTGTATGGTCAATGGTTATGCATCAGATATGACCCGTACCGTCGCGGTTGGAAAACCGGATGATTTCAAAAAAGAAATCTACCACTTGACGTTAGAAGCTCAACAAGCAGCCATCGATATGATCAAACCTGGTGTAACCGCACATGACGTTGACCGTGCTGCACGGAGCGTCATCGAAAAAGCTGGCTATGGTGAATACTTCAACCACCGCCTTGGACACGGTATCGGTATGGATGTGCATGAATTCCCTTCTATTATGGAAGGAAATGACCTGGTGCTTGAAGAAGGCATGTGCTTCTCAGTCGAACCTGGGATCTATATCCCAGGTAAAGTCGGAGTCCGTATCGAAGACTGCGGCTATGTCACAAAAGACGGCTTTGGACTCTTTACAGAAACCAGCAAAGACTTGCTTTACTTTGACTAATCCTTTTGTAGATCCAAGTCGCAGCAAACAGAATGTTTCGTCAATAAATATAAAAAATGAGGCTGGGACAAAAGTCCTAGCCTCTTAATTGTTTTTGGATTGTCGAACAAGACGCAGTGGTTGAGTAGTCTCTACTACGCTGATTTCATCAGCTTTTACAGCCTACTCAACTGTTCGGAGGTGGGACGACGAAATCGAATTCTAACGAATGACCGATTTCTGTCCCACTCTCTTTTTTCTTATGAAACCGATTCGAGGTCCATTCTTTTCTGCGCGTCTTCTACGACTTCTTTTAGGCTGGTTTGAGCCATCTCTTTTTCCATAGCAGTCTGAATGTCTTCGAGCTTCCCATCTAAGACATGATGGATATTGTGACCTATTGGGCAATTTGGATTGGGGTTTTCATGGAAACCAAATAATTGGCCTGTCGAACCTAAGCATTCGACCGCTTGATAGATATCCAGCAGACTGATCTCATCGGCTGCTTTAGCGAGTTCAGCTCCTCCTGTCCCACGCGCTACATGGATCAATCCCGCTTTCTTTAACTGAGACAAGGTCTTTCGAATAATGACCGGGTTCACCCCAACACTCTCAGCAATCATATCACTGGTCACCTTGGTACAGTCCCCTTTTAGGGCAATCATCACTAGTACATGGGTTCCAATGGTAAACCGACTCGAAATTTGCATGTCTTTTCTCCTTTCTGCCTGTTCTAAAAGTGACATCCATTGGACGATTGTCAACAGACGACTCTTACTACCCTTATTATACTAGTTTTTGTTGTAATGTCAACAGTTACACTATTGAAAAAAGTCCTCTAACCAAGCATCGATTTCTCGATCATGACCTTCTCTCTGCTCAATCTCATGAAGTAGCTCATGATCGTGGGTATGATGAATGCCATTGACCAAACTTTCATAATACACTTGATAATAAGGAAGATGGAGGTCTATAGCAAGTTGGAGTTCTTTTTGCACATCATAATCCACCCGTCTAAAATCGATATCTTTTAGCCCCATTTGATCAAATTCAAGAATGGCATACATGGCCCGAAGATCCTTGCGAAGATTCTTTTCCAAAAAGAAAGGTTGACCGATCGACCCAGGATTGATGATCAGTTCTCCTCCTGTCCCGTAGCGAAAAAACTGCTGGTGAATGTGTCCGTAGACTGCAATATCACAAGACGGATTTGTCACCAAGCGATCAAAATCCTTCTGCTCACCAATGTGGATCAATTCCCGACCCCAATTCTTATCGGGTAAGTGGTGGGTAATGCCGATCTTTAAACCGGCGATTTCTCTATGGACCTGCATGGGCATTTCCTGCATGGCTTCAATTTCCTGAGGCGTGATTTCTTCAAGAATATATTGACACTGGCGCATAAGGTAGCGATGGCTTGATCTAGTCTCATCCAACATCCCCCTCATGGCGCGCCAAAGACTATCTTCCCAGTTTCCAAGGACTTTCACCGTAATAGGAAGCTCCTCTAACAGCTCCAAAAGGGCGCGTCTGCCTGTTCCAGGCATCAAACTATCACCCAAGAGCCAATATTCATCCACCTTGGCTTTTCGACTATCCTCAAGGACAGCTTCCAAAGCTGTCGTATTTCCATGAATATCTGAAAGTAAAGCAATTTTAGTCATGATCTTCTCCTTCTCTCCATTATAACAAAGCCTCAAAAATCTTTCAGCCTGAAACAACTATTTATAGGAAGTTCCTTTTTTTCTATTTATTTGATTTTCAAATGATTTTTCACTAAAAAGGGCAAGAAACCTCTCATTATCATGAACTATTATATATTTTATGCTATAATGGAGACAAATTGATTTATTCTTAGAAAGAAGGCTCATCATGAGTTTACAACAGTTTGAAAGGAAATCACTTCAAGAAATCAACCAATCTATTGACGTACCAAAAGGCATCCCTTTTTGGAAGACCCTCCTGCTCTTTTCAGGACCAGGAAGTCTAGTAGCTGTCGGCTATATGGATCCGGGAAACTGGATTACTAGTGTCGTCGGAGGGGCCCAATACCGTTACCTCCTCTTATCAGTGGTTCTTCTCTCCTCTTTAATCGCCATGCAGTTGCAACAAATGGCTGGTAAACTAGGAATTGTCCATCGTAAGGACCTGGCCCAAACAACCGCCCATCACTTGCCAAAATGGCTTCGCTATACCCTTTGGATTGTGATCGAGCTTGCCCTGATGGCGACAGATTTAGCAGAAGTCATCGGATCAGGGATTGCCCTCCACCTTCTTTTTGGCTGGCCCTTGCTTTTTTCCATTCTGATCACCATCTTTGATGTCTTCCTCTTATTGGGGCTCATGCATCTAGGATTTCGAAAGATCGAGGCCATCGTTTCAACCTTGATCCTCACGATCCTTGCAATTTTCGGCTATCTGGTTTTCCTATCGAAACCAGATATCGGGGGAATCTTTGCTGGATTCCTGCCTCAAAAAGAAGTACTGGGAATTGGTCTTCCAAAAGGAAATGAAGCCTTGACCTTGGCACTTGGAATCATCGGGGCAACCGTAATGCCCCACAACCTCTACCTCCACTCTTCCATTTCACAAACGCGAAAGGTGGACTACAAAGATTCAGCAGATATCAAACGGGCAGTGCGCTTTATGACCTGGGATTCAAATATTGAATTGAGCTTGGCCTTCGTCGTCAACTCCCTCCTCTTGATTCTTGGAGCGGCCCTCTTCTTTGGTCACGGAGATAAGATCGGTGCTTTTTCTAGCATGTATAATGCCCTCAAAGATAATCATATTGCCGGTGCTATCGCTAGTCCCTTCTTGTCTACCCTCTTTGCCATCGCTTTGTTAGCCAGTGGTCAAAATTCAACCATTACTGGGACCCTAACCGGTCAAATCGTTATGGAAGGTTTCTTGAGATTCCGCCTGCCACAATGGGTCGTTCGTCTCATGACTCGGATCATTGCCCTTCTTCCTGTCATCATCGTTGCGATCTTATTTGGAGATCAGGAACATGTCCTCGACGACCTTCTAGTCTACTCTCAAGTCTTCCTATCAGCGGCTCTTCCATTCTCCATCTTCCCTCTGGTTTATTTCACCTCTAACAAGGAAATCATGGGAGAACATGTCAATGCGAAATGGAATACTTTCTTAGGTTATCTCGTTGCGATTGTCTTAACTATCTTAAATTTCAATCTGATCGTGACAACTTTTATCAAATAAAGAAACCAGCACTTAAACGGTGCTGGTTTCTTTATTCGTCCCTTCATCTTGTTCCTCCATTTCCTAAAAATTTCCTGACCATTTTTTTAGGAGGGAATTATTTTAAATCACTAATTGTTGTGAGGTTTTCACAAAATCTTGCCAGTGCCCGTCATTCATAAACTTATAAAATTTTTGTACACTTTTCGTTATCTGTACAAAAATGAGAATTGTTGTCTAATTTATTCTTTTGGAGTATAATGCTCTTTGTTAGTGTCGTGAAATTATTTAACATATAAATTATTTTAACGTCAAATAAATAAGAATAAATTTATACAACTACAGAAAGGAACATATGGTACGCCAAAGACAAACAACAACCAAGTCAGACTTACGAAATGCGCTCTCAAAACTCCTCTTGCAACAACCTTTTGAAAGCATCACTATTCGACAATTAACTGAAACCGCTGGGATTAACCGCGGGACCTTCTACTTGCACTATGTCGATAAATACGACATGTTTGAGCAAATGAAAATGGACATGATGCAAGAATTGGATAGCCTCTTCGTTGAAGGAAGCCCTGTCAAGGTAAACTTTCTCAATGTGTTAACCGCTATTAAAGAGAATTATGATTTTATTTACGCATTGTCACAATCCTGTTGCTCGGACTTCCGTAAATTGGTAAGAAGTTTTACCCTTCATGCACTAGACGATACTCCCCATGCGAAAGAACACATCATTTCAGACTTTCAAGTTCCATACAAGTATGGGCTAGAAATTTTCATCGCTACGATTGAATCTGTGATTGTGACCTGGTTAGAATCCGGTGCCAAGGAAGAGCCAATCGAAATCGGGACGATCATTCTCAGCGTCTGCGACTTTGCTAACTGGAACTAAATTCCCCAACCTTTTCCTACCTTTATGGAGAAGGTTTTTCTTTTTGGCAAATGAACAACATATAGATCACCTTGTTCAACTTGTTTGTAGACAAGCAAAAAGCAGGATGCTAGGATCCTGCTTTTTCTTTATTTTTTCTTTGCCAACATGGTTGCAAATCGAAGTTGAATCCGATGGCCATTTTCATCTCGACGATGGAGATGGCCTGGATTTTCATTGTACTTGACCAACTCCCAATCCTTGTAATACTCCGCCAATTCTCCTTCTTTAAAGGTGAACGAGAAGGGCATATGGCAAGGATAATCTTCCGTATCCATGGCACAGACAATGAGATTGTAGCCACCTGGATTGGTATGCTCTTGCATATTGCGGATAATCGCTGGAATCCGATCAGCGTCTAAAAACATGAGGACCACAGTCGATACGATGAAATCATAGTTTTGAGTAAGAGCTGCAGCATTGATATCATAGAGTCCCACTGGCATATCTAAATCTTCCTCAGCGACAATACTTTGTAAGATCTCAAGAGCCAGTTCATTTTGATCTACAGCTGTCACGTCAAAGCCATGTTGGGCCAAAAAGAGGGCGTTGCGTCCTTGCCCGCATCCTAGATCCAGTGCCTTTCCAGCGGGGACAATTCCCACTGCTTCTAGCACTTCTGAATGGACAGGATTGGTGTTGTATTTTTTGGGGAAATAGTCTTTTGGCTCACAGTAAAATTCTAGGTACCACTCCACATCGTCAGTCGCCGCTTCGACACGATGCCAGGCCTGGGGCTCGGCCATGGGGTTCTCTGCTCCTGCTTCAAAGAGGTGGCTCGCGATTTCTTCCCCCTCTTCGGTCAATTCAATAAATCGTAACTGACCTTTTAAAACTGTAATCTTCCCCCAGGTTCCCACCTTGGTATTGTGCTTTCTTTGAAGAGCTTCTGGCATGGTATCCTTGGTCCAGATAGGCATGCGTTTGTAAGCGATCAATTTTTGTGTCATGCTGCTTCTCCTTTTTCTTTCAGTACCCTTATCATACAGAAAAAAGACCCTTTTTACAAGTTGGAAAAAGGAGAGCCCATCTCTAAGAAAAAAGACAGATCTGAAACAAGTTTCAAAACTGCCTTTTTCTTTAACGTGTATTGTATTGTTTCATGACCCGTGCAATGTCTCGGTTTTGTTCCCGACGTTTGATGGATTCACGCTTGTCATAATCATGTTTCCCTTTAGCAAGCCCCAAAAGCAATTTGGCATAGCCGTCCTTGAGATAGACCTTCAAAGGCACCAAGGTCATTCCGGTCCCTTTGGTGTCTTGGTCCAGCTTTTGGATTTGCTTTTTATGAAGCAGGAGCTTGCGACGACGGTCTGGATTTTGGTTCCAGATATTGCCTTCTTCGTAAGGAGCAATGTGGACATTGCTAAGCCAAACTTCGCCATTTTTTACTTGTGCAAAGCCATCTTTCAAGTTAATGCGTGCTGCACGGACACTTTTGATCTCTGTCCCCGTCAGCACCATCCCTGCTTCAATCGTATCCACGATGGTGTAGTCATGTCTCGCCTTTTTATTTTGCGCGACTACCTTTCCTTCGCCCTTTGCCATGTTTGGCTCCTTTCTTTGCTACTTCCTTGTAAAATGGTTTCTTCCCTTTTTTCTTTTTGGATTTAGAGGAAGAATCTTTCCGCTTGTCATCTTTTCTAGCGATTGATCCCTTAGAAATTTTTTTGTCCTTGCGTCTACGATCCCTGCGGTTGCCATCTCGGTCACGTCCTTTAGACTTGAGGCCTTTTTCGACGACGTCCCATTCACTTGGAATATAAGAGAAATCAATCTCTCCTGTCATCTTGTCGGCTCTTTCTACCTTGATTCGGATCTGCTGACCGACACGGAAGGTTACTCCTGATTTTTCTCCGCGAAGGGTTAGATCACGTTCATTAAAATGGTAGAATTCAGGAAGATTGGTAATATGGATCAAGCCTTCAACCGTATTTGGCAACTCCACAAAGAGGCCAAATTTCACCACACTGGAAACCACAGCATCGTATTCTTCTCCAACATAGTCTTCCATGTATTCAGCCTTCTTCATGGCTTCTACTTCGCGCTCCGCATCAATAGCTCGGCGTTCCCGACTAGAGGATTGGCTGGCAATATCTGGAAGGACTTGTTCAAAGTGCTCTGCCACTTCTTGGGATTTTCCGTATTCGCGCACCATTCGATGAACCATCAGGTCCGGATACCGACGGATGGGACTGGTAAAGTGGGTATAATACTCAGCAGCAAGCCCATAGTGGCCATGGTTGTGCTCTGAGTAACGAGCCTGTTGCATCGAGCGCAACAACATCATCGAAAGGACATCTGCATAAGGTTCTCCTTCAACCTTGCGCATAATTTCTTGCAGGGCTTCTTGGCTCATGTCACTAGCCGTTCCGTAGATCTGGATCCCAAAGCTAGAAGCATAATCGATAAACTTCTGTACTTTTTCTGCCTTTGGATCTTCGTGGATCCGGTAGATGAATGGCAGTTTCATTCGTGTAAAGTGCTCCGCCACTGTCTCATTAGCAATCAGCATAAAGGACTCAATCATCCGCTCCGCAATTCCTCTTTGACGGAGGACAATGTCGACCGGTTTTCCTTCTTTATTGACTAGGATTTTAGCCTCATTGGTATCAAAATTGAGGGCTCCTCGGCGAATCCGCATGCTTTCTAGAATACCATGCAGGGTGGCCATTTGATGAATACTTGGGACAATTTTCTTAAACTCTTGAGCCTTTTCTTCGTCGCCTGCTAAGATATCATTGACGTCACTATAGGTCATTCGGAAGGTCGTATTGATCACTGTTTGGGTAATGGTGTGCTTGACGACCTTGCCATGAGGATCAATCTCCATGATGGCAGACTGGGTCAGGCGGTCCACATTTGGATTTAAAGAACAGATCCCATTGGAGAGACGCTCTGGTAACATGGGTACTACTCGGTCGGTCACATAGACAGAGGTCGCACGATTTAGAGCTTCCTTGTCGAGTGCTGAACCTTCCTGAACGTAATAAGAGACATCTGCAATGTGAACACCCAGCTCAAAGTTACCGTTCTTGAGTAGCTTGATATGGACCGCATCGTCCAAGTCCTTGGCATCTGCTCCGTCGATGGTAAAGGTGATCTCCTCTCGCAGATCCAAGCGTCCCTCTAAATCCTTTGCAGACAGTGCATCTGGAACATTCTCAGCCTCTTTCAGCACTTCTTCTGGAAATTCTGAGACAATGTCCATGGATTCTAACACTTCCAAGACATCGATTCCTGGATCTGTTACATGACCAACCACATCCCGCACAGTCGCCACAAAATAATTGTGCTTGCGGCTCGGGTATTGATCAATTTCGACCTTGAGGATTTCGGTCCCTTCCAATTGGATGGCTGGCTTCTTCACATAGATCAGCTGGCTGATCTTTTGATTTTTCGAACGAATGTAGCCGGCATATTTAGGCTTTTCCTCATCCAGGACAATTTGTCCAACTACCGTTTTAATGCTATGCTCCAAGACATCAATAATCTTAGCTTCTGCTGCCGTTCCCTTGTTTCGGTCTGCCACCTTGGTAATGACGATCTCAACGGTGTCACCATCGATAGCGTGGTTGACATCATTTCGGCCAACAAAGAGGTCCTCTTCTTCGCCTTCTAAACTGACAAAGCCAAAGCCATTCTTATGCGCATGAAAGATGCCCTTGAGGGTAATAGCTGGGGCCTTCTTTTGAGCCAAACGAAGAGAGCCATCATCTTCGAATTTCAACTCATGACGGCGTTCCATCAGAGAGATGGTTTTGACCAAGTCACGGAAATCCTTAGACCCTTCCTTTCCTAGAGCTGCTGCCAGATCATTGATCTGGGCCTTGTCATGCTCTTGTAAATATTCTTTAATACTTGTTTTCATTGATTTATTTGCTGGTTATCCAGCCTCCTTTTTTCTATCCACTTGTGTCTTTGTTTTACAAAATAAAAATAGGCAAAGACATTGTCTGAGCCTATCTTATCTACTAGAAAGTACCATTAAGATCATCGCGATCAATAACCAAAAGAAGATCATAATAGCTGTTAAACGCTGCATCACGGCTTCAAACCCGCGCGCTTTTGAACGTTCAAACAAGTCATTTGAGCTTGCGTCAAAGACGTTGCTCGATTGGTTTTTTGTTGGTTGCATAAAAATTGCGATAATAATCAATACTGATAATACTAGTAAAATAGTTGTTAATGCTCCGCTCATATTCAAAACTCCTTAAAATCTTCACTATTATACCATGAAAATCATTTTGATTCAATATGTAAGGTTACTTTTCTTTCCTTGGGACAATACTTCAAGACCTCGATCTTTTCAGGATGGGTTTTGGTATTTTTACTGGTCAAATAATTCTGACTCCCACAGCTGGTGCAGGTCAATTGAACTTTAATTCGCACGTACGTCTCTCACTTTCAAATACTTTCTAAATAAGAATAAGAGGAACATCAAATCGGTAAAAGCCAAAAGGGCTGTACCGTAAAATACCCAATGATAGCCAAAATGCATGAAAATACTCGACCCCATCATTGGCCCTAATACACCACCTAAGTAATAAAAGAGCTGGTTGTAGCTAAAGATCCGAGAAATCCCTTCAGGAGGGGTTAAACGATTCAATAATGCAGAAACTCCAGGTAGTAGGGCTCCTGTCCCGATCCCAAAGAGGAAGCGTAAAATCCCTAATTGAAGGGGTGATTGCGCTTGGGCACAAAGGATATAGAGACAGCCACTATAGAGAAGGGCGATTAATAAGAGCCGGTGATTCCCGATTCGGTCTCCGAGTTTTCCCATCCAACCTGAAAAGAGCATACTAGAGACTCCCATAGCCGAAACAATCATCCCCGATACAAAAATCAAGTTATTTCTTTGCCCTAAAGCTCGCACATAAAGAGGCAGGATTGGAGAAATAGATTGGGCGATCATTTGAATGGTCATACTGGTTAAAAAGAGGCCTAAGAGAATATCCTTTTGCTGAATGGACATGAGCAACTGCCAACTGGATTTTTGTTCTTCTTTTGGAATGGGCTCATAGTCTTCCTCGATGCCCCAAAAGGTTAAAAGGGACACTAGAAATAAGAAAAAGCCAACCAAAAGAAAGACATTGCGCATTCCCAGATTTTCAGCAATGAGTCCCCCAATCAAAGGCCCCATCAAGGTTCCAGCTACGACACCGGTCGACAAGGTCCCTAGGGCATAGCCGGATTGGTCCTTGGGAACTTGACTGGCAATCAGGGCTGTACTATTGGGGACAAAGCCTGAAAAGACCCCATTGAGCAAGCGCAGGACCAAGAGCCAAAAGACGGATGGGACAAAGGCAATACCTCCCATGGTCAGCGTCATGGCAATGGAAGCTCTAAGCATCATGGGTTTTCGACCATAGCGGTCGGCCAGGCTCCCCCAGATGGGGGACATGATCGCAGAAGTCACAGAAGAACTCGCGACGGCAATCCCAGCATAAAGGGGAACAGCCTTGCCCGTAACACCCAACTCTTCCACAAAGAGGGCCATAAAAGGAACGACTAAAGAAAGGCTGGCTCCGATGAAAAAGCAGCCGATCCAGGCAATATATAGATTTTTACGCCAATTGATTTCTCTTGTGATAAGATCATCTTCTTTCTAATTGTTGTAGGGCTGCATCTAATTGGGCATAGAGGGCCGTTAGATCGTCATTATTGTCTAAGACCAGATCTGCATGGGCGCTTTTTTCATCTAGCGGCATTTGAGACGCAATGCGTTCTTGGGCCTGCAGTTCTGATAAGTGGTTGCGTTCCATCAGGCGTTTGAGCTGGGTTTCTTTTGATACAGCTACCAACCAGACAGATTCAAACCACTCTTCATAGCCTTGCTCGATTAAGAGTGGAATATCCATAAAAAAGAGATCGGATTGTGCAGCTTGTCTATCTCTTACCTCAGCTAGAGCCTCACGAATAAGCCTGCCTTGGACGAGATTGGACCAGTTTCTTTCACTAGAATTTGAAAAGATCCGCTGACCCAAAGCGACGCGGTCCAGCTCTCCTTCTTTGGTAAGGATCTCTCTCCCAAAATGATCTACTAAGACACGGTAGAGAGCTCCTCCTGGTGCTTGCAAGTCATGGACCACTCGATCAGCATCAATTACCGGATAGCCTTTTTCTCTCAAATAGGAGGTGACAGTGGACTTTCCTGAAGCAATCCCTCCTGTTAATCCAATGATTCTCGCCATCTAGTTCTCCTTTTGGCAGTGAGGGCAAAAATGGGTTCCACGTCCCCCCAGCTGAATTTTCTCAATCGGCGTCCCGCAGCGCAAACACGGCTGGCCTGTTTTTCCATAGACCTGGTGTTCTTCCTGCATAGTGCCGTCTTCTCCAAAAGCATTGCTGTAGGAGCGAATGGTGGAGCCACCCTTTTCAACAGCTTGAGCAAGCACAGCAATCGTTTCTTTGCGAACGGCTTTGGCTTCTCTAGCAGTCAATCTTTGACCCAAACGGGCTGGATGAATCTTGGCTCGATAAAGGACCTCATCCACATAGATATTGCCCAGACCAGCCACTAATTTTTGGTCTAAAAGAGCTGATTTAATGGGTTTCTTTGATTTTTTAAGAGCTGCTTGGAAGGCTGGTCCTTTAAAATCCGCTTCCGTCGGCTCTGGACCAATTTTTTTCGCCAAAAAATAGCTGTCGACAAGCTCAGGTACTAGGACTTCCATGGTCCCAAATTTGCGGACATCTTCATAGACCAGGGTGCTACCATCTGTAAAATGAAAGAAGACATGGGCATGCTTGCGAAGAGGAACCTCGTCTGGATAAAAGAAATACTTGCCTTCCATCCGCAAATGCGAGATGAGGACCAGATCCGTCAGATAAAATAAAAGGTATTTCCCACGGCGCCCCATGACCCGAATTTCTTGGCCTGGGAGATCTTGACGAAAAGTATCCAGATCCGTCTGAATCATCTTTGGAAACTTTACTTCCACGGACTGGATGGTTTTCCCAAGAATTAATTTCTCAAGACCGCGTCGAACCGTCTCTACTTCTGGTAATTCAGGCATAGCTTCTCCTTCTCTAAAAACAAGAAGCAGGCTTCTGCCCACCTCTTCTTAATATTCTTTTTCGTTGTATCCGAAATCAGCTAGGTCTAATTTCTTATCCCGCCAATTTTTCTTGACCTTGACCCAGGTTTCTAGGAAGACTTTGTCCCCTAGCATGAGCTCGATATCCTTACGCGCAAGGGTTCCAATCTTCTTGAGCATGGCGCCACCTTTTCCGATGACAATGCCTTTTTGGCTATCGCGCTCGACCATGATGGTTGCACGAATATGGACCTTATCGGTTTCTTCATCCCGCTTCATAGAATCCACGACCACGGCAACAGAGTGGGGAATTTCTTCCCGCGTCAAGTGCAAGACCTTTTCACGGATCATTTCAGAGACCAAGAAACGCTCTGGGTGGTCAGTAATTTGGTCAGCAGGGAAATATTGGAAACCTTCTTCTAAGTTTTCGCTCAAAATATCAATCAAACGCGAAACATTGTTTCCTTGGAGGGCTGAAATCGGCACGATTTCCTTGAAATCCATCTGACTACGGAAGTCATCGATTTGCGCCAAAAGTTGGTCAGGGTGCACCTTGTCGATCTTATTGACCACCAGAATAACCGGCACCTTAGCAGCCTTGAGGCGTTCGATAATCATATCATCGCCTTTCCCACGTGGCTCGTCTGCTGGCACCATAAAGAGAACGGTATCCACTTCTCGAAGGGTGCTATAGGCCGACTCCACCATGAAGTCTCCAAGGGCTGTCTTGGGTTTGTGAATCCCTGGGGTATCGATAAAGACGATCTGTTCCTTATCCGTCGTATAAATCCCCATAATCTTATTGCGCGTTGTCTGCGCCTTGTCACTCATGATGGCAATCTTTTGCCCCATGACGTGGTTCAAAAAAGTTGACTTCCCAACATTTGGACGTCCTAAAATGGCTACAAAGCCTGATTTAAATGTCATATTATCCTTTCATGAGGGCTTGCTCCCTCTTATCCAAATACTAAGGCCCAGAATTTGGGCACAAAAATCACCAGTCCTGTTAGTAGGGCAAAACCTGATACGACCAGGACTGCTCCAGCTGCCATGTCTTTAGCATTTTTTGCCAACATGGAGAAATGGTAGTTACTAGCTAAATCCACCACATTTTCAATGGCTGAATTCATAATCTCAAAAGCAATCACCAAGGTGATGCTGAGCAATAAAAAGAGCCATTCTGTCGCAGAAATCCTAAATACCAAACCAGCAAGAATTGCTACGAGGGCTGATAAGGCATGCTTGCGCATATTGCGCTCTTCTTTGATCGCAGTGAAAATTCCTGTTATCGCAAACTCCAGGCTTGAAGTGAAGTCCCGATTTTTCCATTTTCGCTTATTGTCTTGTGAGTCCATAGGCTGTCAAAATCTCTTCCTGTAAGCCAAACATTTCCTTTTCTTCTTCCGGCGTATAGTGATCATAGCCATTGATGTGAAGAAAACCATGCACTGCTAAAAATCCCATTTCGCGCTCAAAGCTGTGGCCATATTCTTCAGCTTGCTCACGCGCCTTATCAATTGAAATAAAGAGCTCACCAATATAGGTATCGAACTCAGCCATCATCTCTGCCAATTCTGGATTTTCTGTAAGGTCTTCCTCGTCAAAAGAAATCTCCATCTCTGGCTTGTATTCTAAACTGATGACATCCGTCGGACGATCCGTATCACGGTATTCAAGATTTAGTTCATGACTGCGTTCATTGGTTACAAAAGTCACAGCCATTTCCTTGTCTTCTTTCCCAATTTTTTGAGCAGCAAATTCTAAAATTTCTTGCGTTTGTTTTAAGATTTCGTCAGAGACTTGACCAGTCTCATCTACCATTTCAATATACATCTGGATCACCTCACTATTATCACTTCATTATAGCATAAAACCAGCCTATATACTAGATACAGGCTGGTTTTCAATCTTATTCTTTGCAGGACAATCTTACACCACTGTTTGCTGGATAGCATTCATCTGGGCATAGATCCCGCCTTGTGCGACTAGTTCCTCGTGTCTACCACGTTCCACAATACGTCCTTCGGATAAGACTAAGATCTGATCCGCATCTTGAATAGTGGACAAGCGATGGGCAATGATGAAGGTGGTCCGGCCCATTTGCAGGACTGCCATAGCCTTCTGGATGATTTCTTCTGTTTCCGTATCAATGTGAGAAGTTGCCTCATCCAAAATCAGAATTTGCGGATTCATATAGAGCGTCCGCGCAAAGGAAATCAATTGGCGTTCGCCACTTGAAAAGGCGGATCCTTTTTCTACGACTGGATGGTCGATTCCCTTTTCAAGGCGCTCTACAAAGGGCCAAGCCCCGACTTTTTTCAAGGCATCTTGAACCGCATCCCGATCAATGTGATCCTGACTCATGGCCACATTACTAGCAATGGTCCCTGTAAATAGATAAGGATCCTGCAGAACAATCCCCATATGGCTTCGTAGGCTCTCACGAGAGACTTGGCGAATATCTTGACCATCGATCAAAATCGCTCCTTCTTGAGGATCATAAAAACGATAGAGCAGGTTCATAATCGAAGACTTACCCGATCCAGTATGGCCCACAAGAGCGATGGTTTGACCTGGACTAGCCTGAAAGGCAATATCCCGCAGAACTGGCTTGCCTTTTTCATAGGCAAATTGAACGTCGTCAAACACGACTTCTGCCTTTTCTATCTTCAGTTCCGATGCACCATCGGCCTCTAAGGGTTGATCCAAGAAGGCAAGGACGCGGCTCCCCGTTTCTAAGGATCGCCGAATATTTGGGAATTGACGACTGAGATTGGCCATGAGATCAAATAGATTAATGACATAGTTAATATTGATAAATAAGAAACCAGCCGTCACACCGATATTACCCTGTAGGAAAGAAATCCCAGCTATAGTCAAAATGCCTGCAATCACTAAAAACTTGAGCAATTCCGTCAAGGTCCAAGAAGCAATAGAATCGGCTAAGAGGATTCGATCATTGGCTCCTAACATCTTCTGGGTAGTGGCTTCAAACTCCTCTACCACACCAGGCTCTTGATGATAGAGCTGAATCATACTGGCACCATGCAAGAGTTCATTGACCTGGGTATTGACCTCGCTTCGCGCATCAAAGAAATCCTTCATCGGCTGGTCCGTCATGACCTTGTAGAGATACTGAATCCCATAGAAAATTGGAAAGACCAAACACAAGAGAAGGCCCATCATAGGACTTAGGTAAAAGAGAATCCCTAGGATAAAGAGAAAGCGAACCAAATAAATGACTAAAATCATACAAGAGTTATAAAACTGGGTCCGCAAGGTCTCCGTATCATTGACAATTCTTGTCGCGATCTTCCCAGCCGGTTTATCATCAAAATAAGAAATAGGCAGCCCTTGCATGACTTGAAAGGCTTGATCTCTCAGACTAGCGGTTACTTGATTACTTCCATGTAGCAAGATCCGATTTCCCATGTAGCTAATCAGCTGCCCCAGGCTCAAGACCAAGAGATAAAATCCTCCCATCTGAAGCAAGTCACCTTGCCCGCCACCGTGGGTCAGTGCGGTCAAAGGCCCATCGATCATCTTTTGGAGAAGAAAGGGTGACAATTCAGAAAAAATGGTGGCTAGTAAGAGGCAAATAAAGCCAGCAAGAAAGACAGTTGGATAAAGCGTGATCCTAGATAATAATCGTTTCAAAACTTTCATCTTATTCTCCTTCCTGTTTTTGTTGCCGTTGGTATTGTTCATAATACCAGCCTTCTTGAGCCAATAAATCACTAGCTCTGCCTTCTTCTACAATCTGTCCTTGATCCAAGACGATGATCCAATCCGCCTGATGAACAGCAGACAAGCGATGAGAAACAATAATGGTCGTCTTGTCTTTTCGTTCCTTTTGAAGCGTGTTAATAATGGCCTGTTCAGTCTTAGCATCTACTGCCGAAAGGGAATCATCTAACAGCAAGAGCTCTGCATCTCTTAAGAAGGCACGTGCCAGAGAAATCCGCTGTTTTTGACCTCCTGATACAGAGACCCCTTTCTCACCGATCAAGGTGTCCATTCCATGAGACATCCGCTCGAGATCATCCGCAAAAGCAGCCTGGGCTATTGCTTCTACCAAGTCTTCTTGGCTGGCTCCTTTTTTACCAAGCGCTATATTCTCACGGATAGACTTGGAAAATAAAATATGTTCTTGGGAAACATAGCCAATTTTATCTTCAATGGAGTGTCGGTTGTAGTCCACGATCGGTTGCTGGTTGATCAAGAATTCTCCCTCACCAACTGGGTACTGCCGCAAGAATTGTCGAACCAGGGTAGTCTTTCCTGCACCGGTACGACCAACAATTCCAACCGTCTGTCCTTTCTGAATGGTCCAATCAATGCCTGACAGGCTCTTTCGCTCAGCACCAGGATAGCTGAAAGAATAGTCCTTAAACTGCACCAAATCAATCTGTTCTAGGTAGTGAGAACCATCTGGCTCCAGATCATCCGTTTCATCAATCACTTCTTTTAATTTTTTATAGGACATTTGCCCTGTCTGGTAGACCAAGATCAGGTCCGCCATCATCCACATAGGCTCAATTAAAAAGACCAAATACAGCTGTAAAGCCAATAATTTACCAAGGCTCAACTGCCCGCTTGCCAGGGACTGGCCTCCAAATAGCAGGAGCAAGACCGTCGAGAATCCAATAAACAACAGAGCTAAAGGTCCAAAAGAATACTGGATAGAAGCAATTTTGTCTCCTGTTTTGGAGAGACTGGCTGTTTTCTTCTGAAACTGTTTGACCTGCTGATCCCGTCTACTATAGGCCCGCATGACCCGGATCCCTTCGATGGACTCCAAAACTTCATCGTTCAACTGAGCGACCGCTTCTCGGTTTTGCTCAACATACTCCTCCTGCTTTCTACTCAAAAAATAGGTAGAGACGACGAGGAAGATCATGGGAATAAAGGAAATCAAGGTTAATTGCCAAGAAATGAAAAACATGGTCGGAATAATAAAGGCAAACAAGCCACCGCCAAACAGGAGCACCATCATCCCGTAACCAGCCATATCAGCCATGCCATCCACATCTGTCGTGAACCGCGTCAAGAGATCTCCTGAACGGAATTTCTCAAAAAAGGGACGCCGCATAGCTACTAGCTTACGAAACGCTTGTCCCTGAAGGGTCGCCTTGAAATGGACTGACGACTGAAAAAGTCGCAACTGCCAATAAAAAGCCGTCAGGTAATTGAGGATGGCTGATCCTACCAAGAGGACCATATCCCATACAAAGTTGGATTGCGTCAGCGTCTGCTGACTCAAATGATCCACTAAACGCTGGATAACTTGCGTCGGGATCAATAAGGTGTAATCATAAAGAATCAGGACCATAGCGATCTTCACATATCGCCACTTGCGCTCCCTGATATACTCCAAAATAGCTCTGATCATATATTCTCCTTTTCAAAATGGCACAGAAAAACCCAAGCAAGGAGCTGAGAGCAGTCTCAGTCCACACTTGGGCCTTCTGATGCCTATCACCAATTCAGTTAAGGCAGGTAAAAATGCATACAAAAAACCCAAGACAGACTCCTCCATCTTGGGTTTCATTTTTTGTTTACATCGAACTCAACTGAGATTGGAGAAGTTGTGTATTTAATTGTGTCATCAAAACATCTACTTTGTTCATGATGGTTTTCTCCTTTCTCTTTGTTGTTCTAACTTTACCACGGATTTCCTTGCTTGTCAACGCTTTTTTGAAAATTATTGAAAAAAGCAAAATTTTTAAGATGGACTCGCAAAAAAAGAAGCTTAGATCTTCTCTAAGCTTCTCTCTTTTTCTATGCTAGTTGCCGGGATTGAACCGGCGACCTCATCCTTACCATGGATGCGCTCTACCGACTGAGCTAAACCAGCAGTACCTATCTACTATATCATGGAGATAGGTCTTTTGTCAATATCCTGACTCATTTTTTCTGCCAAATATTCTTCCTTAGTGAGGACATAATGGACTCTCGTCACCATTCGTCCTTCTTCATGCAGGTCTAGCATCGCGTAGGGCTCCTCGTGAGAATATTTCATCCCTGATTTGGCCATCACCCGTCCAGAAGCTGGGTTGTCCTGATCATGAACAGCAATGAGCTTGTTCATCCCTAACTGCTCAAAAGCCAGGGCAACGACTGCCTTGGTAGCCTCTGTCGCAAGACCTTGGTTCCAATAGTCTTTATTCAGAGCATAGCCGATACTCCCCTTTTTCAGACAAAGATCCAAATCCAGTAAATCAATCGTCCCGATAAATTTTCCATTTTCTTTGAGTTCGATCCCCCATCTTCCAAGTGGGCTCGCTAGGTAAAAGAGGGCAATATTATTACGCGTCTCTTCTAGACTTTGATTGGTTGGAAAGGTATAGCGCGTAACTGTCTCATCAGAAGCGTACTCAAACATAGCCGGTGCATCTTCAAGAGTGACCGGACGCAAGTACAAACGCTCTGTCTCCACTTCACGATAAGCCGCCAACTTCACATATAAATTTTCCATTTGACTCTCCTTCTTTAGGGATTAGTTTAGCAAATAACCTAAAGGAAGGCAAGCTCAATTTTTTCTTGCTTTTTAACCCACTTTTCTATACAATAAAATCAATCAAAACAATCGGATAAGGAGTAAAAAGGTCATTGTGTCAAGAGAGCCATCTCACACTAATGGCCTTTTTACACCTAAATCTGAGCAAGGAGGCAAAAATGCTCATTGGAATTCCAAAAGAAATTAAAAACAACGAAAATCGGGTCGGTCTGACACCTGCAGGCGTACAAAGCTTGGTGAAGAAAGGACATCAAGTTTTGGTGGAAACAAATGCTGGACTTGGTTCTGGCTTTGCGGATGAAGATTATACTAAGCAAGGGGCAACTATCGTTGCGACTGCTACAGAAGCTTGGGCCGCTGAGATGGTGGTCAAAGTCAAAGAACCTCTTGCTGAAGAATATGGTTTCCTTCGTGAAGACCTCTTGCTCTTTACTTACTTGCATATGGCTGCTGCACCTGAATTAGCAGATGCCATGGTTGCAGCCAAGACAACTGGTGTAGCCTACGAAACCGTTCGAGACTTAGATGGACAATTGCCTCTCTTGGTGCCAATGAGTGAGGTGGCTGGACGGATGGCCGTGCAAATCGGTGCTCACTTCCTGACCAAACAAGAAGGTGGATCAGGAGTCCTCCTAGGTGGGGTGCCAGGTGTTCCCAAAGGGAAAGTCACTATCATCGGTGGTGGAGTCGTTGGAACCCACGCAGCTCGTATCGCCCTTGGACTCGGTGCCCAAGTGACCATCTTAGATATCAGCGCTAAACGTTTGGCTGTTCTGGAAGATGTCTTTGGTCATCAAATCCAAACCCTTATGTCCAACCCATTTAACATTGAAGCCAGCGTCCGTGATGCTGATGTTGTTATCGGAGCTGTCTTGATTCCTGGGGCTAAAGCTCCTAAATTAGTGACAGACGATATGGTTAAACAAATGCGTCCCGGTTCAGTCATCGTCGATGTGGCCGTTGACCAAGGTGGTGTTATTGAAACAGCAGACCGTGTCACAACGCATACGGAGCCAGTTTACGAAAAACATGGCGTGCTCCACTATGCTGTTGCCAATATCCCAGGGGCTGTCGCTCGTACCTCTACTATCGCCCTTACCAATGTGACCCTTCCTTATGTTGAATCCCTAGCTGACAATGGCTTCCACAAGGCAATTGCCCTCGACGAAGGCTTGCGCCAAGGGATCACTACTTACCAAGGCCATATCACAAGCCAACCTGTTGCTACTGGTTTAGAGCGCGACTTCACACCAATTGATGAATTGGTTTAAACTATCATATATTTAAAGATTATCATCGAAAAACATTAGCAACTTATTTTTCATATGAACTAATTAAAACTGTTTTGGAAAAAACAAGTTGTTTTGAGTTTTTTAAATCATTTTCAGAGTCTTTCCGCCGTGAGAAAAGTGCTTGAAACAATTTAGTTTCAAGCACTCGGAATAATTGAGACCTTAGGCTCTATTATTAGTCATAGAACTTCTTGGATTGCTGAAATCATCCACTGGATAATTTCACCTAACCTCCGTTCTCACCTAAGGAAAGGCTAGGAGATGATTTTATCGTCAATTTAAGGCAAAGATCCGATGATCTTTGCCTTTTCTTTTATTCATCTTCCACATCCGATTCTTCTTTGAGGACCAGATTCGGAATAGGCTCGTAGGCCCGGATAATTTCTGCTACTACTGGATGGCGAACGACATCCTTGGCAGAGAAATGCACAAAGTCAATTTGAGAAATGTTCTTCAATTTCTCCTGAGCATCAATCAAGCCGGATTTGACATTTCGAGGAAGGTCAATCTGACTAGTATCTCCATTGACAATCATCTTAGAATTAAAACCAAGACGGGTCAAAAACATCTTCATCTGCATGATGGTAGTATTTTGCGCTTCATCGAGGATGACAAAGGCATCGTCCAAGGTCCGCCCCCGCATATAAGCCAAAGGCGCAATCTCGATAATCTCCCGCTCCATCATCCGAGTTGTTTGGTCTTTCCCTAAAATCTGGTAAAGAGCATCATAGACCGGACGTAGATAAGGGTCTACTTTTTCTTTAAGATCCCCTGGTAGGAAACCAAGGCTCTCTCCAGCTTCTACAGCAGGACGGGTCAAAATGATCCGCTTGACTTGACCACGCTTGAGGGCAGTCACGGCCAAGGTCACTGCTAGGAAGGTTTTCCCAGTCCCCGCTGGTCCAATCCCAAAAGTGACATCATGGTTCTTGACACTATCGACATAGATCTTTTGACCAAGCGTTTTAACTCGAATGGGCTTGCCGTAACTATCCTTGATAATCTCTTCTTCATAGAGAGCGATGAACTTATCCAATTCCCCATTTCTCACCATGGTAATGGCAGTCACCACGTCTGGCGTCCCGATGGTCATGCCACGGTTGACGAGGACCAAAAGAGCCTGGATGACTTGACGAACCTGCTCGCAGGTTTCTTCTTCCCCAATGATTTGGACGATTTCTGTCCGGGCATGAATAGTCACCCCAAATTCTTGCTCCATCAAACGGAGATGGCGTTCGTTAGATCCAAACAAATGAAAGAGATCGTCTGGATGCGTTAATGTAATTTCAACTGAATGTTCTTGCAAATAAAGAACCTCTCTACCTGTGTTTTTCTATTATTATAACAAAGAGGCCGAGAAAAAACCATCCTCGACCTGTCCTTTTCTAGTGGGCTTGGTATTCTTCCCAAATCGCATCAAAATCGCCAAGATTAAAGGAAAAGCTCGCATGCTCTTCTAGATAGCGACTGACCTCGTCGAAGTCATCTGTATGCTTGGGAAAAGCAGACTCGTGAAAAGCAAGATCTGCTAGAATGGCCTTAGGAGCATTACTTTTAGGATTGCGCTCCGTCATCAGCCAAGTATAAAACGATTTTCGCATAAGCCTCCTCTTAGATTAACTCTGTTCCAAACTGGTCTTGCTTGATTTTTTTAGCCTTCATCAAGCCACCCAAAGCCTTTTTGAACTGGCCTTTTGAAATCCCAAAAGTCGCCTTGATCTCTTCTGGAGATGACTTATCATTCAAGGTCATAAAGCCTCCATTGGCTTCCAAATAGGTCAAAATCATTTGGGCATCGTTTTCCAACATCTCAAAGGAGCGTGGCTTCAAAGATAGATTCAAGGTCCGATCCACCTCACGAAAACCGATGACGCGAGCATTTAAGACCTCTCCCAAACGAGGTTCTGCATAGCGCTCACTTGGGTGGATAAAGCCCAGCATATTGTTCTCTGGAAGGTAAACAAAGGTTCCAGACAATTTCAAGCGGTAGACAATGGCTGGCCAGTTTTGGTTTTGCATATTGTTGTAGGCTGGACGAGCCAAACGCTGGAAATCTTCCTGGTAGGCTAAGATCCCCCAAATCCGATCTTTCTTATCAACTTCTAAGCGAATATAGAGACGATCGCCCTTTTTAGGCCATAGATCTTTGATCTCCGGTAGGATATCTAGTGAGACAACAATCTGCTTATCTGGAAGCCCTGTATCCACGAAGACTCCCAAATCCTTGCGCACTTCCGTGACCGTTCCCCAGCCAAAGCTTTCTTGAGTTGCTGTGACTTCAAGTGTCGTGAGTCTGAGCTTTTGCTTCATATCTGTATAGGCAAAGCCCTTGACACTTTCTCCGACTTGGTGTGGGCCTTCTGCTTTATCAAGCGCGTAGGTCTGGCCATCTTTCTGAACAAAATAGAAGTGATCATTTTCATCAATGACCATTCCCATGATGTAGCTTGCTAGATTCATATTCATTTTTCCTTCTTTCCTCTTGCTTCTTCACAAGAATAATGGAAATAAAACCCAGCCAGCAGTGCCAACTGAGTCTTTCTTTCCTGTAATGGTTGGGATGGATTAAACTTCCATCAATTCTTTTTCTTTATGAGCTGTCATTTCATCTACATGCTTAACAGCGTCATCCGTAACTTTTTGGATCTCTTTTTCAAGACCTTTCAATTCATCTTCTGTGATTTCTTTTGCTTTTTCTTGTTTCTTCGCTTCATCCATAGCATCGCGACGGATGTTACGGATCGCTACTTTAGCATTTTCACCCACTTTTTTCACTTCTTTTGCCAAGTCACGACGAGTTTCTTCTGTCAAAGCTGGGATAACCAAGCGGATAACAGATCCATCGTTGGCTGGAGTGATACCAAGGTCAGAAGCATTGATGCTGTGCTCGATGTCTTTCAAAGATGATTTATCAAATGGTGTGATCAACAAGACACGCGCCTCTGGAATGGTGATAGATGCCAATTGGTTCAATGGAGTCTCTACTCCGTAGTATTCTACGAAAATACGATCCAAAAGACTTGCATTTGCACGTCCAGCACGGATGCTACCAAATTCACGTCCCAAACTTTGGTGAGACTGGGTCATTCTTTCTTTTGCTTTTTCTACGATTGGGTTTGCCATAATCTTCCTCTATTTTCTATTATTTTTCTACGTTATTCGATACGGTTGTACCGATATTTTCACCAAAGACAACACGTTTGATATTGCCTGGTTCATTCATGTTAAAGACAACCAAGTCAATGTCGTTGTCCATGGAGAGTGTAGAAGCTGTTGAGTCCATGATGCGAAGACCTTTATTGATCACATCACGGTGAGTCAATTCCTCAAATTTCACAGCTGAAGCATCTTTTTTCGGATCGGCATTGTAAACACCATCGACCCCATTTTTGGCCATGAGAATGGCATCTGCTTCAATCTCAGCTGCACGAAGGGCTGCGGTCGTATCTGTTGAGAAGTAAGGAGAACCGATCCCTGCACCAAAGATCACGATCCGATCTTTTTCAAGGTGACGAAGGGCACGACCACGGATATATGGTTCTGCGACTTGTTGCATGGCAATCGCAGTTTGAACACGGGTATCCACGCCAACTTGTTGAAGCGAATCAGCCATCACAAGAGCGTTCATGACAGTCCCAAGCATACCTGTGTAGTCTGCTTGGACACGATCCATCCCTGCTTCAGCAGCAGGTTCTCCACGCCAAAGGTTTCCCCCTCCAATCACCAAGGCAATTTCAATTCCAAGTTCATGAACTTCCTTGATTTCTTGGGCCATATTTTGGACAGTTTTGATATCGATTCCGACACCACGTTCGCCGGCAAGAGCCTCACCAGATAGCTTGATTAAGATACGTTTATACTTAGGTTCTACCATTTTCTCTCTCCTTTTTTGATCTGTATTATTTTACCATAAATTACGTTTTTTATATAGTCATATCTATCAAAATTTTCTTTTTTCCATCCGATTAGTTTTACCAACTGTAGCAAATAAAAATGGAGTACAAAAAAAGCTACCCGAGGGCAGCTTTTCATTTCAATTAAAGTGAGTTAACGTCCACTTTGATACCAGGACCTTGAGTTGTAGTCAAAGTCAAGCTAGTTACGTAAGTACCTTTAGCTGTAGCTGGTTTTGCTTTTTGGATTGTGTCGTTGAAAGCTTTAAAGTTTTCAACCAATTTAGTATCATCGAATGAAACTTTACCGATGATCGCTTGAACGATACCTGCTTTATCAGCACGGTAAGTGATTTTACCACCTTTAGACTCTTCAACTGCTTTCGCAACATCCATTGTTACTGTACCAGTTTTAGGGTTTGGCATCAAGTTACGTGGTCCAAGGACACGTCCAAGACGTCCAACAAGAGCCATCATGTCAGGTGTAGCGATAACAACGTCGAAGTCCAACCAACCATCGTTGATTTTCGCAACAAGGTCATCTTCACCTACGAAGTCTGCACCAGCTGCTTTTGCTTCTTCAGCTTTTGCACCACGTGCAAATACAAGTACACGAGCTGTTTTACCAGTTCCGTTTGGCAATACCATTGCACCACGGATTTGTTGGTCAGCTTTTTTCACGTCGATGTTCAAGTTGTAAGCAACTTCTACAGTTGCGTCAAATTTTGCAAAGTTAGTTTCTTTTGCAAGAGCTACAGCTTCTTCTACGCTGTAGACTTTTGTGCTGTCGATTTTTTCAAGAGCAGCACGAAGTTGTTTGCTTTTTTTAGCCATTTTATCTTTCTCCTTGTAATGTGGTCATATCGATTTTCATCTCCCACGTCACTCGTCATTTGATCAAGTGTATTGCGGGCAAATAGGATTGTTACAATTAGTCAGTAACAGTGAATCCCATAGAACGAGCAGTACCTTCGATCATACGCATTGCAGACTCAATGTTTGCAGCGTTCAAATCTGGCATCTTAGTTTCAGCGATTTGTTGTACTTGTGCACGAGTTACAGTTGCAACTTTCGTTTTGTTCGGTGTACCTGAACCTTTTTCAACACCTGCAGCTTTTTTCAAAAGAACAGCAGCTGGTGGTGTTTTTGTAACGAAATCGAATGATTTGTCTTCATAAACAGTGATAACAACTGGGATGATCATACCAGCTTGATCAGCTGTACGAGCGTTAAACTCTTTAGTGAATCCCATGATGTTGATACCTGCTTGACCAAGCGCTGGACCAACCGGTGGAGCTGGAGTAGCTTTACCAGCAGGGATTTGCAATTTTACAAGTTTTTCGACTTTTTTAGCCATTTCTTAAATCCTCCTTTGTGGTTTTGGCGGTAATTACAGATTTTTACCTCCCACAAGTATGCTTTGTGCATACCTTTCTATTATACACGATTTCTCTTTTTTTGCAAGAAAAAATTAAAATATAGTAAACTTTTTTTTCGTTTTATGATAGAATGAAGCTATGTTAATCAAAGTTGCTTCTGTATTATTTATTTTTTTAACGCTGATTCTGAGCGGCATCATTGTTCACCTCTTTAAACTCCAAAAAAGAGGATGGCGATCTACCGATATTGCCTTTCCTTTATTTGCCTTGGAGTACTACCTGATTTCAGACAGCGCATTTTACCACAGCCTCTTACCGCTGCTAGCCTTGAGTCTTTCGCTTTTGGCCTTGGGGCTAACGATTTATTTCTTAAAAAAGAAAAAGAGTTTTTATTATCCGAAATTTATCAAATACTTCTGGCGCGCTGGATTTCTGGTCACCTTCTTGCTCTATCTGATCTTAACCGCTAGTTTGTTTATCTAATACTGAAAAGAGGCTGGGACAAAAGTCCTAGCCTCTCAATTATTTTTGGATTGTCGAGCAAGACGCAGTGGTTGAGTGGGC
>NZ_JALDUR010000017.1 GCF_023109675.1 Streptococcus parasanguinis | reverse complement strand
TCGGGAAGTAGCTCAGCTTGGTAGAGTACTTGGTTTGGGACCAAGGTGTCGCAGGTTCGAATCCTGTCTTCCCGATAGTGTATCGAAAAAGTCTAATGGTTGACATTAGACTTTTTTTGTAGTTATTTTTTTATTAATTTATAAGAAAAAAGAGCTTTCGCTCTTTTCAACTTTATTTATTTCGCAGTTCAACATAACGGTTATACCAAATTTTGATATATTCCTCAGAAAAAGGACCTTTGTTTTGGTTTATCCAATCTACTAGAACCTTAACATTTTCCTTTAAAATAAAGTCGATGTCATCTGAATAGTGCATTTTTTCTTTATGCTGCTCGTATTCTTCAACATCTAACAATTTTTTTTCACCATTGGTAAAGACCTTGACATCGAGATCATAGTCGATATATTTTAAGGCTTCTTGGTCAATGTGAAAAGGACTTGCTAGGTTACAGTAGTAAGACACACCATTGTCACGGATCATGGCGATGATGTTAAACCAATATTTTTTATGGAAATAAACGATCGCTGGTTCACGTGTGATCCAACGTCTACCATCACTTTCAGTCACAAGTGTATGATCATTTACTCCAATAATTGCATTTTCGGTTATCTTTAATACCATGGTGTCACGCCATGTACGGTGTAAACTGCCATCATGTTTATAACTTTGAATTGTAATAAAGTCGCCTTCTTTAGGTAGTTTCATAACTTACCAACTTTCTACAATCTAAGTATATCCTCTATATTGTATCATATTTTTTCAAATTTTTTCTTATTTTTCTATTTAATTTTCAATTTGGTTTATGAATCTAAGTATTCTCTAATGGCTGACGTTATATCACTATAATCGTAGCCTTTTCTGGCTAGTGCCTGAGTCAAGCGTTGTTTGAGTTCATAGCCTTCATATTTTTTACTGTATTTACGGTATTGTTTTTCTAATTCTTTTAGGATGAGCTCATTGGTTGTTTCTTCATCTGCTTCTAGTTCAAGATTTTGGAATGCAATCTTTGCTTGGTTGTATGCAAAACCTTTTGAAATGAGTGCCTGGGTGATTTTCGTTTCAATGGCTTTTAACGGATATTTTCCTTGGTATTTTTTTAGGAGTTTTATTGCGGTACGGTCGATCACTTCTGAAAAATCATAGTCAGCAAGAATTTCTTGAAGGATAGATTTTGGGATCCCTTTTTGTTGAATTTTTTGTTGTAATAAGACAGGGCCTTTATCGCCACTGAGGAGGTTGGCCTCTATCAGGTTTCTGGCATATTGACGATCATCTAACCACTTTTCTTCTTTTAGGTGTTGGACAACTTTATCAATAATCTCAGTATCAATCTCATATTTTGTCAGGTAGTCTCGGACTTCTTTTGTTGTTCGAGCTTTAAAAGAAAGATGGTAAAGGGCCAGGTTTTTACCATAGGAGTATTGAGCAAACTCTTGGATTTCTTTTAGTTCCTCTTCACTGATTTCTTTCTCTTTGGAAAGAAAATATTTGACGATGGTATCTTCTGTGATGTAAAGTTTTTGATCATTGTCTAATTCAAGAAGGTAGAGTCTTTTTTTCTTTTCTAGTTTTGTAATTTTCATATTTTTTCTTTTATCCAAACGATTCAAAGGCAGCAACGAGTCGAAGTTTATGTATATCGACCTGATCTCTTCCATAATAGTCAAGAAATAGTTCAGCGTATTTAGGATCTTGTAGGTTATAGTTGAGGGACCAAACTGCCCAAAAGAGGTCGATATGCCGGTCACTGAAATCAGCCAAACCAAGATCAATAAAGCAAGAGAATTGGTCAGCATCTTTTAGAATAAAGTTCGGTAGACAGGCATCCCCGTGAATAAAGGCATCTGTCTTTAAAAGGTGCCCATGTTCTTGGATGAGTTGGAAGGCCTCTTCGCGACTGTTGATTTGGAATTGGGGTAGGAGCGCCTTGGCATAGAACTCACCTTTTTCATAGTTTTTCAAGGCTCTTTCTTTATAGGCTTGTAAATGATTATCTGATGGAAAATTTTTCGGATTTAAGCTGTGAAGCTTTTTAAGAGCCTCTGCCATGGTACGGCAGATTTTTTCTGGCTGGTCTAAAAAAGCGAGAGCATCATGGCCAATAGCCTCTTTAGTCAGGAGGTAGTCTTTATCTTTAGATAGATATTCGATAACTGGAGTTCCCAGTCCTTTGGTTTCAAACCACCTTGCAATGCTAGCTTCTCGCTCTAATCTTCCCTTTTGATCTATTTTCAAGTAGTAACCTGAATCAAGATAGAGAACCCTTGCGCCTGAATGAGAAGAGCTATCAGAAAGAGTTGCTCCCTCTATATAAGTTCGTAATTGCTCAGGAAAATCCAATGGGGAGAAATGAGATGTCTTTGTATTCATGGTTTTATTGTAACATATTCTTAACCATTGAGAAACTACGTGGTATAATAGACTTATGAGTCTTAAAGTCAAACAAAAAATTCCATTAAAAATCAAGCGTATGGGGATAAACGGGGAAGGTATCGGATTTTTCCAGAAAACCCTTGTTTTTGTTCCAGGAGCCCTCAAGGGTGAAGATATCTTCTGCCAAATTACAAGTGTCAAGAAAAATTTTGCGGAAGCCAAACTCTTATCTGTGAATAAAGCGTCTAAGTATCGGGTGACACCCATGTGTGATATCTATGAGACCTGTGGGGGCTGTCAAATCATGCATTTGAAGTATGACAAGCAGCTGGAGTTTAAAACAGATTTATTGCAACAAGCCTTGAAAAAGTTCTCACCTGAAGGCTTTGAACAGTATGACATTCGGCCAACAATCGGAATGCAGGAGCCTCTTTACTATCGGGCCAAATTGCAATTTCAAACAAGGAAATTTAAAGGCCAGGTCAAGGCGGGTCTCTATGCTCAAAATTCACATTATTTGGTAGAATTAAAAGATTGTTTGGTTCAAGATCAGGTTATTCAAGCGATTGCCAATGATTTTGCGGATTTATTGACTTACTATCAGATTCCAATTGCTGATGAGCGTAAAGAACTGGGTGTCAGAACTATGATGGTTCGACGAGCTCGGAAGTCTGGTCAGGTTCAGATAATTGTGGTCACCAGTCGGCAGATTAATTTAAAGGATTTAGTGGAAGACTTGGTTAAGAAACACCCTGAGATTGTCACCGTTGCTGTTAATAAAAATACGTCTCGCTCCAGTGAAATCTATGGTGAACAAACACAGATTATTTGGGGTGAAGAGGCTATTCTTGAAGGCGTTTTGGATTATGAATTCTCCCTCTCTCCTCGAGCCTTTTATCAACTGAATCCGGAGCAGACTGAAGTCTTGTATAGTGAAGCGGTCAAGGCTTTGGATGTATCGCCAGAGGATCATCTAATTGATGCCTACTGTGGGGTTGGAACGATTGGGTTTGCTTTTGCTAATAGAGTGAAAAGTGTTCGGGGGATGGATATCATTCCTGAAGCGATTGAAGATGCCAAATACAATGCTAAACGGATGGGATTTGAGAATACCCACTATGAAGCTGGGACGGCTGAGGAAATTATTCCCCGTTGGTACAAAGAAGGCTATCGAGCAGATGCAGTCATTGTGGATCCACCCCGTACGGGTTTAGGGGCGAAATTGATCGAGACCTTATTGCACTATGCACCTGACAAGATGGTCTATGTCTCTTGTAATGTATCGACTTTGTCAAGAGATTTGGTAGCTTTGACAAAGGTCTATCGGGTTGAATACATTCAATCAGTGGACATGTTTCCACATACGGCAAGGACAGAGGCTGTCGTGAAGTTAGTGAAGAAGTGAAAATGAACGAAATGAGTAAAGGAAATAGGAAAATGGACAATGTTATTGATGTATCGATTCCAGTTGCTCAAGTCATTGATCAACATCCGGAAGTATTGGATTTGTTGGTGGAGTTGGGCTTTAAACCCTTAGCCAATCCGATCATGCGCAATACAGTTGGGCGCAAGGTTTCCTTGAAACAAGGATCAAAATTAGAAGGTACCCCTATGGAGAAGATTGTGCGAACCCTAGAGGCTAACGGCTATGAAGTAGTGGGGCTAGACCAATGAGTGATGAACGAATTCACGTCTTAAGAGATATCTTATTAGAGCTTCATCATGGAGCCTCTCCTGAGTCGGTTCAGGAACGGTTTGATGCGACCTTTGCAGGGGTTTCTGCGATTGAGATCTCTCTTATGGAGCATGAACTGATGAACTCCGATGCAGGGGTCACTTTTGAAGATGTTATGGAGCTTTGTGATGTCCATGCCAATCTCTTTAAGAATGCGGTTCAAGGGGTCGAAGTTGCAGATACTGACCATCCAGGTCATCCTGTTCAAATCTTTAAACAGGAGAACTTAGCTCTTCGTGCGGCTATGATGCGGGTACGCCGCTTGCTAGACAATTATGAGACGACTGAGGATCCTGAGATGATTCAGGAGATTCATAAGGGCTTGTTACGTCAGCTGGGCTTAGTGGGTCAATTTGACCGGCATTACCGTCGTAAGGAAGAGTTGATGTTTCCGATTATGGAAAAATATGGGCATGATTCCCCACCAAAAGTGATGTGGGGAGTGGATGACCAGATTCGAGAACTCTTTGCGAAAGCTTTGGATGCGGCCAAAAAATTACCGGATTCTAGTATTTCTGAAGTCAAGGAACGCTTTGAAGCCTTTGCGCAAGAGTTTGAGGGTATGATCTTCAAGGAAGAGTCGATCCTCTTGATGATTTTGCTGGAGTCCTTTACCCAGGATGACTGGCTCTCCATTGCAGAAGAAAGTGATGCTTATGGTTATGCCATTATCCTTCCGAGTGAAAAGTGGGTGCCAAAACGCGTTGACTTCAAAGAGGAAGCGTCTGAAGAGTCAGAAGGTTCAACTGAATCGCTTTCTTCTTCAAATGGAGATGAGCACCGTCAGGTCATTGAGACTCCTGAGGGGCAGTTGACGATTACCTTCACGCCTAAGAAAAAAGAAGAGAGCTTCGACCGCAAGCAACCACAAGCTTTTGGCCATGGATTTTTATCGGTGGAGCAAGCGAATTTAATCTTGAACCAGTTACCAATGGAGATCACCTTTGTCAATAAGGATGATATTTTCCAATATTACAATGATGCTGCGCCTTTTGAGGAAATGATTTTTAAGAGGACGCCATCGCAGGTAGGACGCAATGTTGAGCTGTGTCACCCACCGAAATATTTGGAGAAGGTCAAAGCGATTATGAAGGGGCTTCGTGAAGGGAAAAAGGACAAGTATGAAATGTGGTTCAAATCAGAATCGCGTGGGAAATTTGTCCATGTCACCTATGCAGCAGTGCGTGATGAAGCTGGAGAGTTTCAAGGTGTCTTGGAATATGTTCAGGACATTCAACCTTATCGAGAGATCGATACGGATTTTTATAGAGGAATGGAGTAAAGATGAGTTACGAAATAGAGTTTATGAAGGAGTTTGAGGAGTGGATCAAGACTCAAGTCATGATCAATGAAATGGCTCTCGAAGAGAGTAAGAAGGTTTTTGATGAAGACCAGGATGAGCGAGCTAAAATCGCGATGATTCGCTATGAAAGCCGTTTGGATGCTTATCAGTTCTTGCAAGGGAAGTTTGAAAATTTCCATGCTGGAAAAGGATTTCATGATTTACCAGATGGCCTCTTTGGTGAAAGAAAATATTAAAAATACCTTATTGAAGGCGTTTAACTAGCTAGATTTACCTGAAAATTGAGCAATGACTTGATTTTTTAGGGGATTGTGATACAATAAAAAAGTTGAAATGACATCAACGGATTTTTGAATGGAATGATAGTGATGAAACCTTGTTGCCTTAGGAATTGATCACTGAATTTAGGAGGAAAAATGGCAAAGAAGAACGTAAACCGTGCGAAACAATACAAACATCAAAATAGACATCTTTTGAAAAAAGCTGTCGCAACTGTAACTGCAGCTGTGAAAGAAGCACCTAAAAAGGTTGAGAAAGCTACAAAAGCAGTGGCGAAAGAAGTGAAACAAGCAGCTTCTTCAGTGGAAGAATTTGCTGCAAGTTTGGAAGGTGTGGCACTTGATCGTGCGCAAACATTCTATGATGAAGGTATTCGCTCTGTTGCGGACTTTGCAAATTGGACAGAAAAAGAGTTGTTGGCCCTTAAAGGAATCGGCCCAGCTACAATCAAGAAATTGAAAGAACTAGGCGTTAAATTTAAATAATCGCTTTTGTGATTTCTTGCTATTTCCAAGAAAACTTGCTAAAATGAACCTATTAGAGGTGTTTTGAATCCCACATTTTACAGAAAGTGGCGGTGCTGAGAAGTCCACAAATGTGTCAAAACTGGTTGCTAATGGATGAAATTAAAAAATGAAATATAAATCTTTTTGTTTCCTTTTAGGACTAGGCGGCGAGTTGCAGGCTGTACTGAAGTACGCCAAGACGAGCTAACGACGTCATAAAAGTGAAACAAGAAGATTAAAGATGCGGGCTTTGCCCGAATTTGGGTGGTACCGCGGATCAACACATTCGTCCCTGTCAGATTAATGACAGGGACTATTTTTCTTTTACACCCCTAGCCAAAGGAGGTTGTCATGAAACAATCTTTTAACACCAGTAAACTCTACTATGGTTTTCCGATCTTCATCTTGGGGTATCAGGACCAGAACTTTGAGCACAATATCACAACCTGCAGTTCCTCTTATAGTCTGGGAGATTGGCTCGTCATAGGGGTTGGTGCTGAGGAAAATGCGGCAGACCAGATTAAGCATTATCAACAGTTCACTGTGAACATCCCTGATGAAAACTTTATGCTGGAGATGGAGCAGGCTGGCTTTATCAGCCATCGGGAGAAGTTGGATCACTTAGGGCTGGACTATGAGATTTCTGAACGGACCCAGGCTCCGATTTTGGAGGCCTGTCCAGTCGTATTGGATTGCCAGGTAGATCGGATTATCGAGGAAGATGGCATTTGCCATATCTTTGCAAAGATTCTTGAGCGACTGGCTGATCCAGAGCTCTTAGATGATAAGGGGCATTTAAAAAATGACCGTTTTGCACCGACTTACTTTATGGGGGACGGCCATCAGCGCGTTTATCGTTATCTGGACGACCGAGTCGACCCCATGGGAAGCTTTATGAAGAAAGCGAGGAAGAAGAATGACAAGAGCTGAGCTGCCAGAACGAATCGAAACGGAGCGTCTGGTCTTACGAGTCCGAACAGTGGCGGATGCTGAGGACATCCATGCCTACGCCAGTCTTCCAGAAGTCTCTTACCCAGCAGGCTTTCCACCCGTCAAGACCTTGGAAGACGAGATCTATTATCTAGAGCATATCCTTCCCGATCGCAATCAAAAAGAAAATCTTCCAGCTGGTTACGGCATTGTGGTCAAAGGAACCGATAGAATCATTGGCTCTGTTGACTTCAACCATCGCCACGAAGACGATGTGCTGGAGATTGGCTATACCTTGCACCCAGACTATTGGGGCCGGGGTTATGTACCCGAAGCAGCGCGTACCTTGATTGACCTGGCTTTTAAAGAACTAGGGCTTCATAAGGTAGAATTGTCTTGCTTTAGCTACAATGTCCAAAGTCAACGAGTTGCTGAGAAGCTTGGTTTCACCCTTGAAGCACGCATAAGAGACCGTAAAGATGCCCAAGGCAATCGCTGTGATGATTTGAGATACGGCTTGCTGAAGAGTGAGTGGGAAACTCAAAATAAACATTAAAAAGAAATAACTAGAAAGGACGCACACATGTCTAAAGAACTTTCACCTAAATACAATCCAGCCGAGGTTGAGGCTGGTCGTTACCAAAAATGGCTTGACGAAGATGTTTTCAAGCCTTCTGGCGATAAAAAGGCTAAGCCTTATTCAATCGTTATTCCACCACCAAACGTAACTGGTAAACTTCACCTTGGTCACGCTTGGGATACAACTTTGCAAGATATCATCATCCGTCAAAAACGGATGCAAGGTTTCGATACGCTTTGGCTTCCAGGTATGGACCACGCAGGTATTGCTACTCAAGCTAAAGTAGAAGCGCGTTTGGCTGAGGACGGCATCTCTCGTTATGACCTTGGTCGTGAAAAATTCCTTGATAAAGTTTGGAAATGGAAAGACGAGTATGCCACTACTATCAAGCAACAATGGGGCAAGATGGGGCTTTCTGTAGACTACTCTCGTGAGCGTTTTACCCTTGATGAAGGGTTGTCAAAAGCCGTTCGTAAGGTCTTTGTAGAGCTTTACAAGAAGGGCTGGATCTACCGTGGTGAATTTATCATCAACTGGGATCCAAAAGCCCGTACAGCCCTTTCTGATATCGAGGTTATTCACAAGGATGTCGAAGGTGCCTTCTACCACATGAACTACATGTTGGAAGACGGTTCACGTGCCCTTGAAGTAGCAACAACTCGTCCTGAGACTATGTTTGGGGATACTGCCGTAGCGGTTAACCCAAATGATGACCGTTATAAAGACTTGATTGGTAAAAATGTTATCTTGCCAATCTTGAACAAGCCAATCCCAATCGTTGGTGACGAACACGCAGACCCTGAATTCGGTACCGGTGTGGTGAAGATCACACCTGCCCACGACCCTAATGACTTCTTGGTTGGTCAACGTCATAATCTTCCGCAAGTCAACGTTATGAACGATGATGGTACCATGAATGAATTGGCTGGCGAATTCAACGGTATGGACCGCTTTGAAGCACGTAAGGCTGTTGTTAAGAAATTGGAAGAAATCGGTGCCCTTGTTAAGATTGAGAAGATGACCCATTCAGTTGGTCACTCAGAGCGTACAGGGGTTATGGTTGAGCCACGCTTGTCTACGCAATGGTTCGTCAAGATGGATCAATTGGCTAAGAATGCCATTGCCAACCAAGACACAGATGATAAGGTAGAATTCTACCCACCTCGTTTCAACGATACCTTCCTTCAATGGATGGAAAATGTCCACGACTGGGTAATCTCTCGTCAGCTCTGGTGGGGTCATCAAATCCCTGCATGGTACAATGCTGAGGGTGAAATGTACGTTGGCGAAGAAGCGCCAGAAGGTGACGGATGGAAGCAAGACGAAGATGTCTTGGATACTTGGTTTAGTTCAGCTCTTTGGCCATTCTCAACTATGGGCTGGCCTGATGTCGAGTCAGAAGACTTCAAACGTTACTTCCCAACTTCAACCTTGGTAACAGGTTACGACATCATCTTCTTCTGGGTGTCTCGTATGATTTTCCAATCATTGGAATTCACTGGCCGTCAGCCATTCCAAAACGTCCTGATTCACGGTCTCATTCGTGACGAGCAAGGACGCAAGATGTCTAAGTCACTCGGTAACGGGATTGACCCAATGGATGTTATCGAGAAATACGGTGCCGATGCCCTTCGTTGGTTCCTTTCAAACGGTTCTGCACCAGGGCAAGACGTGCGTTTCTCTTACGAGAAAATGGATGCGTCATGGAACTTCATTAACAAGATTTGGAACATCTCACGTTACATCCTCATGAACAATGAAGGTTTGACCTTGGAGGTGGCGCGTGAAAATGTGGCTAAAGTCGCTGCTGGTCAATCAGGTAACGTGACAGACCGTTGGATTCTCCACAACCTCAACGAAACTATTGGAAAAGTCACTGAAAACTTTGATAAGTTTGAATTCGGTGTGGCTGGTCACATCCTCTACAACTTCATCTGGGATGAGTTTGCGGACTGGTATGTTGAGTTGACTAAGGAAGTGCTATACAGCGATAACGAAGACGAAAAAGTTATCACACGCTCTGTTCTTCTTTACACTTTGGACCAAATCTTGCGTCTCCTTCACCCAATTATGCCATTCGTAACTGAAGAAATCTACGGCCAAATCTCTGAAGGAACAATCGTGACGGCGGAATACCCAGTGGTTCGTCCAGAGTTTGAAAACGAGGAAGCAGCAGCTGGTGTAGAAGCTCTTAAAGATGTGATTCGCTCCGTTCGTAACTCACGTGCAGAAGTGAACGTAGCGCCAAGTAAGCCAATCACTATCTTGATCAAGACAAGCGACAGCAAGCTCGATGCCTTCTTCAATGATAATGTCAACTACATCAAACGCTTCACAAACCCAGAACACCTGGAAATTGCAGCAGATGTCGAAGTACCTGACTTGGTTATGTCAAGCATCATCACAGGTGCAGAAATCTACTTGCCACTGGCTGACCTTCTCAATGTTGAAGAAGAATTGGCCCGTCTTGAAAAAGAATTAGCCAAATGGCAAAAAGAACTGGATATGGTTGGTAAGAAACTCTCTAACGAACGCTTCGTAGCCAATGCCAAACCAGAAGTCGTCCAAAAAGAACGCGACAAACAAGCCGACTACCAAGCGAAGTACGATGCGACCGTCGCACGTATTGATGAGATGAAGAAACTTGTGAAATAAACACAGAAACACGGCGGTATGCCGTGTTTTTTTGTATGATTCTGTAAGAGAAAAAGTTTAAGTAACTATTTTTAGGCCATTTTCCAGAAATAATCGATGATATAGGTCAGGCCGTAGGTATAGATGACCAGGGTGATGGGTTTGCAGAGGATGATGATGGACATGTAGCGTTTGAAGGTCATATTGGTCAGACCTGCCAGCATACAGATGAAGTCGGCAGGACTAACTGGCCAGATCATCATGAAGATAAAGAAGCGATCGAACCGCTTGCCTTCATTGAGCCAGCCAATATACTTGTCATAGGTCTTCTGGCTGACCATGGATTGGACGAACTTAGGCCCGTACATTCTCGCGAGATGGAAGATAATAGCACAACCGATGACGATGCCGATGTAGTTATAAATGGTCCCGATAATATGACCGTAGATGAAAACACCTGCTACAGATGTCAGGGCGCCGGGAATAATAGGGACCACTGTCTGAAGGATCTGAAGAAAGATAAAGAGAGGGGGTCCAAAGATGCCCGCTTGTAGAATAAAAGCTGACAAAGTTTCCTTGGATTGAAGGATGCCAGCAAAGTAGGCCCAGATACAAAAGGCCAAGGTCCCAAGAGCTCCGATGATGGAGGACCAATTAATGATGCGCTGGAGAAGAGGAGAGACCTCTTTTAAGCTTGTTTGTTTCATAAAAAATTCCGAGTTCTTTTTCTTCTACTATACCATGTTTTTGGAACTTTGTAAGGATTTTGTCTATTTTTTGAGCAGTGAAATTGACCTGATAGGAGTCTGTCGTTGTTTTAGTCGTGAAGCGAGTGCAAAATGGGCCTTTTTATGCTACAATGAAAGGAGTATAAAAAATGGAGAAAAACGTGTCAATCGAAAATTACAAACCAGATTTTGCGGTGGAAGCAGCCTATGATCTCACCGTTGCAGACTTGAAAAAACAGGGTATTAAGGCAGTCCTTGTGGATTTGGATAACACCTTGATTGCTTGGAACAATCCGGATGGAACTCCGGAGATGCGCCAGTGGTTGCATGACCTTCGTGATGGTGGGATCCGGGTTATTGTGGTGTCTAATAATAGTCCCAAACGGGTCAAGCGTGCGGTTGAGAAATTTGATATTGACTATGAAGCGTGGTCGCTTAAGCCTTTTACTTTTGGGATTGATCGAGCTCTCAAACGTTTCCACTATGAAAAAAATGAAGTGGTCATGGTGGGTGATCAGTTGATGACCGATATTCGGGCTGCTCATCGGGCGGGTATTCGTTCGATTTTGGTCAAGCCCTTGGTAGAGCATGACTCCATCAAGACGCAGATCAACCGGGCGCGTGAACGCCGGGTTATGAAGCAAATGGCCGAAAAATATGGTCCGATTGTATATAAAAAAGGAATTTAAGAATGGAAGAATTATTCTGTATTGGCTGTGGAGCCCCCATTCAGACAGAAAACAAAGAGGGGCTGGGCTATACTCCCCAATCAGCTCTTGAAAAGGGCTTGGAAACAGGGGAAGTCTATTGCCAACGCTGTTTCCGTCTCCGTCACTATAATGAAATCACAGATGTGCATCTGACAGATGATGATTTCCTCAGACTTCTTCATGAAGTAGGAGATAGTGATGCTCTCGTGGTCAATGTAGTCGATATTTTTGACTTTAATGGCTCCGTCATTCCTGGCTTACCTCGCTTTGTAACAGGAAATGATGTGCTTTTGGTCGGAAATAAAAAGGATATCTTGCCCAAGTCTGTCAAGGATAGCAAGGTGACCCATTGGTTGATGGAGCGAGCCCACGAAGAAGGCATGCGTCCTGTCGATGTGGTCCTCACCTCTGCCCAAAACAAGAGTGCTATCAAGGATTTGATGGAAAAAATTGAGCAGCACCGCAAAGGCCGTGATGTCTATGTGGTGGGTGTGACCAACGTAGGAAAATCGACCCTCATCAATGCGATTGTCCAAGAAATCACTGGGGATAAGGATATTATTACAACTTCTCGCTTCCCAGGGACAACACTGGACAAGATTGAAATCCCACTGGACGATGGATCCTACATCTACGATACACCAGGGATTATCCATCGCCACCAGATGGCTCACTACTTGACGGCTAAAAACCTCAAGTATGTCAGCCCTAAAAAGGAAATCAAGCCCAAGACCTACCAGCTCAATCCAGAGCAAACCCTCTTCTTGGGCGGCTTGGGACGCTTTGACTTTATCAAGGGAGAAAAGCAAGGTTTCACCGCCTTCTTTGATAACGAACTCAAGCTTCACCGAACCAAGCTAGAAGGAGCTACGGCCTTTTATGATAAGCATGTGGGTAGCTTATTAACTCCCCCTAACAGCAAGGAAAAAGAAGAATTCCCACCCTTGGTTTCTCATGAGTTTACCATCAAGGACAAGACAGACCTCGTCATCTCAGGACTCGGCTGGATCCGTGTCAATGGGGAAGCAAAAGTAGCTGTGTGGGCACCAGAAGGCGTCGCCGTCGTCACCCGCAAAGCTATTATTTAAAAAAAACAGGAAAAAATATATCTGAAGAGCGAACAAAGTGAGCTCATCAAGAGATCGTTATTGCCGTGGTGTAGTTGCCAATCGATAGATTGGCAAGGGCAAAATGGAGACCAAGGCTCCATTTTGAGGTGAGGAAATCCATTTTTCAAAGATGAGATCTTTGAAAAATTAGTTCCCGCCGTCCCCACCACTTAAAATAACGATCAAGAAAAAAGGAAGTAAAAACATGACATTAACATCCAAACAACGGGCTTTCCTCAATAGCCAAGCCCACAGCCTTAAACCCATTATCCAAATTGGGAAAAATGGGCTCAATGACCAAATCAAAACCAGTGTGCGCCAAGCGCTGGATGCGCGAGAATTGATCAAGGTGACTCTTCTTCAAAATACGGATGAGAATATCCATGAAGTCGCAGAAATCTTGGAAGAAGAAATCGGTGTGGAAACTGTCCAAAAGATTGGTCGGATTCTCATCTTGTTCAAACAATCGAGCAAAAAAGAAAATCGTAAAATTTCAGCGAAGGTAAAAGAAATTTAAGACATCGAGGAGAGCAAACCTATGGCAATTGAACTATTGACTCCCTTTACCAAGGTAGAGTTAGAGCCAGAGATCAAAGACAAGAAACGCAAACAAGTTGGTATTTTGGGTGGAAATTTCAATCCGGTCCACAATGCCCATTTGGTCGTTGCGGATCAAGTGCGCCAACAATTAGGGTTAGATAAGGTGCTCTTGATGCCTGAGTATGAGCCGCCGCATGTCGATGCCAAGGGGACGATTGCAGAGCACCATCGCCTTAAGATGCTGGAATTAGCCATTGAAGGCATTGAAGGTCTGGAGATCGAGACGATTGAACTCGAGCGGAAAGGGATTTCCTATACCTACGACACCATGCTCTTGCTCAATGAACGGGATCCAGACACAGATTATTACTTCATCATTGGTGCAGATATGGTAGATTATTTACCAAAATGGCACCGCATCGATGAATTGGTGGAGATTGTGCAATTTGTCGGGGTCCAGCGGCCACGCTATAAGGCAGGGACTTCTTATCCGGTGATCTGGGTGGACGTTCCTCTAATGGACATCTCCTCTAGTATGGTGCGTGATTTTGTGGCTAAAGGCCGGACGCCGAATTTTATGTTGCCAAAACCAGTCTTGGACTACATCAAGAAAGAAGGTTTGTATTAATGACCTATGAAAACTATCTCGGCTTTTCTCGTGAGGTCTTGCTTGAAAAAATGCGCCAAATCCTGCCAGAAAAGCGACTAACTCACTGTTTAGGGGTTGAGAAGGCTGCGCGTGACTTGGCCAAACGCTATGGGGCTGACGAAGAGCAGGCTGGCCTAGCGGGTTTGTTACATGACTATGCCAAGAAATTATCAGATCAGGAATTTCTAGACTTGATTGATCGCTATGAGCTGGATCCAGCATTAAAAAACTGGGGCAACAATGTCTGGCATGGGATGGTCGGGATTTACAAGATTCAAGAAGACCTCGGATTGACAGATCCAGCCATTCTTCGCAGTATTGAGATTCACACCGTGGGGAGTGGACAGATGTCGATCTTAGATAAGATTGTCTATGTGGCTGATTACATTGAGCACAACCGGGCCTTTCCGGGGGTAGATCAGGCGCGTGACATCGCCCAAGTTTCTTTGGATCGTGCCGTGGCCTATGAGACGGCTCGCACAGTCGAACACCTGGCTCACCAAGGATTGCCCATTTATCCCCAAACACTTGAAACCTATAACGCCTTTGTGAAGTATTTGAAAGAGGAGCAGTGAGTGAAGACAGCTTTTATCATTATTGATGTACAAAATATCTTAGTGGAAACAGGTTTTGAGACAGGAAAGCTCTTAGAGAAGATCGCTTATTTGCAAGATCAGGCTAGAAAACAGCAGGTTGAAATCATCTATATACAGCATATTGAAACGCCAGAGGCTTTAACTTCGGAAGATTGGCAATTATCGCCCCTGTTGAAGAGGAAGGCAGATGAGAAGGTGTTTCAGAAGCGATACAATAGCATATTTAAAGAGACAGGATTAAAAGAATACTTGGATCAACAAGGGGTTGAACAACTGGTCCTGTGTGGTATGCAGACAGAATATTGTGTCGATACATCCGTCAAAGTGGGATTTGAATACGGCTATAAGCTGATCATTCCAGAAGGAGCTGTCACAACCTTTGATGGAGAGGATATCCCGGCAGAAACGCTCAATGAATTTTATGAGAACATTTGGGCAGAACGCTTTGCGGATGTCTTAGATTACAAATCAATTTTTTAAGGAAAGAGGATTACATGAAAGAAAAAGAACTACTTGAATTAGTTGTCAAAGCAGCAGATGAAAAGCGCGCGGAAGACATTGTGGCTTTGGATGTTCAAAGCTTGACCAGTGTGACAGATTACTTTGTCATCGCAAGCTCTATGAATAGCCGCCAGTTGGAGGCTATCGCTGAAAATATTCGCGAGAAGGTCATTGAAGCTGGTGGGAATGCCAGCCACGTCGAAGGTGATTCAGCTGGAGGTTGGGTCCTTCTTGACTTAGGTGATGTGGTAGTCCATGTCTTCTCAGAAGAAATGCGTGCCCACTATAACCTAGAAAAGCTATGGCACGAAGCAAGTGCTGTCGATCTTTCAGCAGCCCTAGCATAAGCAGGTAAACTCAGTTGGTAGCAACTGAGTTTTGTTGGTTAAATTGAAATTCTATGGAAAGAAAGGATGGGGCCTCGTGTTTGGTTAATTTGATAATTGAACACGAGCTAAAAGCTGTGAGAAAAAGAGGAACTTCCTTTGTATCTGACGATAGGGCGGAAAGTTTCCTATTTTCTCTTTGCTTTTAAGGCTCTTTGTATCTTAGAAAGGATTTGAACCCGTCCTGTAATCCTCGGAAAATAGATAGCTCTCCTTGGAGCTTAGCTCCATCGTCGTGCTCCTAATTTTCTATCGGATTACGGGCGGACTTGGTATCATGAATATGGCGACTTATGAAACCTTTGCGGCGGTCTATGATGCGGTCATGGATGACAGTCTGTATGATTTGTGGACGGATTTTTCTCTCCGGCATCTCCCTAAAAGCAAGGATCGGAAAAAATTACTGGAATTGGCTTGTGGGACAGGGATTCAGTCTGTTCGCTTTTCTCAAGCTGGATTTGATGTGACGGGGTTAGACCTGAGTGCTGACATGCTGAAAATTGCTGAAAAAAGAGCTGCTTCAGCCAAGCAGAAGATTGATTTTATCGAGGGCAATATGCTGGACCTGTCGCAAGCAGGCACTTATGATTTCGTGACCTGCTACTCGGATTCTATCTGCTATATGCAGGACGAGGTAGAAGTAGGGGATGTCTTTGAAGAAGTGTATAATGCCCTCAATGAGGACGGAGTCTTTATCTTTGATGTCCATTCGACCTATCAGACAGATGAGGTCTTCCCAGGCTATTCTTACCACGAAAACGCAGAAGACTTTGCCATGCTCTGGGATACTTACGAGGACGCGGCCCCTCACTCGATCGTCCATGAGCTGACCTTCTTTGTCCAAGAAGAGGATGGCAGCTTTAGTCGCCACGATGAAGTTCATGAGGAACGCACCTATGAAGTTTTAACCTATGACATTTTATTGGAGCAGGCTGGCTTTAAATCTTTCAAATTGTATGCAGACTTTGAAGACAAAGCGCCAACAAAGACCAGCAAACGATGGTTTTTTGTAGCACAGAAGTAGGACAGCATGACAGTTATAGGTATTATTGCAGAATTTAATCCCTTTCACAATGGTCACAAGTACCTGTTGAAACAGGCAGACGGGCTGAAGATTGTGGCCATGTCCGGAAATTTTGTTCAACGTGGCGAGCCTGCCATTGTAGACAAGTGGATTCGCGCGCAGATGGCTTTGGAAAATGGAGCGGATCTGGTGGTCGAGCTCCCCTTTCTTGTGGCTGTTCAGTCGGCTGATCATTTTGCCAAGGGAGCGGTAGAAATCTTGTCCCGTCTAGGAATTGACCAATTGATTTTTGGGACAGAAGAAGTCTTGGATTACCAAGCGATTGCGACTATTTATTCGGAGAAAGGAGCGGAAATGGAAGGTTTCTTGCGAAGTCTTCCAGACGATTTATCTTATCCACAAAAGACCCAAAAAATGTGGGAAACCTTTGCTGGAGTGGAGTTCACAGGAGATACTCCCAATCATATTCTAGGGCTGGCTTATGCCAAGGCTTGTGCTGGGAAGGGGATTGCGCTTAAGCCCGTCCAGCGCCAGGGTGCGGGCTACCATTCAGAAGAAAAAGAAGTGGCCTATGCTTCTGCGACTAGTCTACGCCTACACAAGGAAGATCAGGACTTTGTTGCTAGATTCATGCCCAATAGCCAACTCTTTCAGTCGGCTCCACAGGTATCTTGGGAGAATTATGACCAACTGCTCCGTTATCAAATCCTAACCCGTCCGGATTTGACACAGATTTTTCAGGTCAATGAGGAACTGGCCAATCGGATAAAGGATGCGGTTCGAAGTGCTAGTTCTGTGGAAGACCTGGTGGAGAAAGTCGCAACCAAGCGCTATACCAAGGCGCGTGTGCGCCGCATCTTGACCTACATCTTGGTAGGGGCGATGGATCAATCTCTTCCCGATGCCATTCATGTCTTAGGATTTTCCGCAAAGGGACAAGCTCACCTCAAATCACTAAAAGGTCAAGTGGACTTGGTGACCCGAATCGGTAAGGAACCTTGGGACAGTTTGACCCAGCAAGCCGATCAGGTGTATCAACTAGGCCATCCCCAATTGCCAGAGCAGATCTGGGGTCGGGTGCCAGTGAGGGTGGAAGAATCAACAGTCTGACGTAAATTTTCTCTGTCCACATTCACGTAAGGCAAGAAAGTGATGATGCGCGGAAACAGTGTTTATCTACTGTCTAAAAATTCCTTTAGACAGTAGATTTTTTTTACCAAATTTAGAAATTTTTTACGAATAATTAATTGGAGAAGGGAAAACTTGTACAAGTTCCTGACAAGTTTTTCTTTTTCATGTATAATAATAGAAAAGAGGTAGAATGAGGTATGGCAATGGAAGCAGTCGTTTATTCAACATTCCGCAATCATTTGAAGGATTATATGAAGAAGGTGAATGATGAGTTTGAGCCTTTGACGGTCGTGAATAAGAATCCAGACGAAGATATTGTGGTCATCTCTAAGAGCGAGTGGGACAGCCTACAAGAAACCCTGAGACTAGCTCAGAACAAGGAATTGTCAGATAAGGTCTTGCGGGGCATGGCAGAAGTCCGAGCTGGTCAGGTTCAACTCCATGAGATTGAGGGGTAACAGATGTTACTCAAGTTTACAGAAGATGCCTGGAAGGATTATTGTTACTGGCAAAGTCAGGACAAAAAAACACTGAAGCGAATCAATACCCTTATCAAAGAGATCCAAAGGGACCCATTTGCAGGGATTGGTAAGCCTGAGCCTTTGAAATATGACTTTCAAGGAGCATGGTCAAGACGGATTGATGCAGAGAATCGCCTGATTTATATGCTAGATGAGTCAGGTGTCGCTTTTCTGTCATTTAAAGATCATTATTAAGTCTTTAAAAGAGTATCTTTTTGATAGTTAGGATAGCTCTTTAAAGTTTCCAACTCGAAGAAAAATTCCTATAAAATCCCATTTCTAAAAATAGAAAAATCTAGTCTAACTTCGATGATTTGTGATATAATATAAAAGATTGAAAATAATTTGAAAAAATTTAAGGAGAATCCTCATGGGACGTAAATGGGCCAATATTGTTGCCAAAAAAACTGCCAAAGATGGTGCCAACTCAAAAGTGTATGCTAAATTTGGTGTGGAGATCTATGTAGCTGCTAAAAAGGGTGAACCAGATCCAGAACTAAATACTGCTTTGAGATTCGTTATTGACCGTGCGAAACAAGCACAAGTGCCAAAACACGTGATTGATAAAGCGATCGATAAGGCAAAAGGAAATACAGACGAAACCTTTACAGAAGGACGTTACGAAGGATTTGGACCAAATGGTTCGATGTTGATCGTTGATACTTTGACTTCAAACGTTAACCGTACAGCTGCCAATGTCCGTGCTGCTTTTGGTAAAAACGGTGGGAACATGGGAGCTTCAGGTTCTGTATCTTACCTCTTTGACAACAAAGGTGTTATCGTCTTTGCTGGTGATGATGCTGATGCGATCTTTGAACTTTTGCTTGAAGCAGATGTGGATGTAGATGATGTCGAAGCAGAAGAAGGAACGATCACAGTCTACACTGCTCCAACTGATCTTCACAAAGCAATCGTTGCTTTGCGTGAATCAGGTGTCGAAGAATTCCAAGTAACAGAATTGGAAATGATTCCTCAATCAGAAGTTGAGTTGTCAGGTGAAGATTTGGAAACATTTGAAAAACTTTACAGCGTTCTTGAAGACGACGAGGACGTACAAAAAATCTACACAAACGTAGATGGATTCTAATCACTCGTAAGGACTGTAGTGAATCCCATAAATCAAGAAAAAGGATAGCTTCTCAGATCAAGCTATCCTTTTTCTCTGTCTGATGAGGATCTATCTTTTGTAAGTGATGTCCTGTATAAGCGTAAATACGGGTCAGGGGTGATTGGGAGAGTGTGGAAACCTTAAAATAGAAATAATGGTCTCGATGATCCCGACTTTTAGTATGGTGAAGACGAAAGTAGTTTCGCTGGCCTGCTGCCATAGAGTGGAGAATATCGTCTTCTAAAAAGACGAGCGGCGTAGAAGTAGCGGCCCACTTGTAAAAGTCTGTCTCAAATTGGTGGTAATTCTCCGAAAAATAATCAAATTGTAATTCGTGTTTAGTTTGAATAGGTTTCATAGGCTGTTTCCTCAGATTCAATAAAAATGATAGAGTCTACGAGGAGACGGTGATAGTGGTCATCGCTTTTGAGAAGAACTTCAGAAGCAGATAAGGTGTGAATCGAACCTGTGTAGGTTGCAAATTGATTCCCCTCTAAAGTTGTGATCGAGATCGTCGTTTGTTGTTGAAAGGCCTGCTCCAGGAGCTGGATCTGTTCAGCAAGTGGAAGAACCGTGAGCTGACTGTGGTCAATTTCTTTTGTATGCAGGGCAGTTGTGTGCTCGGATAAAAAGAAGCCAGCCCATTTGGCCATACCACGATCTTGAAACTCGCGGGCGGATTGATAAGGGAGATAAGAACGGTCAATCATGTTAATCCATCTAAGCCTCCTGCGGAATGTCCGCCTGTTAGTTTACTGCGTGCAATGGCGCGTGAGTTTTCTAGTAATGAGGAGCCTTTCTGAAGAGAGGTAAAGCCAAATTGATCCCGAATGCGGTCAATGGTCTGCTGGAGTTTCTCCTCTTTTTCCAAGGCTACTGGGTCATCGAAGAGAGAAAGGAGTTGAAGAGACTCCTCGACAAGTTCTCCATAAAAAACACCAATCTGCCGAATGGCGCCTCCTTCGTACTTGGAGCGAAAGAGCCGCAGAACCGTATCGGATAAAACCTTGGTGGATTGGGTAGGCTCAATCTTTTGCTGGCAGTGAATGGACGGAAGCCCCTCGATTTTGGAGTAGGAGGCATGAATGGAGACCAGCTGGGTCTTCTTTTTTTTCCGTCGCAAGCGAATAGCCACCTGTTCAGCCATCTCCCGAAATACCAGTTCAATGTCGGTTTGTAGATGGTAGTCATAGGGCAAGATTTGAGAGTTGCCAATGCCTCGTGATTTCGGACGATAAGGCTTGTGGACATTGCTTTCATCAATGCCATGAGCATGGAACCACAGTTGAAGGCCCATGACTCCGAATTCTTTCTTTAAGAGATCTGGGTGAGCCTGGGCCAGTTCAGCAATCGACGTGATCCCGATCTTTTGCAATCGTTTTTCAGTACGACGTCCAATGCCCCAAAAATCAGTGAGCTGGGGCAGTTTCCAGACCTTACTTTCTACATCTTCATAAGACCAATTGGAGCGCATATTTCGGCAATGCTTAGCTTCATTGTCCAAGGCTAGCTTGGCAAGAAGGGGATTGGCATTGCTGAGGCCGATGGTAGAGTAGATTCCAGTTTCCTGCCAGATCCTTTTTTGGATCCTGGCAGAAAGGAGATCCAGTTTTTCCTTTCGAGAGAGGGAGGGATCTGGAATAAAATAATTTAAGGAAGAGGTCAGATCGATAAAGCCTTCGTCAATCGAGTAAGGGAAAATATCATCTGGTGCCGCAAATTCCTGAAAGACCTTCTGAATTTCCATATTGACCTGAATGTAAGCATTCATCCGTGGAGGCACAATCAGGGTTCTCTTGGCCCAGGATTCAATGGATGCAATAAAGGCTGGATCTGTGGGCAATCCTTGTTTTTTGGCGGCGTAGCTATTAAATTTTCTGGTTTTGAGGTCAAAAGGTAGGTCGTAGCTACGGCTAACATTTTTCTTGCCGAAGACTTGTTTGAAAACGGGAGAGCTCGCCAAAATCAGGCCAGCTGAATTGTCGCTCCGACTCATGACGCAAAGAGAAGTCGTCAAGGGATTGAGCCCCAGACGGACACATTCACAACTGGCATAAAAACTTTTCATATCCACAAAAGCAATATCAGAATGAGGCTCACGTGAATAATCAAATAGCATATTTAAACCTCGAGTGGAAGAAAATGACCGACCACAATGCCGACGATTTTGGGCTCGTCTTCATAGGGAGCAAATAAATCGTCGTAATCAGGGTTGATGGATTCTAAGCGCAAACCTTCCGCTTCCCGATAGACTTTCTTGATGTAGGTTTTTCCATTCCAGATGAGGGCGTAGACAGCACCATCATAGTCAAAGCCAGTCTGCTTCATGAGGGCAACAGAGCCATTGGGATAGAGAGGTTCCATCGAATCTCCGGATACCCAAGAAGCAAAGTCATGCTGGATCTCTTGGTCAAAATAGACGGTTTCATAGTCCGTTTCGTTGTCATAAAAAGTGTGTCCTAAACCGGCTGCCAACTCAATCGAAAGAACCTTATAAGCAGTCAAGGAAACAACTTTTTGCTGCTGTTCCAATAACTGGCTGGCCAACTGGTCGACTTTCTTTTGATGAGGTGGGGTTAATAAAGGGTAGGTGTAGAGTGCAGACTCTTTGTTAATAAAGTAGTCCTCTTTAACGGAGAGGCGCTTGGCCAACCTCCTGAGATTTTTTTCGTGTGGCTCCGCTAAGCCATTCTCCCAACTGGAGTAAGTCTTGCGAGAAATCTTGAGCTCCTCGTAGACATCTGCTTGGGTTAAGCCTTTTTCCAGGCGTCTTTCTTTTAGTTTTTTTGCATCAAACATGTCACTTCTCCTATGTAACGTTTTAAAAGTTACATATAGTTTATCAAAAATGAATCCTTTTTGCAAGAGAAAAATTCAGTTGAAAACGAATGAAAAGACTTGATTTTGATTGAAAAAAGAGTATAATCATTTCTAAAATGTCTATAAATGAGGAACTATATGAAAAAAAGTTTTATCCACCAACAAAAAGAAATTTCGTTTGTTAAAACGACTTTTACACAATATTTAAAAGATAAATTGGACATCATTGAAGTCCAAGGGCCAATTTTGAGCAAGGTCGGAGACGGGATGCAGGATAACCTTTCTGGGATTGAACATCCGGTATCTGTAAAGGTCCTTCAAATTCCTGATGAGACTTATGAAGTCGTGCATTCACTCGCAAAATGGAAACGCCATACCTTGGCACGTTTTGGTTTTGGCGAAGGAGAAGGTCTCTTTGTCCATATGAAGGCCCTTCGTCCAGATGAAGATTCGCTAGATGCTATCCACTCTGTTTATGTAGACCAATGGGACTGGGAAAAAGTCATCCCAAATGGTCAACGCAACATCGCCTACCTCAAAGAAACGGTTGAAAAGATCTACAAGGCGATTCGTTTAACAGAACTAGCAGTAGAAGCGCGCTATGATATTGAGTCAGTTCTTCCAAAACAAATTACCTTCGTTCACACAGAAGAATTGGTGGAACGCTATCCAGATTTAACTCCAAAAGAGCGTGAAAATGCCATTGCCAAAGAATTCGGAGCCGTTTTCTTGATCGGGATTGGTGGAGAGCTTGCAGATGGCAAACCACATGATGGACGTGCACCTGACTACGATGACTGGACAACAGAGTCTGAAAATGGCTACAAAGGCTTGAATGGCGATATCCTCGTCTGGAATGACGTTCTAGGTTCAGCCTTTGAGCTGTCTTCAATGGGAATCCGTGTCGATGAAGATACGCTTCGCCGTCAAGTTGCGATCACAGGGGACGAGGATCGTCTCCAATTAGAGTGGCACAAAGCTTTGTTAAATGGTCTTTTCCCACTTACAATTGGTGGAGGGATCGGACAATCTCGTTTGGCGATGTTCTTGCTTCGTAAGAAACATATCGGTGAAGTCCAAACCAGTGTCTGGCCTCAATCTGTCCGCGATGAATATGAAAATATCCTATAAGGAAGAAAGAGAGTGGGACAGAAATCGGTAATTCGTTAGAATTCGATTTCATCGTCCCACCTCCGCACAGTTGAGTAGGGCTGTAAAAGCTGATGAAATCAGCGTAGTAGAGCCCACTCAACCACTGCGTCTTACTCGACAATCCAAAAATAATTGAGAGGCTAGGACTTTTGTCCCAGCCTCTTTTAATTATCGCTTGACCATATCAAATCGCAATTTTCTGATTTTTTTTGGTATAATGGTCCCTATGAAAATAGTATCTGGAACCTATGGGGGACGTCCCCTCAAAACACTTGAAGGAAAAACAACCAGGCCGACTTCTGATAAGGTCAGAGGGGCCATGTTCAATATGATTGGTCCTTACTTTGATGGTGGAAGAGTGCTGGATCTCTATGCAGGAAGCGGTGGGCTCTCTATCGAAGCCGTTTCTCGAGGCATGTCAGAGGCCGTTCTAGTGGAAAGAGATCGTAGAGCGCAGGAGATTGTAGCAGCCAATATTGCCATGACCAAGGAAAAGGAACGGTTTCAACTGCTAAAAATGGAGGCCAAGCAAGCCTTAGGGCTTTTAACGGGCACCTTTGATTTGGTGTTCTTAGACCCTCCGTATGCCAAGGAAGAGATTGTCCGCGATATCGAAACCTTGTGCGAGCGCCATCTCTTGTCAGAGGACATCATGATTGTGTGCGAAACCGATAAACATGTAGAACTTCCTGAGGAAATCGGACAAGTGGGAATCTGGAAAGAAAAAATCTATGGAATTAGTAAGGTAACAGTATATGTCAGATAGAAGTGGATTGTTTACAGGATCGTTTGATCCGATTACCATTGGGCATGTGCAATTGATCGAGCGAGCTAGTCGCTTGTTTGACCGTGTCTATGTCGGAATTTTTTATAATTCGGAAAAAGTCGGACTCTTTTCCATTGAGCAGCGCGTGCGCATGGTGAAAGGGGCCCTGGCTCATTTGGAAAATGTTGAAATTGTGACGTCAACTCAAGAGTTGGCTGTGACAGTGGCGCGCAATCTTGGGGTCATCACCTTGATCCGGGGCTTGCGCAATGCACAGGATCTGGTATACGAAGCCAATATGGATTACTTTAATCATCAGTTGGCGCCTGAATTGGAGACGGTTTATCTCTATGCCCAGCCACCTTACCAGGCCATTAGTTCAACGCGTATTCGAGAGTTGCTGGCTTTTCAGCAGGATATCTCACCTTATGTCCCAAAGAGTGTAATGGAGGAAATCAAAGATGACACAAGCGAATAAACCAAGCTTGACCACTAAAAAGAAAAAAGGACGGTTGAAAGAATACCGATGGCCGATTGCAGGCGTTCTTTTCTTGCTCCTCTTGCTAGCTGCTTTTGTGATTCGCCTTCCCTATTATATTGAGATGCCGGGTACGGCAGAAGATATTCGATCGGTCATGACAGTGGATGGAAAAATGGATACCAAGTCAGGGTCTTATGACTTTGTAACCGTGGCAGTGAAAGAAGCGACCCCGGCTGATTTGATCTATGCTTGGGCGACACCTTTTACAGATATCTACTCTGCCAAGGATATGACAGGTGGTAGTTCGAGCCAAGAATTTACACGGATTAACCAATTCTATATGGAAACCTCGCAAAATATGGCCATCTACCAAGGGTTAAAGACAGCTGGAAAAGAAACCCAGATGGACTTTCTTGGTGTTTATGTTATGCAGGTAGCAGATGACTCGACTTTTAAGGGAATCTTGAACATTGCGGATACCGTCACCGGTGTGAATGGCAAGACCTTTAAGAGTTCCAAAGAATTGATTGACTATGTCGGTTCTCAAAAAATTGGCGACCCTGTTTCAGTGACCTATATTGAGGATGGACAAACCAAGACCGCAGACGGAAAGATCATCAAATTGTCTAACGGGAAAAACGGAATCGGGATTAGCCTGATCGACCGGACTGAAGCCAAAGGAGATGTTCCTGTCCAGTTTGCGACTCAAGGGATTGGTGGACCAAGTGCCGGCATGATGTTTAGCCTAGCTATCTACACCCAAGTGGCTGATCCAGATCTTCGTCAGGGACGCCATATTGCAGGGACAGGAACCATTAACCAAGATGGAACGGTTGGCGACATCGGTGGGATTGACAAGAAAGTCGTCGCAGCCGATAAAGAAGGAGCAGAAATTTTCTTTGCCCCTAATAATCCTGTTTCCAAAGAAGAAAAGAAAGCCAATCCCAAGGCCAAATCAAACTATGAAACAGCGAAAGAAGCAGCGAAACAAATTCATTCGAAGATGAAAATTGTCCCCGTCAAAACCCTTCAAGACGCTATTGATTATTTGAAGAAGAATTAGAAGTATCTTGTTAGATCAGTCTCGTACTTGAAAGTACGAGGTAGAGTTGGCAGATAGGAAGATTCACCTTCTAATCAAATTCAAGTTTTTGCTTATCAATCTCTCTATTTTTAGAGGGATTTTTTCTTTATACTGGTATCAGAAAGAAAGGGAGGTAGTGAAATGATTCAAACCAGTTTGTTTTCCATTTCAGTATTCTTAGCGGGAGTTCTATCCTTTTTCTCCCCATGTATTTTGCCACTGATGCCAGTCTATGTAGGGATTCTATTGGATTCTGAACGTGTGAAAACTGTTCGGATTTTTGGAAGAGATATTTCTTGGTACGGCTTGGTGAAGACTCTTTGTTTTATCGCAGGTCTATCAACTGTTTTCCTGATTCTAGGATACGGTGCAGGGGCCCTTGGCCAGGTGCTTTATGCTCCATGGTTTCGCTATCTGCTAGGAGGGATTGTGATCCTATTAGGGATTCACCAAATGGAAGTGATCAATCTGAGACAACTCCAAAAGCAAAAGACCATCCAACTCAATAAGAATCGGGAGCGCAATGAATTCTTCAATGCTTTTCTGATAGGGGTCACCTTCAGTTTTGGTTGGACCCCTTGTGTAGGACCAGTTCTGAGTTCTGTTCTAGCCATTGCCGCTTCTGGAGGAGATGGTGCTTTGCAAGGCGCTCTCCTGATGCTGGTCTATACATTAGGATTGGCGCTCCCCTTCTTAGTCTTGGCTCTAGCTTCTAGCTGGGTTCTACAACATTTTGCTAAACTCAAGCCCCATATGGGAACCTTGAAAAAAATTGGTGGTGCCCTCATCGTCTTGATGGGCATCTTGCTGATGCTAGGAAATCTTAATAGCCTCGCATCTTTGTTTCACTAATCTTGAATGATTAAAGGAGAAAAATCATGAAAAAAATTCTTGCACTTTCTATTGCTACACTTAGCATCGTCACTTTAGCAGCTTGTTCTGGACAGAAATCAGATTCAGATATGAAAAAAACGGACGATAGTAGTATGATGAAGAAGGACGATATGAAGAAGGACGATATGAAGAAGGATGACATGAAGGATTCATCCATGTCCGATGATAAAATGAAAAAAGAAGACATGAAAGATTCATCTATGATGTCTGACAGCAGTTCTGAAATGAAGGACGATATGAAAAAAGATGAGATGAAATCTAGCGATTCAGAAATGAAAAATGAAAAGAGTGAATCATCTGATATGAAATCAGACAAGGAATGAAAGATGGGAGAGGTCATCTGAGGATGACTTTCTCCTTGTTTAAAGAGGTAATAATGATGAAGAAATTAGCTTTAGTAGCTGCAGGATTCGTATGCGCTGGACTTTTAGGGGCTTGTTCGAGTCAAGGAATGGCTACTTCCAATAAGAACATGAACCAACAAACAGCCAAAGCTGGGGCTAGGCAACCATCTGGCAAGAAAGTGAAGGATTTTAGCCTGCAAGGAGTGGATGGCAAGACCTACCGCTTATCCGATTACAAAGGGAAGAAAGTTTACCTCAAATTTTGGGCTTCCTGGTGCTCTATTTGCCTGTCGACATTAGAGGATACCAATGAGTTGGCAAAAGAAGAGGCAGGTAAGGATTATGTGGTTTTATCCGTTGTAGCTCCAACCTTTAATGGCGAAAAATCAGCAGCAGATTTCAAAAACTGGTACCAGTCTTTGGATTACAAGGATTTCCCAGTCTTGCTAGATAGTAAAGGGGAACTGCTCAAAGAATATGGGATTCGTTCTTATCCATCGGCGCTCTTTATCAATAGTGATGGGACTTTAGCAAAGAGTCATATTGGCTATATGAATAAAGAGGATATCCTCAAGACCCTAGAGAACATGCAGTAAGGAGATAGACAATGGAAACAAAATGGAAAGTGTTTGCTATCCTTCTCATTGGCTTGCTATCGATTGGTTTCTTTTTCTTTAGTAAGGGAGCAAACGGAATGGATCAATCAGAAACAAGCACTGAGATGATTAAAAAAGTATCGATGAGTCAGACTCCAGTAGCCAAAAAGGAAACAAATGAAACGGTTGATCCAAAGGATCATCGTGAAATTTATTTGGCTGGTGGTTGCTTCTGGGGCGTAGAGGAATATTTCTCCAGTGTTCCAGGTGTGATTGATGCCGTATCAGGCTATGCCAATGGAAAGGGAGAAACGACCAAGTATGAATTGGTCCCTCAAACAGGCCATGCTGAAACAGTTCACATCACCTACAATGTCAAGAAGGTATCTCTGAAAGAATTGCTCCTGCATTATTTCCGGATTATCGACCCAACGTCGAAGAATCGTCAAGGAAATGATCAAGGAACACAATACCGAACAGGTGTCTATTATGTCTCCCAAGAAGACCTTCCAACCATTAACCAAGTCTTTGAAGAAGAAGCAAAAAAATACGACAAACCGTTAGCAGTGGAAAAAGAGCCACTGACCAATTTCATCAAGGCTGAGGACTACCACCAGGATTATCTAAAGAAACATCCGAATGGGTACTGCCATATCGATGTCAATCAGGCTTCTTATCCTGTTATAGATGCTAGTCGCTATTCTAAGCCAAGCGATGAGGAGATCAAAAAGAAGTTATCTCCTGAAGAGTATGCGGTGACACAAAAAAATGATACCGAACGGGCCTTCTCCAATCGTTACTGGGATCAGTTTGATGCCGGTATTTATGTAGATGTCGTGACTGGTGAGCCGCTCTTTTCCTCTAAGGATAAATTTGATTCTGGTTGTGGTTGGCCGAGTTTCAGTCGACCTATTAGTCCTGATGTGGCCATCTATAAGGAGGATAAGAGTTTCAATATGACTCGGACAGAAGTTCGGAGCCGTGTAGGAAATTCTCATCTGGGCCATGTTTTTACCGATGGTCCCAAGGAAAAAGGCGGCCTTCGCTATTGCATCAATAGTTTGTCTATTACCTTCATTCCCAAAGCAGAAATGAAAGAAAAGGGCTACGGTTATTTAATGGACTACGTCTGAGACATTTGGAACCATAATTTGCTATAATAAGTATAGCAAAGACAAGTAGGTGAAAGACATGTATGCGATCATGATTGTGGAAGATGAAGAGCTTATCCGGCAGGGTCTGACTTCCTTAGTGGATTATGAACAGTTTGGAATGACCGTCATCAACCAGGCTAAAAATGGGCGTGAGGCTTGGGAGAAGTTTCAAGAGCAACCAGCCGATATCCTTCTAACCGATATCAATATGCCACAAATGAATGGCTTGGATCTGGCTCATCTCGTCAAAGAACAATCTCCGTCTTGCCATATCATTTTTTTGACAGGTTATGATGACTTTGAGTTTGCAAGGAAAGCCATCAAGTTAGGTGCAGATGATTATTTGCTGAAGCCTTTTTCAAAAGATGATATTGAAGAGATGTTAGCAAAGGTGAAAGGAAAACTTGATCAAGAGCGTAAGAAAGCGCAAGTCGAAGATTTGGTCAGTCAGGGTTATTCGACAGACTTGGAAGAAGCCATTCATGCTCGTTTAGCAGACTCTCAGTTAACTCTAAAGGATCTGGCCTATCAACTTGGTTTCAGTGCCTCGTATCTAAGTGTATTGATCAAGAAAAAATTGGGACTCCCCTTCCAAGACTACCTCATTCAAGAGCGAATGAAGAAGGCTCAACTCTTGCTTCTCACGACAGATTTAAAAATTTATGAGATCGCCGATCAGGTTGGTTTTGAAGATATGAACTATTTTTCTCAACGCTTTAAGCAGGTTGTTGGGGTGACACCAAGGCAGTACAAAAAAGGAGAGCATGAATGAAACGATATCCCTTGCTGATTCAGCTGGTCCTCTACTTTTTTCTCTTCATTCTCCTACTTTTTGGTCTTATTGGTGGTCTCTATTATCAAACGAGTTCAGGGACGATCCGCCAGCAAACAGAGCGGACGACAAGAAATAGTATCGATCAAAGCAGTCAGTTTATCACTTCCTATCTAAAAAAATTAAAGCAGACGACGACGGTGCTTAGCCAGGAACAGGCTGTTCGACAATTTGCCCAAGATAGGAGTGCGGATCAAGAAACGGTTCAACACCTGATGCGAACGATGATTGAAACGGATCCGGACTTGGTCTCAGCGGTCTTGGTGACCAAGGATGGACGTCTGGTAGCGACAGATTCCAAAATCAGCATGCAGACTTCTTCAGATATGATGAATGAAAGTTGGTATCAAGAGGCGATTAAAGAAAGAGCCATGCCAGTTTTGACGCCAGCTCGAAAGGAATCTTTGACTTCGGAAAAAGAAAAATGGGTGGTTTCTATTACCCAAGAAGTGGTCGATCAGACTGGCCAAAATCTCGGAGTAGTACGCTTGGATATTGGCTACGATAGCCTTCAGGCTTACTTGGATCACCTTCAACTAGGGAGACAAGGCTTTAGTTTTATCATTAATCAAAAGCATGAGTTTGTCTACCATCCTAAAAAGGCGGTCTATTCCTCCAGCCAAGAAATGCAGGCCATGCAGCCCTATATTGCTGTGACAGATGGCTATGCTAAAGGAGGACAGAATTTTATCTATCAGGTTCCGATTCCAGATAGCGATTGGACCTTGATTGGAGTGGCTTCACTTGAAGGACTTCAGATGCTGCAGTCGCAACTCCTGTACTCTTTCATTGGTCTAGGATTACTAGCTTTGATCATGTGTTTGATAGGGATCGGCTTTGTTCTGCGTTTGTGGATCAAACCCTTACAAGACCTTCAGACTATCATTTTGAGGATTGGAGCAGGAGATGCTCACGTGAGGGCTGCAGCCAAAGGATCTCCAGAATTGGTGGCCCTCGCTCAAGCGTTTAATGCCATGTTGGACCAAATCGATAACCTCATGCAACAGGTTAAGGAAGAGGAGCAGAACGCACGGCGGTACGAGTTGCGGGCACTTTCGGCTCAGATTAATCCGCATTTCCTCTACAATACCTTGGATACGATTGTCTGGATGGCGGAGTTTAATGATAGTCGGCGCGTGGTCGACATCACTAAGTCTCTGGCTCAATATTTTCGACTGGCTCTTAACCAAGGCCAGGAACAAATCCTACTGAGAGATGAAATCGACCATGTCCGCCAGTATCTTTTCATTCAAAAACAACGTTATGGTGAAAAGCTCAACTATGAAATTCTAGAAGATGAACGGTTGGGCGACTATCAGCTTCCGAAATTAGTGCTTCAGCCCTTAGTGGAAAATGCGATTTACCATGGCATTAAAGAGATCGATCGGCCAGGTCTCATTCGAGTGACAACTGAAGTCAGTGGAGACTACGCCTGCGTATCGATTTTTGACAATGGACGAGGGTTTGACCGATCAGGATCAACAGCCCAAACCCTTCTTCGTTTAGGAGGTGTTGGCTTGAAAAATGTGGACCAACGATTGCATCTTCAATTTGGCGAAGCCTATCATATGGAGATTGATTCTAAGGCAAATAGCTATACCAAAATTACTCTTTTTTTGCCACTTGCATCCGGCAATGAATATTCATAGAGGCTGGGACAAAAGTTCTAGCCTCTCAATTATTTTTGGATTGTCGAGCAAGACGCAGTGGTTGAGTGGGCTCTACTACGTTGATTTCATCAGCTTTTACAGCCCTACTCAACTGTGCGGAGGTGGGACGACGAAATCGAATTGTAACGAGTTACCGATTTCTATCCCACTCTCTTTTTGCTCTCAAAGGAATTTCGACTCTTTTCTAGTCAAATCTGACGCAAGTCATCAAATTTATGATAAAATAAAGTGTTACAGTAAATAGATTTTGATGAAGGAACACTATGCGAAAAGAGATTGACCCTGAATTATATAATTACAATAAATTTCCTGGACCTGTGTTTCGTCAGGTAGGAGACCAGATCCTTTCAGAAAACCTCTCCTTTGAGTTGTTAAAAAATGAAAAAGAAGCATTTGATGCGACTGTTTTTGGTCAGAGATTTTCTGAGATTTTAACCAAGTTTGATTACATTGTTGGTGATTGGAGCGATGAGCAGTTGCGCTTGCGTGGCTTTTATAAGGAAGAGCGCGATGTTGCAACGATGGATAAATTAAGTCGCTTAGACGATTATTTGTTAGAATATTGTAGCTATGGTTGTGCTTATTTTGTCCTTGAAAATAAGGAGCCCCATCGTGCTTCTTTTGATAAGAAATCACCGGTCAAAAAAGCTCAATCAGAAGAAAGAGAGCCGAAGAAGCGTTCGCGCAATCGCAAACAAAAAGATCGTTTCCAAAAACGAGAACGCGACAAGGGACAGTCAGCCAATAACTCGAAAAAAACAAGACCGTCTGCTGAGACCAAAAAAACAACGAAGACAGACAACAAACGTCATTTTGTGATTCGACAAAAAGAGGAGTAAGAAAGAATGAAACCATCCATTTATAGTTTAACACGCCAGGATATGATTGATTGGGCGGAAGAAAACGGCGAAAAGAAATTCCGTGCAGCACAAATCTGGGAATGGCTCTATCGCAAACGCGTCCAGTCCTTCGAAGAAATGACCAATCTATCCAAAGATTTGATTGCGAAGTTGAATGATCAGTTTGTCGTCAACCCACTCAAGCAACGGATCGTGCAAGAGTCAGCAGATGGAACGGTTAAGTATCTTTTTGAATTGCCAGACGGCATGTTGATTGAAACCGTCTTGATGCGTCAGCACTATGGCTTGTCAGTCTGTGTCACCACTCAGGTCGGATGCAATATCGGTTGTACCTTCTGTGCTTCTGGTTTGATCAAAAAACAACGCGATTTGAACAATGGTGAAATCGTGTCTCAAATCATGTTGGTCCAAAAATACTTTGACGAACGTGGCCAAGATGAACGAGTCAGCCATATCGTTGTCATGGGGATCGGAGAACCATTTGACAACTATAACAATGTCTTGAAATTTATCCGGACGGTCAACGATGACAAGGGATTAGCGATTGGTGCTCGCCATATTACCGTGTCAACTTCTGGTTTGGCTCATAAAATTCGTGATTTTGCAAATGAAGGTGTGCAGGTCAATTTAGCAGTGTCTCTTCATGCTCCAAACAATGACTTGCGCTCTAGCATCATGAAGATCAACCGGGCCTTTCCAATTGAAAAATTGTTTGCGGCGATTGAATACTATATTGAGACTACGAACCGTCGGGTGACCTTTGAGTACATCATGTTGAATGAAGTCAATGATGGAGTCGAGCAAGCCTTAGAGTTGGCAGAATTGCTCAAGAATATCAAGAAATTGTCTTATGTTAACTTGATTCCTTACAATCCTGTCAGTGAGCATGACCAATACAGCCGTAGTCCAAAAGAACGGGTCATGGCCTTCTATGATACCTTGAAAAAACAAGGTGTTAACTGTGTAGTGCGTCAAGAGCACGGTACAGATATTGACGCTGCCTGTGGCCAATTGCGTTCAAATACCATGAAACGGGATCGGGAGAAAGCGATTGTTGAACATGCGCAACCTTAAACAAGGGCTGATCGATCATACAGAACTAACAAAAAGAGGAAGAAGGCTGTTACGGAGTGGCAGCTTCTTCTATTTTATCCTCTTGTGTCTGATGTGTTTTTTGCCCCAACAGCCAGAGCCAGGTATGGAAACACCGGGTATTCAACATTTCGGTCGCATCGTCGTCCTGCTGGTTCCTCTTAATTCGGTGATGAATCTTGGCCAGATCACCAGTGCCCTCCAACTCATTAAGGTTATTCTCCAAAACGTAGCCAATATCTTTTTGTTAAGTCCGCTGGTCTTTCAACTCCTCTGGCTATGGCCCTGGTTGAGGAGTCGAAAACGGGTCTTGTGCTTCGGCTTTGCGATGAGCTTGTGGATTGAATGCAGCCAAGTTCTGTTAGACCTCTTGTATGATGCTAATCGTGTCTTTGAGCTAGATGATTTGTGGACCAATACCTTAGGCGCTTATCTAGCTTATCTAGGCTTTCAGTATTTCAGAGTACGATTGCTAGCAAAAAATGGGGAAATGTAAAATCCGAACATTTCAGCCGTTTTTTAAAATTTTTGTTGACAAAGTCAGAAGCGGGAGCTATAATAGCTTCAAGACATCAGAAAAGTAGAGATTTTTCTCACTTCCAGGGAGCTTGTGGTGATTGCGAACAAGCAGTGGTGAATCTTGAAATGGGCTGATGCGTTTATGATGATGAATTTGAAACAATAAAAATTCGGTGAGCACACCTTATCGTGCACCCTGTTGTTAGACAGGTCAGAGATGTAGGAGAAAGACTATTTTCCTACAATTGAGGTGGCACCGCGGTATCGAATCGTCCTCACACAGATTTTTCTGTGTGAGGTTTTTTGTATCTCAAAGGAACCCAGTGAGACTGCAGCTCAAAGGGCCAGCGAGAGAAAAAGATCATAAACAGGATTGAAGATATAGAAAAGAGGACACAATTATGACAGAAACAAAAGGCTATTTCGGACAATTTGGTGGATCTTTCGTACCAGAACCCATTCAAAACTTGCTCAATCAATTAGAGGAAACCTTTGAACAGTATAAAAATGACCCAGAATTTATTGCAGAATACAAACATTATTTGAAAGACTATTCTGGACGCGAAACACCGCTCTACTTTGCGGAAAGTTTGACAGAGCATTTAGGTGGGGCAAAAATTTATTTGAAGCGCGAAGACTTGAATCACCTAGGTTCGCATAAATTGAATAACGTTTTGGGGCAAATCCTCTTGGCTAAACGCATGGGCAAAACGCGCGTGATTGCTGAAACAGGAGCCGGTCAACACGGTGTAGCTACAGCAGCTGCGGCAGCTAAGTTTGGCATGGCCTGTGATGTCTACATGGGGGCAGAAGATGTGGAACGCCAACGCTTGAATGTCTTTCGCATGGAAATGATGGGGGCAACCGTCCATGCGGTTGAAACCGGTACTAAGACCTTGAAAGATGCCGTTGATGCGGCATTTGGAGCATGGATGGCGGATCTGGATGCCTTTTACGTTTTGGGTTCTGCTGTTGGCCCTCACCCTTACCCAACCATTGTGCATGAATTCCAAAAGGTGATCAGTGAAGAATCTAAACGTCAAATCTTGGAAAAAGAAGATCGTTTGCCGGATTATGTGATTGCCTGTGTCGGTGGTGGCTCTAATGCCATCGGTGCCTTTTCTGAGTATGTCGCAGAAGAGGAAGTCGGCTTGATTGGGGTTGAAGCTGCTGGTCATGGCTTGGATACCGATCAGCACGCAGCGACCATGACCAAAGGGACTATCGGTGTGGTTGATGGTATGAAGACCTATGCAGTCTTTGGCGAAGATGGAAAAGTAGCGCCAGTGTACTCGATCTCTGCTGGTTTGGACTACCCAGGGGTTGGTCCAGAGCATGCTTTCTTTAAAGATTCTGGTCGTGTCGAATATGTGGCTGCAACAGATGATGAAGCAGTAGAAGCTCTTCTTCTTCTCAGTAAGACAGAAGGGATCCTCCCAGCTATTGAAAGCTCACACGCGATTGCAGAAGCGGTCAAACGTGCTCCACAATTGGATAAAGACAAGATCATCATCATCAATGTTTCCGGACGTGGGGACAAGGATGTGGCTGCTATCGCCGATTATCTAGAAGCGAAGGCTGCAAAATAAAAAGAATTTATCTGCAAAACATCGTATAAAGCAGTAAAGCGTGATAACTGAGAAAGAGACAGGGAACAAAGGGAATCCGGTCTCTTTCTTTTTTGAGAGCAAATACGAGAATGCCTAAGATGGATGCGATCTGAATGAGAATGAGGATCTGGGTAGAAGAAAAGCTTAGCGAAAAGGTGGCGAGCAAGAGGAAATCTCCTGCTCCCATTCCGATAAAGAAAAAGTGAGCTCCGATCGCAAGGAGTAAAAAGACCAGCATGAGGAGATTACCACCGGATAAAAAGAGGACCAGGGCATGGAGACAGCACCAGATGAATAAAGGGTATTCCATAAAGCGAAGGTCATAGATGGCTAAAACGGCAGCTCCCAGTAGTGTTAGAAGTTGAGGCAGGGAAAGGTAACCATTGGCGCAGGCTAAAAAGAGCAGGCCACTCCAAACCTCAAAAAGGCAGTACCAAAATGGGTAGGGCTGATGACAGTAGCGACAGCGAAAGCGATGGAGTAGTTGCGAGATAATGGGGATGAGATCCCAAACTCCAAGGACGTGCTGACAGTGATCACAATGACTGCGAGGAGCGAGAATGGATTGGTTTGGGAAACGGTCGACAACTAGTCCCAAAAAAGAGGCGATGCAAGTACCGATGGTAAAAAAATAAAAGTTGATCATACTTATTTATTCGTAAAGCAATCGGAAAATTTCATCATTTGCTTGAAAATCTTGTAAAGCCTTTCTAAATTTGATACAATAATGAACATGAAAAACCTGTATGATGTTCAACAATTTTTAAAACGTTTTGGAATCATCATTTACGTAGGGAAGCGCCTCTATGACATCGAATTGATGAAAATTGAGCTTCAACGTCTTTATGATGCAGGCCTGATGGAGCGGCTCGATTATTTAGAAGCCGATACCGTTTTAAGAAGAGAACACAAGCAAGAATTAGAATTTTTGAAAAAGAGTGAGGTAGAGTGATGGGAAATATCATTGTTTGGTTGGCTATTTTAGGAGCATTTGGATGGATGGGGTTTAATTATTTCCGCATCCGTAAAGCTGCTAAATTTGTGGACAATGCAACCTTTGAAGAGCTGATTCGTAAAGGGCAGTTGATTGACTTGCGAGAGCCAGCTGAGTTTCATGCCAAGCATATTTTAGGAGCACGCAACATTCCTTCTACTCAGTTGAAGTTGAGTCTTGCAGCCTTGCGCAAAGATAAACCAATTTTGCTCTATGAAAATAGCCGTAGTTCGCGTGTAACCAATGCGGCTCTCTATCTTAAGAAACAGGGCTATACAGACATTTATGTCTTGTCTTATGGTCTCGATTCTTGGAATGGGAAAGTGAAAAAAGACGCTTAATAAAAAGAGCTCTAACTGCACAAAGTGTGTGGTTAGAGCTTTTTTATCTCGTTTTTTCAAGAAAATCTTTGACCCATGTGAGCTCCACCTCATTCAAAGGCCGACTTTCTCCAGGAGCTAACTGAGGATCCAAGGTGAAGGGACCAAAAGATAAGCGTTTTAAGGTCATTACTTTGACCCCAATGGCTAAAAACATCTTTTTCACTTGGTGGTATTTTCCTTCTGAGATTCGGACCTGGGCCTTGCTGTAGCTGGGGGTACTTTCTAGAATGGTCAAGGAAGCCGGCTTGCAGATAGGACCGTCTGTGAATGAAATCCCATTCTGAAATTGCTCGATGTGGGCTGCATAAAGCGGACCATTGACTTCTACCTCATAGACTTTCTCCACATGGTATTGAGGATGGAGCAATTGAAAGCCTAAGGGACCATTATCTGTGAGGAGGAGAAGACCACTGGTATCGCGATCGAGGCGACCAAGTGGATAGAGGTCTGGGTACTCTTGCTGGGGGTCCACTAGCTCGATCACCGTTAGATGGTGGGCGTCTCTTTTGGCGGTCACGGCTCCAATTGGTTTATGGAGCATGTAGTAGTGGTGACGCGGTTCTTGAATGATCCGTTCCCCGATTTGAATCTGTTGGAGTCCAGGGTCGATGTTTTGGGATAGCTTTTGAGCTGGTAGGTGATCGACCAAGATTTGCCTTCGGGCCAAAAGTTGTTTGATGTCTTTACGAGCGTACTGATGGTCTGCCATCAATTGATCTAATCTCATGGGAGCCTCTTTTTCTGAAATTCTTATCATCAGTGTATCATGAAAAGAAAAGGAAATCGAGTCAGAGAAAAGAAATGAAGATGAAAACATTTACAACTAGCTGAACTGTGTTTTTTAGATAGGACTGTGGTATAATTGTTCAGTTAGAAATATTATTTAAAATTTTATAGAGGAAATCATGACAAAATTAAGAGAAGATATTCGTAACGTTGCGATCATTGCCCACGTTGACCATGGTAAAACAACTTTGGTAGACGAATTGTTGAAACAATCGCACACCTTGGATGAACGTAAAGAATTGCAAGAACGTGCAATGGACTCAAACGATCTTGAAAAAGAACGTGGGATCACGATCCTTGCTAAAAATACAGCCGTTGCTTATAATGGAACTCGGATCAATATCATGGACACACCAGGACACGCGGACTTCGGTGGAGAAGTGGAACGGATCATGAAAATGGTTGACGGGGTTGTATTGGTCGTAGATGCCTACGAAGGAACTATGCCTCAGACTCGTTTCGTATTGAAAAAAGCCTTGGAACAAGACCTTGTGCCGATCGTTGTAGTTAATAAAATCGATAAGCCATCTGCTCGTCCAGCAGAAGTAGTAGACGAAGTCTTGGAACTCTTCATCGAGCTAGGTGCGGATGATGACCAGCTTGACTTCCCAGTTGTTTATGCATCAGCGATCAACGGAACATCATCCTTGTCAGATGATCCAGCAGATCAAGAAAAGACTATGGCGCCAATCTTTGATACCATTATCGACCACATCCCAGCTCCAGTTGATAACTCAGATGAGCCCCTTCAATTCCAAGTGTCTCTTCTTGACTACAATGACTTCGTTGGTCGTATCGGTATCGGACGTGTCTTCCGTGGTACAGTTAAGGTTGGGGACCAAGTTACCCTTTCTAAACTGGATGGTACAACTAAAAACTTCCGTGTGACCAAACTCTTTGGTTTCTTTGGTTTGGAACGTCGCGAGATTCAAGAAGCTAAAGCTGGTGACTTGATCGCTATTTCTGGTATGGAAGATATCTTCGTTGGAGAAACCATCACACCAACTGACGCAGTAGAAGCACTTCCAATCCTTCACATCGATGAGCCAACCCTTCAAATGACCTTCTTGGTCAACAACTCACCATTTGCAGGTCGGGAAGGGAAATGGGTGACCTCTCGTAAGGTCGAAGAACGCTTGCAAGCAGAATTGCAAACAGACGTCTCTCTTCGTGTTGACCCAACTGATTCACCTGATAAATGGACCGTTTCAGGACGTGGGGAATTGCACTTGTCTATCTTGATCGAAACCATGCGTCGTGAAGGATACGAATTGCAAGTGTCTCGTCCAGAAGTTATTATCAAGGAAATTGATGGTGTCCAATGTGAACCATTTGAGCGCGTACAAATCGACACACCAGAAGAATACCAAGGTTCTGTTATTCAAAGCCTTTCTGAGCGTAAGGGTGAAATGTTGGATATGGTTGCAACAGGTAACGGTCAAACTCGTTTGGTCTTCCTTGTTCCTGCGCGTGGTTTGATTGGATACTCAACAGAGTTCTTGTCAATGACACGTGGTTACGGAATCATGAACCACACCTTTGACCAATACTTGCCAGTGATTCCAGGAGAAATCGGTGGACGTCACCGTGGTGCTCTTGTTTCAATCGATAACGGAAAAGCAACCACTTACTCTATCATGTCTATCGAAGAACGTGGTACGATCTTTGTCAATCCAGGTACAGAAGTTTACGAAGGAATGATCATCGGGGAAAACTCTCGTGAGAACGACTTGACCGTAAACATTACGAAAGCAAAACAAATGACCAACGTTCGTTCAGCTACTAAGGACCAAACAGCGGTTATCAAGACTCCTCGTATCTTGACCTTGGAAGAATCTCTTGAGTTCTTGAACGACGATGAGTACATGGAAGTAACGCCTGAATCTATCCGTCTACGTAAACAAATCTTGAACAAAGCAGAACGCGAAAAAGCAAATAAAAAGAAAAAATCAGCAGCTGCTGAATAATACGGAAAGAAAGGAGAAACAAAATGGTCTATTTTATCTTAGGGATTTTGATTCTCCTTTTTTACCTTTTTATGACCCCAAAAAGTATTCGTGGTACCTTAAACAGTGTCACAATGGTGGTCTTGATCGTCTCCATTATCGTACTGACTTGTCTCGCCATTTTTCAGATATTCCAACTACCGTCTGAGTTTTTTGTCGGTGCCTTTCTCGCCTTTGTTGGCTACCTGGCTTTGGTGGATATTTCCAAAATGACGACCAAACAGAAAAAATAAACGCTGACGTGATTGAACTGCACCCCAAAAGTTAGACAGAAAAAAATCTAACTTTTGGGGTGTTTTTATTATGAAATTAACTTATGAA
>NZ_JALDUR010000016.1 GCF_023109675.1 Streptococcus parasanguinis | reverse complement strand
GCCCTACTCAACTGTGCGGAGGTGGGACGACGAAATCGAATTCTAACGAATTACCGATTTCTGTCCCACTCTCTTTTATTTTTGAAATCAGTCTGTTAGTTTCATGGCTTTGATTTTTTCTTCTTCTGGGGTAACCCTCAGAGTCTTCTGGCCAGTATAGGTCACAAAGCCTGGTTTTCCTCCGGTTGGTTTATTGAGTTTCTTGGCTTCGATCATATCTACTTGTACCAGATTTGAGAGACGGGCCTTGGAATAGTAGGCGGCCAACTCTGCGGCATCGGTCTTCACTTCATCCGTCGGATCGAGATTTCCTGTAATGACGACATGGCTGCCTGGGATATCTTTGGCATGGAACCAGAGCTCGTCTTTTTTAGCGATCTTAAAGGTCAGTTCATCGTTTTGCAGATTATTGCGACCCACTAAAATGATGGTTTTGCCATCACTAGCCAGGTATTTTTCTGGTTTTTTCCGTTTATGGATTTTTTCTCGGTTGCGCCGTTTGATAAAGCCGGTCTGGATTAACTCTTCACGAATCTCTGCCACCTCAGCCAGGCTCGCTTGAGAAAGGGCCGTTTCAACAGTTTCAAGATAAGAAATGGTTTCCTTGGTTTCTTGAATAAGGATGGTCAAATGTTTGACGGCTTCTTTTAACTTCTGGTAGCGTTTAAAGTAGCGTTGGGCATTTTGATTGGGAGTAAGGGCTTTGTTGAGTTGGATGGTAATGGGCTCGTTGGTATAGTAATTGTCCAGGACAACCTGGTCTTGGTCGTTTGGTACCTGATGGAGGAAAGTTGTCAGCAATTCTCCTTTTTGGCGGAACTCTTCTGCATTGTCGGTCGCTGCTAACTCGGCTTCTTGTTTGGCTAATTTTTTCCGGTTCTTTTCAAGATCGTTTTCGACCTTGCGGATCAATTCACTGGCCTGTTGTTGCACCCGATCGCGCTCAGCCTTGTCTCGGTAATAGTCATCTAGCAGATCTGAAAGTGCCTCAAAGGTTTGACTGGTCGCATCTGCATAGGGGATAGCTGAGAAGGATTTGGTCGTTAGGTGAGGCTCAGTTGGAGCCTCGAAAAAGGCACGGAAGGTCTTTAATTTTTCATCCGTCTCAAGTCGCTTGGCCAATTCTTGAGCCGTATCTCGCCCCAAACCTTGGAAACATTTTTGAAGGTTTTTGGGACTTAACTCTTCCTTGTGAAGAAGGGCGAAGAGGGCTTCATCTCCAATTGTAAAAGGATTGACCGCGTCGGTTTTCGGAGGGGCTACATAGGTTGATCCAGGAAGAATGGTCCGGTAGCTATTTTGTGAGAAGCCGACATGTTTGATGGCCTCGATGATTTTATTGCTGGTCCGGTCTAGGAGAATAATATTACTGTGCTTGCCCATGATTTCGATCATTAAGCTGACAGAAATGGCATCTCCAATTTCGTTTTTATTGGAGACACGGATTTCGAGAATCCGGTCGTTCTCCAATTGCTCAATCCCTTCGATGACAGCGCCTTGAAGATATTTACGCATGACCATAATAAAGGTATTAGGAAAGGCAGGATTTTCAAAGTTGGTCTGGGTCCGTTGGATCCGTCCGAAAACAGAATGGGCAGAGAGTAAGAGTTTTTGGTTTTTCCGATTGCCTCGGATTTGGAGTACCAATTCTTGCTCGAAAGGTTGATTAATTTTTTGAATGCGACCACTTAAGAGTTCAGCCTTCAATTCTTGCACCATATGGTGTAAAAAAAATCCATCAAAAGACATGGGATTCCTCATCATTCTAGCTGTTATTCTAGTAAATTATATCAAAAATAGAGCGAAAATCCCAGAAAGAAGCAAGAGGCTGTAAAAAGTAAAAGAAACAGAAAATGCGAACGTTTCCAAAAAAATACTGAAAAAGTATTGACATTTTTGTAAGAAAATTTTAAAATGTAAGAAATTAGAAAAGTAGTAAATGAAAGTTTCAAGAGAGCCCACGGTTGCTGAGAGTGGGTAGCGGCAGTTTATGAAATTGGACTAATGATGAGATGAATTTGAAACAATAAAAATTCGGTTGGCACACCTTATCGTGCAACTTGTTGCTAGACAAGACAGAGATATGGGGAGAAACTATCCTTTTCCCATAAGTGAGGTGGCACCGCGATGACACGTCCTCACATAGCTTTTGCTATGTGTGGGCGTGTTTTTTGTTTTAGATGAGAAGGGAGAAAAGATATGAAGAAACGATGGCGTCGCATTCTTTAGAGGATAAAAAATAGAAGAAAATGAAAAAATAGAAGAGGTAGTAAAATGAAAAATAAACGGTTAATGGGAATTATTGGTTTGATTGCAGCAGCAGTCATTGGGACAGCGATCTATTCAGCTACAGCAGGCAAAGACAACAAGGCAGCAACTAGCAATGAAAAAGCTAAAGTTGGGGTCTTGCAGTTGGTCAGCCACCCTTCGCTTGATTTGATCTACAAGGGAATTCAAGATGGTTTGGCTGAAGAAGGTTATGACAAAGACAAAGTGGACATTGATTTCCTCAATGCAGAAGGCGACCAAAACAAGGTTGCAACCATGAGTAAACAATTGGTAGACAAGGATAACCAAGTCTTGATTGGGATTGCAACCCCGTCTGCTCAAGGTTTGGCTAGTGCAACCAAAAACAAACCAATTGTCATGGGTGCTGTAACCGATCCAGTCGGCGCAAACTTGGTCAAAGATTTGAAAAAACCAGGTGGCAATATCACTGGGGTATCTGACCACAATCCTACTGAGCAACAGTTGAAATTGATCAAAGAGTTGACTCCAAACGTAAAAACAATCGGGGTTCTATACTCAACCAGTGAAGACAATTCAAAATCTCAAGTAGAAGAATTTACAAAATTGGCTGAAAAAGCAGGCTACAAGGTGGTTCCGTATTCAGTTCCTTCTACAAACGAAATTGCTTCCACTGTGTCTGTAATGTCAGGCAAAGTTGATGCCATCTGGGTTCCAATCGACAATACCATCGCTTCAGCCTTCTCAACAGTTGTCGAAGCCAACAAAACAGCTAAAAAACCAATCTTCCCAAGTGCGACAGCTATGGTAGAAGCTGGTGGTCTTGGTTCAGTCGTTGTCGACCAACACGATCTTGGAGTAGCAACTGGTAAAATGGCTGCGAAGATCTTGAAAGGTCAAAAACCTGCGGATACACCTGTTGAAATCTTTAGCCAAGGAAAATCTGTCATCAATAAAAAAGTCGCAGATGAATTGGGTATTACTATTCCAGAATCTGTCTTGAAAGATGCTGGACAAGTCATTAAATAAAAAGAAAACGAATCACAAGAATGGCGGGGGAATTTGGCTTTGGCAGGTCTTTAAATCGTGACCTTTGAAAATGTCTACCAGTGCCCAGAACCAACTTTTATACTCTTGGTAGAGGAGAAAGAAATGGAAGTCAAGATAACAGATCTTCATCCGACCCAACTTTATTTATCAGAAAAGAAGTTACAAGCTATCCAGATGCTGGATCAGTCGGCAGACATCATCAATGTGGATCCAATTAGTGTTCTTGCATTTGGAAATCGCTTCTTGATTACAGACGGGCATCACAGGGCTTATCAGGCTTTATTGGCAGGTCGGGATACGATTTCTGCTGAGTTTGATAGAGATGGTGGCGATGAATTGTATGCTCTCTATGCGCAAGCTTGCGAGGAAAGAAAGATATCCTCTGTTTTGGATTTAAAACATCGTATCTTACCTCAAGATGAGTATGAAGCAAAATGGTATAACTGGTGTGATGGTTTTAACCAAGCAGCAACTCTTCTATTGAAAAGGCAATCAGATGAAACAGACAAGGCAAATAGATAATGCACGGCCTCTTGTTCCTTTGTATATTGAAATTAGTCTCATCTAACTTGTTTTTTAACAAAAAATCTGCTAAACTAGATAGTAATCGAATAGAAATCTGCAAGACTAGTATCTCAAGGGAAGTGCGACAGGGAGAAGAGCCGTGACTGAAAGCTCTTTGCATGAAAGCTGAGTGAATTCACTTGCGTAAAGGATTTAGAAATTAAGGTCTGGTTTACGGATAAAAAACGGATGGTACCGCGTGTCAACGCTCCGAATGAGGGTGTTGGCGCGTGGTTTTTTCTATGTCTGTAGAGGGACCATGATGGAGGAAATATGTCAACGATTGAAGAACAATTAAAAGCGCTTCGTGAAGAAACGCTGGCAGCTTTGAAGCAGATTTCTGCTGAAAATGAAAAAGAGATGCAAGAACTACGGGTCTCTGTTCTTGGAAAAAAAGGATCTCTGACGGAAATTCTTAAAGGGATGAAGGATGTCTCTGCTGAGATGCGTCCGGTTATCGGGAAACACGTCAATGAAGCGCGTGATGTCTTGACGGCTGCCTTTGAAGAAACGGCCAAACTTTTGGAAGAAAAGAAAGTCCAAGCCAAATTGGCTAGTGAAAGTATCGACGTGACCCTACCAGGTCGTCCAGTTGCTAGTGGTTACCGTCATATTTTGACCCAAACCAGTGAAGAAATCGAAGATATCTTTATCGGGATGGGCTATCAAGTCGTAGACGGCTTTGAAGTGGAGCAAGACTATTATAACTTTGAACGGATGAATCTGCCTAAAGATCACCCAGCGCGGGATATGCAGGATACCTTCTATATCACAGAAGAAATCTTGCTTCGGACCCATACCTCACCTGTACAGGCGCGGGCTATGGATGCGCATGACTTTAGCAAAGGACCATTGAAGATGATCTCTCCAGGGCGGGTTTTCCGTCGGGATACGGATGATGCGACCCACAGCCACCAATTCCATCAAATCGAAGGTTTGGTTGTTGGGAAAAGCATTTCTATGGCCGATCTTCAAGGAACGCTTCAATTGATCGTGCAAAAGATGTTTGGTGCAGAACGCCAAATCCGTTTGCGTCCTTCTTACTTCCCATTCACTGAGCCATCGGTTGAGGTGGACGTTTCTTGCTTCAAATGTGGTGGTGCTGGATGTAACGTATGTAAGAAAACTGGTTGGATTGAAATCATGGGAGCCGGTATGGTTCACCCACGCGTCCTTGAGATGAGTGGGATTGATCCAACAATCTATTCAGGATTTGCCTTTGGACTTGGTCAAGAGCGTGTGGCCATGCTTCGTTACGGAATCAATGATATCCGTGGCTTCTATCAAGGGGATATCCGTTTTTCAGAACAATTTAAATAATTATGTTAGTAAAAGTTAAGGCGAAAGATTTTCATATTTTAAGGGAATTAGAGGTGGAAACCTATGGGGATACCTTTGGTCCCTACAACTCTGATGCCGATATGGAAGATTACTACCAGATGGTTTTATCGCTAGAGCAAATCCAAAAGGACCTAGCAGACCCGGAATCAGAGACCTATTTTGTCCTTGATCACCATCAGGAAATTTGTGGTTTCCTCAAGTTTAACTGGGGCAAGGCACAAACGGAGCCAGTAGAGATGGACAATGCTTTTGAAATTCAGCGCATCTATGTCAAAAAAGAACATCATGGCAAGGGCTATGGCAAGGAAATGTTTACCTTTGCCTTAAAAGAGGCTCAAAAACGTGGATTTGACTGGGTCTGGCTGGGTGTCTGGGAACGGAATTTTAAGGCCCAAAACTTTTACAAACAATTCGGATTTGAACGATTTAGCGAGCACCACTTTATCACAGGGGAAGCTGTGGATATCGACTGGTTGCTGCGCAAGCATTTGAAGGAGAATCCGCAAGCTTAATTGTGGGTCCAAATTGAGAGAAAGGAATTGAGAAGATCTCACCAAGTGGGATCTTACGATCAGAATAATGTTAGTATCATATAAATGGTTAAAACAATTGGTGGACGTGGATGTGCCATCAGAAGAGTTGGCTGAAAAAATGTCAACTACAGGGATCGAAGTAGAAGGTGTGGAATCGCCTGCTACTGGTCTCTCAAAAATTGTCGTCGGAGAAGTCTTGTCTTGTGAAGATGTGCCAGAGACACACCTTCATGTCTGCCAAGTTAATGTGGGGGAAGAAGAAGCGCGTCAAATCGTCTGTGGAGCACCAAATGTGCGAGCAGGCATCAAGGTGATGGTGGCTCTTCCAGGTGCTCGCATCGCAGATAACTACAAGATTAAAAAAGGGAAAATCCGTGGTTTGGAATCCCTTGGGATGATCTGTTCACTTGGTGAGTTAGGCATTTCTGACTCAGTTGTACCGAAAGAATTTGCGGATGGCATCCAAATCTTGCCAGAGGATGCTGTTCCAGGAGAAGAAGTCTTCTCTTACCTAGACTTGGATGATGAAATCATCGAGCTTTCTATCACTCCAAACCGTGCAGATGCTCTTTCGATGCGTGGGGTAGCACATGAAGTAGCAGCCATCTATGACAAGGCAGTCAACTTCAAAGAATTTACTTTAACAGAAACAGACCAAGTTGCAGCGGATGCTCTTTCTGTCAGCATCGACACAGATAAGGCTCCTTATTATGCAGCTCGTATCTTGGACAATGTAACCATCGCACCAAGTCCACAATGGTTGCAAAACCTCCTCATGAATGAAGGCATCCGTCCCATAAATAATGTGGTTGACGTGACCAACTATATCTTGCTTTACTTTGGTCAGCCCATGCATGCCTTTGACTTGGATACCTTTGAAGGAAATGACATCCGTGTACGTGAAGTGCGTGCAGGTGAGAAATTAGTGACCTTGGATGGGGAAGAGCGTGAGTTGGAAACAAGTGACCTCGTGATTACGGTTGCTGACAAACCTGTTGCCCTTGCAGGTGTCATGGGGGGAGAGGCTACAGAAATCTCTGAAAAGTCTACTCGTGTAGTTCTTGAAGCGGCTGTTTTCAATGGCAAATCGATCCGTAAGACTAGTGGTCGCCTCAACCTACGCTCTGAATCATCTTCTCGCTTTGAAAAAGGCATCAATGTGGCAACTGTTAATGAAGCCCTTGATGCCGCAGCAAGTATGATTGCTGAATTGGCTGGTGCAACCGTACGTAAGGGCATCGTTTCAGCAGGCCAGTTAGACACTTCTGATGTAGAAGTTTCTTCTACTCTTGCAGACGTTAACCGTGTCCTTGGAACAGAACTTTCCTACGCGGATGTCGAAGATGTCTTCCGTCGTCTTGGTTTTGGCCTTTCTGGAAATGCAGAAAGCTTCACAGTCAGCGTTCCTCGTCGCCGTTGGGACATCACTATCGAAGCGGACCTCTTTGAAGAAATTGCTCGAATTTATGGTTATGACAAATTACCAGCAACCCTTCCAAAAGATGACGGGACAGCAGGTGAATTGACAGCGACTCAAAAATTGCGTCGCCAAGTTCGGACTATCGCTGAAGGGGCTGGATTGACTGAAATCATTACTTATGCACTGACAACTCCTGAAAAAGCAGTGGAGTTCACGACTGCACCAAGCAACTTAACGGAGCTCATGTGGCCAATGACTGTGGATCGTTCGGTCCTCCGTCAAAATATGATCTCAGGAATCTTGGATACTGTAGCTTATAATGTCGCTCGTAAGAACAAAGATTTGGCCCTCTATGAGATCGGAAAAGTCTTTGAACAGACAGGTAATCCAAAAGAAGACTTGCCAAACGAAATCAATAGCTTTGCCTTTGCTTTGACTGGCTTAGTTGCTGAAAAAGACTTCCAAACTCCAGCTGTTCCAGTTGACTTCTTCTATGCCAAGGGAATCTTGGAAGTCCTCTTTACTCGCTTGGGTCTTGAAGTGACTTATACAGCAACACAGGAAATCAAGAGTCTCCACCCAGGACGTACAGCCTTGCTCTCACTTGGTGACCAGGTGATTGGGGTCTTGGGACAAGTCCACCCTGTAACAGCTAAGGCTTATGACATTCCAGAAACCTATGTGGCAGAATTGAACTTATCTGCTATTGAAGCAGCTCTTCAACCAGCCGCAGCCTTTGTGGAAATCACCAAATTCCCAGCTGTGAGCCGTGATATCGCCCTTCTCCTCAAAGCAGAAGTGACCCACCAAGAAGTGGTTGATGCGATTCAAGCTGCTGGCGTGAAACGCTTAACAGATATCAAACTCTTTGACGTTTTCTCAGGTGAAAAACTAGGACTTGGCATGAAGTCTATGGCCTACAGCTTGACCTTCCAAAATCCAGAAGATAGCTTGACAGATGAAGAAGTCGCACGCTACATGGAAAAAATCCAAGCTTCACTTGAAGAAAAAGTCAATGCAGAAGTGCGTTAAGATGTAAAAAGATGAAACAGTTGAGAATTTCTCAACTGTTTTTTTCTTCCAGGATTTGCAAGTTATAGGCCTTAAAACCCTATAAAAATAAAGAAATTCCTTTAAGTACTCAAAATATCCATGTCAACCATCCTGCTATTATTGACAAATATTTTTATTTTTTTGACAAATATGCTTGTCAAAAAGAAAAAGAAGTGTTACAATGTTTTTAGTTGAAAGAAGGGGAGGTTTCTTATGGGAGCCATATGGATTCTATTTATCCCTTTTCTGGTTATCGTTTATGCAAGCTCAGAAAAGAAGATAAAAGGATTGAACAGACGCATCAGACGATTAGAAAAACAAGTGAAAGGAAATCAAGACATGTCTAGACTTTTAGAAGAATTGAAAGGCCAAACGGCCACTGTTACAGTAGATGGTGTTGGATTTGAGTATGAAATTATAGATATCGATGAAGATTGGGTCAAACTGACCCGTGTGATTCATAAACAACAGAGGGAAACCAAGTTAGTCCGTATCGAAGATATTCAAGGTATTCAACTATAAGGGGGCTGATGCCATGATTTTAAAAAATCGATTGAAAGAGCTGAGGGCGCGTGATGGACTCAACCAATCCGAGCTAGCCAAGCTAGCAGGGGTCTCGCGCCAGTCCATCAGTCTCTTGGAACGTGGTGAGTATACACCTTCTGTCATTATCGCCATGACCATTGCCCAGATCTTCAATGAACCAGTGGAGAATGTCTTTAGTCTAGTAGAGGGAGAAGAATAATATGAAAAAGCAACAACAAGAACGATCCGCTCGTTACCGGTTTTGGAGAAATGTCGGAATCATTACAGTTTCCGGCTTGATTGGAGGAGTCATTGATTTTTTGACAGGCATGTTCGGATCCGAAAAACCCCTTGAAATCCAATCCTTCTTTAGTAAAGAAGGACTCCTTTGGGGTTCAATACTTTTGTTTCTTATCGTGTTTATGGTCACGATAGCCTTACTAATAAGCGCGAGAAAAGTCCATCAAAAAATGCTCCAGATAGAAGACGAAGAGGAAGCCTATCACTATGACATCCAGAAGGAAAAACTGTTTGGGTTAGCGACCATTTTTAAAGGAGTCATGATCTTGCCATACTTTTTAGTCATCATCTTTTATAGTCAATGGGTGTATATGGATAGACCTTCCACAGGGCACTTGGCTTTTATCTTTGGAGACTTTACCATGCTCTATCTCTTTCTTGTCTTGATTGCCCTATTTTTCCTATCGGATATCTTCTTTCGCAAGACCTTCCATCTGATTTATGGAAAACCGATTCCCCGCAATGCCAATGCCAAGGAAGTGCGTGAATTTATGATGAGTATGATGGATGAAGCAGAAAAGCAGATTAGCTACGAGGAAAACTATGAAATTATCATTAAGTTAAGCAATTATATCTTGCCGATTTCCTTAATTGCGATATTCTTAGTTGGCATTGCTTTCCATACAGATATCTTGTTAGCATTAGTAGTGGTATCACTGATTTATGTCTATATCTTGGTCTCTCAGTACAAGATTACCAAACGTTATTATAAAGAGTAGAGGAGTCATCCATGTTAGAAATTAGAAATTTAGAAAAAAGCTTTGGGAATAAGCAGGTTCTCTTCGGAGTAGATCTGACAGCTCAACAAGGGCATATCCTTGGCTTAGTTGGGAAAAATGGGGCCGGGAAAACAACTATTTTCCACAGTATCTTGCGCTTTTTGGACTACAGCGGCGAGATTCGCCTAGGTGGCAAAGCGATCACCCAAGAAACCTACAAGGAAATTGGCTATTTGCCAGAAGAACGTAGTCTTATGCCAAAACTCACGATTTTTGAGCAGGTCCGCTATTTGGCTGCCTTAAAAGGAATGAGCACTGCTGAGGTCAAGGAAAAATTACCGACCTGGATGGAAAAACTCCAAGTAAAAGGAAAATTGACCGATAAAATCAAGAGTCTCTCAAAAGGGAACCAACAGAAGGTTCAATTGATCATCACCTTGATCCATGAGCCTAAATTGATCATTTTAGATGAACCCTTTAGTGGCTTGGATCCGGTCAATACAGAAGTGCTCAAGCAGGTCATCTTTGAAGAAAAAGAGCGTGGGGCAACCATTATCTTTTCTGACCACGTCATGACCAATGTCGAAGAGTTGTGTGATGATATCCTAATGATCCGTGATGGTTCGGTTGTTCTATCAGGACCTGTCCAAGAGGTCCGGAATAGCTATGGCAAGACTCGCCTCTTTGTCTCTAACGACTTTAGCAAAGAAGAGCTAGAAGCTCTGCCACACGTGACCAAGGTCAGCATGACCAAGCAAGGGACTTGGAAGCTGATCTTGGATGATGCGTCAGCTGGTCCAGAATTATTTGACCGCTTGACAAAGGGCCACTACCTAGCAACCTTTGACCACCAAGCCCCAACTATTGATGAGATCTTTAAACTTGAATCAGGAGTAGAAGTATGAAACAGATGTTTGTCGTAATGAAAGAAACCTATATCAGACAAGTGAAATCATGGAGTTTCCTCTTCATGGTCTTCGGTCCCTTCCTCTTTTTAGGATTGAGCATTGGAATCGGTTATCTGACAGGTTCTTCTACAGATGCCAAAAACCAAGTGGCCTTGGTGACAGAAATTCCAGCTGTCAAAGAAAGTCTCAAAGGAACTGATGGCTTGACCTTGGACTACAAGGATGAAGCTGCAGCTAAAAAAGCCATTAAGGATGAGAAAGCAGCTGCTTACCTAACGGTCGATGAAAAAGATGGCCAGCTAGAAGCCACTTATGTGGGCGACCAAGCCATGAAAACAGATTTGAAATCGCTTGTCGCTGCGAAATTAAGCCAAGTCCAACAAGGGATCAATCTAGCGCGTGCTAATCTAAGCAAAGAGCAACTGACAGCCTTGTCTCAACAGGTTTCTCTCAAAGAAAAAATTGATGAGAAAAAAGAAGGCTTGAAAATGGTGCAAACCATGGTTGCAGGTGGTCTAGGAATGTTGCTTTATATGATTTTGATCTTCTACTCGAGTATCACAGCCCAAGAAGTGGCTAGTGAAAAGGGAACTAAGATCATGGAAGTGGTCTTCTCTAGTATCAAAGCAACCGACTATTTCTTCTCACGCATGCTCGGACTCTTCGGAGTGATCTTTACCCATATTTTTGTCTATGTCATTGGGCTAGTAGCCGTTTGGATCTTTAGAGCAGATATCCCAGTTGTCAAGGATATTCTCGCTCCAAACTCTCCAATTACCCAACACCTAGCAGAAGCGATCTCGCTTAATACCGTCTTCTTCATTATCCTTGGGATCTTTATGTATGTGGTGCTCTCTGCCTTCTTAGGATCCACAGTAGCACGACCTGAAGATTCAGGAAAAGCGATTTCGCCACTAATGATGTTAGTTATCTTTAGCTTCCTTGGGGTAACCACCTTGGGAAGCGCCGGTGATGTCTTCTTATTGAAGATTGGTTCCTACATTCCATTCTTTTCAACCTTCTTCATGCCTTTCCGTACCATCAATGGCTATGCGACTGGTCTTGAATCTTGGGCTTCATTGGGAATTGCGGTTCTCTTTACCATCGTGGGAACAGTTCTCATCGCTCGAATTTACGCGAGCTTAATCCTCCAGACCGATGACCTCGGACCGTGGAAGACCATCAAACGTGCTCTCAGCTATCGCTAATTAGATAAGCCCTCAGTTACAGCTGGGGGCTTTTATTATCCATTGAAAATTATTAAACTCTCTTCCTTCATGCGAACATGTATTTTTTATTAAATTATGATATGATGAATGGGAATAAAAAGAATAGAGAAAAGAACGAATGAGACTATATATCAAAGGCGATTATACAAAAAGAGTACCTTATGGTTATTTAGAACTTGCTGGCAAAATGTGGTTTCCAGAAGAAAAGCAAGTATCGTACTCAAATGCTGGAGACAATGAGCAACTACAAGAGTATTTTTCTGTAAATTTATCCTTGAGGAAAAGTACTGCAGATAAGAGATGGTCTAGTGTCCCCCTAAAGGAAGGGGTACGAAGCCTCTTTTCACATATTGAGGAATGTATTGAGATAGAGTTTGAAGACGCATTTACTACAGATTATAATGAAAAAGGGGACCATCTTCGTATTTTAACTACCCATCTAGAAGTTTTGACAGTTGATAAACGCGCCATGTACATTATGGCGCTTGAGATTGCAAAGGTCATTGACGGGCAAATTAGCGAGGATAGTAAGAAGACATGGCTAACAGTCGAGGAATTTAAGAGAAAGCACGAGGCTATTCTATCTCTGACTTTTGAAGAAGCAAATGAACGAAGTTTGATTGAAATTCAAACGATGGATGTTGTAGACGACCCTCTTTGGGAGGAAGAAGCTAACCGTCGAAAAGAATATATACTAGCACATGGAGGCGATATCTCAGATTTATGAGACTATATATCAAAAGTGATTTTACGAAAAAAATAACCTTTACTACTAGAGAGCTAGTTTGGAAGATGTGGTTTAAAGAACGGAATAGCAAGAAAATAAGCTACTCCAACGTTGGTGATGATGAGATGCTGCAAGATGATTTTTATTTTGGAGCAGAGTTACACAAATGGGCTTCAGTTGACGAAAGATGGGATAAGGCTCCTTTTATAATTCCGAGCAATCCTTGGTTGTCCTTGCAATATGAAGATATTGAACTTGAATTTGAACATGCCTTTATTTCCGACGACCGCGAAAAGGGGGAGTTTCTTCGAATTGCCTCAACTCATGTAGATATTTTGACGGTTGACAAACGTGCTTTATACATTATGGCTATTGAAGTAGCATCTGCCATTGATGGTCAGATTAGCGAAGACGGCAAGCAAAGTTGGCTAAGTGTAGAAGAATTTAAGGAATATCACAAGGATGTTCTTTCACTGACTTATAATGAAGCGGTTGAACTTAGTTTGGAAGAATTAAAGACAATGGTACCGGTAAGAGATCCTCTATGGGTAGAGGAGGAACGGCTTCGAGAAGAATACATCAAAATCCACGGCGAACGTGTTTATGACGACGAGGAAGACGAGTGAGACTATACATCAAAAGTGATTTTAAGAAAAAAATAACCTTTACGACAAGAGAGTTGCTCTGTGAAATGTGGTTTAAGGAATGGCATGGTCATCCTATTACATACTCAAACGTTGGTGATGATGAGATGTTGCAAGATGATTTCTTTTTTGGAGTTCAATTTGATAAATGGCGATTTAATGATAAACGATGGAATCATTTACCATATGACAAGAGTGATCCTTGGAATTCGTTTTCTGATGAAAATATTCAATTAGAATTTGAAAATGATTTTATTACTGATGGGAGAGAACGTGGAGAATACCTTAGGATTGCGACTACCCATACTGACATTTTAACGGTTGATAAACGAGCTATGTTTATCATGGCAGTCGAGGTGGCTTCTGCCATTGATGGTCAGATTAGCGAGGATGACAAAGAGACCTGGATGGATGTAGAGACTTTTAAGGAGTTGCACAAGGATGTCTTATCACTAACCTACGATCAAGCAACTGATATCAGTGTGGAGGAACTGAAAAGTATGAGACCTGTAGAAGATTCCTTGTGGGATGAAGAAGAGCGACTTCATGAAGAGTATATTGCCATCCATGGGGAACGTGTTTACGACGACGATGAGGAAGATGAGTGAGACTATATATTAAAGGTAACTACGAGACTAGTATTTACCAAACCTGTATGGAATATCCTTGGAAAATGTGGTTTAAAGAACGAAAAGGTGTGAAAATTGGTTTTTCTTATGCACGTGATGATGATTTCTATTTTAGCGTTAGTTTGGATAAATTTTCTTCGAACGATGAGCGTTGGGGAAAGGCTGATTTTAGAGTAGGCAACGACCCTTGGGCGACTTTTAAGCGTGAAAAGATAAATTTAAATTTTGAAGACTCCTATGAAAGCGATGGACGAGAAAAAGGAGAATATCTACGAATCATCACGACTCATAAGGATATTCTAACTGTTGATAAGCGAGCTCTTTATATCATGGCAATTGAGGTAGCCTCTGCCATTGGCGGTCACATTAGCGAAGATGATAAGGAAACATGGCTGAGCATTGAAGAATTTAAAACAAAACATGCAGATTTGTTGCATTTAACCTACAATGAAGCGGTTGACATTAGCTTGAAAGAGATAGAAGCAATGAAAGCTGTTGATGAGCCACTCTGGGAAGAATTGGATAGGAAGCGCGAGGAATACATCCGAATTTATGGAGAAGTGGAGTTGGATGACGATGAGGAAGACGAATGAGACTCTATATCAAAAGTGATTTTAAGAAAAAAATAACCTTTACGACAAGAGAGTTGCTCTGGAAAATGTGGTTTAAGGAATGGCAGGGTTATCCTATTACATACTCAAACGTTGGTGATGATGAGATGTTGCAAGACGATTTTTACTTTGTAGTAAGCTTTGATAAATGGCGTTTTTGTGACTCAAGATGGGATAATATCCCCTCTTATGATTTAAACAATCCGTGGAATTCCTATAAATATGAAAATATATCCCTTGAATTTGAAAAAACTTTCATTACAGAGTGGAGAGAACGTGGGGATTATTTACGTATCGCAACTTCTCATATAGATGTTTTAACAGTTGATAAACGTGCGATGTATATTATGGCAGTCGATGTAGCTTCTGCCATTGATGGTCAGATTAGCGAGGATGACAAAGAGACCTGGGTGAATGTAGAGACTTTTAAGGAGTTGCACAAGGATGTTCTTTCACTGACTTATGATGAAGCTGTTGAAATCAGTTTGGAAGAATTAAAGACAATGGTACCGGTAAGAGATCCTCTATGGGAAGAGGAGGAACGGCTTCGAGAAGAATACATCAAAATCCATGGTGAACGTGTTTATGACGATGAGGAAGACGATTGAAATTATATATGCATGATAATAGATGGAATAATGTTCGGTTGAAAGAAGGGATTGCCAACGAATTTGGAAGTCATGTATATGAAAATCTTGAATTAGATTTTGAAGACAATCCAGTAACAGACTATCAAGAAAAAGGAGACTGTCTCCGTTTAGCCTCTACCCACCTTGACCTTCTCACTGTTGATAAACGTGCTTTCTACATTATGGCTATTGAAATTGCGACTGCAATTGACGGTCAGATTAGCGAAGATGATAAAGAGAGCTGGTTAAGTGTAGAGGAATTTAAAAAACGGCATGAGGATATCCTTTCGATGAGTTATGAATAGGCCAATGAGCTGAGTTTGGAAGAAATTCCCTTTATGAACGATGTGAGAGACCCTGTTTGGGCAGAAGATGACCGCAGGAATGAGGAATACATCAAAATCCATGGTGAAGTGGAGTTGGATGACGACGAATGAGGCATTTTACTTCAACCTGTAAGAGTCTGGGACAAAAGTCCTAGCCTCTCAATTATTTTTGGATTGTCGAGCAATACGCAGTGGTTGAGTGGGCTCTACTACGCTGATTTCATCAGCTTTTACAGCCCTACTCAACTGTGCGGAGGTGGGACGACGAAATCGAATTCTAACGAATGACCGATTTCTGTCCCACTCTCTTTTTGATTTCAAATTGACTTTTGAAATCCTTTTCACTACAATAGAACTACAGAAAAGGAGGCGGACATGAACTATATTGAGTTTGCTGAAAATGAGCGTCTGTCCACGATTGTCCTTGGGATGATGCGGATCAGTCAGATGAGTGAAGATGAGGTGGAGGCCTTGGTAGAGGCAGCCTTGTCGATTGGCATTAACACCTTTGACCTAGCGGATATCTATGGTGATGGCCAGTGTGAGGTCCTGTTGGGTAAGGTTCTCAAGCGCCGTCCGGATCTTCGGAACCAGATGTGGATCCAGTCCAAGTGTGGCATTCGCAAAGACGGTTTTACCTATTTTGATTTTTCCAAGGACTATATTTTGGACTCCGTCGATGGCATCCTCGATCGTCTGCAGATCGAGCGCTTAGATAGTCTCCTCCTTCACCGACCGGATGCCCTCATGGAACCGGAAGAAGTGGCAGCAGCTTTTGATCAGTTGGAGCAAGCGGGCAAGGTTCGTCATTTTGGGGTGTCCAATCAAAATCCCATGATGATGGAATTGCTTAAGACGGCTGTCAAACAACCTCTCAAGGTCAACCAGCTGCAGTTGAGTGCCGCCTTTACACCGAGCTTTGAAGCTGGTTTTCATGTCAACATGGAAGGGGCAAAAGCAGCCGTGCGAGATGGCAGTGTCTTTGAGTATTGTCGTTTAACTGATACTGTGATTCAGGCCTGGTCTGTCCTCCAGCATGGCTATTTCAAGGGGAATTTTGTCGGCAAGGAAGAGTTTGCAGCTCTCAATCATGTCCTCAATGACTTGGCGAAAAAATACCAGGTCACACCGACAGCTATCGCCCTTGCTTGGGTCCTCCGCTATCCTGGTAAGATGCAGGCGGTCATCGGAACGACCAAGCCCCAGCATGTCCTTGAAGCAGGGAAAGCAGCAGCAGTGACCCTAACGCGCAAGGAGTGGTACCAAATCTACTTGGCGGCGGGAAATGATTTGCCTTAGAATAATGGTTATCAAACCAGATTCCACTCTTATCGGTGGTCTGGTTTTTGTTTTGTGGTTTTCAGATTTTTCTTGACAAGTCTTTCTTTTTTATGGTATTCTTTATGCAACAAGTGTTGCGCAACAGATGTTGCGTGAAAGGAGTCTTATGCCACCCAAGGTTAAATTTAGTAAAGAGGCTATGATTGGGACAGCTTTACAATTGGTGAGAGAAGAGGGAATGGCTAGTTTGACGGCTAGAGCATTAGCGGAGAAACTGGGAGCTACACCGAGAGTCATTTTTGGGCAATTTGCTAATATGGCTGAGTTACAAGCAGAGGTTATTGGTGCTGCGGAAATGGTCGTGGTGGAGTATATTCGCAAGGCCTTAGAAGATGAGAAGCCTTTTCGATCTGTCGGGGTTGCTTATATCCTTTTCGCCTCAAAAGAGCCCCAACTCTTTCAATTGCTTTTCCAAAATCCTAGCAAAGAGCCGATTCGTCGCTTTCAAGATTTTCTTCCTATGAAGGATTATAGTTACCAATTGGTTCTGGATTCGATTGTCGCAGACTATCCGTTGACGTTAGAGGAGGCTAGTCGCTTGTACCAGCATCTATTTATCTACTCACACGGGATGGCCTCTATGGTTGCTTCTGGTATTTATCAGTTTAGCATGGAAGAAGTGATTGGATTACTGACAGAGGTTTTTCAATCTCTCATCAAAGAAATGGTAGGAAAGAAATGATTCAACTAGAAAATGTTCAAAAAAGCTATGGCCAAACCAAGGTTTTAAAAGGGATTGATTTGCAGATTCAAGACCAGGATGATGTGGTTATCCTAGGCCCTTCTGGATCAGGAAAGTCAACTCTCTTAAACGTATTATCCGGATTAGAAAAGGTAGATGAGGGGCATATCCTCATTCAAGGACAGGATTTATCACAACTCACGGATGCTCAATTGACGGCCTTTAGACGGGAGAAGATTGCTTTTATTTTCCAGCAGTATTATCTATTGCCGAATCTAACGGTTAGACAAAATGTAAAGATGGGGGCAGACCTAGCAAACAATCATGATTTTTTGCAGATCATCGAGGATTTGGGACTTGGCGATAAGCTGGACAAGTATCCGAGTGAATTGTCGGGTGGGGAACAGCAGAGAGTGTCCATTGCTCGGGCCTTGGCCAAAAAGCCAGAGATTCTTTTCTTAGATGAGCCGACGGGAGCCCTGGATGAAGAAACAGGGCGCAAGATTCTCGACTATATCTGGAAATTAAAGGAGAAGCTTGGCTTTACCCTCATCATGGTGACGCACAACCAAAATATTGCGGATATGGCTAAAACCATCATTCGTGTCAATAGTGGCAAGATTACCCAAGTTGTGACCAATGATCAACCTCAGACTGCTTATGAGATTGGATGGTAAGCCATGTTTTCAGTAAAAGATATTCGAAAATTAGTTGTCGTCAGTATCATTGGGGCTTGTGCGGTCTTTGTGGCCAATCTCTTCTTGAATTTTTACCTGGATATCGAGCAGTTGGAGATTTCGAAAACCAATCCCATCATTCAGACCTACTATGATGCCCAGGTTTCGCTTTCCTGGATGGTGGCCATGGTCAGTGGAGTCGTCTTGTCCTTGACGTCGGTCCTTCTCATGTGTTTTTATATCAAACAATTTGTCGATGATCACAAGGAACAATTAGGGATTTTAAAGGCTTTGGGCTATAGCAATGGCCAGTTGGCGAAACGGTTTTGGGCATTTGGACTCAGTTTTGGAGCTGGAGCGCTTCTTGGCTATCTCGCTTCATTTCTCATGATGGGACATTTTTACAACTTTCGTAATGAGAAGGGGATCCTGCCAGAAATCACCATTCATTTTCATTGGCAGCTCTTGCTTGCTTTGGTGATCCTGCCAACGAGCTTCTTTATGGTTCTTGCGATTGGTTATGCTAGAAGACAACTACAAACGCCAGCACTTCGCTTATTGAAAAAGTCCCCAAGTCCAATCAAGGTCAAAAGGAGAAAGAGGGTTCCTAAGAAAGAGAAAGACTTCCTAAAAGAGCTATCCTCGTCACTGGTATGGGGGAGAAAATCGATCTTGTTTTTTGTAGTCTTTGGCTCCATGTGTTTTGCGGCCATGGTCCAATTGTCCTTTGGCCTCAAGGATTACACAGATGACATCATCCAAACCATGATGATTATGATTGGTTTGATCCTTTCTTTCTCGATTCTCTTTTTGTCATTGGGGATTATCGTCTCAGAAAGTCGTGAAACCTTGGCTCTTATGAAGGCTTTTGGCTACACCGATCGTGAATGCCAAAGTCATATTCTCGCTCCCTATCGTTTCTGGGCTTATCTAGGATTTGTTCTTGGGACGGTTTACCAATACGGTATCATGGAAATCTTGATCGGTGTGATCAAAGATACGGTTCCTGAAAAGATTGAGCATCACTTTGATGGGAATGTGTGCTTTTGGACCTTGCTTGGTTTTGCGGTGGTTTATGAAAGCCTCTTTTATCTATCCAACAGAAAACTCCAAAAGCAAACCATCAAAGAAGTGCTCTTAGCAGAATAAATAGAAAAGAGAGTGGGACAGAAATTGGTAATTCGTTAGAATTCGATTACGTCGTCCCACCTCCGCACAGTTGAGTAGGGCTGTAAAAGCTGATGAAATCAGCGTAGTAGAGCCCACTCAACCACTGCGTCTTGCTCGACAATCTAAAGACAATTGAGAGGCCAGGACTTTTGTCCCACTCTCTTTCTTTTGAAACGCATTGACAAGGGGAGGCTTTTCCGCTATTCTAGGGGAATGAAAGAAAGGAAAGGGATTGAGATGAAACGGACTTATTGGCAGGACCTGAAGGGGGGCTTTTACTTGATCTGGCGCAACAAATGGTCCTTTATCGCGATTGGAATTTTGCTACAATTTGTAGTTGGTATAGGGGCTGCGGCCTTGAGTTGGGTCTTTCATCTGGCAGTCTTGCTTGCGGGTCAGGCTAATATCGATAAGAACAACCTGGTCTCTGTTATGAGCCATCCCTTGAGCTTGCTGGCGCTTTTGGTCTTTATCATGGTCTTTGCTTTCTTGTTTATGCTGGAGATGCGGACCCTGATTTCGGTCATTTACCTATCGCGAACCGACCGACACTTGTCCTTTAAAAAGGTCTTGCGGCAATCATTTGGTCGCTTGAAGGACCTAGCGGGAAGGAATCTGCTTTATTTTCTGCTCTATCTCCTTTTGACCTTGCCTGTTGCAGGTGTCTTGATAGGATCGACCTTGACGGATGGGCTTTATATTCCAACCTTTATCACAGGGGAGTTTGAAAAGACCACGATTGGCTCCATCGGGCTCTTTGTGGTGCAGCTGACCTTTATCTATCTTAATCTTCGCTTGATCTATACGGTTCCCAACCTCGTGGTAGAGGAGTTGCCATTTGGTCGTGCCTTGAAAAAAAGCTGGACCATGACCAAAAGAGGAGGTTTTCGTCTCTTATGGAGAATTCTGTCCTTTGAGTTTCTCTTAACCTTTCTAGGGATTTTATTGATCTTGGGTTTGGTCTTTACCTTGACCGTGATCGATAAAGAAGGCCAGTATTTCTGGGTGGTGACCATCTTTTTGGTCTTGATTCGGACCTTCCTATTCATTTTTACAGTCTTGACAAAGGTGGGATCGCTCGGCATTATCTTGGATTCTGCATGGGAGGTACCGAGCCGATCGGTCATGCGCTCCAAAGGCAGTCGAAAGATGAAGGGGCTCTTTGCCCTGACAGTGGTCTTTCTAATGGTCCAATCGGGAATCTCAGCCTTTGAACTGGCAACCCTAAAGGTGAATGATCAGATCAAGCTCATCGCCCATAGAGGGGATGTTTCTAAAGGGGTAGAAAATTCCCTGGAAGCTTTAGAAGTAGCTGCCAAGGGAAAGGCAGCTTATGCGGAGATGGATATCCTTCTTACCAAGGACCATCAATTTGTCGTCATGCATGACTACAATCTCAAGCGTCTTGCTGGGGTAGACAAGGATGTGAAAGACATGACCCTAGCTGAGGTGCAAGGTCTCAAGATTCAACAGAATGGCCACACGAGTCATATCCCTTCATTTGATGAATATGTCAAACGGGCCAAAGAATTGAAGATGAAGCTCTTGGTCGAGCTCAAGCCCCATGGTGGAGAGCCTGCTAATTATGTGGATCTCTTTGTGCAGAAGATGCGGGACTTAGGGGTCGAAAAAGATTATCCGGCCATGTCTTTGGATCTGTCGGTCATGGAAAAGGTCGAGAAAAAAGCCCCTGAGATCAAGACCGGCTATGTCATTCCCATTCAATTCGGTCGCTTTGAAAAGGATTCGGTCGACTTCTTTGCGATTGAAGACTTTTCTTATCAGGAGGATTTGGTGACACAAGCCCATGAGATGAAAAAAGAGCTCTATGTCTGGACCATCAATAACAAGCAGAAGTTGACCAAGTATTTGCAACAACCTATTGATGGCTTGATTACGGATGAATTGACAGAGGCGCAAAGACTGAAAAAGGATTTGAAACAAAACAAGTCCTACTTTGATCGCTTCTTGAATCTCGTCGCTACGTCTAAGGAAGAATAAGACAGGATACGCCTAGAGAGAGTGGGACAGAAATCGGTAATTCGTTAGAATTCGATTTCGTCGTCCCACCTCCGCACAGTTGAGTAGGGCTGTAAAAGCTGATAAAATCAGCGTAGTATAGCCCACTCTGCCACTGCGTCTTGCTCGACAATCCAAAAACAATTGAGAGGCTAGGACTTTTGTCCCAGCCTCTTTTGTACTAGACCAACAGAAAAACGGATGCTGTCTAAAAATCTTGCATTTTTTTGCAATTTAGGTTACAATGAAAACTATAAAAAACGCGTAATCCCTAGGGTCTTTCCCTCAGGGAATTTTGTGTGTTTTGACCTATTTTCGATGGAAAGAAGCTTTGCTTCTACCGCAGGAAAAAGTATGAATAACATTGGAGGTAATAATGATTCGATCCTTAATTTCCGAGATCAAAGAATTCAAGAAGCCCTCGATTTTGGCTTCCTTGTTCATGGTCTTTGAAGTCATGTTTGAGATTTCGATTCCCTTTGTCATGGCGAGTCTTTTGGACCAGGGTGTTCAACAAAGAAACATGAACAATATTTTGTTTTACGGTGGGCTCATGCTGGTCTGTGCCTTTCTCTCCCTCTTTTGTGGGATGCAGTCTGCCCGTTATGGCGCCTATGCATCGGCTGGTTTTGCTAAAAACCTTCGTCGGGCCATTTTCAAAAAGGTTCAAACCTTCTCATTTGAGAATATTGATCAGTTCTCATCAGGTGGGTTAGTCACTCGGATGATGACGGACGTGACCAATGTGCAAAATGCCTATCAAATGGTGATCCGGATCTGTGTACGGGCACCGCTCAATTTGATCTTTGCCATTGTGGCTTGTTTCTTGATCAATCCAGAAATGGCCATGATCTTTGTCTATGTGACCATCTTTTTGGCAGCCGTCTTAAGCATCATCATGAAGATTGTTTATCCACTCTTCACAGAAGTATTTGAAGCTTATGACAATCTCAACAACAGCATTCAAGAAAACATCACCAATATGCGGGTAGTGAAGTCTTACGTTAAGGAAGCAGATGAAACGGTTAAATTCAAGAAGGCTTCGCGTTTGATTTACAACATGTTTATGAAGGCTATCCGTGTCGTTGTCTTGAGTAGCCCAGCTATGATGCTTTCCATGTATGCTTCTTTCCTTTTGATCTCATGGATTGGAGCTCATCTGATCGTTGGTGGCCAACTTTCTACTGGGAATTTGACTTCTATGTTTAGCTACACCATGACTATTCTCATGTCGCTCATGATGTTCATGATGATCTTTGTCATGTTGTCGATTTCTATGGCATCTGTTGAGCGGATCAATGAAGTCTTAACGACCAAAACGACGATTGACTCTCCAGAAAATGGGATCAAAGAAGTCGCTGATGGTTCGATCAACTTTGAAGATGTGACTTTTGCTTATACCGATGAAAATGGCGACAAGACCCATGTCTTACAAGGGATTAATCTTTCTATTCGTTCAGGGGAAGTGATTGGTATCTTGGGAGGAACAGGATCAGGAAAATCAAGCTTGGTGCAGTTGATTCCTCGTCTCTATGATGTCGAGTCTGGTCGGGTGACAGTAGCAGGCCACGATGTCAAAGAATACGATCTTGATTCCCTTCGTAAGCAAGTGGCCATGGTTCTTCAGACCAATGTCCTTTTCTCTGGTACGATTAAAGAAAATATGCGCTGGGGAAATAAGGATGCGACAGATGAAGAGATCATCGCAGCTTGTAAGATTGCCCAAGCCGATGAATTTATTCAAGATTTCAAAGAGGGTTATGACACCATGATTGAGCGTGGGGGATCCAATGTCTCTGGTGGTCAACGCCAGCGTCTTTGTATCGCGCGTGCCCTTCTTATGAATCCGAAGATCTTGATCTTGGATGATTCGACTTCGGCAGTCGATACCAAGACAGATAGTTTGATCCGTCAAGGATTGGCAACCAGCTTGAAAGAGACGACCAAAATCATCATTGGTCAACGGATTTCCTCTATTCAAGATGCAGATCGTATTATTGTGATGAATGATGGCCAAATCGATGCGATCGGTCGTCACGAGGAATTGCTTGCGACCAATGCCATCTACCAAGAAGTATATGAAATGCAAACACAAGGGAAAGGAGAAGCAGATGAAAACTAAGAAAAAAGCAAATCTAGGCTCTATCCTTCGCCTGCTCGACTTCCTTTGGAAAAACTACAAGGTGTCCTTGATTGTTTCCTTTATCTTAATCATTCTATCGTCACTTGCGACGGTCAATGTGACAGCTTCGATTCAGTCCTTGGTAGACGTCTATGTGGAGCCCATGCTGACAAGTAATAGCCATGATTTTGGACCGCTCTTGTCCTTCTTGACAAGGGTTGGTTTGATCTGTTTGATCGGGGTCCTTGCCAACTATGGCTTTACCTTGATCATGGCGACTGTTTCACAAGACTCACTTAGAAGTCTTCGAAATCAGTTGTTTGCCCGCATGCAAAAACTGCCAGTTCGTTACTTTGATACCCACCAACACGGGGACATCATGTCTATCTATACCAATGATATTGATGCCCTTCGCCAAGCGATTGAACAATCCATTCCTCAACTTCTATCCTCAGCGATTACCATCCTTGGGGTAACGATTACCATGCTGACGGTTAGTCCACTCCTGTTCTTGATTGTTCTTTTCATGGTTATCGTCATGGTCTTTATCATCAAGGATGTTTCTGGTAAATCAGGTCGTTACTTTGGGGCCCAACAAAAGAACTTGGGGATTGAGAACGGCTTTATTGAAGAAATGATGTCTGGTCAAAAAGTGGTCAAGGCCTTTGTGCATGAAAGAGAAAGCATTGAGGATTTTGACCGGATCAATGATCAACTCTTTGAGTCTTCCTACCAGGCTAACCGCTATGCCAACGTCCTCATGCCGATTCTTGGGAACTTGGGAAATGTTTCCTTTGTTCTAACAGCCTTGATCGGGGGCCTCTTTGCGCTAAACGGCGTCGGTGGTTTAACCATTGGTGGTCTTATGGCCTTTCTGCAATTGAACCGTTCCTTCACAGGTCCCATTGCCCAGGTCTCTCAACAATTGAACTTTGTCCTTATGGCCTTGGCTGGTGGAGATCGTGTCTTTGATCTTTTGGATGAAGAAGAAGAAGTCGACCAAGGAAAAGTGACGCTGGTCAATTATGAACTGGTCGATGGAGAAATGGTTGAAACTGATCAGAAAACCAACAAATGGGCTTGGAAACACCCACGTCCAAACGGAGATTACCAGCTTGTGAAGATGGTCGGAAATGTGGTCTTTGATGATGTTGATTTCTCTTATGATGGGAAGAAACAAATCCTTCATGGCATCAACTTGTACGCGGATAAGGGGCAAAAAGTGGCCTTTGTCGGAGCGACTGGTGCGGGAAAGACAACCATTACCAACTTGATCAACCGATTCTATGATATCCAATCCGGAATGATTACTTATGATGGGATCGATATTAAATTGATTGAGAAAGATTCTCTGCGTCGTTCCCTTGGAATCGTTCTTCAAGATACCCACTTATTTACTGGTACGATTGCAGAAAACATCGCTTACGGCCGTGCTGATGCAACACGGGAAGAAATCCTTGAAGCAGCTCGGATTGCCAATGTGGATTCCTTTGTCAAGCACTTGGATCAGGGCTATGAGACAGTCTTGACGGATGATGGGGCTGGTCTATCAAATGGTCAACGACAATTGATCGCCATTGCCCGTGCAGCCCTTGCCAATGCGCCTGTCTTGATCCTGGACGAAGCGACGTCTTCTATTGACTCACGGACAGAGAAGATGGTGCAAGAAGGGATGGACCGCTTGATGGAAGGTCGGACAGTCTTTGTTATCGCCCACCGTCTATCGACGATTGTCAATTCCGATGTCATCATGGTGATGGACCACGGACGCATTATCGAACGAGGCAACCATGCTTCCTTGATGGCAGAACGTGGCACTTATTACCGCTTGTACACCGGTGGACTTGAAATTGATTAATAATAAAAAAAGCTTGAGCGTTAGCTCAGGCTTTTTTGGCTTATGGATAATGACTTCTTAGAAACTTTCCTTAGGTGAGTACGGACGTCAGCGAACTTCGAAGAAGTTCCATGACTAATTATTGAGCCCCTTCGCTCTTTAATTTCTGGGCTCAGGCTAAAACAGTTTCCCAAACTGTTTTACTCTCAAAATTCCTGAGTGCCTGAAACGTTATTGTTTCAGGCACTTTTCTCACAGCGGAAAGTCTCGAAAATAAATAGCCATTCATCAAAAATCCTGACTACACTTTCAGGCTTTTTGCTTATTTCTCAAGTAAGTCTTGGATCAAGTCTTCCATGGCAGCTGGCTCTGTTTTGGAGGAGAAGCGTTGGGCAACTTGGCCTTGTCGGTCGATGACAAATTTTGAGAAGTTCCATTCGATGCGTTTGCCCAGTGGTCCAGCTGCTTGACTTTTGAGCCAGTCATAGAGAGGAAGGGCTTCTTTACCATTGACCTTGGCTTTAGCGAATCGTGGGAAGGTGGTCTGGTAGTTGAGGCTGCAGAAACTATTGATTTCTTCTGCAGTTCCTGGTGCCTGCCCCATGAATTGGTTACAGGGAATGTCTAGGATTTCCAGCCCCTTTTCCTGGTAGCGCAGGTAGAGATCTTGCAGTCCTTGGTATTGCGGGGTCAAGCCACAGCCTGTTGCTGTATTGACCACGATGAGGACCTTACCTTGGTAGTGAGAAAGGGGAATCTCCTCCCCATTCTGGTTTTCTAAAGAAAAATCATAAATGCTGGTCATCGGGATCATCCTTTCTGTTTCTTTAACTTCTATTGTAGCACAAATGTCCTAAAATTGGGGCAAGAGGAGCATGACTTCTTGCTTTAGTCCCTCCTGTGAAAATGATATAATAAGAAGATAACAAGCTCTCAAGAAAATGCCAAAAGGAGAACGGATCGGATGAAATTACTCTATACGGATGTTCGGACCCCCTTGACCCAGGTCCTGACACAAGAAGCCGTAGGGTTAGTAGAACAGGGCAAGCGTGTGTTTTACATTGCGCCCAACTCTCTTTCCTTTGAAAAAGAAGCCAAGGTCTTGTCCTATTTAGAAGGTCAGGCTTCTTTTGCCATTACCGTCACGCGCTTTGCCCAAATGGCCCGTTATTTCATCCTGAATCAGGTTTTTGAGGAGCAACCCTTGGATGACATCGGTCTAGGTATGCTATTTTTTAAAGCCCTGTCCCAGATGAAGGAGCAGGATCTCAAAGCTTACGGGGCCCTGCGCAAGGATCCTCAGTTTATCCAGCAACTGGTCCAGCTCTATCATGAATTGCAGACGGCCCAGATGGATTTTACCGATTTGGAGTTGCTCGAGGAAGCTGAAAAAAGAGAGGACCTCTTGGCGATTTTTGAAGCGGTCTCTGAGATGCTGGTCAAGCATCAGTATGAATCCCAGTCCAAGATGGCCTTTTTCCTCAATCAGGTCGAAGAAGGGCAGCTGGAAGAGCAATTACAGGATGTGGCGATCGTCGTCGATGGCTTCACGCGTTTTTCTGCAGAAGAAGAGGCTTTGATTGGTCTCCTTCACCGAAAAGGAGTGGAGATTGTCATCGGAGTCTATGCCAGTGAAAAAGCCTACCGGGCAAGCTTTAGAGAGGGAAATCTTTACCAAGCCAGTGTTGACTTTCTCCTCCAGCTGGCAAAGACTTTCCAAGTTCAGCCTCAGTATTGTGGGCAAGCGATCGAAGACTCTTTTAGTCGCATTACCCGCATGCTAGAAGCGCGCTACGATTTTTCACAAGTGGAAAATGAGCTGGAGGACCAAGATCGAACAGCTATCCAACTCTGGCAGACCAATACGCAAAAAGAAGAGTTGGAATTTGTTGCCAAATCCATCCGTCAGCGTCTTCATGATGGGGCCCGCTATCGGGATATTCGGGTCTTGTTAGGCGATGTGGAAGCTTATCAACTGCAACTCAAGACCATTTTTGATCAGTATCAGATTCCCTTTTACTTGGGACGAAGTGAGGCCATGGTCCACCATCCCTTGATTCAGGTCATTGAATCGCTAGGGCGGATCAAACAGTTCAATTACCAGACAGAAGATGTCATCAATCTATTGAAAACGGGTCTGTATAGTGATCTGACGCAAGCAGAAGTCGATGCTTTTGAGCAATACCTTTGCTTTGCGGAAGTAAAGGGTGCTACAAAATTTCACAAGCCTTTTACTAGCAATCGTCAGGGCAAGTTTAATTTGGAAAAGCTTAATACTCTCCGAGAACGCGTCGTAGAACCTCTAGTCCCTTTCTTTTCACAGCGCAAACAAAAGGTGACCCAACTCTTAACCACCTTTACAGAGTTTCTGCAAGAGGCTCAGCTTTCTCAGAATCTACAAGCTTTGATCAAGGATCTAGCTTTGGAAGAGCAGGAGCGCTATGACCAGGTCTGGAAGACCTTCCTCCACGTCTTAGAAGAATTGAGTCTGGTTTTTGAGGACCAAGAACTGACAGTGGATGACTTTTTAGCTCTTGTCTTATCCGGCATGCAATTGTCACAATACCGGACAGTTCCTGCTACAGTTGATGTAGTGACCGTTCAGTCCTATGACTTGATTGAGCCCTTGACAGCCCCTTATGTCTATGCCATTGGGCTAACCCAGGAGCGATTTCCCAAGATCGCCCAAAACACCTCTCTTCTCAGTGAAGACGAACGCCAGCAGCTCAATGAGGCCACCCAAGAAGGAGCAGAGCTCCAGGTGGTGACCAGCGAAAATCTCAAGAAGAATCGCTTTGTGGCGGTTTCGCTCCTCAATGCAGCGACCGAACAACTGGTCCTATCGGCCCCTAGCTTGGTCAATGAAACGGAAGATAGTGTCTCTCCTTACCTTCTAGAATTGGCCAAGGAGCCCATTGCCATCAAGTGGACGACCAAACAAGCCCAAGCTTCGAGTGATGATATCGGGACCTACCGAGCCCTCTTAGCGCGCGTGATCGAACTCCATCAAGAAGAGATCACTAGTGAGCTGTCCGCTGAAGAAGCCAGCTTTTGGGGTGTGGCGGTACGGGTCTTGCGCAAGAAATTAGCCGCTGAAGGCATCCAGATTCCTCAAATTTCAACAGAATTGAAGAGTCGCCAGCTCCAGTCGGATACGCTTCAAGCGCTCTACCCAGAAGGCAAAGCCTTGACCTTATCTGCTTCTGCCTTGAATGAATACTACAAGCACCAGTACGCCTTTTATCTGCGCTATGTCTTAGGGCTACAAGAGGATGAGACCATCCAGCCAGACGCTCGCAGTCATGGGAATTTCTTGCACCGAATCTTTGAAAAAGTCTTAAAAGACAGCTCCGATCAAGCGTTTGATCAGCGCTTAAGCGAGGCGATTCGAGAAACCAGCCAAGAAGCAGAGTTCCAGCAATTGTATGGAGAAAATGGAGAGACCGAGTTTATTCGCAACTTGCTTCTTGATACCGCTAAAACAACGGGGCGTGTCCTCGCTCAGCAAAATGGCATCGAGACCATTGGTGAGGAGACCCTCTTTGGCGGGAGCGCCCACACCTCTTATCCTTTGTCTGATGGCCGTTTCCTGCGGCTACGAGGCAAGGTGGACCGCATTGATCAGTTAAGCGATCGGGGAGCTCTTGGCGTTGTGGATTACAAGTCGAGCTTGACGCAATTTCACTATGACAAGTTCTTTAATGGACTAAATTCTCAATTGCCAACCTATCTCTCTGCGATTCAGGATTTGAAGGAATACCAAGCGGAGCAAGGGATTTTCGGTGCCATGTATTTGGAAATGGGAGATCCCCTAGTAGATCTGAAAAAGACCAAGACAGTCGAGGACGCCATCAACCAAACTATGAAAAGTCAACAGTACAAGGGACTCTTTATGGCAGATCAGGCGCCTTATCTGGGAGAGGCCTATGATAAGAACAAGGCCATGATGCTGAGTAAGGAAGAGCTGGACCTGCTCCTCTTGTACAACGCTTATCTCTATAAAACAGCAGCAGAAGGGATTCTCAAAGGGCAATTTGCCATCAATCCCTATAGTGAAAATGGGCGCAATATCGCACCATATGTGGAGCAGTTTAAATCCATCACCGGCTTTGAAGCGGATCGTCACCTTGGTCAGGCACGGTTCTTGACCAAACTAGACCAAAAAGGAATACGCGGTGAAAAGGTGAAAGCCGCTTGGATCGAGAAGATGAAGGAGGTCTTGAACAAATGATCAAACAAGTATTTTTGACAAGAGAAGAAATCAAGGCCCTTCAGGCCCAAGAGGCAGCCTCTACTAAAGAGCAAAAGCGGACACCGGAACAGATCGATGCCATCTATAGTTCGGGGACCAATATCTTGGTGTCGGCCTCTGCTGGTTCGGGGAAGACCTTTGTCCTGGTGCAAAGGATTTTGGATCAGATCCAGCGAGGCATTTCGATTAAGGAGCTCTTTATCTCGACCTTTACGGTCAAGGCAGCAGGGGAGCTCAAGGAGCGTTTGGAAAGTGAACTTGGAAAAGCCCTGCAAGCGAGCGATGACCCAGAGCTCAAACAACATCTGGCCCGTCAAATCGCAGATGTTGCCACTAGTGATATCGGAACCATGGATTCCTTTACCCAAAAGGTCCTAACGCGCTATGGCTATTTGCTTGGGTTGACACCCCAGTTTCGGATTTTACAAAATGCCAGTGAGCAACGTCTCTTACAAAATGAAGTCTTTCAAGCTGTTTTTGACCGCTATTACCAAGGGGAAAATCAAGAAGCTTTTGTCCAGATGGTCAAGAATTTCACGGGACAGCGCAAAAATTTGACCTTGTTTAAAGAGCAGGTCTACCAGATCTATGATTTTCTTCAGTCGACCAGTGATCCAGAGAAATGGTTGGAGGAGCATTTCCTAAAAGGTTATGAGGAGACTGATTTTGAACAGGTTGAAGGTGCTCTGATGGAGAGCATCCAGCAGGCCCTTTATGAGGCAGAAAGCTTTTTTGCCTTTCATTTGTCCAATGAGGGCCAAGCATTTGGCAAGGCCAAATATTTGGAAGCGGTGCAAGAGGTGCTCGATCAAATTGGAAGCCTGACAGGTCCCACCAATAAAGAGCAACTGACCTCTGTCCTAAAGGCAGTCGTGGCGATTAGTCGGGCTTCAAATGGGGGAGCCTTGACCAATAGAGCTCGTAAGGAAGAGTTGAAAGAGTTAGTCACGGCTTATAACCAGGATAAAACCATACATATCAACCGCCTCAGAGACTTGGACAATCAGCTCTATCAGCTGGAATTTCAACAAACCTTCCACCAAGAAGAAGGCCCCATGCTCTCCTTGCTGCGGGACTTTATCCGAGACTTTGCTCGCGCTTATCTGGAGCGAAAAATCCAAGAAAAAGCTTATGAATTTGGGGATATCAGTCATTTTGCGATTCAAATTTTAGAGCAATTCCCAGAGGTGAGACAAGCCTTTCAAGAGCGTTATCATGAGGTCATGGTCGATGAGTATCAGGATACCAATCACACCCAAGAGCGGATGTTGGACTTGTTGTCAAATGGCCACAATCGCTTCATGGTGGGGGATATCAAGCAATCGATTTATCGCTTCCGTCAGGCAGATCCACAGATTTTCAATGATAAATTTAAAGCCTACCAAGAAGAAGGGGCGAAAGGGAGGTTGATCCTCCTCAAGGAAAATTTCCGGAGTCATGTGGAAGTATTGGACGCGACCAATGATGTCTTTCGCCATTTGATGGACGAAGAGGTGGGCGAGATTGACTACAATCAAACCCACTATCTGGTCGCAGGAAGCGACAAGCAGCGGATGGCCTTGCCACAACATCGGGCAGAATTTTTGCTTTATGATGGCTCCCAAGACCAGGAAGAAAAGACCGAAGACGAGGAAGCTCCTCTTGGAGTCGAGACGATTTCCAAGGGAGAAATTCTCCTGGTCATCAAAGAAATTTTACGTCTCCATCGGGTAGAAAAAGTGCCCTTTAAAGAGATCACGCTCTTGACTGCGACTCGAACGCGAAATGATGCGATTCTGGAAGCTTTTGACCAGTACCATATTCCGATTGTGGCAGATAGCGGACAGGCGCATTATCTTGAGTCACTGGAAGTGATGGTCATGTTGGATACCTTGCGGACCATTAACAATCCCTTGCATGATTATCCCTTGGTTGCTCTCATGAAATCACCCATGTTTGACTTTGATGAAGATGAATTGGCACGGATTTCCTTGCAGACCCTTCCAGAGCAAAAGCAAGTGGCCTTCTACCACAAGGTCCAGTTAGCCCTTGAAAAAACTGCAGAGCATGCAAATCTGATTGATGCCAAGCTCTCAGCTAAAATCGAGAACTTCCTCAAGGTTTTATCTACTTGGAGAGCTGCTGCCAAGACCTCTTCGCTCTATGATTTGCTGTGGAAAATCTATGAGGATCGCTATTACTATGACTATGTCGGCGCCCTTCCAAATGGGGCCCAGCGCCAGGCCAATCTCTATGCCTTGACGCTTCGGGCCAATGATTATGAGAAGGCCAGCTTTAAGGGCTTGTCGCGCTTCATTGCCATGATCGACAAGGTGATCGAAAATGAACACGATTTGGCTAGCGTACCTCTTGCGGCTCCAAAAGATGCCGTCCAGCTCATGACCGTCCATAAGAGTAAGGGGCTGGAATTCAAGTATGTCTTTATTCTCAATATGGACAAGGCTTTTAACCGTAAGGATCAATCGGGGCCAATTATTCTCAGTCGTCAAAAAGGGATTGGCTTTAAATATGTTGCGAACTTGCCGGTTGAGACAGAAAATCCAGCTGCTCCAGAGACTATTCGCCTGCAGATCGAAACACCTTGCTACCAACGCAATGTGGAAGAAACAAAATTGGCCACGATTTCTGAGCAGATGCGTCTTCTTTATGTCGCCATGACACGGGCTGAGCTCAAGCTCTATCTTGTCGGAAAAGGCCGGGAGGACAAACTGCGTGATACTGATTGGGGGACTAGTCGCAATGGCAAATTGGATCCAGAGAAGCGAAAAGAATGGACCTCTTATCAGGACTGGCTCTTTGCTATTCAAGATGTGTTTACCAAAAATACCCTGGCCTATGACACGCGTTTTGTGACAGATGAAGACCTGACACCAGACCAGTTGGAACCACTAGAGAAGGAGAAGGATTCCCGGCTTGATCAGCTCAAGGATGTCCGTCAGTCAGAGGATATTCGTCGGGCCTTGGATATCTTGGAAAATGTTGATCGGCTCAATCAGCTCTATGCTCCGGCCATTCATTTACCAATTGTTCGTACACCAAGTCAGATCAAGAAATTCTACGAGCCGGTCATGGATGCCAATGGCGTCCAGATCATGGATGCGAAGACTATGACGCCTGACTTTGAGCTGCCAACTTTTGGTCAAGAAAAAGCCGTGACAGGAGCCCAAGTCGGTAGTGCTGTCCATGAACTCATGCAGCGCGTGCCTCTTGGAGAAGAAATCACGCTGGATACGCTGCATCAAGCCTTGGAGCAAGTTCAAGCAGAGCCAGCGGTCAAAGCGCGCATCAAGCTAGAGGCCATCCTTGCTTTCTATGAGACGCCTTTGGGGACCTTGCTTCAAAAAGAGGCCTCTCGAGTCCGTCGCGAAGCTCCCTTTGCCATGCTGAAGAAAGATCCAGCCAGTGGAGAGGACTTCGTCGTGCGGGGGATCCTGGATGGTTACGTGGTGCTAGAAGACCGGATCCTGCTCTTTGATTATAAGACGGATCACTACAAGGTTCCTAGCCAATTGGTCGAACGCTACCGGGATCAGCTCGATCTCTATGCAGAAGCTCTTCGTCGTTCTTATGGCAAAGAGCAAGTAGAAAAATACCTCGTGCTTCTAGGTGGCCCCCATCTAGAAGTGGTGAAAGTGGAGTAAATCATGGCAATTGCACAGGAAAACATCGAACGGATCCAAAGAATGGAAGGTTATTTGAATGACTATGCCAAAACTTTGGAAGAAACTAAAAAAGCAGTGGATCAGCTAAGAGAGCATCAAGAAAGCTATATCCAACTTCGCGATTATTATAGTAGTCAGGTCTATTTTGATGATTTGGACTTGTCCAATCAAGCTGACTTTCCAGCAGATCTACCATGTGGTGTCTTGTCCGAAGATGCCGTTTATGATTTATTAGACGAGCACTTTCAGATGGGAGTGGAACTCTTGGAGATCGCAACGAAGATGATCAAAGAACGGTGAAATTTCAATCTAAAAGCTCAGGTTTCCCGAGGCTTTTAGATTGAAGACAAACGTCATCATAGAAACTTTCCTTAGGTGAGTACGGACGTCAGCGAACTTCGAAGAAGTTCCATGACTTAGTTTTGAACCTAAAGTTTCAAAACTACCGAGTGCTAGAAACCGTAGTGTTTCTAGCACTTTTCTCACGGCGGAAAGTTTCAGTATATGTTTGAATAAGCATAATATATATCATTCTAATTCTTTTAGCATTACTTGTGTTAGCATATCGTGACAAACCCTACCAGTAAAAGAAAATTTTCCAAAATGGACTTTTTCTTCAGCAAAAAAAGCTCCGGAAAACCGGAGCTTTTTGAATGATTAGTGTGAGACACGGCGACGTGCTGCTTTTTTGCGGTTTTCTTCGATGAAAGCTGCTTTCTTTTCTTCTGGCTCGATTACTTTTTTCTTGAATGTGTAAACTGCACCTGCGACAGCAGCAACTGTACCAGCAACACCAGTAACAAAACCTTTACCAAATCCTTTAGCCATGAGAATTTCTCCTTTTCTGAACTTTAAATATTTATGTTATAATATATGGTAACGAAAAAACGTGAATTTTGCAAGGAAAAACGATGAAAACCAAGATAATTGTGATTGTGGGACCGACTGCTGTTGGGAAAACAGCTCTTGCGATCGATTTGGCGCAAGCCCTCAATGGTGAAATCATCAGTGGCGATAGTCAGCAAGTCTATCGCAAGCTGGATATTGGAACAGCCAAGGCGACACCAGAAGAGCAAGCTGCAGCTCCCCATCATTTGATCGATGTGCGGGAGGTAACCGAGTCTTACTCGGCTTTTGATTTTGTAAGAGAAGCTAAACAGGCCATCGCGGAGATCACAGCCCGAGGCAAGCTTCCCATCATTGCAGGTGGGACGGGCCTCTACATCCAAAGTCTTCTTGAAGGCTATCATCTTGGTGGTGAAGTTCCTCATGAAGAGATTCTGGCCTATCGGGCTCAATTGGACTTGCTTTCGGATGAAGACTTGTACCAAAGAGTGGCGGAGCAAGGACTTGTGATTCCTCAGCTCAATCGCCGTCGGGCCATGCGGGCTCTTGAAATTGCGCATTTTGGAAAAGACCTAGCAAACGAAGAGACCGATTATGAACCCTATCTGATCTGTCTAGATGATGATCGGTCCTTGATCTATGATCGTATCAATCGTCGAGTAGATAGCATGTTAGAGGAGGGCTTACTGGATGAAGCTCGCTGGCTCTATGACCATTACCCAGATGTGCAAGCCAGTAAAGGGATTGGCTACAAGGAACTCTTTCCCTACTTTAAGGGGGAGCAAAGCCTTGAAGAAGCCAGTGAGACCCTCAAGCGCAACACCCGGCGTTTTGCCAAACGGCAGCTGACCTGGTTTCGAAATCGGATGGAAGTGACCTTTTACGCCATTTCTGCCCCCCACTTCAAGGAGCAGGTTCTTGCAGATGTAAAGGAGTTTTTAGAGCATGATTGAAACAGAAAAGAAACAAGAACGCATCCTTTTGGTTGGTGTGGAACTTCAAGGCATGGACAATTTTGATATGTCGATGGAGGAGTTGGCAAGCCTAGCTAAAACAGCCGGTGGAGATGTCCGGGGCTCTTATACACAAAAGCGGGAGAAGTACGATACTAAGACCTTTGTCGGCTCAGGAAAATTAGAAGAAATTGCTCAGATGGTCGAAGCAGATGAGATTACGACAGTGGTGGTCAATAACCGCCTGACGCCCCGGCAAAATGTCAATTTAGAAGAAATCCTTGGGGTTAAGGTTATTGACCGGATGCAGCTGATTCTAGATATCTTTGCCATGCGAGCTAGAAGCCATGAAGGGAAGTTGCAGGTGCACTTGGCCCAGCTTAAATACCTCTTGCCACGCCTTGTTGGTCAAGGGATCATGCTCAGCCGTCAGGCCGGGGGAATTGGATCTCGTGGTCCAGGGGAAAGTCAGTTGGAGTTGAACCGCCGGAGCGTTCGCAATCAAATCACCGATATCGAGCGCCAGCTCAAGGCTGTTGAAAAGAACCGGGAAACCCTTCGTGAAAAACGCTTGGAATCACCTGTCTTCAAGATTGGTTTGATCGGCTATACCAATGCAGGAAAGTCGACCATTATGAATCAAATGACTAGTAAGAGCCAGTATGAAGCTGATGAACTCTTTGCGACCTTGGATGCCACAACCAAGAGCATCCACCTAACAGGCAATCTACAAGTAACCCTGACCGATACAGTCGGCTTTATTCAGGACTTGCCAACAGAGTTGGTATCAAGTTTTAAGTCGACCCTGGAAGAAAGTAAGAATGTGGATCTCTTGGTCCATGTCATCGATGCTTCTGATCCCAATCATGAGGAGCATGAAAAGACCGTTCTCTCTATCATGAAAGACTTAGATATGCTAGAGATTCCTCGCTTAACCCTCTACAACAAAGCGGATAAAGTAGCGGACTTTACCCCAACCCAGACCCCTTTTAGCTTGATTTCAGCTCGCTCTGAGACAGCTCGTGAGGATTTGCAGGCTTTGTTCCTAGAAAAACTGAGAGAACTCTTTGTTCCCTTTACTATTCGCGTTCCCTTTTCAAAATCCTATCGGACACATGACTTAGAGACGGTCGCGATCATTGACCGGCGAGAATTTGAAGAAGATGTCGAGGTCATTCAAGGCTATATCGCAGAGAAAAATAAGTGGAAGTTGGAAGAATTTTATGACGGATTACGTTGATTTAGCAATAAAATATGGGGGCTATACCAGTCTCGATCGGGTCTATCTGAAAAATCTATTAAGCACGATCCCTGAGGACTTGCGTCTCCGTGTGATTACACCTCCGCCAAGTGTGATCAACGCTTATTTCGCTGAGCTCTACCAAAAGAAGAGTCCCAAGGAGGCCATGGATTATTTCTTGGACTTGAGCCGAGCATTTGACTTATTCACAGTTCAGCAAAGTTTTGATGAACAAAAACCTTTTATCCGCCTCAACTTATCAGGTAAGTCTTATGGCTTGGCCTATGTAAATGGAGAGATAGCCTGTGTCTTTGCTGAACATCCAGCGGCGGAAATCACCCCTTCGATTTTATTCGAAATCGCAGAGATCTTTCCGCATTGTTTGGTCTTTGAAAAAGATGGCAAGATCTGTCTGCAAGAGGCCGGCCCAGAAGTGGTCACTAAAACAGAAGCCCTCTCAGCTCTGACGGACTTGATGACCTTGGAAGATGGACGCTTGAAACTGTCAGGTTATAACCAGGAGGAGCTGCTTGAGCAGGCTCAAGCCTATCCTTTCAACCTTTCGTTCCGTTCAGAGAACCGGACGGCCATGATTTATATAGATAGAAAGTAGACAATGGACATTCAATTTTTAGGAACGGGAGCTGGGCAACCCTCAAAAGCCCGGAATGTATCGAGCTTAGCGCTCAAATTGCTGGACGAGATCAATGAAGTCTGGCTCTTTGATTGTGGCGAGGCGACACAGAATCAAATTTTAGAAACGACCATTCGTCCGCGAAAGGTTAGCAAGATCTTTATCACTCACCTACACGGAGACCATATTTTTGGTTTGCCAGGTTTCCTCTCTAGTCGGGCCTTTCAGGCCAATGAAGAGCAGACGGATCTGGATATCTATGGACCAGTAGGAATCAAATCCTTTGTGATGACTAGTCTTCGCGTATCAGGCTCTCGCCTGCCTTACCGCATTCATTTTCATGAATTCGATGAACATTCTCTAGGTAAGATTTTAGAAACCGATAAATTCACGGTTTATGCGGAAGCTTTGGACCACACTATTTTCTGTGTGGGTTACCGGATCATGCAGAAGGACTTGGAAGGGACGCTCGACGCAGACAAGCTGAAGGCAGCGGGCGTTCCATTTGGGCCGCTCTTTGGCCAGGTCAAAAATGGACAAGATGTCACCCTGGAAGATGGCACTAAGATCATTGCTGCGGATTATATTTCAGCCCCTCGGCCTGGTAAGATTATCACGATCCTTGGAGATACCAGAAAGACTGATGCCAGCGTCCGCCTCGGGGTCAATGCGGATGTCTTGGTCCATGAGTCTACCTATGGCAAGGGCGATGAGAAGATTGCTAAGAAACACGGTCACTCGACCAATATGCAGGCGGCAGAAGTGGCGCGTGAAGCTGGAGCCAAGCGCCTTCTTCTCAACCACATCAGTGCTCGCTTCTTATCAAAAGATATCAGCCAATTGCGCAAGGATGCTTCCAGCATTTTTGAAAATGTCTATGTCGTCAAAGATTTGGAAGAAGTGGAGATCTAAGATGCGAACCATTCTCATAACAGGAGCAAGTGGAGGCTTGGCCCAAGAAATGGTCAAGCTCCTCCCTGAAGACCGGCTGATTCTCCTAGGTAGAAATCAAGAAAAACTGGAAAAGCTCTATGCCAGTCATCCTCAAGCTGAATGCATCGGGATCGATATCACTGATTCCTCAGCCGTCCAAGATTTGGTAGAAGAGCTCTATCAGCGCTACGGACAGATTGATGTCTTGGTCAACAACGCAGGCTATGGGATTTTTGAAGAGTTTGACCAGATTACCAATGAGCAGATTCATGCCATGTTTGAGGTCAATACCTTTGCCCTCATGCAGTTTTCACGTTTGATTGGTGCCCGCATGAAGACAGCAGGCAAGGGGCACATTGTTAACATCGTCAGCATGGCGGGTCTCGTCGCAACTGCCAAATCCAGCCTTTATTCGGCGACCAAGTTTGCGGCCATTGGCTTCTCTAATGCCCTGCGGCTAGAACTCATGCTCTTTGGTGTTCATGTGACGACGGTCAATCCAGGCCCCATTCGGACCACTTTCTTTGACCAGGCAGACCCAGACGGAAGCTATGTCAAAGCTGTGGATCACTACATTTTGGAACCGGACTTTGTGGCCAAGAAGATTGTCAAAAACTTTGGAAAAGCAAAACGTGAGCTCAATCTTCCTTGGCTCTTGAACCTGACCCACAAGCTCTATACTCTTTTCCCTCGCATCTCGGACAAGCTAGCTAGCAAGATGTTTAATTACAAATAGGAGGAACCAGATGGCAGCCAATATCCAAGCCTATTTAGAAACCCTCCAGCAACCCTGGGGACAGATCTATTATGATATCCTTTTTGAGCAATTACAGGAAATCAAGGAAAAGAGGGTGCTTGATTTTGGCAGTGGTTTTGGCCTTGTAGCCAACCACCTAACGAAAGATAATCAAGTCCTTGCTGTGGAGCCCAATGAGGAAATGGTAGCCTTGCGAGTCCAGGACCATCCCTACCAACAAATCGTCGGAAGTCTGGATCAGTTAGCAAGTCTTGAAGATGCCAGCTTTGATGTTATCCTCTGCCACAATGTCTTGGAGTATGTAGAAGATCGCAAGGAGATTCTCAAGGTATTTACTCGTCTCTTGAAACTAGGAGGCCTGCTATCTATCGTCAAGCACAATGAGGTTGGACGCGTCCTGCAGACCGTCGTCTTTGAAAATGATACTCAAAAGGCTCTTGATCTCCTAGCAGGTCAAGACCTGGAAACCCACTCCATGGGTTTGGCCCAGGCCTATGATCTCGGTGCAGCAGTAGAAGACTTAGCCCTTGAAGTTCAGGATTACCAAGGGATCCGAGTCTTTTATGCCTTGCAGGACAATCGCTTCAAGGGCCAAGAAGGCTGGCGAGAGTCTATGCTCAAGATGGAGCTGGCCGTTTGCCAAGAGTCACCTTACCGGGATATCGCCTTCTTCCAGCACTATACCTTAAAAAGGAGTTAAGATGTTAGATTATAAAAAAGAAATTCCAGCGATGACAGACCTACTCGCACTCTACAGCTCGGTCGGATGGACCAATTATACCAACAACCCAACTATGCTGGAACAAGCTGTCAAAGCCAGTCTCTGGCAGTTGGCAGTCTATGATGAGAAAGAGCTCGTCGCCTACATTCGCTTGGTAGGTGATGGCTACTCGGTTATTTTTGTACAGGACCTTTTGGTAAGACCAGATTACCAGCGTCAAGGTATCGGAAGGAGACTCTTAACAGAGGCTTTAGCGACCTTCCCTACTGTCTATCAACGGCTCCTTGCCACTGAACGTAGCGAGAAAAATCTAGCCTTTTACCAATCCCTGGGCTTTGTTGAACTTTCAGAGCAAGCCTGTACAGGGATGATTTATATGAAATAAGAGAGTGGGATAGAAATCGGTAATTCGTTAGAATTCGATTTCGTCGTCCCACCTCCGCACAGTTGAGTAGGGCTGTAAAAGCTGATGA
>NZ_JALDUR010000015.1 GCF_023109675.1 Streptococcus parasanguinis | reverse complement strand
GGACTTTTTGTGTACACTCAAAAAGCTCTATAATCTCTACAGTGGTTTTTACCCACTACAGAAATTATAGAGCCATTAATAATTGAGCATCTTTATCTGAGATGGAATAGTTATCCAAATCAATCTCTATATTAAACCAATTGTTATCAACTAAAAACTGACTAATTTTTCCTTTATACTGTGTATCGTTTTTTCCGAGTTCACTTAACAGATTTTCGATTAAAGATTTAATTGAATAAGTCATACATTACCTTTCTAACTTATCACCAAAAAGTTCATTTGCTCGCCAATTCATATAGTCAAAAACACCATTATTAACTTGACCATATTGTTTTGCGATTTCTCCTTTGTTTTGTAGATAAACCCAAGCACTCTCAGGCGATTTATCACCTCTTGCTGACATAAGCTCACTGATTTCAGAAACCCCAGATAATACTAACTGTGTCGTGTACCAGTGTCTGAAAATATGTGGGGAAATATTATGCTCCTGCAAAAGCTGCCCAAAAAAGACAACCTCTGCATCATCAGATTTTAAGAAGATTGGGATCATTTCGTCGCGAATAATCTTACGAAATCGTTGATAGTATACATCGTATGATAATGCTTTTCCTCGTCTGTTAAGATTTAAAGGTCCATAATCCTTCTCATACTTCTTACCTTCCAGATAAGTCATATAGTCATTATAAGTGTCTAAAAAGACCTCCAGAAAGATATAAGGTACTGCTTGAAGTCTTTCCTTTTTAATCCGTCCAGTTGGCTTTAAATCGCTTCGGAGAGGTATTTCTTTTCGTAGATCGATCTCAATCTTAAATACTTGCCCATCACTTTGGTGAAACAAAATACCTGGCCCTAGAGGACTATCTTCACGTCTTACATTGCATGCTTCTGATGGTCTTAAGCCAACAAAGGCTCCCAAGGCCACAACCATGAGTAAATCTTTATGATAGTGTGCTATGTGAGAAAATAACATCTCAAAAGCACTATTTGGCATATCACGAAAAATAGCTTTCTCAGTGTTGCTATCATCTACGTATATTTCAAAATTTGGTTCTTTACGTTTTATAACCCGTCCTCTACTATTCGTAAAAGTTGTCGTAGCATACAATTCTTCTGCTTTTAACTTAGCCTTTCCCTCTCGCTCACTTAAATAAAGAGTTAAGAAGTCAAGAACTGCATTTACGCATTTTTCAACGGTGCTTTTCTTTCTTTTTCCTCTATCTCCTGGTAACTGAGATAATCCATAAAGCGTAAAAAATTCTCTAACCATTTCAAGTGTAAGTTGATCTATACTTTTAAGTCCAGAAGTACCAAATATAAAATTTAGAAACTTAACAACGTAAGAAAAGCGTTTATTCCCATCATCTGAAATCGACTTGATTCTTGAAGTAGATTTAACATAACGATGAAAATCAGTAAATTGTAAGTTGCCGTCATCGTGCTTCAGAACGATAAATTGCTTTGTCACGATGTTGTTATCACCTAAAACCAGTGAATGTTTATATACAACAAATCTCATGTTATCTCCTTGTTTAATATGACTGAAGGTTCTGACTGGATTTTAGGATGTCAATACACAAAAAAACGATCAAATCAGTACCATTTTCCTTTGTGCTCTAAACTGCATAAAGGGAATATCGATGAGTACTTTCATTGATCGTTATTATTATTTAAATTAATTCAATAACAAAAGTAACTTCATCTAAGTAATCAGAGCAATTAATTAGCTCAGCAACAACGATAACCACAGCAACTCCTTCTAAACGATGAAAGGAATATCCGCCGTGGCTATCTATTTACTTTTTTTCTTTTACTTTTGTAAGTTACTTTTGTTATTTTTACTTTTTCTGTATTATATCATATTTTGATTAAATTGTCATCTGAGATAGTGATTTTAAAAAAACTGGAAATTTTTTCAATTGTATATTTTGACAATAAAAAACACTTTTATATCAATTTAATGATTTTAGAGCGTTTTTAGCTTATTTGATTTTAAAGTTGTCGTCTATTCCTCAGGATTACTTGAAGAACAGGAAAAATTCGACAACAAAGTAGTCGATCTATTCAGTTATAAAACCTATGAAGGTCTTTCTGCTGGAACTGGCCACTCCTACTTTGGAGATGTAGATTATACTCTTACTTATTCAACTGAGAATATCCCTCATGATTTCTTCTCAGGTGGTGCTAGCAAGCTTATATATTATAGCACGAAAAGGATAGAGTGTTTTATAAAATTATACTATAAAATGAAAGAGAATTACACACTCAACTCAAACAACTTATAAAACTCACCTCTCCTATCCATCAAATCACTGAAAGAACCATCTTCAACAATAACGCCATCTTTCATAAAGAGAATTCTATCGTATTTTTTCAAAATGTTCTCATTCAACTTGTGGGTTACTACAAGTGCAGTCAAATTTTGAATATCCAAGATTGAACTTTCAATTTCAGTAGTTACTTGATTATCCAAAGATGAAGTAGCCTCATCCAATAATAAGATTGGTGTTTTTCGAATCAAGGCACGCGCAATACTAAGTCTTTGTTTTTGTCCTCCAGATAGATTTGAGCCATTCTCTCCACATAAAGCTTGTAGACCAGATTCATTTTCTAAAACATAACTTTCTAAACCTGACTGCTGTACAGCTTGCTTTATTTCCTCATCGGTGAAGAATTGATTAAGAGTAATATTTGCTCTTAAAGTATCATCAAAGATATAAACGTCTTGTTGAACAATTGTCATTAAGTTATAAAGACTCTCTGCTGAAATAGCTTGTATATCTTGATTATCAATTGAAATATGCCCTCTTGTTACATCATAAAAACGCAACAATAGATTGAGCAAAGTTGATTTCCCACTCCCTGACATTCCTACAATTGCAATTTTTTCCCCTTTTTGAATCTTCAAAGATAAATGATTAAAAATCTTTTCTTCAGTATTAGGATAAGAAAAATCTATATTTGAAAAAGAAATAACATCATCGAAATATTCTTTCGTTTTACCAGTTTGAAGTTCGATTACATCTTTTACCTCAAATGCATCTAGTGTTGCCTGACCTTCACGGAATTTACTCATTCCCATACCAACTTCATTTAGTGGCATTACTACAAAATTGACCAGTTGAACAATAGCTGTTACACTTCCAATTGTGGTATAGCCATTAAAAACAAGATACATTCCTCCACCAAAGGCTACTAAAAAAACAATCATCCCCGAAAGCTGCGAAATAACATTAGCTAAGACATCAAATTTTCCTTTCATAAAATATATCTCATCCAATTTTTCGCTTTCATTTCTGTAATCTTGACGGATAGCCTCTTTCACATTAAAACTTTTTATAACTAGAAACCCTGCTAAAATATCTTTAACCTTAGCTAAATACTTCTGATCGGCAATCATGGCACTCTTTTGAAGATAAGCTGATTTTTGTCCAATGAATCCAGAAATCATCATTGGAATAATGCTAGCAATGATAACCAATAAGGTCAAATACCAATTACCTATAAACATAGCTAGGAGCGAAAAAATCATTAAGGAAATGTTTTTTGAAATATTAAAATACTGTTGTAGATAATCTTGCTCAATTTTCCTCATATTTTCGGTTAATACAGAAATAAATTTCCCTGATTTTTCTTTAGAAAAGTCTCTATAATCCCTATCTAAAATAGATTGGAACACCTTATTTTTGTATCTTGACATGATTTGCCTAACAAGTTTATTTTTCAATCGAAGAGATATAAAGTTGAGCCCTGCATATATGAAAATAACAATAGCTCCTACTAGTACCGCTTGAGTTAAGGCTTCTTTATTTTGAGACATGCCACTATCAATAATACCTTTAATAGCATAAGCAAAAGCAATATTAGTTAAAGGGACCAGTATATTAAATATCATGAAAGCATAAAAAGCCTTCTGATGGTTCTTTATCAATTGTTTCATCCTTAATCTACCTCATAATTCTTAATTTCATTTAGAAAATGTGACATAAAATATTCTTCTAAGTCAATATTCTCTCTCCTAATCTCTTTCATAGAAACCTGTTCTACCATTTCTCCATTTTTGATAAAACCAATTTTATCTGCTATCTGTGAAATTTCCGATAATATATGACTCGATATTAGAATAGTAATTCCATGCTCCTTAGAAAGCGACAACAAAAGATTTCGAATTTCTTGAATTCCTATTGGATCTAAACCATTGATTGGCTCATCTAAAATTAACAATTTAGGTTTTGTTAGAAAGGCACGAGCTAAACCAAGCCTTTGCCTCATTCCTAACGAAAAATCTTTTACTTTTTTAGTCGTATTTTTTAATCCGACCATTCTTAAGGCTCTTATTATATCTGATTCAATAATATTTTTCCCCATATACTGAGCGTGAATTTCCAAAATTTCTTTTGCAGTGCAATTATCATAAAAAATTGGTGATTCAATAATACTTCCAATCTGACTTAGGATTTCTTCTCTGTGTTCTTGTAGATTTTTCCCAAAAATTTCAATACTACCTGATGTAATTGTTGATAAGGATAACATACATTTCATTAACGTTGTTTTTCCAGCTCCATTCGGTCCTAAAAGACCATAGATTTCTCCTTCAGCAATTTGAAGGTTGATACCACTTAAAATTTCTTCTTTATCAATTGTTTTAAAAACTTCTTTTATTTCAACAATATTTCTCATTTCTATCTCTCTTTCTATATCTGGCTTTAAATACAAGAATTTTTCTCCCGGAGAATAAATACTAATTTATACAGTCTCTTTTTTTATAGAAATCATTAAGGAATTATCACTTTCCTTCAATTAAACTCGGGTATGCTACTTGATACTAATATCTTGTCTTGAAATATCAAAAATTGAAAATGAAGTAATCATTAAACTTATGAAACTTGCAAATATCAAAAAGAATAGGTTATCAGCAATATTATTAGATAAACTTCCTGGACTGGCATTCGAAAGTAATGCTGCTAAACCAAGTCCAGTAAGCATTGTTATAGCTGTCGAATGCTTAATCATACCTAAAACAAATGGTAGTAACCCTATTAGTACTGTTGCAAACGTTATTCCAGCTAAGTTAAATAATTGACTAGCTACAGGGATATAACTAGATTCAGTTACAACAGCCATGAATCTAATGAATAATTGAATCACAAAATGTGCAAAAAAATGGGCAATAAATGCTATTAGAATGACTGAAATAATTTTTCCCCATAGTAACTTTATTTTAGAAATAGGGTAAGAAAACAACTGAAAAATTGTTCTTCGTTTGAATTCATCAATAATAATCGTAGATAATAAATAAGATTCGAAAATCAAAAATGCTGATTTTGTAAATAAAGATGAAAACAATGATGCTACAATTGCCCAACCTTCCCATTTCCCAGTAATTCTAATAAGATTAGAATCCTGTCCAGTGAATTCTCCTAGTTTATTGTCAGTACCTAACCCCATAATAATGATTGCTGTAATACCTAACACTATAAATATAGTACACAACCAGGCTAAAAATAATTTAGATTTAGAAACTTTATTTAATTCAATTTTAATAAGCGACAACATAGATTCTTTCCTCCGAAGTGTAAATAAAGAATAAACTATTCAAACTAATCTCAACAAATATTTAAAAATAAGCTTATTTTTAAAACAATATCACTATACATACTATCGGTATGTATATACTAAAAAACAAACATACCTGTGGTATGTATAATAGATTTTTAATAACACACTTAAAGTATGTTATTTTTTAATTATCAATTATGTAAGATAATTTATTCAATTAATAATACATAAATAGAAATTAGTATTAACAAGAATGTCATAGGACTACTTATTTACTATTTTTTAAGTGATCAAATAAGTTGAAAATAACCTCCATCATTTCATCAGAAATTAACTGTACCCCTAGACCTTCAAAAGTAAGTTTAATGAAATTCATTTTACGCTTTAATTCCTCTACTGAAAAAACGGAAATTTGAAAACCAATCCAAATATTTAGAGTCAAAACAATTAAATCTGCTAGCTCTTCTGGATAGTCTGTTTTAATAGACCCATCTTCAACACCTTCGTAAACTTTTTCTCTAATTTCCGGTAAAAAATCAGAAAATAGACCTAGATACTGCTCTCCTAACAAACGTGGACTTCTTAGCATAATTGAAGCAGAGTAAACGAGCCTTTGGTGTTCAAAATTAGAGAAAGAGTCCATCAAAGAATTTTGTATCTTTTCTAATCCAGTATTTCCTCTCCAATTATAATTTAAAATTTCTTGATTATTTTCGCTAATGATTGTTTGTAGGATATCATATTTAGACTCAAAATGATGATAGATAACACCTTTCGTCAATCCACCTAAGCCATCAATGATATCTTGTATTGACGTATTATCAAATCCTTTTTCTAAAAATAAATTTTTGGAGACCTCTAGTATTTTTTTTCTAGTTTCATGTGAGTTTCTATTCCTTGCCATTTTAGTCCCTTTCTATCATACTGATGGTATGTAATTCTATTGTAGTGGAAGTAACTAATAATGTCAAGTTCTTTATTGGAAAATGAAAAAAGCCTTAAAATCAAGGCTTTTCTATACTTTCACAAATAATCCTAATAAAATTCCATTCAACTTCTTCTAAGCATCTTTTCTAAAAAATAAATTGACAATCTCATCTTCTGAAAAGCCTAGCTCACCAAGTTTTTCAAACAAAATTTTAACTAGCTTGTTAGATTCTTGATATCTTATCTCTTTTATTTCTTGCTCGCTTGCTATGACAAAATATCCTAATGTTCCACAGCTAGTAACCAAATTCTGTTCTTCGAGAACTTTCATTGCTTTTTGGACAGTTGCCGGATTACACTTCTCGTTTTCTGCTAATCTCCTTATTGAAGGAATTTGTTGTTCAGGTGCATAATCACCTCTTAAAATAGTCGTTCTTAATTTTGATGCAATTTGTAAATATAGATGGTGTTTCATTTAATCTTTTTATTATTACTTTCCCTAACAAACTTCCAATATGCAGAATAAGGGATGGCTGTAGCTAGTAGAAGATAGTATTTATTTGCAAACATATCTGCTACTCCTTTTGCATTGAAATGAATAGGAACTTTCTCAGGGAGAAATCCACAAATAATGACTATGATGACCATCATTCCCAACAAAACCAAAATATCTTTTAACAGTCTATTTTTCATCTTATTTTCCTCCTTTAACTAGATAAAATTTAACTTGGTCATTTTTATATAAACTCTAAACGAAATAGCCAGTAAAATTACTGATACTGCTTGCAAAACAAATATAATCGGAAGATTAAAAAACCAATTAAGCAAAATAGGCGTAATAAGCGTAATCATACTAATAATTCCAGTTACAATAACAGGAAGACTTTGTTTGACAACTATCATCTCACTGTCCCAATCATAGTTAGGATATTTTTTATTTAATGAAATTCCGATTACCATTATAAAAAGGGAGTAACATATGGGAACAATAACTAGATTCATAACTTGAATAGGATTCATATCAAGTTTCAGCATAAATACAGATACAGAAATCATATATCCAATCAAATGAAGTGTAAGGTTGACAGCTATCTTAGCATTTAAAATCGTTTTCACTTCAACTGGAGAACTTTTCAAAATCCAAATATTTTTACCTTCTAAAGATATAGATGAAGCTGCTGGACAACTGAGTGAAAGCATAGATGCAATAAAGACGGGAGCTAAGTTTGAAAGATACTCATTTATATTTTCAATTCCTGCAGAATTTCCTATTTGACCTACAGAATTAAAAAGGAAACATATACTAAAGACACATAAAAGAATTACTCCAAGCCCAGCATTCAAGACTGCCATATAAGAACTTAAAAATCGTCCAAGCTCTTTTTGATACAAGGAAAAAAATACCGATTTTCTTTCATAAGATACTTTGTCATTAGCATAACTTGATTTTGTATTGGCAAGTGTATTAAGTAGTCCATACTTCAACGAAGCAATTTTGACAAATAGATAAAAGACGACTATTGAAAGAACTATATAAAATCCCATCCCATAGTACATTGGAAAATTGTAGTATGACATAAATAGTCTAGAAATTGGATACAGTCTAGTAATTTGCTTAGCCAGAGTAACCCCAATACTACTTTCATCACCTGATTGCAAAGCTGATAATGCAAAATATCCAATTATACCTAGCATCGCAAATGAAAAAATAAGAGAGATAACATTTTTTCTTTTAAAAAAAGATGAAGCGAAAACAATAACGAGTCCCATGCATGCCGCTATACACATGGGAATCAAAGGGACAAAAATTATAGAAGTAAAATACAATATAATCTGTAGGAGGTTTAAACTTCCGTTCAAGCTCCATACAATTCCACCCGGGAGCATAAATATCAAGCCTATTAAAAAATTCAATAAGTACATAAACATAAACTTGCTGGTGATAATATACGAACTTTTAACAGGTAAGGATTGGAGAATTTCCATATCTCGACTGCCAAATAAAATGCCATTCGAATAAAATACTGTAAAAAATAATATTGAAAAACTTGAGACAGAGACCATATATGCTGGAATCAAGTTCTGCTGTCCGACGTGTACCAATGTTTTCGCTGTTATTATATTATAAACAAAGCAAAATAAGGAAAGAGTTATTATGCCAAAACTCGCAATAGCCATTGAACTTTGTTTTTTATTTCGTGAATCTCTAATCTCATTAATAGGAAAGAAATTAATCAATTGCGCTTTAAGCAGTATCCAAATGTTACTCATTGTTCTGCACCTCCATGAAAAATGCCTCCAATGATTCATCACCTTTGACGTCTCCCGTATTGCCACTTGCAATTAACTTTCCATTTTTGATAATGGCAATCTTATTACATAATTTTTCCGCAACATCCAATACATGGGTTGAAAAGAAAATAGCACCTCCATCTGAAACACACTCATGCATAATTTTCTTTAGTAGGAAAGTTGCTTTGGGATCTAGCCCAACAAAAGGTTCATCTAAAATCAACAGTTTGGGAGAATGTACAAGTGCAGAAATAATGGCTGTTCGTTGCTTCATTCCATGTGAATATGAAGAAATAATCCCCGAAAGATGCTCAGTCATATCAAATAAATCACCGTATTTTTGTATTCTCTCCTTGCGTATTTTTGTAGGAATTTCAAACAAGTCAGCAATAAAATTAATATATTGAAGTCCTGTCATATGTTCATACAAATCTGGATTATCTGGGATATACGCCATCATTTTTTTACAAATAACAGGTTCTTCTTTAATAGAATGACCGTTGATAATTATACTTCCTTCTTCAAAATCATGGATACCGACAACTGCCTTTATCGTTGATGTTTTTCCCGCACCATTTGCTCCAATAAAACCATAAATATCTCCAGGCTGTACTGAAATAGACAGGTTATCCACAACCTTCTTATCCCCATAACTTTTACTAAAATTCTTTATCTCTAACATATTTTCGTCTCCATTGACAATTTGTCAGTCATATTTTGAAATAATACCGATAGCTTGTTTTGATTTAGCTATCGGTACATAGTTCTCTTTACAAACATTCTATCTTTTTTTAATTGCTAAAGAGTTCTTTTGTATTTAGATTTTGTTCCAGCATTATCTTAAATGCATTCAAGTAATCTTTGACAGTTTCTTTCTTTGAAGTTTTTATACCTATGTTATTTGAAACAAAAACATAGGCTGTCATCAGAAATTCTGCTGTTTCTGATGGATATTTTACAGAAAATACTTTTTCTGAGATGCCTTGATTTATTATCCTCTCAAAATATATAGTCAGTTTTTCAATGAGCTTATGAGATAACTTATCTAACATATAACGATTTTCTTCAAGATCAACCGTCTTTTGTAACTCAGTTCCTTCCGCTGAAACGTTATCTGTAGAGATTATTGTGGCATCTATAAAGGCTCTTGTTTTTTCAATAGCAGTTTTGTCATCATCATAGACAATCACGTGAATATCACTCAATAATTTCTCTGAATATCGTTCCACGAGACAATACAGAATATCTTCTTTATTCTTAAAGTGATAGTATAGCAAACCTCGTGATATATTTACCTTATCGACTATATCCTGAGTTGTTGTGTTCGCATATCCTTTCTCCATAAAGAGGAGCATAGCAGCGTCCATAATCTCAGCCCGTCGAATTTCCGGATCTTTTACATCTCGCATTTTATTCCTCCTGCTTATAAATTATACTACTCTACTGACAAATTGTCAATTATAAAATTACCTTTTTGAGGATACCAAAAAAACCTTGACACTAAGGCTTTTTCGTTAACATTTTTTCTAAGCTCGTACAAGCAGTGATGCTGCCTCAACATGGGTTTTAGAGGACTAAATGGAGTCTGAATTGCCTGATAGAGATGTAGTATTGATTAAGCAATCAACAAAAAATGTACAAAACAAAAATAAAGTACACTGCTTAATGAGTGTACTTTATCCTTCTAATTCGGTTTTATCAATAGTTTAGCTCTAGTTAAGTCGATTAGTTAAATGAATTTAGACTATTGCTTTTTATAACGACTATAAATTGTATGTTCAATACTATAATTTATCTTTCGAATCTACTTCTTCATAATTTATCGGAATTAAAGCTACTTCACTGCTTAGAGTAGATTGTTTTTCATTTTCACTTATTTGAATGGCATTTTTGAGTGAAAAAATAACTTCTCTTACAAGATTTAATAAATCTAATGCAAACTCTTGAAGTTCAGATTCAGTTAGATACAGTCTCGTTTCATTATTATCTTCACTTCCATCAAAAATATTCAATGTTATATTAGTAAACCTGTGCTCTAAATAATTTCTAATAATTTTCAATCGCTTTGAGTTTGGATTAGCTGTTAAAGAATTATCACCATTATCAAAATCTTTCGCTATCCAAAATATAGATGACAGGCCAATGTTCTTATTCAAAAATTTATTTAAATCGCTATTAGACATCCAAATTGAATGAAAATTTACTTGTCTAGTCTTAATTTTAAGAGAATAATATTCATTTATAAACATTGCAACTTTGTCTAATAATGAATAGAGTGTTTTAAAAGCCGCTTTTAATCCTTCAAGTCTGATAGAGTATTGTACGTAGTCTAGACAATCAATAAGATTAACATTCTCGTCAGCATAATGAACCGAATCAACCTCAATGCTATTAAAACAGAGATAACGGGCATAAACATATTCTTGCTTAATTTGATTAAACATAGAAATGTATTTGTTTAAATCTTTATCCGATTGAAACAATAAACTTGGTAGTAAAAGATTGTCATCATATCTATTTATATCGTCAGCTTGTAAGTCATTAAGTGGATTAAGATACAGCCCGTTGTTCCAACACCATTCACGATACTTTTGTGAATTAGGATTATAATCAATGTTTTTACAAGAGCATTCATCTAAAACTTTATAATCAAGATATTGTTCGTAAAGTTTAATAAATTGCTTTTCTGCGTTTTTAACTCTGTTTGGATCTGAAACAGTTATACTTGTTTCTATTAAATTTTTAATTTTTTTAATAAAGTGAAGATGTTCGTTATCATTCAAAAAATTACGATAATGATGTAGACAAATAGCCAAGTTACCACTAGCCATTGTGAATCTTGGATTGATTTGTATACATTTACAATACATCTTAATAGCTAACTGTTTTCTACCACAAGCATCTAATAGATTCGCGTAATTGGTGTATAGTGAACATAATAATGGGTGAATAAAGCTATTGTTCTCAGGATTTATATCAATATTATTTGAAATTTCGATAGCTTTTCTAAAGTAATAAATTTGTTGAACTGTACAATCGGTATCTATGTTGAATACTAGGTTATCACTTAGTTCAAATATATCACCATATGCTGTCCCAATAGAATAAAGTAAATGAATTTTGGAAATATCATCAATAGTATTTTCCATATTTTTACCAATTTCTATTAGTCTATAAATCTCATCTATATCTTTATTTTTAAAAGCATTGTCGAAATCCATTGACAATTTAAGTACACTATGGTTAATTAGATTATTCGTTAACATCTTCATCCCAAACTAAATATTTCGATTTTAAATTTGATTTTCCTTTATTTTCTTGTTCTTCAACTAACATATCAGATAAAAACTCTTTTATCATTTCCCAATTAAAATTCTCTTTAAAACCTCTACTACCATCAGAAGGAACATTTAATGAAAATGTTGCAAATACAGTTTCACAAGTTCTTCTTGGAAATTTTGCTAAGTAAGAATCAAAAAATGAATTTGAATACCTATAATAATGGCTATGAATAAAGTCTTTCCATGTATTTAGCATAGTCTCTTCGTCTACAATATCTATTACGGAAACTTCTTCAAGTGGTCGGTCTTCAATATTTCCCCATGCTTTTTTCATTAAATTAACAGCATCTACATCGCTCTTAGGAGCACTGTATCCAAAAATAGTTAACATATATGAATGATCGACAAAGTAATCTAATGCTTTCCAACACCAATTTATGTATCCATCGGAAGAATAGTCTTTGTTTTTTACGGGATACAATAATTTTGTTGGATTTAATTTTTTATAACATGTTGGGCAATAGTAATCTACTGTTCCAAACTCAGTATGTTCTTCACAAAAACCGATAGCTACATTCCCATGTAAACAAAGAATTTGTGGCAGGTTCCGAGTAATTTTTGAACAGCGAACATAAGCTTGTATAAGTAAAGGGTCCCAATTAAACGTAGCTATGCAATCTTTATTAGTTAAACTTAATATTAAAAGATCATAAATTGTTGGTTCATCAGGTAACTCCAACGAAGCAAAATAATCATAGAGTCTTTCTTCTAGCTTTCTAACTATTTCAGAGCACTCTTCTCTCTCAAATAATTCTGAATAGATATCTTCTAAATTTTCGCTCTTTGTCTGTAATTCAACACCAGCAAGAATTTCTTCTAAATTAAGTTTTTTTAGCAATCCATTCATAACTGAAGAGCTTTTCCCATTTTTATCACCATCTGGAATTGCTGCAATAGTAGCACCAGCGCCTAGAATAACTGTATGCGATCTCATCTCATTTCTCCTGAAAGTCTTTTGACACTATTATACCACTGTATCTACTTTATCTATGCTTCAAATACTATTAATATAGCCATAAATATTTTAAATAAAGTGTACAATTGAACCGTCACTCCTTCTACTGTTACTTGAGTAAAAAATGTACAAATCAATTTCTTAGATTTGAGGATGTTATGTACTAGAAAACATACAAAATACCACCCCAGAATAATGTACAAAATAAAAATAAAGTACACTTTTTAAAGAATGTACTTTATGCTTCTAATTCAGCTATAGCAATGGTTTAAGTCTTGTTTAGTCAATTGTACATAAACTTTTAGTTTTCCTATCTATACTAGATCCCTTTTAACCACAATAAAATCAGCAAATCTCATGGATTTACTGATTGTTTTCTTCTGTAACTTATTTTTCTACATATCGAAATGAAATCTTACTACCACAGAGCCAATTATAGACTCGATCATTGACTTGAACGTTCATAGCTTCATGAGCATATTCTGGCATGATTAAATGCTCTTTTGGACATTCTAAGCGATTATAAATAGCAAACTGCGTTTCAGGATAACAGACATCATCATCTAGCCCGGTAATCATGTGAACTTGTCCTTTGATGCGATGAGCGAAATTTTTCACATCAATATAGGCTAAAGTCTGCATCAAACGATCTTCCGTTTCATGGAATGGATCATGGAACTTGAAATAACGGAAAAGCTCGTCATAGGCCTCACTGGTATTTCCGATCTCTAATACCCGTCTGAAATCTGATAAGAATGGGTAAATGGCGACTGTTCGTTGAATCCGTTGATTCAATCCAGCAGCAACCAGAGCAAGGGCACCGCCTTGAGATGCTCCGTAGCTGGCAAGTTTGCTGTCGTCTACTTGAGGGAGGCTGGCTACAATTTCAATTAACTGGTAAAGATCTAAATAGACATCCTTATAAAAGAGCTCATCCGGACCTTCCACGGCTCCGCGGATAATCTGTCCTTTAACCGTATTTCCAAGTGGTGAGCGATCTCCGTCGGTTGAATAGCCTGACTGCCCTCTCACGTCCATAGACACAACACCATTGCCGGCTACTGTATAAGCTAACATATCAGCCCAATCCCAACAACGTCCCATATAGCCATGAAAATGGAAAATAACGGGAACTTTTTGATCCGTTTTTGGGAGAACAACCCGCGCATAAACAAGTCCATCTCGTGTTCCTTTAAAGGTTAATTCATAACAAATCTCATTTGGAATGCTGAAATCTCGTTCTTCGAGCTTGTATTCAGGCAGTTCAGTAATTTTTGCTAGGACTTGATCCCAAAAAGCATCAAAATCTGCGGGAACCTCATCCCGCCCCTTGTAATCTTTCATTGTTTCTAATAATTTGGGATCTTTCATAAAATCCTCCTTAAGTATATGTAATCGTTACCAAAAATGTACCATATTTACTTAAGGATTGCAAGAGACAAATAAAAATTACATAACCGAAATTATGTAATTTAATTATAGATTCAAAAACAGACTTAATTGTTTTACTAGATCTGGATTAGTGGGTAAAGCTGAATGATGAGCCTTACGACCATTTAAATTCACTTCTGTATAGGCCTGATTGTCAAAAATAGATTGTGCTGCTTGTGCGCTAGAAAGAGGGACGATGCCATCTGATTTTCCAGCAAAGCTACCGATAAAATTAAGGACTTCTACTTCTTTTCCCAGGCGATGCTTCCATTTTTGAAAATCGTCAAACATTTCTTGATTGAATTGGTAAGGACTGCCAATAATAGCTAACTTGCTGACGGTTACCTTCTTTTTCTCTAAAAAGCCACTTTCCAATAAACCAGTCAAAACCAGTCCACCATTAGAATGCCCGACTGCCTTGAACTCTGTAAAATGATAGTGATCAAGAAGGTAGGTTAGAGCTATCTTAAGGGATTCAACTTGCTGCTTGATATTGCTGTAGCCATCTCGATTGTTCTCAAAGCCAATCACAATCATAGGATTCGGCTCTTTCGTATTCAGTCTTCCTTCCATCTCTATAGACTCATCTTTGTTGACTTTTATTTTTAAGAGACTCTGTTTTTTTCTAGAAAAGCGATGGAGCATACGGATGGTTCCGTTGAATCGCTGGATACTGGCTGAACTCCCAGGTACAAAGATGATTGGTCTAATCGGTGGTTTCTTCGACCCTTTAGGAAATTCAAAGGCCTTTCTGTGCGAAGAAAACAATCTTGCAAAGAAACGAATGACTTGTTGAAATAGTTTTTTTAACATCTTTCCTCTAGTAGTAGTTTCTAAAAGAACCCAGAACAGTGTGTTCCAGGCCCTTATTAGAAACGATTATTTCCGTTTTTTCTTATTTTTGCGCATTTGTTTGGCCATCTTGTTCATCGCCCGTTTCATCATAAATTCACCGGCTTTTCCTTTGAGACCACCGCCAAACATTTGGCTCATATCAGGCATTCCAGCGCCTCCACCAAGAGCTGACAAGTCAGGCATGCCACCTTGTCCCATCAAGCCTTCGAGGGCAGACATATCAGGCATTCCACCAGGCATATTCTTCGGCATGTTATTTGGATTGAGCCCCATTTGTTTCATCATCTTATTCATATCGCCAGAGAGGACGCCTTGCATCATCTGTTTGGCTTGGTTAAAGTCCTTGATGAATTTATTGACTTCGACAAAGCTATTTCCTGAACCAGCAGCAATCCGACGACGACGGCTTGGATTTAACAAATCTGGATTTTCTCGTTCAGCTGGGGTCATGGATGATACAATTGCACGTTTGCGAGCAATTTCTCGTTCATCAACCTTAAGGTTCTTCATAGCTGGATTGTTGGCCATCCCTGGAAGCATTTTGAGCAGATCTTCCATTGGTCCCATGTTTTGAACTTGGTCTAACTGATCGATGAAATCGTTGAAGTCAAAGGTGTTTTCCCGCATCTTCTCAGCGAGTTCAAGAGAGCGTTTCTCATCGTATTCTTGAGAAGCCTTCTCGATCAGTGTCAGCATATCCCCCATACCGAGGATCCGGCCAGACATACGGTCTGGGTGGAAGGTTTCGATATCCGTGATTTTTTCACCAGTACCAGTAAACTTGATTGGTTTCCCAGTAATCTGACGGACAGAAAGGGCTGCACCACCACGGGTATCCCCATCGATCTTGGTCAAGATGACCCCAGTCACTTCGAGTTGTTCATTGAACTCACGCGCCACATTGGCCGCTTCTTGACCGATCATGGCATCGACAACCAAGAGGATTTCGTTTGGCTCGGCAAGGGCTTTGACATCGCGCAATTCGCCCATGAGTTTTTCATCGATTTGCAGACGACCGGCTGTATCGATCAAGACATAGTCATTGTGATTGGCTCTCGCCTGCTCCAAACCTTGACGTACGATCTCCACTGCAGGGACTTCAGTACCAAGTGAGAAGACAGGGACATTGATCTGCTGACCAAGCGTCTTCAACTGGTCAATGGCTGCTGGTCGATAGATATCGGCCGCAATCATCAAAGGACGCGCATTTTCTTCCTTGACCAATTTGTTGGCCAATTTCCCAGCAAAGGTTGTTTTACCAGCCCCCTGAAGACCGACCATCATGATAATGGTTGGAATCTTTGGAGATTTGATAATTTCTGCTGTTTCTGAACCCAAAATGGCTGTCAATTCTTCATCGACAATCTTCACGATTTGTTGGGCAGGGTTCAAAGTTTCAATGACCTCATGACCAACAGCCCGCTCGCGGACGCGTTTGATGAAGTCTTTTACAACAGGAAGGGCAACGTCAGCCTCTAAGAGGGCTAGACGAATCTCTTTGGTTGCCTCTTGGACATCCGCTTCAGAGATTTTCCCTTTCTTACGAAGATTTTTAAAGACGTTTTGTAAACGTTCGGTTAAACTTTCAAATGCCATTATTTTCTCCTATTTTTTCAATTCAGTGGAAATCGTCCAAAATGTTGCAAACATTCTAGTTCTTCGGGTGTGACTTCTTTCATGATTTCATTTGGATATCCCCAACAGCTAAAACCTATTTGCATAGCTTTGGAGATATCATTGGGCGAGATAATCTGTAGTCGAGTAGGAAATTCTTCCTCTGCGACTAATAGTTTGCAAGGTATTCCTTGATAAATGACGAGACTGCCCATAATCACTCCCGATTGTCAATGCTTGATAAAATTTCAACCTGCTCTTGTAGAAAAGTATCTTCCGGATAGCGTTCTAAAATCTGATCAAAAATCTGGCTGCGTACAATGTAATCGGAATACATATGGAGTTTCATTTCGTAATCTTCCAAAATCTTTTCTGTACGTTTAATATTGTCATAGACCGCTTGACGGCTCACTCCAAACTCTTCTGCAATCTCAGCCAAGCTGTAGTCATCTGCGTAGTAGAGCTCGATGTAGTTCATCTGCTTGTCCGTCAAGAGCGCTGCATAAAACTCAAAGAGCGCATTCATTCGGTTGGTTTTCTCAATTTCCATACCTTTCATTATATCAAAAAATCCCGCTAAAGACTAGCGGGACTTGATGCTTTTTGAGCTTGAAGTAAGAGGATTCATCATTAAAGTTTCAGTGCCAACATATTGACCGTCATCCCTGCTGCAGTTCCCATCAAGAAGATGGTATCTCCTTCCTTCACATAGCCATGATCCAATGCATAGGCTAGGCCGAAAGGCACGGCTACCGAAACCATATTTCCATAATCACTGACAATATTGAGGTACTTGTCTTTGCCGACGCCCAATTTGTCCATGACGAGTGGTAAGGCGCGACTTGCTTGGTGAGGAATAATATAGTCTACAGCATCTTTAGAAATGCCTGATTTCTCTTGGAATTCTTGGAACATTTCTGGAATAACACGGGCAGAAAGCAAAAGGATCTTCTTCCCTTTCATGTCAAACATGAAATCGGTCTTGGTTGCTTCAGAGTATAATTTCGGATGATACGCTGTCAAACCACCACGAATCTCGGTATCATGAGCTCCCTCAGACCAGGTACGTTGCATGCTAGCAATGATTCCTTTATCTTCCTTTGTTGCTTCAAAGATAAAAGCTGCAGCGCCATCGCTAAACAGTTCAAAGCTTTCTTTTTGTTTAGGATTAAGCCCTAGGCTCCCTACTTCACTAGATACAATCAGAACCCGACGGTATTCGCCACCTTCAATCAGATAAGAAACAGTGCTCAAAGCTGATACAAAACTGGTACAAGTTGTATTGATATCCATAGCAGGAATCGTTAGTCCCTTGGCCACGCGCTCATGGATCAAAGCAGCTGTACAAGGGATGGGCTGAACGCCAACCGCACTAGCCGAAACCAGGCAGTCGATGTCTGCCATTTCAAGACCCGCATGGTTTAAAGCAGCTTCGATCGCACGGGCTGCAAGATCAATCTGTGTTTCTTCTCCTTCTTTCACGCGGTAACGAGTCTGGTCTTTGAAAGTCACTGTATGAACTGGAAGCGCTGTTCCATAGCCTTTAATTTGCAAATGTCTTTTTACAGTAGTCATAGGATTCTCCTTTTATTGAAGTCGTTGAACACGTTTTAATTTACGTGTTGGGTCCCATTGGTAATCGATAAATTGAATACTTGGGAGAATGAATTGTTTCTGCTGAGCTAAGAGTTCAAATTGAGCAAAGATTGCTTGCTCCATAGACTCTGTCCGGTGACTCAAGGCAATGGTAATGGATCCATCTGCCAACTGAGTTACTTGATAGTCCAGAATATTTTCGACGAATAAAATGCACCGGCGAATAAAATCCGGATAGATCATCTGGCTGCTGCCATCTTCTTTTTTGAAATAGAAGATATCGTCCGATCGTCCTTCAATCTTTGCGATTCGAGTAAAGACGGAACCACAAGGGCAAGGGGACTTTTCTTCCACCAAAATATCATTGAGGCGGTAGCGATAGATGGGTTGGCTCGTTCGTTTGAAATCCGTAATAATCGGATAAAAGCGGCTATCATCTAGATACTCTTTTTCGACATACAAAATATCTTCGTTGAGATGTAGATTGCCTTCTGAACAGGTACAAGCTAAAAACCCTTCTGTCGCTTGGTAGACCTGATCAACCTTGTCTAGTTGAAAAGCTTTGGCGATGGTCTGTGCATCTCGATCTTCTAGGATCTCTGCGACAGAGACAACCTTGACGGGTTGGATCGCAAGTTGCAGATTGCTGACATAGTTAGCTAACTCAATCAAGGTCGAAGCTGGTGCAACCACAATGGTTGGTTGATAGTCTTTGAGACGCTCTAAATGCTCCTTGCTATCCTTGAAAATATCAAAATATTCCAAGCGAATCAGGCCTGAATTAATGGTTTGATAGAGTTCATTGTCCGCTCGTAAGAAAAAGGCAATGCAATGACCAAAGAGTTTTCCTTTCGGTAGCATCTTGGCTAGAATCGCTGCAGCCCACATACTTCTTTCTTTTTCTGTGGTGACAAAGACTCCTCGGTGGCCGGAAGTCCCCGAAGACAAGCCCACTGCTACTTCTCCATTCATCTCAGTAAAATCTCGTGTTTGTTCTCCGCGAATCGCCATCTCTAAAGCCTGATCTCGATCCACTCCCAGGGTATTGAGTTCATTGAAATGTGTCATCATGAAGGTTTTATCCATGGTTCCAAAGGATTCGGGAGAATGGGTTTGAAAATAGGGGGATTGAGAAGTGATAAATGCAAGGTAGCGTGCCAATTGTTTATCTTGGTATCGCTTCAAGGCCTCCTTAGAACGGAATCGATGGCACCATCTGGTTTCAATAAAGGTTTTCAGAAAGACTGTTTTTTTCATTTAAAATCCTTTCAATCCGATCTTGCGGGTCGTGGCTGACCACAACTTGAATGCCATCTTGCAAGAGTGTTTCCAGCAAATCAGCTCCTTTTAAATAAGCCTTCTTATCATCCTGAACCAAGGAAGGAATCAGTCGCATTTGCCCTGTGTAAGGCAAGAGGTCTACTCCCCAAGAAAGATCTGCTCCGATGAAGAGTTTAAGCTCATCCAGATAAAGACAGCCTTGCCCTCTCGCATGTCCATCGATAGATGATATAAGAATGCTCCCATCACCAAAAAGATCCGCAGTCGGGCGATATGGGAAAGTAGGATGCCTTTGATCTGCTTTGAGACAAGTCACCCGATCTTTGAAATCAGCTGGCAAAAACTCTTTAAAAATCAGATCTTTAAATTTCGGTTTTTGGTACACCTCATAGACTTCCTGGGTAACAAAGAAATGAGCATTTGGAAAAAGTGCTGCTCCGCCAAGATGATCCGGGTGCAGATGCGAAAGAATCACATAAGTAATTTTTTCCGGATCAATTCCCCTCTCTTGCAATAAATAATCGATTTGGTCTTCTTTTTTCATTTGCATTGGGGTGGCTAGACGGTACCAGAAATATCGAGCTTTTTTCTTAATCTCGTAGTGATAACCGGTATCGTACAAAATATAGCCTTTTTCACGATGATGAATCAAAAAGACACCTGCTGGAAATTGCATTTTTTCATTCGGAATCCCTTTAAATAAGAGACCAGAATGACTGCTGCAATAGCCTGCTGGAAAATAATCAATGTGCTTGATCATGTTGGACATAGTTGTCAATCCCTTCTTCAATGGTCATTTTTGAATAGTAGCCAAGTTCGGTTTGAGCCTTTTGAATATCGAGGGTTTGGCTATATCGAAGGAGATAATAGGTATAGCGAGTCAATGGGGGTTCGGCTTTCAGATGAAAAAATCGATACACCCCTTCAAGGCTATAAGCCACACCTGCTACTAGACCTGCTGGAATTTTCCGATAGCGAATCGGTTCTCCCAATCCTTTTAGTGTGGTTTCGATCAAATACTTAAAGGTCTTTGGTTCCCCATTTGTAATATTATAAACTTGCCCGTGTGCTTCTTTTGCTTCCAATGCCAAACGAATGGCTAGAGCGACATTTTCCACACAGGTCATATCCATGAGCTGTTCTCCCCCTCGAATCAAAGGAATTCCAATTTTTCGACTGAGACGTAAGACACGAGGCAAAATGCTGGTATCTCCCACACCAAATAATCCTCTAGGTCGCAAGATGATACTTGGCACATCTGAATAGTCAGAAAAAAGTTTTTCAGACGCCAATTTACTTCGGATGTAATTGTTGAGGTGATTTTCTTTGGGAGCATCGCTTTCCTTAATGTTTAATTGGTCTTTTCCAGCTGCGTAAATACTGGGAGAAGATACGTAAACCAAGCGTTTTACCGCATATTCACGGCACAAGTCAAGGACATTTTGAGTACCAACTACATTAGCCTGATAGAAGGCCTTCCAAGGTCCCCAGGCAGTGGATAAAGCTCCAGCGTGAACCACAGCATCAACAGACTGAAAGGTTTGTCTTAATTCCTCAATAGCGCTCAAATCCCCTTTGATAAATTGGACGCGCTCACCTTCCAGAGCCTTCCCAATTTTTTCGTTTCGGCCAAAGGCTACAATGGAATAATCGTGAGCCAACAACTCATCGATCACATATTTTCCAAGGAAGCCAGTCGCACCTGTTACAAGAATTTTCATAGTTTACCATCCGTTCCACGTCTTAATAATCGTTGAATCTCAAACTCCAAGGTATCCAACGGCTTGTAGGTTTTTGAAAGTTTGTTTAGTCTTTCTAACTTTTCCCAAGATTCTTTTTCTAATAGAGCCTTAAAACCTGCTTGAATCTCTTCGGTGCGATTGCGATGTGCTTGAAAGGCAATTCCTGCTTCTACTCCTCGAATCGCATAGTCAAATTGGTCATAATCATGTGGCAAGATCAAGGCTGGTTTTTTAAATTCGATACACTGATAAAAGATTCCAGCTCCTCCATGGTGAATGACATAGTCCATCTGCGGAATATATTCTTTGTAGGGTAGATATGAGACGACCGTCACATTTGGCGCTACTTCTTCTTCAGAGAATTCCTTTGCTCCATCTCCTAAGGTGACGAAAAAGTGACATTCTGGATGCTCTTTGGCCAACTGCTTAGTTTGCTCTAGCAAGTTCTCCTTCGCCCAAGGCAACTGGGTTCCACATGTCACGAGTACCTTCGTCTTGTCCTCGTAAGGACTGAGATCTAAAGGATAATCTTCAGCTTTTTCAAGAGAAGTTCCCAAAGGGCCAAGCCACGCATATTGATGAGGGAAGTGTGTCTTCAACTCTAGCTCCATCATCCCAATTCCAAAGATGGCATAAGGAGAGTAGATGGTCTCCACTCCATTTTGATTGTACAACTTGAAATTGTAACGTTTTAAGCGTTTGCGTAAGAGGAAAGCCCCACAGTATTTTCCAATGCGCGTGAGTTTTCGGCATAGTGCTTGTACCTTCTCTTCCTTCTTTGTGCGCGCGACTCCCATCCCTCCGAAGAAGCAAGGAGGACCATAAGGAGTTTCGATGGCAAATTGTGTCGCCATGGTGGTAATCCAAGGAATTTCCAACTCTTCTGCCACAAACCCTGCTGATAGAGTGATAAAGTCAGCAATCACAATATCTGGACGATTGACGCGCCACTCCTCTAACAATTGATCCGATACATGATTAATCAAATCCAGACTCTTGGATAATTGCCGATAAGCTGAAAAAAGATTGAGTTTCTTATCGTTATTAGCCGCGCGTTCAAATTCTTCTACTTTGTCCTCTAGAATTGGAACGACAGTGAAGCCAAGACTTTCTGAAACGGCCTTTTTCTGAGGTCCTGTGAAAACCCGGATCTCCATCGAAGGATCATCTAACAAGGGTTTAACGAGATTTAAAGTTGGGTACAGATGCCCGCTCAAGGGAACAGCTACCACATCTATTTTAATTTTTTTCATTTTTTCCTGCCTTATATCTCTTATTAAGCTTTAAAACCTGCTTCTATCTATTAATTCGTAAAAAAATAAAAAATTGAAGAAAAAATAAAAATTTTTTTAAATTTTTTTAAAATATTTCCATTTTGCCTTTACTATCACTATTTAGAAAGAATGTCTTCAACCTAAAAAAGCTCCCAAATGCCAAAGAGAGAAAGTCTCCCAAACATTTGAAGAGTTTTTTTATTACTGTGAATTGCGAGCTTAGTTATTTTCCAAATAAAATTCGAACCGTTCACCGACATACTGACTTTTTACATACTCAAAAGCCGTCCCATCTTCAAAATAGGAAACCTGTGTCAGACCTAAAATAGCTTGCCCTTTTGAAATCTGTAAATAGTCCGCAATCTTATCCTTGGCCAATCGCGCATAGATGGTCTGGTGCGACTTTCCAATCTTATAGCCATGACGCTCCAGGGTTTGGAAGAAATGGCTGGTAACCTCTTCTCGATTGAAATTCTTAATAAATTTCTCTGGAATAGAGGCCACTTCATAAACAACAGGGATCCCATCAGCATACCGGACCCGTTCCATCCGAATAATGGTCTCTGTCTTATCAATGCCCAATTTGTCCACTTCTTGGAGGCTAGGAATGGTTTTCCTGTAAGAAATCACTTGGCTAGAAGGTTCCTTGCCTTGCGATTTCATAATTTCTGTAAAACTGGTTGTGCCCCGCATTTTTTCTTGAACGCGCGTGCTGGTGATAAAGGTACCACTTCCTACCCGTCTTTCAAGCACTCCTTCTTCAACCAGAAGGGTAATAGCCTGCCTAAGCGTCATCCGACTCACCTGAAATTTCTCAGCCAGATCGCGTTCGCTGGGAAGACGCTCCCCGATTTTCCATATTTTTTGATCAATCTCAGACTTAATCTGATCATGAATTTGAATGTAAGCTGGAATCATAACCTTGCTCTTTCTCTGTGTTATCTCTATTGTAGCGTAAAATTCCTAATTCTTCAATCAGAGATTGGTAAAGACAAGGCTTTTGTGTTAGAATAGAGGAAAGTAAATTTCTTTAAGAAGGGGATAAGATGACAAACCTATCAACTGATTTGCATGATGTTGAAAAAATCATCGTGCTTGACTACGGTAGCCAATACAATCAGCTTATTTCACGGCGTATTCGTGAAATTGGAGTCTTCTCAGAGTTGAAGAGCCACAAGATTTCTGCTGATGAAGTTCGTGCAATCAATCCAGTTGGGATCGTTCTTTCAGGTGGACCAAACTCTGTATACGAGGAAGGTTCTTTTGATATCGATCCTGAAATTTTTGAACTCGGTATTCCAATCCTTGGAATCTGTTACGGGATGCAATTGTTAACCCATAAATTGGGTGGGAAGGTCGTTCCTGCAGGTGATGCTGGTAACCGCGAATATGGTCAATCTGAACTGACTTTGACAGAATCTTCTGCTCTTTTTGCCGGCACACCAGACAAACAATTGGTCTTGATGAGCCACGGGGATGCTGTTACAGAAATTCCGGCTGACTTTATCCGCACTGGTACTTCTGCTGACTGTCCATTTGCATCGATTGAAAATCCAGACAAGAAAATCTACGGAATCCAATTCCACCCTGAGGTTCGTCACTCTGTTCACGGTTATGACATCTTGCGTAACTTTGCCTTGAACATCTGTGGGGCTAAAGGTGACTGGACCATGGACAACTTCATTGACATGCAGATCAAAAAAATCCGTGAAACCGTCGGAGACAAACGTGTCCTTCTTGGTCTTTCAGGTGGTGTTGACTCTTCCGTTGTTGGGGTTCTCCTTCAAAAAGCCATCGGCGATCAATTGATCTGTATCTTTGTAGACCACGGTCTTCTTCGTAAAGGCGAAGCTGATCAAGTGATGGATATGCTTGGTGGTAAGTTTGGTTTGAACATCGTTAAAGCAGATGCTGCAAAACGTTTCCTTGATAAGTTAGCTGGTGTATCTGATCCAGAACAAAAACGGAAGATCATCGGTAACGAGTTTGTTTATGTCTTTGATGACGAAGCAAGTAAGCTCAAAGATGTGAAATTCTTGGCACAAGGAACTCTCTACACTGACGTGATCGAGTCTGGTACGGATACTGCTCAAACCATCAAGTCTCACCACAACGTTGGTGGACTTCCAGAAGATATGCAGTTTGAACTGATCGAGCCACTGAACACTCTTTATAAAGATGAAGTTCGTGCGCTTGGTACTGAGCTTGGTATGCCAGACCACATCGTATGGCGCCAACCATTCCCAGGTCCAGGTCTTGCGATCCGTGTTATGGGGGAAATCACTGAAGAAAAACTCGAAACTGTTCGTGAGTCAGACGCTATCCTTCGTGAAGAAATCGCTAAAGCTGGTCTTGACCGCGATATCTGGCAATACTTCACTGTTAACACTGGCGTTCGTTCAGTAGGTGTTATGGGAGACGGCCGTACTTACGACTACACTATCGCTATCCGCGCTATCACTTCGATTGATGGAATGACAGCTGACTTCGCTAAAATTCCTTGGGAAGTTCTCCAAAAAATCTCAGTCCGTATCGTTAACGAAGTTGACCACGTTAACCGCATCGTCTATGATATCACAAGTAAACCACCTGCAACTGTAGAGTGGGAATGATTTATAAACATGATTTGAAGTGAAATGGTTGTTTTAACAGCACTTTAGGTTATTATAAAAGGTTAAAAATCAGTCAAAATTGATTGGTTCCCCACCAAAAGCCCCACCAGAATTTTTTTTGGTGAGGCTTTTTTATATTATGTGACTTTCAGTCCGTCTCGCTCCGTTAGGTGCGAGACGGACTAATAGTCACATAAATAAAAACGGGAGAACTGACGCATCAGTCCTCCTAGACATAAACAAGTACGCCCCATTTACAGAAGATATTAGATCATCATGCTACGCAACAAAATGTTGCCTGAAAATTCTTGAAATTTTATTTTATACGAGTATAATAATAACCAAATTAACATAAGGGAGACATACGCCTATGATTGGTGACTTTTTAAAACAGCGTAGATTATCAATGGGGTTTACTCAAGAATTTGTAGCAAATCAATTAAAACTAAGCCGACAGGCTATCTCAAACTGGGAAAATGGCTCTCGTGATATCAATGTTAAAGACTTAATAGCTTATGCAAAACTACTAGAAATATCCTTCGAAGATTTAGAAGTTAGTTTAAATCAACCAAGTTCTTTGACTAAAGAAAGCTTCTCTAAAACAGCAGATGACATTTTACCTAAGCACTTTAATATGAAATTGCAAAAGAAAAGTCAGGGTAAAAATTCTACCACTCTAAAAAATCACATCAAGATTGAAGGTGATAAAGTTATTGGTGTTCATATTCTATTGTCTAGCTTATTTCTGAATAAGCATAAATTAGTTATTAGAAATTGTCCCACTGCTTTTGACTTTTTAAATATTTTGTATGAACTAGGGAATAATCATTGGTCTGACTCATATACCTGTGAAGACACCATTGAAATCCAATCTACAAATACACCTAAAGACATCATCTCTCTTAATAAAATTAGTCGAGCCAGCATCGGTATTATCTCAGCTTTGACCTATCGCTATCATCGTCTGTTGTTCACATTCCCTGGAGGAGATGACTTTTGCTTTAGACCTATTGACTTACACCTTGACATTCTCTCCACCGTAGCGAACTACACCTATAACGAAGAGAATAAAATCTTTTATTCTGAGAAAAATGACTTACTAAATAAAAATATCACATTGAATTGTTACGCTGATGGGAGTAAAAGTGTTGGTGCTTTCTTCAATGCTATTAGTTTGGCATATGTTTATCCAAATGAAATTAGAATCAACGGACTTTCACCAGACCCTACTGTGTGCTACCTCATTACATTACTAGAATCAGCTACTAATCGAACTGTAGAATATTTAACATCTGATAAAATTTTAATCCCTAAAGTAGATTCTATTGATATAGTCAATACTGAAATAACCTTACCTCCTGATATGTCTATGCTTATATCCTATGTTTTACTATTCTGGGATGAGCTAGAAAATATCATTTTCGATAATATACTTATCAAAGATATTCCCCAAAGTTACATTGAACTTTTTACAAAATTAGGATTAAAAATTATTGAAGATAAACACACAATTCAATTCAAAAAAGTATTTCAAATAGAAACCGAGTATTTTGAATTTCTAAGATTAGGTGCTGCACCATTTATCACCACTGATTTAGGTCCCATTGTATCAGAATTTCTAGCATCTCATAATATATCTTCCATTCTATTTGATGAAGTTTTTATTCATAGAGCCAGTCATGTGGCTGAATTAGAGAAGCTAGGTATACGAATTAAAGTATTAGATAATGGTGCTTTAAAAACACTAGACAAATTATCACTCACGAATTATCAATCCAACACATACAATCTCAAAGATATGCGCGCTGGAATGGCGATATTGATGGGAATAGTACAATTAAATATTGAATCCGCTGTGCTATTAAACTTTGACCAAGTTATGCGTGGCTTCGGTAATATTCAAACCATATTAAATATTCTAGGATATGATGGTGAACTATATGGATAGCTTACATTTTTACTCATCAAATGAATCTAAATATTTTCTAACTTATCGTCCTGAAAAAATATGCTTCTTAGGAGCATGTACAGCACGAAATTTATCACTCGGTATTGACTATTTTTCCAACAGTCAAATTAAAACTTTTTCTCCTTACGAGACCATTTTTAATGCTCCTTCCTTGCTAAAGGATTTAGAAGTTATTGCACTTGAATTGGATCATCATATTTTAATAGATTCCAAACAAAAGGTGTTCTATGATGAAATTCGTTTTTGGAATAAGTCGGAAAGTTACGAAGCTGTTCTACATCAAAATTTAAACATTGACAATTATGTCAAAACAGCACTAACTGAGTCAGATTTATTAATACTATCTCTAGGTTCTGTTGAAATGTGGTCTAAAGTCAACCATATTATGAATAGACTTCCAAAGAATCAATTTCTCAATCCTGAAATTAAGAATGTCTATCTATCGTCCGACGATATACTTAATTTTGCTAAACAAATTATGCGAGTTGTACAACTTATTAACCCTAAAATTAAGATTCAATTTTCAATTCCCTATGTACTTCTTAAAGCTTCTGAAAAGTTTCATAATCTGCATTTGGCTACGACTGAAAATTATCGTATTATCAAAGAAGCCATTATGGAATTAGGGGACGACTATTACTTTCCTGAATATGAACTATTCAAATACTATGTCGAAAAAAATAATCATCCTTTCCAAGAAGATGGAAGACATCCCTCTGTCAAGCTAATTGCAGATATATCTAAACACATTGTAAAAGAAATTAACAAGGATTATCTATTAGATATACCCAACAAACCATTTGCAATCAACAAAGTCGATAGCCGAGGTAAAATCAATGGCAAAGAATACTTATAGTGACGATTTACAACGTATCTTTAAAGCTCAGACTCTCCCATCATCGCCTTTGATAAGAGAAGAAAAGAACTTATTTACTTTTTCACCCATTCAAGATGAGCTAGAGTATTTTAAAGAAAAGAAAGATGGTTTATATGTAAAAGAACAAGTTTGTTTCCGAAATGTCTACCCTGCTAACTTAGTAAACCCTATCTCTACCCCATGCCAAACTTTAATTAGTTTATTTTCCTTCCATGAAGAGAAATATGGACAAATTATTGAAACCTTTATCACAAAATTTTTAAATAAATGGATTCCTTTCGATAACATTTATATTATATGTCCAAAAATGACTGATATCCTTGGTCAACTGTACAACGTTACTAATCACATTATCGAAATTGATAAAAATCGACTTCAGTGTCATGTTCCTTTATCAGGGAATCATTACTACATTAAAATTTGTAGTAATTACCACGATGGTTTGGTAACATTAGCAAATTTTGTTCTAATCAATTTTCAAGGAGGATTTCAGTCTCAATTAGACAGTGTCTTCTTTCCTTTACGATTAGATATGATTCGTGAACAGGCTAAGTCTATTTACGAGTCACAAACTTTTCTGGCTACCTACAATAGGTTATATAGACTTTCTAATAGCCATGAACTAGCACATTTTTTCATCAGTCAACTAGAAGCATTAAACTTTTTATTCCCAGAAATTGGAAAATTTGGCAATCATAGACACAGCTATGCCCTAAAAAAGGTAGCTAGGGAAATTTTTTTAGAGTGTGATATTCACAACATCTCAGTAGAACTTATTTTTAATGAGTTTCCATCGATTAAAATCGAATTACTAAAACAATACAAGGAATACTCTCGAAATATCAATAAAGCGTTAAAGAAAGTCAAAAAGAATAGGGATACAATGGGGGCAGACTATGCCTATCAAACATTAGGGATCCCTTATAAACTCTACAAAAGTCAGATTGATCCCACTTACAAACTACCTGAATTGCCGAGCAACTTTGCTTATTATAGAGATTCGCATAAAAACCTCTATCAAAATCCAATAGAAAGTTATAAATAATCATGGCAAAATTACTTATCTTACACCCCTATCGTGAAACTTACACCGATATTTACTCTTGTCTTTCCAAAAATCATCACTATACACTCCTGATTGATGATAGCAAAGTAGAATCATTTGAAACGAATAAACCAACCAATGTCACTCTAGTTACTACCCAACATTATCCTGAAAAGAGAAAAGAAACCTCACAAGGAATCCTACAACGATCTCATTTCGATGCGATTGTTGCTTTAGATGAGTTTGATATGGTATTGGCTGCAGAATTACGAGAACAATTTCATATTAAAGGACAATCAGTCAGTCAAGCTAAAACTTTCCGTGATAAGAGTAAAATGACACAGAAAGTTAATGAACTAGGTTTTAAAATCCCCCATTCCCGGAAAATCTCATCTTATGAGGAATTGAAAAACTTTTTCAAAGAACATGAAGATATTATTCTAAAACCTTTGGATGGAGCTGGTTCTGTTGATACTTTTCATTTAAAGAGAGAGACTGATTTGGTTTCCTTTCATTCTGATCATTTTTGGAAAGATAAGACTGTCCTTGTTCAAGAATACATCTATGCAGATGTCTATCACATAGATGGCTTTGTTTATCAGGGGAATATCATCTACTGTGAACCTTCCCAATATATCTACAATCCCTTGCTCATTAAAAAAGGTATCTCAGCTGCAGCGGTTTCCTTAGACCATACTTCAGAACAGTTCAATAAGCTTGTTGACTATGCTTCTACACTAAGCCATGGACTTTATCCCAATGGAACATTTCTTTTTCACTTAGAGGTGTTTTACGATGGACACGAAATCATTTTTTTGGAAATTGCTTCACGCATTGGTGGTGCACGGATTCGTCAAAATCTACAATATAAACTGACCTACAATCCTCTTGAGCTTCTCTTGACAGCCATCTGTAGTGACACCTTACCCATACTTCCAACCGTATTTCCAGTTACTGGCTGGCTCCTAACTGCCAAAATGGAAGGAGTCATCCAACAACTCCCAGAACTAACGGAAACGATAAAAGAACAGTATTCTATCTTTGACTATATTACTTACACGCAAATTGGTAAACAGTTGCATTCTGCTTTTCACAGTGCAGATGCTGTTGTCGGTTTTTCTTGTCATGGTTCAACATTCCGAGAAACAAAAAACAATCTCTTAGGAGCTGAGACTTGGGTGTTAGAAAACACGAGGTATAAAAAATGAAATATTTTATTTATCGCTTTTCTCCTGCAAGTATTGGTATTAAAGCAAACGAAAATTTAGGTATTATCTGTCCTAGCAGACAAGAAAAAAATTATCTTTCAGTTGGATTTTTAAAGAACCAAATTTTTTGTATAGATGATTTTAGTCAAATTAATCTACTCTTTTTTTTCAAAGATATACAGAACATAGAGGATATTTTCACACTAGATGAAGGACTCATGCATATTGTCGGTATCTTAAAATCGCTTTTTACCTCCGATGAAGAGGCTTGGAAAATCGCTTATACTTATAAAGACAAGAAAATCATGCGCACTCAGCTGAGTGAACAAATCAGTCAGCCTCAACTATTGAACCCAAATGATATTCTTCCTAATACCTTTCTGATTAAACCTAGATGTGAAGCTTCTGGCAAAGATATTCATATTATCTCTCAAATACCAGAGTATTATACAGCTGAGAATTTTCTTTTAGAAAGTCAGGAACAATTTGATACCATGTTTACTTGTGATGGTATAGCTATTAATGGAAAAATCCAATACTTTTTTACACATGAATATATAGGAAATATCCTAGATATTAAAACAACCTTCATCAATATCGTCCGTACAAACTCTCACTATAATAATCCCCTCTTCATTCAACGATTAAAAACTGAGACCCAAAAAGTATTGGACAGTTTAGGAACTGAGAAAATACATCCTTTCCATGCAGAGTTCTTTTATAACTCCACTACTGATGAGGTAAGCTTTTGTGAAATTGGAAAGCGGTTTGGTGGAGGAAATATTCCTTTGCTTATCAAATGTGCATTTCAAATTGATATCCTAGATACTTACTGGAACCTTATAAATAGTGTTTCTATACCAGCAGAGATTCCAACATCGCCCAGTAAAATTGCACTGACTTTAGCTATTTTTCAGAATGGCCATCATCAAGCTCCTCCAAAGCTCCCTATCCCTATCGAATTTTTTAGAGAATATCCTGAAAAGATAAACTGCCCTGCTCATTCACTAGATGATTTACGCTATCTCATCACTACTAGTGTAAAGAATGAGAAGGAATTTACACTCATAAACGAGCTACTTGAGGAATATAAGTATGAACAAAGAGAATAAAAATATCCTACTACTGATTATCAGGGGACAAACAACAAACTTGGGTAATATTATTTTTGATTATGCCAATAAATTATTAATCGCAAACCTTACCGTTCAATCCTCATTCTTTATGATGCTTTATCAGTCTAGCGAATCCATTGTTCGCTTACTATTTAATCTATTTGCAGGATATGTTGCTGATTTTAGCGATAGAAAACGCATGCTCATTCTAACAGATGTGATTGCTGCAATTGCAACTTTCTTACTATTTTTATTTTATAATCCGCAAAATATCTGGATATTGGTTGTTGTCAATATATTACTGGCTATTTTATTTAGTTTTAACGGCCCAGCTTATAAGGCTATTATAAAAGACCTTCTTTCCAGCGATGGAATCTTTACCTATAACTCTATTTCTAAAATAGTGGCTGAGATTGTTGGAGTTGGAGCACCGCTAGCTTCCGTCTTTGTTATCCATCAATTTGGATTTAGATATGGTATGCTGATTAACTCTTTCTCTTTTATTATTTCAGCTTTGTGTGAATATCGTTTTCACATTTTACATCACCATAATACTATCCAATCAAAATTTTTTACTGGATTAAAAGAAGGTTTTACCTACCTCTATGAAGACAAAACACTCCTAACCATTTTAATTTCTTCCGCTTTTCTAAACTTCTTAGATGCGATCTATTCCTTCTATCTTCCATTCACAGCAACGTTTTCTCAATTTCATCAAATTTTTGCCTATATTCTCGTTTCTCAATCTATCGGAAGTATCATAGGAGCTCTTATCATCAGTCTAAACAAGAAAAAAATTGAACCGAGATACTTTCTTCATTTCTTATTGCCAGGTGCAGTCTCCTTAATACTTATTAATCTTTTTCAGTCCTCGCAAATTATCTTATTGATTTTATTTTCTCTGTTCTCTACAACTGTTTCAATGTTCAATGTGAATTTAATGTCACATCTCCAAGTTTCTATAGATTCCAATTTCTTAGGACGCATTTTTAGCATCATATTCACTATTAGTGGTATCTTTGCTCCTTTCGGAACTATGTTTGCATCATGGATTGATTTTAAAAATTGGCAAATATTTCAATATATAGGTATTGTTCAACTGTTGATTTATATAATCAGTTTACTAGCACTTAATAAGAGTTACCAAAAAAGTTAAATCATCCAGCTACGCAGCACAAAATTAGGAAGATTATTCAATTCCAAATTGAAAATCTTTTTGAAATAAGCTATAATAAATTTAAGTAGTGATAGGAGATAGGATAGTGCCTACAATCAGTTTAACACGTGATATAAAGCTAACAAATGAAGATTCTTTAAAGATTTTCAACAATCAACCATCTGAAAAATTATAAGAATTATTGAAATCTATTTAATCATAAGATACTACCACTCTAACGGAAAATAAACTCATTTCAAAATATTTATAACTCATCGCTCTTATAATCATGACCACCCGTCTAACGGGTGGTTTGTCCCAGAGCTATAAGCCCAAATTACCAGCCAGCGCCTAAAGTCGCTGGCTTTCACGTTGTTCAAGCCTTATTGCTCTTGACTCGTCACTTGCCTCTCAAAGAGGCGGCTTTAGTATTACTTACCACTATCCCTAAAGGGATCCTCATATTCTTTTACACTTAATTTATCTAGTGCTATATCATGCTTTTCCTGTTCTTGAATATATTTCTTAATTGTGGCTTCATTAAGCCCTACTGTACTCACATAATAACCTTCCGCCCAGAAATGCCGATTCCCAAACTTGTACTTGAGGTTGGTATGCCTGTCCAACATCCTAAGTGTACTTTTACCTTTTAAATAACCCATGAAACTCGAAACACTTATCCTCGGTGGAATACTTCCTAACATTGGCTTGAACACCTTTATTGTATCGAGTTCGGAGTTTTTTTGGCATAACATTCGACGCGCACTCGCATAGCGAGTGATTTTTTTGTCTCGCACCTAGCGGAGCGAGTCGGACTAATAGTCACATAATAAAACGCATAATTTCAAGTTTTTCAACACCTGAGACTATGCGTTTTTTAGTTCTAAAAAATTTTCGCCCACCTTGAACAACTAACAAAAGTTATAAGTAGACTATATTTTTAAACTCAAGATCTAACAACCATTTCGATTAGTTAAATCTTTCAATCTTTCTTCTCCAGTTTTAAGCATCTCTTTCTCTACCTGACTCCACTCCCCAAACAGTAACTCTTGAAGAACTTCTGCTGCTGAAGTTGTATTTTCTCCTGAATCATATACACAACTTCTATCTCGTTGATAAATTTGAATTCTTTCAAAGATAGCCAGTTCTTCCAATTGTCGTGTATTATCAACTAGATGATTTACAATGAAATCATGATGTTCTTTTGGAGTTGCGCGTGCTTGATTTGGATTGATAGCGTACAATTCTTCGTATCGGATAAGGGTGCTCAGATAGAACAATTCGGGCTTTGTCGCAATTATTGCTAATTGTACTTCATATCCCCTACTTTTCAAGAGTTGTGCTGTTTTCTTTGGAACGTCAATCGTTCGTAAAGTTCCCTCTATCAAAAGATTGTATCCCAAATGACTCAATTCTGTTACTAAAGACTCTACCATTTTACCTGCAAAATATTTGGTGTATTCTACACTATCTTTGCCATATTCTTGCTGAAGTTCTAAATAGTGTGGATGCTGAGAACGAAAACTATCGCCATCTGTGATAACAATATTTCCTTGAAAATCTTTCTGTTTAATACGATGAATTGTAGTCTTGCTAGCACCACTTTGCCCTCCAAGCAAAATCGCTATAGGGGTTGCTTACTGGACTTTTTTCCTCTTGTCAGAGAACGAAGATTCCGTGCTAAAGCGTGTTTGAATTCACTATCAGTATAATCTTGAATTTCCATTAGGCTACCATCCGTTTTTCAGATATCTCTAACATACGTTCAATTCCATCGAAATAGCCGCTATACCTCTCTATTTCATCAAAATTTTCTACTAAATAGATATTCGTATGAATCAAGTCAGATAGATCATCACTCATTAAAATCCAAGGGTTAGATTCATCATCAATGCTAATCCCCTGACTATCTTGATAACGATAGAGTCGAGATAATAGATTAACACCTCTTTCTTTCACAATTTCAATTTTTAAAGTCAATTCATAATCTTCAACAGGATTTAGCATTTTATCTTCTCCTACAATATCTACATAAGATACATTAAACTTTTGACAAATGATGTCTATATTAGCTCCGTAGAGACTGAATTAGTTCCATTTTCATAACGACTCAAGCTATTTCGAGAAATTCCTATAATTCGAGCAAATTCGGGTTGTGTTAAGTCATGAGTTTTACGTAAGGACTTTATGTTCTTTCCAATCATGGCAAACTCCTTTATTTTTAAACTTTCATTATAGCATAAAAAAGCAGAACGCACCAATTTTGGTGCGTTGTTTCTTGTTTTTCTAGCCTAAACTTTACTTCTAAAAAAGCCACCTTAAAGAGTAATTCCTTTTGCGGTGGCTTTTCAAAATACTATACATTAAAATACTCTTGTTTAATTTTTGTAAGCAGATTGTTAGCAACCGAAGTTACACCAACATGCATCAGTTCAGGATCAGAATAATCTAGTTTACGAGCATAGCCTTCTGCAACAATCTGAGCAATACGCTCATCCAATTTATAATTAGAGGCTTTTAATAGTGCTTGAAATAATTCTGAACTATATAGTTTAATATTATTTTCCAATGATACTACTGCCATTTTTGTAACTCCTCTCCTGTTTTTGATTGATAAACCTTCTCTATTTTCATTATATCACAAAAAGATTGGTTGTGGATGGATAATTGTTTAAAAGAATATGGTTTTCTAAATTCAGCAAGCATTTCTTCTTTTGTAATTTCATTCTGACGAAAACGAGCTAAAGCTTGGGTTGGATTGTCATCAGTCTGAACACCATAGATAAAATCAAAATGGTGTTGTAATGAATCTGGATTTTCCCGATTTTGAAAGACAAATTCCGCAAAATCTAAATCTGACTCTGACTTTTTATGTTTTGCAAAATAGTGACAATGATAGTCAGGGTTCTTAAAAATTTCTATAAAATTTGAAATACGAAATTCTACTATAATTCCTACTTCTTCTTCTGAGTCAAAAATATTATTATTAGAGGTGCTTCGATTTAATACTTCAACTTGCTTGTTAATAAATTTTCTAGCTTGTTCAAAGTCAGGCGTGATATAGAAGCCAGGACCAAAATCTAGCTCACTCCCTAAGTTAAATTGAACATTGATACCTTTTTTTAAGGATTCTAAATGTCTCAATAATGTAGCATGAAACCACTGCGTCTGACCTAGTTGCTTTTCCTGCTTGGTAGTCAACTCCAAAATATTTACTTCCTTCTCTAGTCTATACTAAAAGTATAACACAAGACTTTATTCAAGTAAAAGAAAATTTTATGAAACTATTCACTTTCTTCCGTCTTTCCTAAACCTCTCTAAATTCTTCTCCAATTGTTCCTTATAAAGTTGATTCTTATCTTCCTTTAATGTGTCGTCCAAAGTTTCTTCTCTATAAGTTGATTCTGTTTTTATCTGTTCTGATCCTTGATCTGGAGTAAAAATGATATCTAGCAGTCGGTCTATTTTTTCAAGATCTTGGACAGACATATCAGATAGTCTATGAATCAGCTTTTTAAATACATCACTATTGTCGTGATTTTTCTTAAAAAATGTTGTAAACATCTATAACCTCTCAAAAAAAGCAGCCTATCAGGACTGCTTAGTGTAATTCGGAAATCGCATCATAAATTGACTGCAATTTCTTATTGTCTTTATTCTTTGTGTCAATCAACGTATGTAGCTCTTCAATTTTCTTTTGACTGCTTTGAATATCGCTATTGTTATCCGCAATAAGTCTTTTAAGATGTTGCTGATAACTTGTAGTGATATCTGTCTCTTTTCCTGTTCTAACCTCTGTAACTTTGGGTTTAGAACTAGAATTTGATTTCGTCATAGGTGCTTGTTTGCGCTTTTGAAAAGCTGCTTCATAATTTACATCATTACCTCCTTGATGATTTCCAAATAAGGCCGCAATTTTATCTGGATCTTCTTGATTTTCTGATTTACTTTCTAATGGTTGATTAAAATTCCAATCTTTTGTCATTCACTCATTTCATCCTTTCTAAATTCAGAATCATCGAATTGTCTTTCTCTACCGAAGGCATGGTCAAGAGCTTCTTCAAAACTCATGTGACTAATGCTTTGACGCCTTTTGAACGTTGCAAACATCGCTGTCTCCAGTTGCTCTTTGTAAGCAGCGAGTTTTTCTGTCTCTCTTGCTACCTTGCTTTCTTGCCTAGTGACCTTTTCTTCTAAGCGTTCAATAATGGTCATATACGATCCTCCTTCATTCTAATATTAGCTAAAACATCTTGATTTTGTTATCACAATTCTAAACATTGAGAGGTTAGTCTTACTGATTGATTCCTCAATGTCTCTTTTGCATTCTCGATCATCAATTGTAAATCTGATTTCTTTTCTCTAAGGACATCATTCCAGTCTACTTTTTCTTTCCCAGATTCATTATCAGGGAAATCCAGGAAAACAGGAAATCCTGATTGATATAACTTATCAGAAAAATCTTTTCCTGCATCATCACAATCTACCGCAAGTGTCAATAAATTTGGATGATTATCAAAATAGCTGGTGGTATCACGAATTGTATTGATCAAAGGCAATAACTTTGAAGGTATTACTGTATCTAAAAATTCCAACTTCTGATTTTCTTCAGCTATCAGTCGTAAAGTTTGATAAGCAACAACAGACCTTTTTAATCCCTCCATAGATACCAAACGAACATCAGATAGATTTTGTTGATGAAGTTCGTAATAGCTCATCAAGTCGATGAACGATTCACAAAAGACCAGTCTATTTGGTTTACCAATGTCAAAGGATATTCCAACATGTCCATGGCTTCCTTTTAAAATCGTTTTTAACCTTTCTCTAGGAAGAGAGTGATTCTTATAAATCCCTTGTAAGCTTGCTGCCTGCAGTTTGTGACGATGATCAAAACTTTTAAAAACAATAACAGGTTCAACAGTTTCATTTGTTTTCCAACTGGCTTGTGCTATCAAACCTTGTTGAATCATCTTTTGTACGATTTCTTCTGAGATTCCTCTACATTCTGTTAAATAATATCTAGCCAGACTACAGCTAGAATCTTCTATTCTCTTTAAAGGATAATAAAATGGTCTATCTCTATTTTCTTGAACAGCTTCTTTTTGAAAAGGTTCTTCAGAAAGAAAAGTTAGAGCTTCTTTAAAGGAAGTTCCCTTAACAAGTCGAACAAAATCAATGACATCACCTTGAATATCTCTTGAAAACCATTTAAAAGTATTGGTATTCGAAAAAATTCGGAATGAATCGTGTTCAGGATGTTCATAGACACTGCTCGAAACTTGTTTAAAGGAGATACCTAAACGATTGGCTACATCAAGAATTGAAATTTGCTTACATTCTTCTATTTCCATGCAATATCATCATTTTGTTGTAGTATTTGGCAGTGATGGAACAGATGAGGATTCTTCTAAAGTTTTGGGAGTGGCCTTATCCAAATCATCTAACCCAGATTTCCAAACCTGCACTTGATTGACCAATAACTTACCTGGTAGTTTAGAATAGGATAACTTAACTGTTCTTGTTTCTGTCTGATTAGTCTTTAATTGGTTGGCATTCTTTAAATCAGATACATAGGTTACATTATAAGAGACCATGGCAATAGCTTGATTCGTAGTCTGATTGACAAGATATCTGCTTTTTCAAAATGATAATCCAAAATATAATCCTTATACACTTGGTTCATGGCATCATTTTGACTTGACAATTCTTGAAAATAAGCCGATTCATTCATATAAGGTTGAATGCGTGTATTATTTTCTCCGAGCTTTTCTTTCGTATAGTACTGAGTCAAAAATTCTTTTACAGTATCCGATGACAAAATTCTGGCTTTATCTTCTGCTTGTTTGTCCTCTACAAGTTTAGCTGCAGTCAATTCGATTTCTTTGCGACTTTGTTTAGCAGTGGAATGTTGACCAACAGTATATCCCATCATGAGAATAAAGCTAGTTGCGGCTACTGCTCCAACACTAATTAAGGCTTTAGTTTTGACTTTATTTAACATCTTAGACCTTCTTTCTATAAAAACTAGGTCAAGCATACCAGATAAATCTTGAAAAAGTATCACAATAGAAAAAGGACTCTACATTGAAAAAAGATCCTTAATTTTTTATAATACTATCAAATAATTGTCTCAAATTCACCGAGCTTACCACGGGAAAAACGAGGCCTGAGTAAAACAAGCGCACGGTATTTATACCCCCAAAAAAACCGAAATGTGTTGAAAGCGTATGATCAGTTTTATCATGACTAGATAATAGATGATGAAAATCAGGAATAGCCAAAATCTTATTCTTATGAAAACTCTTTTGAACTTGTGAAAAACTTATGTTAGTCATGTTTTAGAACTCTTTTCACGACAACCAACTCCCTATCCTTGATTTCCCAAATCTGATCAAAGCGTGATAGCATCTTTTCTTGACGGTGAAGTGTAAGGACGACAGCACTTGATAAGCTAAGTACCTTGTCTAATTCCTTTTGAAATTGGCTGGCATCCAAAGCAGAAAAAGGCTCATCCATGATAATTAGCGGACTATGACGATTTTTCTACCGATTGAGATACATGTGCTGTTGCTGACCACCTGACAGGGACTGGGGTGGTATCTTTTCAAACTTTTCATCCCTAAAATTAGCCTCAAAAGTCTTGAAAATAGTGACATTATTTTCATAAGATGAGATAAAGGTGTGCTCCTGTTGCAAAATCATACCAAATTTTCCCCAGAGTTGATGAACAGGGAGATGATCAAGTGAGATTTCACCTTGAAAATCTCGGTCAGTCCCGTTTAAAATATTGAGCAGACTACTCTTTCCAGAACCATTTTCGCCGATGAGGGCAATCTTGTCCCCCTTGCGAATTTCAACGTGGGGAATAGTCAAGCTAGACTCCCCCAGTCGCTTGGTGATATGGTTTAGCATCAGGGTCTCGAAAGACATCTGAGGTGCCTGAACAGCGGACGGACGGCTGACAATTGCTTGAAAACTTTGCACCACAGGTTTGACCGACTCCAGCATTTGCAAGTCGTATAGGATTTCCTGAATTGGCTCCGAAAAAGCAGTGATATAGCCAAAGCCATGTTTTCAGCTATCGAACAACTTTGTAGGCTATTTCCAAAAGAGGCTCTTAAAACCTTCACTTCAGACAGGGGAAAAGAGTTTGCCTGCTATCCTCTGGTGGAGAACTTAGGAATTTCCTTTTTCTTTGCGGACGCCTATTCATCCTGGCAGAGAGGAAGCAATGAAAACGCAAATGGCTTACTAAGAGAATATTTCCCAAAGAAAACAGATTTAGCCACTATCTCTGATGAGGCTTTGAACAAGGCCTTATATGATATCAATCACCGACCACGAAAATGTTTAGCTTACAGAACTGCTTGTGAAGCTCTAGAGGATGAGTTCAAGTATATGTTGCACTTATTCTTGCAATTTATCATTTATAAAAATATGTACTTTTCATTTATTAATCTACTATATTTTATCACAAAAACACACTGAGATACTCATCCCAGTGTGTTTATTTCATTTTAGGATAACTTCATCAGTAAACTTAAAGATTGATCATTTGTGAGTTCTGAAAGTAATAAAATTAATCTTTCATATCCAAGTTCTTTCTTCTGCTTGATTAAAGAATTCATAATCGCCACCAAATCCTCTGGCGTAAAACTTCTTAAGTAAAGTGTAACGTAACTTCTTTTTTTATTAGAATACAAGCTAACATGAATTGCATTATGTTCTTTTTGTCTAATTTTCATTTTTCCTGCAGACTCCCTAATATAGAACTCATACACTGTCTTTTTAGGATAGCAATCAAATGTGTTTTCGAATTCTCGACGATTTTTATAGAGAATATGACTAATGATGGTATAATTTTTAAGAAACATAGTTGTTTCCTCCTTAAATGTTATTATAATTAGAGTATGCCATTTTTTTATAATAATAAAAATAAAAGTTTTAAAAAAGATAAATGTATTGTTTTGCTTATTGAATCTTTTGTAGACTTATTTCTTTCTCACATTCCCCATTTTTTTGTGCTTCTAATTATCTGTGTGTTTAGCGTTGACAGAAACGTATGTGTAAGTCACGCTAAACACTCAGTCCGAAATAAAACCGTATAACACAAAAAAGAAAAAATTTGTTTTTTAGAAGTATCAATTTATGGCATACTATAGATATCTAAAGATTGATTAAGTAGAGACGTAACTAAATAGCTACGTTTTTTTTAATATTTAAAAGGAGGTAGCTATCGTGGAAATAGCAGGTTTAAGCTGAGTTAAGAAAGAACCAATTTTTGTATTTCACTAACTAAAAAAATAAATGTATAGATAATAAAAGTAATGTCAATAGCAGTAAAAAAATTTTTTGATCATAACAAAGGAAAGTATAAAAGTATAAGAACGAAAGTAAATAATAAAAGTCTAAAAATAGAATACAAAAAACTAGCTTAACTCAGTTGCTAAATTCAAAGCATTTAAACCTGAAAAAGAGTAAAAAGAAAAAACAACAGATTTTTATCTGTAAGGTGGAACTCTACATTTTATTTGAATTGAGTCAACTTGTCATGTTGTAAAATGGCCTGGTTATCTTCTTAGCCATAAATTAAGAAGCGCCCTTAGCAAAGGGAAGATACTAATCAGTGAATACAAGCTTTATGTCACTGCACTACTTCAACTTGAATTAAAAAAGACCTTAAGAATTTGTACTGACCCCAAAAAGTTAGACAAATAATTTAAGTTAAGGATTTAGTCCTGTATTGCACAGGACTAAGTCCTTT
>NZ_JALDUR010000014.1 GCF_023109675.1 Streptococcus parasanguinis | reverse complement strand
GTGAATCAAGTTCAGAACTCGCCAACATTAGATAGTGAAGCGACCAAGGAATTTTATGAAAACATTGACAAGTATATTGATCAAAAACTCTCTGAAAAAGATTCACAAAACGATCTCGTAAAAGAAAATGAAGCAGACAAGGATTGAGGACAATGAACTGAATCGGTTTTTACGCCGTGTTTTTCTTGTATCTTCCTCTTTCTTACTTATAGCAGGTTGTTTTTGCTTGAATAAGAAATAAATTAGAAGTTCTATCATCTAAGAAAAATGATGAAAAAAATCATTTAACTAATGGTGTGAACGTTTAGTGTTTATCAGCTCCATTCTCTGTAATTTTGGGGGTAAAATCCACACCATTTAGATAAAATTAGTTGAATTTGATTGGAAAAACGCTTTTATAAAAGCGGAGAAAAGTCTTGATATTACGCTGTTTTTAGTCCAACTGAAATTCATACTTTCCAAACCAGGTCATACGATCTGTGAGAAAAAGAACACATAACAAAAAGAGGAGCTTCACAATAAAGTTCCTCTTCTTTTATATATCCGAATCATTATTCTTATTTCAAAAAAGGTAGTGAAAAAGGTAGTGATTCGGTTGATTTATATTGCAATGTAGTGAAATTTAGAATTTCAAGAATCGCTTAAAATCAAGGTTTCTAACATCTATTGACGTGTAGTGAACCCCTATTTCACCTCTGTAAACACAACGTGTTTGCGAAGTTTTGGTGAGTATTTCTTCAATTGAAGACGGTCTGGAGTGTTACGTTTGTTTTTAGAAGTAAGGTACAAGCGTTCACCAGATTCTTTGTGTTCAAGTGTAATATTTACGCGCATGGTATCTCCCTTCTATTATTCAGCTGATGCAGCTTTAGCGATCTTACGTCCTTTGTAGTATCCTTTAAGTGATACACGGTGTGAACGTGAGTAATCTCCAGTTGCTTCGTCAAAGTTTACAGATGGAGCTGTTACTTTGTAGTGCGTACGACGTTTGTTTTTCTTCGCTTTTGATGTGCGACGTGCAGGTACTGCCATTTCGTTTTTCTCCTTTTAAGATATAAATTCAATTAGGTTTGATTTTCATCAACTGTAACAGTATAACAAAACTTTTTTGTAAAGTAAAGTTACTTGACAAAAAAATTGAAATTTTTGAAAGAAACTTTTCTGTCGTCTGTCTCTTCAAAGACCTTGCCTATCTTTGTGCTCTCTTTTATGCTATAATGGTAAAAAATGAAACGAGAGGAATGACATGACAGAATTAGACAAACGCCATCGTAGTAGTGTCTACGATAGCATGGTAAAATCTCCCAACCGTGCCATGCTTCGCGCGACGGGAATGACCGATGAAAGTTTTGAGAAACCGATTGTTGGAGTGATTTCGACATGGGCGGAAAATACCCCTTGTAACATCCACCTTCACGATTTTGGAAAATTGGCCAAAGAAGGTGTGAAAGATGCAGGTGCTTGGCCGGTTCAATTTGGGACCATTACGGTTGCGGACGGGATTGCTATGGGGACTCCTGGTATGCGCTTCTCCCTAACATCTCGCGATATCATTGCGGATTCTATCGAAGCAGCTATGGGTGGTCACAACGTTGATGCTTTTGTAGCCATCGGGGGCTGTGATAAGAACATGCCTGGTTCGATGATTGCCATTGCCAATATGGATATCCCAGCGATCTTTGCTTATGGTGGGACTATTGCCCCAGGGAATCTTGATGGAAAAGATATCGACCTGGTTTCGGTTTTCGAAGGAATTGGGAAATGGAATCACGGTGATATGACGGCTGAAGAAGTGAAGCAACTGGAATGTAACGCCTGCCCTGGCCCTGGTGGCTGTGGTGGGATGTATACGGCCAACACCATGGCGACAGCGATCGAGGTCCTTGGGATGAGCTTGCCAGGTTCCTCTTCTCACCCTGCTGAATCAGCGGATAAGAGGGCCGATATCGAAGAAGCAGGTCGTGCTGTTGTCAAGATGCTGGAAATGGGACTCAAGCCATCTGACATCTTGACCCGTGAAGCCTTTGAAGATGCTATTACCGTGACCATGGCGCTAGGTGGTTCCACCAATGCCACTCTTCACTTGCTCGCGATTGCTCACGCAGCCAATGTGGACTTGACCCTTGAAGACTTCAATGATTTCCAAGAGCGCGTGCCTCACTTGGCAGACTTGAAACCTTCTGGTCAATACGTCTTCCAAGACCTTTACAATGTCGGTGGTGTGCCTGCCGTCATGAAATATCTTCTTAAGAATGGGTTCCTTCATGGAGATCGCATCACATGTACTGGTAAAACAGTAGCTGAGAACTTGGAAGCCTTCGCTGATTTGACACCGGGTCAAAAAGTCATCATGCCACTTGAAAATCCGAAACGTGCGGATGGTCCATTGATCATCTTGAAAGGGAACTTGGCTCCTGAAGGAGCAGTTGCCAAAGTATCAGGTGTGAAGGTCCGCAACATCACGGGCCCTGCTAAGGTCTTTGACTCCGAAGAAGCTGCCATTGAAGCCGTTCTTTCGGATGAAATTGTGGATGGCGACGTTGTCGTTGTTCGTTTCGTAGGTCCTAAGGGTGGTCCTGGTATGCCGGAAATGCTATCCTTGTCATCCATGATTGTTGGGAAAGGCCAAGGAGACAAGGTAGCCCTCTTGACAGACGGACGCTTCTCTGGTGGTACGTATGGTCTCGTTGTTGGTCACATTGCGCCTGAAGCTCAGGTTGGTGGCCCGATCGCCTACCTCCACACAGGAGATCTGGTAACGGTTGACCAAGATACCAAAGAAATCACCATGCACGTTTCAGACGAAGAGTTAGCGAAACGCAAGGCAGAAACAACCTTGCCGCCACTGTATAGCCGTGGGGTTCTGGGTAAATACGCCCACATCGTTTCTTCAGCATCACGTGGTGCCGTAACCGACTTCTGGAATATGGAACAGTCTGGTAAACAGTAATTACAAGGACGACTTTGTCCAAAGAGAGAGTGGGACAGAAATCGGTAATTCGTTAGAATTCGATTTCGTCGTCCCACCTCCGCACAGTTGAGTAGGGCTGTAAAAGCTGATGAAATCAGTGTAGTAGAGCCCACTCAACCACTGCGTCTTGCTCGACAATCCAAAAATAATTGAGAGGCTAGGACTTTTGTCCCAGCCTCTTTTTTGGCTCAAAGTCGCTATTTTTAACCCTGTCGCTGAAGCGTATGAATATTACTTTTTGGGAGATTTGAGTGTATTATCTGTCATTTTTCTTGTAAATCCGTCTATAATTTGCTATAATTGTGACTAATCGAATCAATCCTTTAATACTGTCCAGAGAGGCAGGCAAGGAGCTATGGAAATGAAAGGCCTGGGAAGACCAGCCTATATTTTGTGTATCTCCTTGTTGTGGGGGATTTTTTTGTATAGTTGAAAAGTGGTTTGATGAAAAAGAGAAATCGTCGATGATGGAGCATGAAGTACTCCTTTACGATTTGGTCATCGAAGGTAGACGTTTTTGTTCAGCCATAGCTTGTCGCATCTTAATTTTAGGAGGTTTTTACGATCGTGAATGACGTTAAATATGATGTGAATGATATGCCAAAACCTGGTTTATTGGTTGGTTTATCTTTCCAGCATTTGTTTGCCATGTTTGGGGCGACAGTGCTGGTGCCGATTTTGGTTGGGATTGATCCTGCCATTGCTTTGTTCTCATCTGGTTTGGGGACCTTGGCTCACTTAACCGTGACCAAGTATAAGATTCCTGCTTATATGGGGTCTAGTTTTGCTTATATTGCTGCTATGCAGATGCTGATGAAGTCAGATGGAATCGCAGCAGTTGCGCAAGGTGCTATGGCGGGTGGCTTGGTCTACTTGTTTGTAGCTCTGATTGTTAAGCATGCGGGTAAAGATTGGATTAATAAGGTCCTTCCACCAATCGTGGTTGGTCCCATTATCATGGTAATTGGTTTGAGTCTTGCGGCGAATGCAGTCACTGATGCGACAACCTTAAATAAAAGCTATAGTGGTTATGCTCTATTGATTTCGATGGTGACCCTCTTTGCGGTTATCCTCTTTAACATGTATGGCAAGAAGATTGTCGGTGTCGTCCCAATTTTACTTGGATTAATTGTGGGCTATATTTTCTCATTGGCTCTTGGTTTGATGACAGGACATAGTTTTGTTAATTTCTCAGAGGTAAGTGCGGCGCATTGGATTCAAGTTCCAAACTTTGACATTCCATTTGTAGATTATAGCTTTAAACTCTATCCAAGTGCGATTTTGACCATGGCTCCGATTGCCTTTGTGACCATGACGGAACATTTTGGTCACCTCATGGTTTTAAATAGTTTGACTGAGCGTGATTACTTCAAGGATCCAGGGCTTGATCATACGCTTACTGGTGATGGCTTGGCACAGATTATTGCTGGATTCTTTGGAGCTCCTCCAGTAACTTCTTATGGGGAAAACATTGGGGTTATGGCCCTTAGTAAGGTCTACTCAGTTTACGTTATTTCAGGCGCAGCAGTGATTGCGGTTGTCATGAGCTTTATTGGGAAGCTATCAGCACTCTTGCACTCTATTCCAACTCCTGTATTGGGAGGTTTGTCTATTGCCCTCTTTGGGGTTATCGCTGCTAGCGGTTTGAAAATTTTAGTTGAACATAAGATTGATTTTGATAATAAAAAGAATCTCTTGATTGCTAGTGTGATCTTGGTATCAGGGATCGGTGGTTTGATGATTGACCTTGGTGGTCTTCAAATTACAGGTGTGGCAACTTCAACGATTCTAGGAATCGTGTTGTACCAAATCCTTCCAGAACCAAAAGCTGACGAGGCTTAGTCCATTCTGGTAGTGAAAAAGTTTGAATGGATTTAAACATTATAAAAAACGAGGAACAAACTCTGATGGCAGAGCTGGTGTTCCTCGTTTTTTATTGTGGATCGGATTTCCGAAGATGCCTTCCTTCATTCGTTGAATGTATTTTTTAAAAGGTAATGCTTATTATCGTGGCGGAAGGCCAAGGGCGATGCGCCCGTATCGGCTGATTCGTGTAATTTTCCAAGCGGGTAACCAAGTTACTTCCACCTTGACATCTTCGATCCCCTCAATTTCTTTTAGGCGAGCGACGATTTCGATCGGAAGGCTCTCAGCACAGTTACAAGCCGTATCGGTGAAGGTCATGACCACCTTGCAAGTACCGGCTTCATCTAGATGGATCTCGTAGATCAGTCCTAGGTTATAGACATCTAACTCAACATCGGTATCAAATACAAGCTCCAATTTTTCGATTAACGACTTCTCTAGTGCGAGGGCGCGGTCATTGATTTTGATATCCTCTCTCATCGCAAGATCCTTTCAGTGTAGTATGGCTTCCATTTTCTCATAATTCGGCTGATAAGGCAAGAAGAGAAAGAGGTTTTGAACGTGTCGAACGAAGGAAATTCTGTCCAGTCTCCATTTCTCTTCGAATTTGTGGTAAAATAGAGGCAAAAGTAAGACAAAGGATGAAGGCTATGAAATTACAAAAACCAAAAGGGACCCAGGATATCCTTCCTGGTGATTCAGCGAAATGGCAATATGTAGAAGGCTTTGCACGCAAGGTCTTTGCGCGATACAATTATGATGAAATCCGCACACCGATCTTCGAACATTATGAAGTCATCAGCCGTTCAGTAGGGGATACGACGGATATCGTTACCAAAGAAATGTATGACTTCTATGACAAGGGAGACCGTCATATCACGCTTCGTCCAGAAGGAACAGCTCCTGTTGTCCGCTCCTATGTAGAAAATAAACTCTTTGCGCCTGAGGTACAAAAACCAAGTAAGTTCTATTACATAGGCCCAATGTTCCGCTATGAACGTCCTCAAGCAGGTCGTTTGCGTCAATTCCACCAAATTGGGGTAGAATGCTTTGGATCGAGCAATCCTGCAACGGATGTCGAAACCATTGCCATGGCAGCGCAATTCCTGAAAGAACTAGGAATTGACAATGTAACCTTGCACTTGAACACCTTGGGAAGCCCTGCTAGTCGTCAGGCTTATCGTCAAGCCTTGATTGATTACCTCTTGCCAATGAAGGATCAATTGTCTAAGGACAGCCAACGTCGCTTAGAAGAAAATCCGCTTCGTGTCTTGGATTCAAAAGAAAAAGAAGACAAGGCGGCGGTTGAACAGGCTCCTTCCATCCTAGACTATCTTGATGAAGAAAGCCAAGCGCATTTTGATGCGGTTCGTCGGATGTTAGAAGACTTGGGGGTAGCCTATGTCATCGATACCAATATGGTGCGTGGCTTGGATTACTACAACCACACGATTTTTGAGTTCATTACAGAAATTGAAGGCAATGAATTGACAGTCTGTGCAGGTGGTCGCTATGATGGGTTGGTTGAATACTTCGGTGGCCCTGCGACAGCTGGTTTTGGATTTGGTATCGGTGTGGAACGGATCCTTCTCGTTCTTGAAAAGAAAGGCATTGAATTACCGATCGAAACAGGCCTAGATGCCTACATCGCTGTCCTAGGAGATGAGGTCAATGAAGCAGCGCTTAGCTTGGTTCAAGCCCTTCGAATCCAAGGCTTCAAGGCAGAACGTGACTATCTTGGACGTAAGCTCAAGGCACAATTTAAGTCAGCAGATGTCTTTGCGGCCAAAGCCTTGATTACCTTAGGAAGCAGTGAGGTTGAAAGCGGTCAAGTCACTGTGAAAAACAACCAAACTCGTCAAGAAGTAACGGTAGCTCTTGAAAGCTTGAAGAAAGACTTCCCATCTGTTTTAGCAGAGTTGGGATTGGCTTGATCGAACGGGAAAGACAAGGATAGACAAGATTTATCTGGGAGTAGGGGCAAAATGGTTGCTCCTGCTCTCTTTTATCTTGATTCTGTTTGCCGACCTTTGCCAAGATTTGGCGAAAAGCCGTTAAATTTTCTGACATTTATGATATAATGAGAAGACTACTAGTAAAGGAATGAAACAGTCATGACATTAGTTTATCAATCAACACGAGATGAAAAAAATACTGTAACAGCTAGTCAAGCCATTCTTCAAGGATTGGCGACAGATGGCGGTTTGTTTACTCCAGTCTCTTATCCTCAAGTAGAGCTGGATTTTGATACCCTCAAAGATGCTTCTTACCAAGAAGTGGCCAAGCTTGTTTTGTCAGCCTTTTTGGACGACTTTACAGCAGAAGAGTTAGACTACTGTATTTCTCATGCTTATGACAGCAAGTTTGATACCCCAGCTATTGCTCCGCTTGTCAAACTCGATGGACAATACAACTTGGAGCTCTTCCACGGTTCCACCATTGCCTTTAAAGATATGGCTTTGTCGATCTTGCCTTACTTTATGACAACAGCAGCTAAAAAGCACGGTCTGGAAAACAAGATTGTCATCTTGACAGCGACTTCTGGAGATACTGGAAAAGCTGCTATGGCAGGTTTTGCTAATGTTCCAGGGACAGAGATCATTGTCTTTTATCCAAAAGACGGTGTCAGCAAGGTGCAAGAATTGCAAATGACGACTCAAACGGGGGACAATACCCATGTCATCGCGATCGATGGAAACTTTGACGATGCCCAAACCAATGTCAAACACATGTTCAATGATGTGGCGCTTCGTGAAAAATTAGCAGCCAACAAGATGCAATTCTCATCAGCTAACTCTATGAACATTGGCCGTTTGGTGCCTCAGGTTGTCTATTACGTATACGCCTATGCGCAATTGGTGAAGACAGGCCAAATCACAGCGGGAGAAAAAGTCAACTTTACCGTGCCAACAGGAAACTTTGGAAATATCTTGGCAGCTTTCTATGCCAAACAAATCGGTCTTCCAGTTGGGAAATTGATCTGTGCCTCAAACGAGAACAATGTTTTGACAGACTTCTTCAAAACACGTGTCTATGATAAGAAACGCAGCTTCAAAGTAACCACTAGTCCATCGATGGATATCTTAGTCTCTTCAAACTTGGAACGTTTGATCTTCCACTTGGTAGGCAATGATGCCACAAAGACCAAAGAGTTGATGGAAAGCCTCGTTGCAACAGGTCAATACCAATTGTCCAACTTTGATGCAGATATCTTAGATTTGTTTGCGGCTGCATACGCAGATGAAGCAGAAACTGCTGCAGAGATCAAGCGGGTCTATGAAGCATCTGATTACATCGAAGACCCTCATACAGCTGTAGCATCAGCCGTTTATCAAAAATACCGGACCCAAACAGGGGATGCTGCTAAAACAGTCATTGCCTCTACAGCAAGTCCTTATAAATTCCCAGTTGTGGCAGTAGAAGCAGTGACGGGCGAGACAGGTCTAGGCGATTTCGAAGCCTTGGCCAAATTGCACACCCTCTCAGGTGTTCCTGTGCCACCGGCTGTAGACGGTCTTGAAACTGCGCCGGTTCGCCATCGTACAAGCGTAGCTGCTAAAGACATGCAAGCAGCCGTAGAAGACTACTTGGGACTGTAATTCTCCCTATTAGAAAGATCAAAAGAGCCGTTTGGCTCTTTTATATACTCATGAATTCATACAAAAAAATCTTAAACATTGCCCTTCCTGCCATGGGTGAAAATTTCTTACAAATGCTGATGGGTATGGTGGACTCTTATTTAGTGGCTCACCTGGGCTTGATTGCCATTTCAGGTGTTTCCGTCGCAGGAAACATCATCACCATCTATCAAGCCATCTTTTTGGCACTGGGTGCGGCAGTTGCCAGTGTCATGTCCAAAAGCTTGGGCGAAAAAAATCAAGAAAACATTGCCTACCATGCGACAGAGTCACTGAAGGTGACCTTGTTGTTGAGTGCTCTCTTAGGAGGGGCTTCGCTGTTATTTGGACGCCAGATGATTTCGCTGTTGGGGACTGAAGCTGCAGTAGCCGAAAGTGGGGGGATTTACCTTTCCTTGGTTGGCGGGACCATAGTTCTCTTAGGATTGATGACGACCTTGGGCTCCTTGGTTCGGGTGGCCAACAATCCACGTATTCCTATGTATGTGAGCCTGTTGACCAATCTATTAAACGCTCTGTTCTCCTCTGTAGCCATTTTCCTTTTTGGTTGGGGCATTGTTGGTGCTGCTTTGGGGACAGTGCTAGCCCGTCTGGTGGGCGTCATCCTCTTGTGGCAAAAGGTCCAGCTACCCTTTGCCCCCCTTCGTTGGGGATTGGATCGTAAGCTCTTGAACTTAGCACTTCCAGCAGCCGGAGAGCGGCTGATGATGCGGGCTGGAGATGTGGTAATCATTGCGATCGTGGTTGCTTTTGGGACCGAGGCAGTCGCAGGAAATGCCATCGGAGAGACCTTGACCCAGTTCAACTACATGCCTGTATTTGGAGTGGCCACAGCGACGGTCATGCTCGTAGCACGGAGCCTTGGTGAAGGTGATCTTGAGCAGATTGCCCGCCTTCGAAAGCAGTCTTACTGGTTGTCCTTTGTATTAATGTTACCCATTGCCTTAGGAATCTTTTTTGGGGGCACCCTTCTGACCTATCTCTACACACAAGATGTGAAAGCGGTAGAAGCTAGCCTGTCGGTTGTCCTCTTTTCTTTGTTGGGAACGCCGTTTACAGCAGGAACGGTCATCTATACGGCTGTTTGGCAAGGCTTGGGAAATGGGAAGCTTCCATTTTATGCAACGACGATTGGCATGTGGGTCATTCGAATTGGAGCCGGTTATCTGCTTGGAGTAACTCTTGGTTTTGGCCTTCCAGGGGTCTGGACGGGGACCTTGCTAGACAATGGTTTCCGTTGGCTATTTTTGAGTCAGCTTTATAGACGAAAAGTAGGAGAGAGAAAATGACAAAACGAGCTTTTATTTGGGATCTGGATGGGACCTTGCTGGATTCCTATGATGCTATTTTAGCAGGTCTTGAGGAGACCTATGCAACTTATCAGCTTCCCTTTGACCGAGCCAGCATTAAAGACTACATCTTGAAGCATTCGGTTCAAGATCTTTTAGTAGCTGTGGCGGAGGAGTATCATCTGGATGTGACCGACTTGAATCATCGCCGAGCTGAAAGTCTAGCAGAGAAAAATGCCCAGGTCCTTCTGATGGATGGGGCGCGTGATGTCCTATCCTGGGCACAAGAAGCTGGAATTGAGCAGTTTGTCTATACCCATAAGGGAGAGAACGCCTTTGTCATCCTGCGGGACTTGGGTTTGGAATCTTTTTTTACAGAGATTTTGACCAGTCAAAGTGGTTTTGCTCGCAAGCCTGACCCAGAAGCTGCCAGGTATCTGATGGAGAAGTACGGGGTGGAGCCAGAAAATACCTACTATATTGGGGATCGGAGCCTGGATATTGACTTTGCAAGAAATAGCCAGATTCAGAGTATCAATTTTTTGACGTCTGACTATCAAGGCAATCATCAGATGAACACCTTACTAGATATTCCAGGTATTTTAAACGCTGAAAAGAATCTGTAAAGAATTTGTTTTCATTTTGAAATAAAGTCGTAAGCTTTCTTTAAGAAATGTCCGCTATAATAGAACCATAAACAAAGACCTCCTAACTTTGTTTAGAAAAATCCTAAAACTTTTCTTTTTCATAATAATCTCCCTAAGAGTCGCCCAATCAGGCGGCTTTTTTTGTGCGAAAGAATAGTGCAAGCTCTTTTTCTTGCCAGGATAGAAGAAAAAGTTTATAATTGACTTATCAATTATTGATTTATCAAAAATAATACGGAGAAGGAATATGGCAGAAATAAATGATTTGCTCTACCAACTACGTTTGGCAGATCAATCAACTACGCAACTTTTTGAAAAGCGCCTAGGGATTAGCTTAACGCGTTACCAAATCTTGCAGGATTTGTTAGAACAAGCGCCTTGCAATCAGATCGCGGTTCAGGAGCGCTTGCGGATTGATCCAGCTGCTTTAACGCGGCATTTCAAAATTTTAGAAAAGGAAGGATTTGTCCATCGGAGTCGAAATCCAAAGAATCAGCGGGAAATCTTAATTCATTTGACGGATACGGCCTATAATCGTTTGGTCAAACATCCCCCTCGCCATCATGTGGCGGTGAAAGAACAGATGAGTCGGATTTTGACTGCTCAAGAACAAGAGCAATTTTCTTACCTGCTGGACAAATTAGTATCTGGCATTGAACAAATAACAGTCGAATAAAAAGGAGAATCTACGATGTCATTACTGACGATTATTTTAGCAAGTCTTGCTGCACTGGAGCATTTATATATTTTTTATTTGGAGAGCATCAGAACTACATCTGATACCACAAGTCGGGTTTTCAACATGGATAAAGAAGAACTCGCTCGCCCATCTGTGACCTCTTTATTTAAGAATCAAGGGATATACAATGCCTTGATTGGTGTGTTTCTCTTGTATGGATTGTTTGTCTCTAAAAATAGTGAAGTTGTTACAATTTTTGTGCTCTTTATTATTGGAGCTGCGGCCTACGGTGCGATGACAGCCAATAAAAAGATTATCTTGACCCAAGGTGGTCCTGCAATTTTAGCTTTATTGAGTATCCTATTTTTGGGATAAAAAGGACGGGCCACTAGGGCTCTTTGAGCTGATTTTATTAAATAAGTGTAGAAAAAAGTATAAAAAAAGACTAAAAATTTTATTGACTTTCTAAGAAAAAGGGTTATAATGGTAGCAACAGAAAAGTAATGAGTCAGCTATTTTCAGGGAGCTTGTGGGAATTGTGAACAAGCAATAGCGACTGATGAAAATTGGACTGTTATGATCAATGAATTCTAACCCATGTGAATTCGGTTGGCACCCCTTACCGTGCAACTCCTTGATAGAGGAGATAGAGATGTAGGGAAAGACCAGCTATTTTTCCCTATAAAAGAGGTGGCACCGCGGACACTACGCCCTCACACAGTTTTTGTGTGAGGGCTTTTCTATGTGCCTTAGCAAGCGAAGCGAGCTTAGGCACATTGATCCCAAAGCGCAAACAGAGCGATGAGATAACCTTAATAGTCTTAGCAAGCAAAGCGAGCTTAGGCACATTGATCCCAAAGCGCAAATAGAGCGTGGGATATCCTTGCTCGCCTTAGCAAGCGACGTTACGATTCATTAGAAAAAGAGTTCTAGAAGAGAGGTTTCTGATATGAAAAAAGTTTTATCTGCTGATGTGTTGAGTCCAATTTTGGCTTATATGCGTTTGGATGCGCCCCATAAAATGATCTTGGAGTCGATCCCTCGTGAAAAAGAGAATGCGCGTTTTTCAATTGTAGCCTATCGGCCTGTCAGTGAAGTCAAGTTTGAACATGGCGTCCTCTATTACAATGATCAAATTGTTGAAGAGGATCCTTTGGACTTTTTGAACCGCATCACGGTCAAAACGAAAACTTCTGAAGAGCTTCCTTTTAACGGTGGGGCGATTGGATTTGTCGGCTATGACTTGATTGGCCTCTATGAGAACATTGGTTCCATTCCTGAAGATACGATCGGAACACCAGATCTTCACTTTTTCTTATATGAAAGCTATGTGATTTTTGATCACAAAAAGGAAAAGGTCTATGTGGTGGAAGAGAACCTCTATAGTGGACGGAGTGAAGCAGAGCAAGCATCGAGCTTGGAGCAAGTATTAGTACAATTGGCAAGACCTGCAAAAGAAGAGTTTCAGGACAAGGATCTGCATGCGCTTCATTTCCACAATCATTTGGAGCAAAAAGAGTTTGAGGAAATGGTGGCCCTAGCGCGGGACTATATTCGAAAAGGAGACATGTTTCAATGCGTGCTCAGTCAACGTTTTTCAGCTGATTTTTCGGGGAAACCATTGGATTATTACCGCAATTTGCGCGTGACCAACCCTTCGAATTATCTCTACTTTTATGATTTTGGGGAGTACCAAATTATCGGTGCTAGTCCAGAGAGTCTGGTGTCGGTCAAGGATCGAGTGGTGACAACCAATCCTATTGCTGGCACGCGTCCAAGAGGGATCGATGAAGAGGCTGATCGGCAATTGGCAACTGATTTGGCAGGGGATCCAAAAGAAGTCGCAGAACACCGGATGTTGGTGGATCTAGGGCGAAATGATATTGGTCGTATTGCTCAAAATGGGTCAGTTGAAGTGACCAAATATATGGAAGTGGAATTCTTCCGTTATGTCATGCACCTGACCAGTGTGGTCAAGGGGCAATTACTTCCTGGACTAGCTTCCATTGAGGCTCTGAAGGCAACCCTTCCAGCGGGGACCGTTTCGGGGGCTCCCAAGATTCGAGCCATGAAGCGAATCTATGAGGCAGAAAAAGAAAAACGAGGCGTCTATGCGGGGGCTATTGGCTATCTCTCTGTGACGGGGGATCTCGATTTTGCTATTGCGATTCGAACCATGATCCTCAAAAATAAGAAGGCTTATGTGCAGGCAGGAGCAGGAATCGTTTATGATTCGATCGCTGAAAATGAATACCAAGAAACCGTCAATAAGGCAAAATCAATGACAAGGATTGGAGAAGAAGGATGATTTTATTAGTAGATAATTACGATTCATTTACCTACAATTTAGCACAGTATATCGGAAAATTTGATGAGGTCCAGGTGCTTCGAAATGATGATCCGGATTTGTACCAAGTTGCCCAAGAAGCAGATGCCTTGGTCTTTTCTCCAGGTCCAGGTTGGCCAAAGGATGCGGGCAAGATGGAGGAGATGATCCGAGATTTCGCAGGGATCAAACCAATCTTGGGGATTTGCTTGGGGCATCAAGCGATTGCGGAAGTTTTTGGAGGGCGCTTGGGATTGGCACCACAGGTCATGCATGGCAAACAAAGCCAGATCCAGCTAGAAGCTCCCTCTCCGCTATACGCGGGTGTTGCAAAAGAGGTCCCAGTCATGCGTTACCATTCGCTGACGATTGAAGACATGCCAGAGGATTTTGTCATTACCTCTCGAACGACGGATGATCAAGCGATTATGGGAATTCAACACCGTAGCTTACCGATTTATGGTTTTCAATACCATCCAGAAAGTATCGGGACGCCAGATGGGCTCAAGACCATCGAAAATTTTGTCAAACTAGTCAAGGAGCGGAAGATGAAACAAGTGCTTGCAAAAGTAGCGGAAGGAATGGATCTAACTAGTGCAGAGTTAGAAGCAACCATGGAGGAAGTCGTTGCTGGTCGTGCTTCAGAAGCACAGGTGACGGCCCTTCTTCTAGGTCTCAAAATGAAGGGAGAAACGGTTGAAGAGCGGACGGCTATTGCAAAAGTGATGCAGGCCTATGCAGTCGCTATTCCTACAGAAGTTCAAGGAGCAATGGACAATTGTGGAACAGGGGGCGATCGTTCGTATAGTTTCAATATTTCAACAACAGCTGCCTTCGTCCTTGCTGGTGGTGGCATCAAGATGGCGAAACACGGCAATCGTTCGATTTCTTCTAAATCTGGTTCTGCGGATGTATTAGAAGCTCTAGGGATTAACCTTGATTTGGGTCCAGAAGACTTGGGACGAGTGTTTGAAAAGGCGGGCATTGTCTTTCTGTTCGCCAAAAATCTGCACCCTGGCATGCGCTATATTATGCCCGCTCGCTTGGCGCTAGGGGTTCCAACGGTGATGAACTTAACCGGTCCTCTTATCAATCCGATTCCTCTAGAAACCCAGCTATTGGGAACCAGTCGTCCAGATATGCTGGAAAGTACGGCGGAGATTCTAAAGAATTTGGGTCGGAAACGCGCAGTGGTGGTGAGTGGTCCACAAGGTTTAGACGAGGCAGGCCTTGATGGGGCAACCCAGCTCGCTATTCTGGAAAATGGACAGGTTACCTTATCCAGCTTTCAACCAGAAGATATCGAAATGGAGCGCATCGAAATTGATCAAGTACGAGGTGGAGACGCCAAACGCAATGCGGAAATTTTGCTCAGTGTCTTGAAGAATGAAGCGAGTCCCTTCTTAGAGGTGACGGTCTTAAATGCAGGCCTTGGTTTTTATGCCAACGGCAAGGTAGATTCTATCAAGGAGGGAATTGCCTTGGCACGTGAAGTGATTGCCAGTGGGGCTGCCCTTGAGAAATTGAGATTATTACAGGAGTATCAAAAATGAGTCAAGAATTCTTGCCAAAGATTCTAAAGGAAAAGGCGCGTGAAGTGGCTGCGATGAAAGAAGAGAAACTCCAACCTTTGCGCGAGACCTACCGCCTGTATGATTACCTAAAGAGTCATCCAGAAAAGCTTCAGATCATCGCAGAGGTGAAAAAGGCTAGCCCGAGTCTGGGAGATATTCATGTCGATGTGGATATCGTCGCGCAGGCTAAGATTTACGAAGAAAATGGGGCCGTGATGATTTCTGTCTTGACTGATGAAGTGTTTTTCAAGGGCAGTATCGAGTATCTCCGCGAAATATCTAGTCAGGTGCGTATCCCCACCCTCAACAAAGATTTCATTGTGGATGAAAAGCAAATAATTCGGGCGCGAAATGCAGGGGCAACCGTGATCTTGTTGATTGTTGCAGCCTTATCAGAGACTCGTCTGAAAGAGCTCTATGAGTTTGCGACCCATCTTGGCCTGGAGGTCTTGGTGGAGACCCATAATCTGACAGAACTAGAGGTCGCTCACCGGATTGGGGCTCAGATCATCGGGGTCAATAATCGCAACTTGGTGACCTTTGAGACAGACCTCCATACTAGCCTTGAATTGGCGACAAGCTTTGAACAAGAACCGGTTTACATCTCTGAGTCTGCTATTTTCACAGCAGCAGACGCTCGCATGCTGGCTCCTTATTTTAATGGCATTCTCGTTGGGACAGCCCTCATGAAGGCAGACAATGTGGCTGAAAAAGTAAAGGAGTTGCAGATTGACAAAGGTTAAAATTTGCGGACTGTCCACTCCAGAAGCTGTCCAGACAGCTGTTGAAGCTGGTGCGGACTACATTGGTTTTGTCTTTGCACCAAGCAAACGGCAAGTAACACTGGAGCAAGCCCGGCAGTTGGCTACAGGGATTCCAGAGGGGGTTCAAAAAGTCGGTGTTTTTGTATCGCCACAAAGAGAAGAAGTGGAGCAAGCTTGCCAAGTTGTGGGCTTGGACCTGATACAAGTGCATGGGCCGATGGATGAAACCATCTTGCAAGACCTTCCCCAACAAACGATTCGCGCTGTTCAAGTGGGGAAAGATGCAGCTCTTCCTGAGACCAGTGCCGATTATCTGCTCTTTGATGCTCCTGTAGCAGGAAGTGGACAGACCTTTGACTGGCAAAAGCTCGAAAGTCAAAACTTTACAAAGCCCTTCTTTATTGCAGGAGGCTTGACGGAAGACAATGTAGCAGATGCCATTCGCTTCTTTCATCCTTATGCGGTGGATGTATCCAGTGGGGTCGAGACAAATGGAATAAAAGATCAAGAAAAGATAAAACGATTTATAGAAAGGGTCAAGCATGGCATATAAACAACCAGATCAAAACGGATTTTACGGGCGGTTCGGGGGACGATTTGTCCCTGAAACCTTGATGACAGCAGTTTTAGAATTAGAAGAAGCCTACAGAGAAAGTCAAGCAGATCCTTCTTTTCAAGCAGAATTGGATCAGCTTCTGAAACAATATGTCGGTCGGGAAACACCGCTCTATTATGCTAAGAATCTAACCAAGTATGTCGGTGGAGCCAAGATCTTTCTTAAAAGAGAAGATCTCAACCACACAGGAGCTCATAAAATTAATAATGCCCTAGGACAGGTTTTGCTGGCACACCGAATGGGTAAAAAGAAGATCATCGCAGAAACAGGGGCTGGACAGCACGGTGTTGCAACGGCAACGGCCGCTGCTTTATTTGATATGGAATGCACCATCTACATGGGGGAAGAAGATGTCAGACGCCAAGCCCTTAATGTCTTTCGGATGGAGTTGTTGGGGGCAAAGGTTCAATCGGTAACAGATGGGTCGCGTGTCCTCAAGGATGCAGTCAATGCTGCCCTTAGAGGCTGGGTAGCAAATGTGGAGGATACCCACTATATCATGGGTTCTGCTCTAGGACCTCACCCATTCCCAGAGATTGTCCGTGATTTTCAAAGTGTCATCGGTCGAGAAGCTAAACGCCAATTTGCAGAGCAAAATGACGGTGCGCTACCAGATGCAGTCTTAGCCTGTGTAGGAGGCGGATCGAACGCTATTGGGCTCTTTTATCCTTTTGTTGAAGATACATCTGTTGCCATGTATGGGGCAGAAGCTGCTGGCCTTGGAGTGGATACAGACCAGCATGCAGCAACCTTGACCAAGGGGCGTCCGGGAGTCCTTCACGGCGCCTTGATGGATGTGTTACAGGATGCTCATGGACAGATTTTAGAAGCCTTCTCGATTTCAGCAGGTCTCGATTACCCAGGAATTGGGCCAGAGCATTCTTATTTCCATGAGATCAAGCGGGCAACCTATGTGCCTGTGACAGACCAAGAAGCCCTAGAAGCCTTTCAGTTGCTTTCAAAAGTAGAAGGAATCATTCCGGCTCTAGAATCTAGCCATGCTATCGCCTATGCGGTGAAATTGGCCAAGGAAATGGGGCCTGAAAAATCCATGATCGTCTGCTTATCAGGTCGTGGGGATAAAGATGTGGTACAAGTCAAAGACCGCCTAGAACAAGAGAGAGGAGAGTAAGATGGGAAAGACCTTAACAGAGCATTTACAAAAGCTGAAAGACCAACAGCAAGGGATCTTTGTTCCGTATATCATGGCAGGAGATCATGAAAAAGGCTTAGCAGGTTTGCAGGAAACCATCCAATTTTTGGAAGAGCTTGGTGTCTCAGCTATTGAGGTTGGCATTCCTTTTTCGGATCCGGTGGCAGATGGCCCTGTGATTGAAGAGGCAGGACTACGAAGTTTAGGCCATGGGACGACGACAGAGGGTCTGGTGCAAACGATCCAGCGCTTAGAGACAGCTGTTCCTTTGGTCATCATGACCTATTTCAACCCCTTGTTCCAATATGGGCTTGAAAACTTCTTTAGAGATGTAGAAGGAACAGCGGTCAAAGGAGTGATTATTCCCGATCTTCCTCATGAGCATGCGGATCTGGTAGAGCCTCTATTAGCGGATAAAGATATCGCCTTGGTACCGCTAGTGAGCTTAACCACAGGAATCGAGCGCCAGAAGAAATTGATCCAAGATGCAGAAGGATTTATCTATGCCGTTGCTGTCAATGGGGTGACGGGGAAAGCTGGGAGCTATCGAGACGATTTGGATCACCACTTGGCCCAATTACACGAAATAGCGTCCATTCCTGTTTTAACAGGTTTTGGAGTTTCCAGCATGGAGGATATTCACCGTTTCAACAAGGTCTCAGATGGCGTTATTGTGGGATCTAAAATCGTTAAGGCTCTCCACCAAGGGGAGACAGACGCCGTCGCTCATTTTATTTCTCAAGCAGTGAAGGGCTAGCAGGTCTATTCTATTTGTAATTGGCTCGATTCTCCTAGATCAAGCTCTTTGTCTACTATTTTAAACATTCCCCTCGTTTGTCTTTACAAACAAGGGTTTCTCGATACAATAGAGATAGTAACAAGAAAAGAGGAGAAGAGAATGATAAGCCTTGAAGAGATTGATCAAGTCGTCCAGTCAGGCCCTTTTGACCCAAGCTGGGACTCTCTTAGCCATCAAGTCTGTCCAGACTGGTATCGGGATGCTAAATTTGGAATATTTATCCACTGGGGCGTCTACAGTGTACCTGCCTTCGGTTCGGAGTGGTATTCACGAAATATGTATATTCAAGGGAATCCTTGCTATGACTATCATCGAGAGCATTTTGGAGACCAGGCTAGCTTGGGCTACAAGGATCTCATTCCTCTCTTTACAGCAGATCAATTTGATCCGGCATCTTGGCTGGACCTCTTTCAAAAAGCAGGCGCTCAGTATCTTTTCCCAGTTGCGGAGCACCACGATGGTTTTCAGATGTATGCCTCTACTCTCTCGCCTTATAATAGCTTAGAAATGGGGCCAAGACGAGATGTTTTAGGAGAACTGAGGGCGGAAGCAGAAAAACGTGGTCTACACTTCTGTACATCTTCTCACCGGGCAGAGCACCAGTTTTTCTTTTCACATGGCAAGGAGTTTGCTAGTGATATTCTGCAAGAAGTCCCAAGAGACAGCCTCTATTGGCCAGCAGAGCCAGAACCGAAGGATCATTTTGATCTCACCTCCAAGCCTTATCCCAGCAAAGAATTCTTGGAAGACTGGCTCTTGCGAACCTGTGAACTAGTGCGGGACTACCAACCAGAGCTCCTATATTTTGACTGGTGGATCCAGCATGAGAGTTTCCGTCCCTACTTGATGCGCTTTTTGGCTTACTATTACAATCTAGCAGCACAAGAGGATCGCAAGGTGGCTGTTTGTTACAAACAGGATGCCCTCCCTTTTGGTTCAGGAATCGTTGAGATGGAGCGGGGAGGCTACGGAGAGACGCAAGCTTTTCCGTGGCAAATGGATACTGCAATTGCCCGTAATTCTTGGTGCTATACCCAGGATCTAGCCTACAAGACCAGTAAGGAATTGTTGCAAAATCTAGTTGATGTTGTGGCCAAAAATGGCAACCTTCTGCTCAATATTGGACCCAAGGCAGATGGCACCATCCCTGAGCAAGATCAAGACATCCTTACAGAGATCGGGGACTGGCTGGCGGTAAACGGAGAAGCCATTTATCAGAGCCGGCCTTGGCGGGTGTCATCGGACGGACCGACCGAGGCCCAGGAAGGTTCCTTCTCAGATGGGAAAGCGCCACTCTATACCAACCAAGATTTCCGCTATACTACGCGTGAAGGCCTGCTTTATGCTATCCAGCTGGAACCAAGTGGACGGACAGAAGAGCTGACCTTGCCGTCTCTCGCCTATGATCTCAAGCAACCGAGAATCCTTCATGCGCGTATTCGGCAGATAGAGCTCCTTGGAGAAAGTCAGCTTCTTTCTTGGAGTCAAGATGAGGCAGGCCTCCATCTTCAATTACCAGCTTGCAGCAAAAAACAACCGCGTGTTTTGCGTCTCAGTTTTTAGTTTTCTTGAAGCTTTCTATAAGGAATGGTTTAGGTTTCTCGTGTATACTGTACTCATCCAATAAGAAATGAGGTACAGAAAATGAAAATCTCAGTCAATTATCCAAAACGCTTTAAGAAATTGCCACAACAAGGGTCTTGTTACGGCGAATAAACGCTTCTCTTCATTTTTCATAAGGAACTCCTAAAGAAGGCTCTACCCGAAAGGGTAGAGTTTTTATGTACCAGAGACCTTGTGATTCGTGGTATAATAGGCCTATGGAAAAAAAGAATAAATTGCTACTCATCGACGGGTCTTCCGTCGCATTTCGTGCCTTTTTCGCACTTTATCATCAAATTGATCGCTTCAAAAATGCCAATGGTCTGCATACCAATGCGGTCTATGGCTTTAATCTCATGTTGAGCCATCTGTTGGAGCGCATTCAACCAACCCATGTTCTCGTCGCCTTTGATGCAGGAAAGACTACTTTTCGGACGGAGATGTATGCTGACTACAAAGGGGGGCGGGCAAAAACACCGGATGAGTTCCGTGAGCAGTTCCCTTTCATTCGCGAGCAATTAGACCATCTAGGAATTCGCCACTATGAGCTAGCTCAATATGAAGCAGATGATATTATTGGAACGCTGGACAAGTTGGCAGAATCAACTTCTGTTCCTTTTGATGTGACTATTGTCTCAGGGGACAAGGACTTGATTCAGCTAACGGATGACAACACGGTGGTTGAAATCTCAAAAAAAGGAGTGGCAGAGTTTGAAGAATTCACTCCAGCCTATTTGAAAGAAAAGATGGGACTGACACCGGAGCAATTTATCGATCTCAAGGCCTTGATGGGAGATAAGTCGGATAATATCCCAGGTGTCACTAAGATTGGAGAAAAGACCGGAATCAAACTGCTCCTAGAGTACGGCTCTCTCGATGGTATTTACGAGCATATCGACGAGATGAAGGCTTCTAAGATGAAGGAAAACCTCATCAACGACAAGGAGCAGGCCTATCTGTCTAAGACTCTTGCGACCATTGATACTAATGCACCCATTGAGATTGGCCTGGACGATATCACCTATACGGGCCCTCATCTAGAAAATCTCGCCAAGTTTTATGAGGAGATGGGCTTCAAGCAACTCCGTCAGGCCTTGGATCTCAGTGGAGAAGAAGCAGCTCCTGTAGCTATTGACTATACAGAAGTTGAGCAAGTCACTTCAGATATGCTCACGGAAGATACTTTCTTCCATTTTGAGATTTTTGGGGACAATTACCATACGGAACCCATCATCGGTTTCGCATGGGGGACCAAAGGTCAGCTCTACGCGAGTACAGATACTGGTCTTTTACAAACACCGATTTTCAAAGAATTTCTCGAAAAAACGCCCTTCAAGGTCTATGACTTCAAGCGGGCCAAGGTTTTGCTCAGCCACTTGGGCATTTCCCTTCAAAATCCAGCTTTTGACAGTCGATTGGCCAAGTATCTCTTGTCGACCGTAGAGGACAATGAAATTTCAACCATTGCGAGTCTCTATAGTCAGATTGCGCTGCCGCTGGACGAAGTCGTTTATGGCAAGGGAGCCAAAAAAGCTATCCCAGAAAAGACGGTCCTATTAGAGCATTTGGCACGGAAAGTCGCTGTTCTACTGGATACCGAAGAGCCCATGATGGAGCAGTTGCAAGCCCATGACCAACTAGATTTGCTCTATGATATGGAGCAACCACTAGCAGCTGTTTTGGCCAAGATGGAAATCGCGGGGATCAAGGTAGAGCGCCAGACCCTCCAAGATATGCAGGTGGAAAACGAAGTGGTCTTGGAGCGTTTGACTCAAGAAATCTACGAGCTTGCTGGAGAGGAATTTAACATAAATTCTCCAAAACAATTGGGGGTCATCCTCTTTGAAAAATTGGAACTCCCTCTTGAATATACCAAGAAGACCAAAACCGGCTATTCAACAGCCGTTGATGTCTTGGAACGCCTGGCTCCAATTGCACCGATTGTGTCTAAGATTCTTGAATACCGCCAAATTGCCAAGATTCAGTCGACCTATGTTATTGGTCTTCAAGACTGGATTTTGGAAGATGGGAAAATCCATACCCGCTATGTGCAAGATTTAACGCAGACAGGCCGCTTGTCCAGTGTGGATCCCAACCTGCAAAACATTCCTGTCCGTTTGGAACAAGGTCGTCTCATTCGTAAAGCCTTTGTCCCAGAAGAGGAAAACAGTGTCTTGCTCAGTTCGGACTATTCACAGATCGAATTGCGCGTCTTGGCCCATATTTCGGGAGATGAGCATTTGATTGACGCCTTTCAGCATGGGGCAGATATCCATACATCGACCGCTATGCGCGTCTTCAATATTGAAAAACCAGAAGATGTGACGCCGAACGACCGTCGCAATGCAAAAGCAGTAAACTTCGGTGTGGTTTATGGAATTTCCGACTTTGGCCTGTCTAACAACCTAGGGATCAGTCGAAAAGAAGCCAAGGCCTACATTGAGACCTATTTCGAACGCTACCCTGGCATCAAGGACTATATGGAGAGAGTGGTACGGGAAGCGCGTGACAAAGGCTATGTGGAGACTCTCTTCAAGCGTCGTCGGGAGATTCCAGATATCAATTCTCGCAACTTCAATGTTCGAGGCTTTGCGGAGCGGACGGCTATCAACTCACCCATCCAAGGATCGGCAGCAGACATCTTGAAAATTGCTATGATCCACTTAGACCAAGCGCTAGAAAGAGGAGCATACAAGACCAAGATGCTTCTTCAGGTGCACGATGAAATCGTTCTGCAGGTACCAAGTGATGAACTGGCAGCGATCAAAGAACTCGTCAAAGAGACCATGGAATCCGCTATCGAACTTGTGGTACCACTGGAAGCCGATGAAAATGAAGGCAAAACATGGTATGAAGCCAAATAAAATGGACGTCATACAAGCACGTCCAGTACCATATAAATTCTTAAGACAAGAAACACAAAAGGAGATTCTTATGGCTTATTCATTTCGCAATCCTAGTGATGGCATTATCAAACATTACCTAGAAACGAGCAAGATCATCGCTGTAGTTGGATTATCTGATCGTGAAGATACGACCAGTCATCGTGTCAGCAAGGAGATGCAAGAACGGGGCTATCGGATTATTCCCGTTAATCCTCGTGCAGCTGGTGGCCAGATCCTTGGAGAAACGGTGTACGCTAGCTTACAGGAGATCCCATTCCCAGTAGATATCGTTGATGTATATCGTCGCAGTGAGTTTTTACCAGATGTGGCACGTGATTTTATTGAGACGGATGCGAAAATTTTCTGGGCACAATTGGAGCTGGAAAATCAAGAAGCAGAAGAAATCCTTCGTGGAGCTGGACGGGAAGATATCGTCATGAACCGCTGTATCAAACGGGAACATACCAGACTGATCTTAGGAGACTCCCTATACGGTTTATAAATGATAAACAATTGACATAGAAGAAAACCCCAGCAAGCTGGGGTTTTCTTCTTACTCTTATTCAGTTTCATGGCTTGGATGGCCTGTAAAATGGCGAGGCCCTTGTTTAATCTGCTTGATTTGATCATAAAAGGCAATTTGGCAGTTGATAAAGTAAGGCATGGTATAAAAGCCGATGACATCGCGCGTGAAGTAATTCAAGAAGTACCAACCAACCAAGGTTAGATCGAGCACCAAGCGATTGCTGCGGAACCCTTTCATGGTTTCACGACTTTGGCGAAGGACTCCAAAGGCTCCCTTGTAGTCGCCGTCTCGTAATTGCTCATAGAGGATCAATTCGACCAGGCTAAGACTGTAGTATTGTGGCAGGTAAAAGAGGAGGCCAATCAGGCCAAGTATGACACCAGCAGTCATCAGAGGCATTTGTTGCATGAGAGATTGGAATTCAGGACTGGAAGCACTCAGAGTGCTAGGGTTGCCCACCTTATCGTAGATCGCCAAAAATCGAATGCTAGCGTAGGTGCTGATGAGACTCCCCACATAGAGGATGAGTCCCCATAAAAAGAGGACGGCTTGCTTCAAGATCAAGGTGGCAAATACAGAGGTAAAGCGATCTTGTTTAAAGATATCTAACACACGTGTTCGGTGTTCGATCTTGGGATTAATCGTATCTAAATAGCTAAAAGTCGCACCGACCACTAAAATGGAGATGACAAAGGAGACGACAGAAGGAAAGAGTTGCCGCTGGATCATGTAGATACTTGCTTGCTGCAAGGTCATATCCGGTAGTAGATCGACCAGATCTTGCCCACTTAAGAGGAAGTTAGCAAGAATGGTCAACAGGACCGGAAGAGCAAAAAGGATAGCTAAGCCCGGTTGCTGGACTTGCATGGTACGTGCCCGGAGGCGAATCAGTTTAAGGTTCATAGATGACACTCTCTTCATAGTAGTACTTTTTATTATAACATAAGTCCGTGACAGAGCCGGTAAAATTTGGTACAATCGTACAGGTGCTCACAGGAAAACTGTGACAGGAATAAGAAGGCTGGGACTGTTTTTCCCAGTACGGAGGTAACCATGACAGATTCACCGATTCAATATCGATTAATCAAAAAAGAAAAGCATACAGGTGCTCGTCTGGGAGAAATTATCACCCCTCACGGGACCTTCCCAACCCCAATGTTTATGCCTGTAGGGACTCAGGCAACCGTTAAGACCCAATCGCCAGAAGAGCTCAAGGAAATGGGCTCCGGAATTATTTTGGCCAACACCTACCATCTCTGGCTTCGTCCCGGGGATGATCTAGTTGCAAAAGCAGGAGGATTGCACCAGTTCATGAACTGGGACCAGCCCATTTTGACAGATAGTGGAGGCTTTCAGGTCTATTCATTAGCGGATACCCGCAATATTACTGAAGAAGGGGTAACCTTTAAAAACCACCTCAACGGCTCGAAGATGTTCCTCTCTCCAGAAAAGGCCATCTCCATCCAAAACAATCTAGGGAGCGACATCATGATGTCCTTTGATGAATGCCCTCAGTTCTATCAGCCCTATGATTATGTGAAAAAATCAATCGAACGGACCAGTCGTTGGGCAGAACGTGGCCTAAAGGCTCACCGTCGCCCTCATGATCAAGGTCTTTTCGGGATTGTCCAAGGGGCTGGATTTGAAGACTTACGCCGTCAGTCTGCTCAAGATTTGGTCGGCATGGACTTTCCAGGTTATTCTATCGGTGGCTTAGCTGTTGGGGAAAGCCATGAAGAGATGAATGCGGTACTAGATTTCACAACTCCGCTCTTACCAGAGAACAAGCCACGCTATCTCATGGGAGTAGGAGCTCCAGACAGTCTGATTGATGGCGTTATTCGTGGAGTGGACATGTTTGACTGTGTCTTGCCGACGCGGATTGCGCGAAATGGTACCTGTATGACCAGCCAAGGACGCCTAGTGGTGAAAAATGCGCAATTTGCAGAAGACTTTACACCGCTAGATCCCGAATGTGATTGCTACACTTGTAAGAATTACACCCGTGCTTATCTTCGCCACCTCCTCAAGGCAGATGAGACCTTCGGCATTCGCTTGACAAGCTACCACAACCTCTATTTCTTGATCAACCTCATGAAGCAGGTCCGTCAAGCCATCATGGATGACAATCTCTTAGAATTCCGTGAGCATTTCGTCGAAAAATATGGCTATAACAAATCAGGACGGAATTTCTAGGATGGATCGCGAAAGACTATTAGACTACTTGGTAAAAAAGATCCAGGCAAAAGAATTGCAGACTATTGGGATCTATGGTCATGGTGGTTCAGGAAAAACAACCTTTACAATAGCGCTCTGTGAGCGATTGGACCCCACAAAAGTTAACCTTTTGGAGACAGATCCCTATATTATTGGAAGTCCAAGAGGGTTGGTTGTGCCAAAAGACTTACCGGACCAAAAAGTAACCGCGTGTCTGTCGAGTGCCCATGAATTGGCTAGTCTAGAGCGAGATATTCGAGCCCTTCAAGCAGGAATGGATATACGGACGATTGATCAGCCATGGTCTCCAAGCCATATATTATCTGGGAACAAGCCTATTCTCATCGTAGAAGGGATGTCAGTAGCTTTTTTACCAAAATCTTTGTTTGATCAAACCATTTGTTTTTACACAGATGATCTTACGGAGCTAGAAAGACGATTAAGCAGAGACGTTGCCCAACGAAATCGAGAGATAGACTTCATCTATCGAACTCACCAGATCAGGCGAGAACAATACCATCAGTATTATCAACTGATGGAAGGCGAAGCGGATATCCTGGTCAATACATCACAAGATCAATTTTGTATTGAAAAAGAATAGGAAGTTCTACTGAAAAGTAGAACTTTTTTTCTATATAATAGCAACTTTTTTAGCACGCTTTTTCTTTCGAAAACACTTTCATCAAAAAAACGAAAAAAATCTTCTCAAATCCCTTGCATTGGGCCTTTGTTTGTGTTAAACTACTATGGTGCTGTGAAAAACAGCTATTAGCTTTGATGCAAGAGGTTGCGACACGCTCGGTTGCATTGCCACGCAACGCGCGTCGGTTTTCTTGTGGAGCTAGCCTATTATCTTAAATAGACGAAAAGGAGAAAAAGATGGCAAACAAAAAAATCCGCATCCGTTTGAAAGCGTACGAACACCGTACACTCGACACAGCGGCTGCAAAAATCGTAGAATCAGCTACTCGTACAGGTGCACAAGTTGCGGGGCCAATCCCACTTCCAACTGAGCGTAGCCTCTACACAATCATTCGTGCGACTCACAAATACAAAGATTCTCGCGAACAATTCGAAATGCGTACACACAAACGTTTGATCGACATCATCAACCCAACTCAAAAAACAGTTGACGCTTTGATGAAATTGGATCTTCCAAGTGGTGTAAACGTAGAAATCAAACTTTAATCTAAAGCTTGATCAAGAGCATAAAAAACGCTCGTTAAAAACTTTTTGAATAAAAAACTATAGAAAAGGAACTATTTTCTCATGACAAAAGGAATCTTAGGGAAAAAAGTGGGAATGACTCAAATCTTCACTGAAGCTGGCGAATTGATCCCTGTAACAGTTATCGAAGCAACTCCAAACGTTGTTCTTCAAGTTAAAACTGTTGAAACAGATGGTTACAACGCTATCCAAGTTGGTTTCGATGACAAACGCGAAGTATTGAGCAACAAACCTGCTAAAGGACATGTAGCAAAAGCTAACACGGCTCCTAAGCGCTTCATTCGTGAATTCAAAAACGTTGAAGGCTTGGAAGTTGGTGCTGAAATCACAGTTGACACTTTCGAAGCTGGAGACATTGTTGATGTAACTGGTACTTCTAAAGGTAAAGGTTTCCAAGGTGTTATCAAACGCCACGGACAATCACGTGGACCTATGGCTCACGGTTCTCGTTACCACCGTCGTCCAGGTTCTATGGGACCTGTTGCACCTAACCGCGTATTCAAAGGTAAAAACCTTGCAGGACGTATGGGTGGCGATCGTGTAACAATTCAAAACCTTGAAGTTGTACAAGTTGTTCCAGAAAAGAACGTTATCCTTATCAAAGGTAACGTACCAGGTGCTAAGAAATCTCTTATCACTATCAAGTCAGCAGTTAAAGCTGGTAAATAATAAGGAAAGGGGAATACAGTCAAAATGGCAAATGTAACATTATTCGACCAAACTGGTAAACAAGCGGGCGAAGTTGTTCTTAACGATGCGATCTTTGGTATCGAACCAAACCAAGCAGTTGTATTTGATGTGATCATCAGCCAACGTGCTAGCCTTCGTCAAGGAACTCACGCAGTTAAAAACCGTTCAGCCGTTTCAGGTGGCGGACGCAAACCATGGCGTCAAAAAGGAACTGGACGTGCTCGTCAAGGTTCTATTCGCTCTCCACAATGGCGTGGTGGTGGAATTGTCTTCGGACCAACTCCACGTAGCTATGCGTACAAACTTCCTCAAAAAGTTCGTCGCCTTGCACTTAAATCTGTTTACTCAGAAAAAGTTGCTGAAAACAAATTTGTAGCCGTTGATTCTCTTGAATTTACAGCTCCAAAAACTGCTGAATTTGCAAAAGTTCTTGCAGCTTTGAGCATCGATTCTAAAGTCCTTGTTATTCTTGAAGAAGGAAATGAATTCGCAGCTCTTTCAGCTCGTAACCTTCCAAACGTGAAAGTTGCGACTGCTACAACTGCAAGTGTTCTTGACATCGCAAATAGTGACAAACTTCTTGTTACTCAAGCAGCTATCTCTAAAATCGAGGAGGTTCTTGCATAATGAATTTGTATGATGTTATCAAAAAACCTGTTATCACTGAAAAGTCAATGGCTCAACTTGAAGCAGGCAAATATGTATTCGAAGTTGACACTCGCGCTCACAAACTTTTGATCAAACAAGCTGTTGAAGCTGCGTTTGAAGGTGTAAAAGTTGCGAATGTGAACACTGTAAACGTAAAACCTAAAGCAAAACGCGTTGGACGTTACACTGGTTTTACTTCAAAAACTAAAAAAGCTATCATCACGCTTGCAGCTGATTCTAAAGCAATCGAGTTGTTTGCTACTGAAGCTGAATAATCTAAGGAGGAAATATCGTGGGAATTCGTGTTTATAAACCAACAACAAACGGTCGCCGTAATATGACTTCTTTGGATTTCGCTGAAATCACAACAAACACACCTGAGAAAACTTTGCTTGTTTCTCTTAAAAACAAAGCAGGTCGTAACAACAACGGTCGTATCACTGTTCGTCACCAAGGTGGTGGACACAAACGTCATTACCGTTTGATCGATTTCAAACGTAACAAAGATGGAGTTGAAGCAGTCGTTAAAACGATCGAATACGATCCAAACCGCTCAGCTAACATCGCGCTTGTACACTACACTGACGGTGTGAAAGCTTACATCATCGCCCCTAAAGGCCTTGAAGTAGGTCAACGCATTGTATCAGGACCAGAAGCAGATATCAAAGTCGGAAATGCTCTTCCGCTTGCTAACATCCCAGTTGGTACTTTGATCCACAACATCGAATTGAAACCTGGTAAAGGTGGAGAATTGGTACGTGCTGCTGGAGCTTCTGCTCAAGTATTGGGTTCTGAAGGTAAATATGTACTTGTTCGTCTTCAATCAGGCGAAGTTCGTATGATTCTTGGAACTTGCCGTGCTACAGTTGGTGTTGTCGGAAACGAACAACATGGACTTGTAAACCTTGGTAAAGCGGGACGTAACCGCTGGAAAGGTGTTCGCCCTACAGTTCGTGGTTCTGTAATGAACCCGAATGATCACCCACACGGTGGTGGTGAAGGTAAAGCACCAGTTGGACGTAAAGCGCCATCTACTCCTTGGGGTAAACCTGCGCTTGGTCTTAAAACTCGTAACAAGAAAGCGAAATCTGACAAACTTATCGTTCGTCGTCGCAACCAAAAATAATCATAAGCAACTAGCTTACACTTTCCGCCAGCTCGGTAGCGCTGCATAGCAGCGCAAGCCGCTGTGGTACTAAATTTTAAAGGAGAAAATTACAAAATGGGACGTAGTCTTAAAAAAGGACCTTTCGTCGATGAGCATTTGATGAAAAAAGTTGTAGCTCAAGCAAACGACGAAAAGAAAAAAGTAATTAAAACTTGGTCACGTCGTTCAACGATTTTCCCAAGTTTCATCGGATACACTATCGCAGTTTATGATGGACGTAAACATGTACCTGTTTACATCCAAGAAGACATGGTAGGTCACAAGCTTGGTGAATTTGCACCAACTCGTACTTACAAAGGTCATGCGGCAGACGACAAGAAGACACGTAGAAAATAAGGAGAACATAAATGGCAGAAATTACTTCAGCTAAAGCAATGGCTCGTACAGTGCGTGTTTCACCTCGTAAATCACGTCTTGTTCTTGACAACATCCGTGGTAAAAGCGTAGCCGATGCCATCGCTATTTTGACATTCACACCAAACAAAGCTGCAGGGATCATCCTTAAAGTGTTGAACTCAGCAGTAGCAAATGCTGAAAACAACTTTGGTTTGGAAAAAGCTAACTTGGTAGTATCTGAAGCATTCGCAAACGAAGGACCAACAATGAAACGTTTCCGTCCACGTGCGAAAGGTTCAGCTTCACCAATCAACAAACGTACAGCTCACATCACAGTAGCTGTTGCAGAAAAATAAGGAGGTAAACTCGTGGGTCAAAAAGTACATCCAATTGGTATGCGTGTTGGTATCATCCGTGATTGGGATGCCAAATGGTATGCTGAAAAAGAATACGCGGATTACCTTCATGAAGATCTTGCAATCCGTAAATTCATTCAAAAAGAATTGGCTGACGCAGCCGTTTCAACTATTGAAATCGAACGCGCAGTAAACAAAGTTAACGTTTCTCTTCACACTGCTAAACCAGGTATGGTTATCGGTAAAGGTGGAGCAAACGTTGATGCACTTCGTGCAGCTCTTAACAAATTGACTGGTAAACAAGTACACATCAACATCATTGAGATCAAACGTCCTGACTTGGATGCTCACCTTGTTGGTGAAGGAATCGCTCGTCAATTGGAACAACGTGTTGCTTTCCGTCGTGCACAAAAACAAGCGATCCAACGTGCTATGCGTGCTGGAGCTAAAGGAATCAAAACTCAAGTATCAGGTCGTTTGAACGGTGCAGATATTGCCCGTGCAGAAGGATACTCTGAAGGAACTGTTCCGCTTCACACACTTCGCGCTGATATCGATTACGCTTGGGAAGAAGCAGACACTACTTACGGTAAACTTGGTGTTAAAGTATGGATCTACCGAGGTGAAGTTCTTCCAGCTCGTAAAGACGCTAAAGGAGGTAAATAACCAATGTTAGTACCTAAACGTGTAAAACACCGTCGCGAATTCCGTGGTAAAATGCGCGGTGAAGCAAAAGGTGGAAAAGAAGTAGCATTCGGTGAATACGGTCTTCAAGCTACAACTAGCCACTGGATCACAAACCGTCAAATCGAAGCTGCTCGTATCGCCATGACTCGTTACATGAAACGTGGTGGTAAAGTTTGGATTAAGATTTTCCCACACAAATCATACACCGCTAAAGCTATCGGGGTACGTATGGGATCTGGTAAAGGGGCTCCTGAAGGTTGGGTAGCACCAGTTAAACGTGGTAAAGTGATGTTCGAAATCGCTGGTGTATCTGAAGAGATCGCGCGCGAAGCACTTCGTCTTGCTAGCCACAAATTGCCAGTTAAAACTAAATTTGTGAAACGTGAAGCAGAATAAGGAGAGGTCATGAAACTTACAGAAGTAAAAGAATTTGTTAAAGAACTTCGTGGTCTTTCTCAAGAAGAACTCGCGAAGCGTGAAAATGAATTGAAGAAAGAATTGTTTGAACTTCGTTTCCAAGCAGCTGCTGGTCAATTGGAACAAACTGGACGTTTGAAAGAAGTGAAAAAACAAATCGCTCGTATCAAAACTGTTCAATCAGAAGCTAAATAATAGACTAGGGAAGGAGAATTTCAATGGAACGCAATAATCGTAAAGTTCTTGTTGGACGCGTTGTGTCTGACAAAATGGACAAAACAATCACAGTTGTAGTTGAAACTAAACGTAACCACCCAGTCTATGGTAAACGTATCAACTATTCTAAAAAATACAAAGCTCATGATGAAAACAATGTTGCTAAAGAAGGCGATATCGTTCGTATCATGGAAACTCGTCCGCTTTCAGCTACAAAACGCTTCCGTCTTGTAGAAGTCGTTGAAAAAGCGGTCATCATCTAATCATACCTGAAAGGAGAAAACGTAAATGATTCAAACAGAAACTCGTTTGAAAGTCGCTGACAACAGTGGCGCACGCGAAATCTTGACAATCAAAGTTCTTGGTGGTTCAAAACGTAAATTCGCGAGCATCGGTGATGTAATCGTTGCATCTGTAAAACAAGCTACTCCTGGTGGTGCGGTTAAGAAAGGTGACGTTGTAAAAGCTGTTATCGTTCGTACTAAATCAGGTGCTCGTCGTAAAGATGGTTCATACATCAAGTTCGACGAAAATGCAGCAGTGATCATCCGTGACGACAAAACTCCTCGCGGAACTCGTATCTTTGGCCCAGTTGCACGTGAATTGCGTGACGGTGGTTTCATGAAGATCGTATCACTTGCTCCAGAAGTACTTTAATCAATAAAAAAACAAACACAGTCCCCTGGCTTAGCCAGGGTGCCCATCGGGCGTAAGAATAAAAGGAGAATAAAATGTTTGTAAAAAAAGGCGACAAAGTTCGCGTTATTGCTGGTAAAGACAAAGGCGTAGAAGCTGTTGTTCTTACTGCTCTTCCAAAAGTAAATAAAGTTGTTGTAGAAGGTGTAAACATCATTAAGAAACACCAACGTCCAAATAACGAAAACCCTCAAGGTGCGATCGTTGAAAAAGAAGCTCCAATCCATGCTTCTAACGTTCAAGTTTTGGACAAAAACGGTGTTGCTGGACGTGTTGGCTACAAATTTGTAGACGGCAAAAAAGTTCGCTACAACAAAAAATCAGGCGAAGTGCTTGACTAATCACGAAGGAAAGGAGAAGTATAATGGCTAATCGTTTAAAAGAAAAATACCTTAATGAAGTAGTACCATCATTGACTGAGCAGTTCAACTATTCATCAGTTATGGCTGTGCCAAAAGTTGATAAAATCGTTTTGAACATGGGTGTCGGTGATGCAGTATCAAATGCTAAAAACCTTGAAAAAGCTGCTGAAGAGCTTGCTTTGATCTCAGGTCAAAAACCATTGATCACTAAGGCTAAAAAATCAATCGCCGGCTTCCGTCTTCGTGAAGGTGTTGCGATCGGTGCAAAAGTTACCCTTCGTGGTGAACGTATGTACGAATTCTTGGATAAATTGGTAACAGTTTCACTTCCACGTGTACGTGACTTCCATGGTGTTCCAACAAAATCATTTGATGGACGCGGAAACTACACACTTGGTGTGAAAGAACAATTGATCTTCCCAGAAATCAACTTTGATGATGTTGATAAAACTCGTGGTTTGGATATCGTAATCGTAACTACAGCGAACACAGACGAAGAATCACGTGCATTGCTTACTGGCCTCGGTATGCCGTTTGCAAAATAATATAGGAGGTAAAACTAATGGCTAAAAAATCTATGATTGCTAAGAACAAACGCCCAGCGAAGTTCTCTACTCAAGCATACACTCGCTGTGAACGTTGTGGACGTCCACACTCAGTTTACCGCAAGTTTAAACTTTGCCGTGTTTGCTTCCGTGAATTGGCATACAAAGGTCAAATCCCAGGTGTCACAAAAGCATCTTGGTAATTTAAGATAGTTAGGGCGTCAAAACTCTAAGTGAAAATAGGAAACTTGACGAAGAAACTTTAGTTTCTAGGAAAGTTTATCTTTTTCACACAGAGTTTAGCCCGGGTTCAGTTGGGCTTGCCAATTTGAACACGAGCTACAGCTTTGGCAAAAAAGACCAATTTTCTTTGGAGCATCGCTCCTGCATCAAATTGCCTATTTTTGCTCTCGCTGTTACGCTCTCTGTATCATGTATTAACTAGCAAGTGCAACTTGCAAACTACTAGTAAGAGGAGAAATTATAATGGTTATGACTGACCCAATCGCAGACTTCCTTACACGTATTCGTAACGCTAACCAAGCAAAACACGAAGTACTTGAAGTACCTGCATCAAACATCAAAAAAGGGATTGCTGAAATCCTTAAACGCGAAGGTTTTGTAAAAAACGTTGAATTCATCGAAGATGACAAACAAGGCATCATCCGTGTATTCTTGAAATACGGACAAAACGGTGAAAAAGTTATCACAAACTTGAAACGTGTATCTAAACCAGGTTTGCGTGTTTACAAAAAACGTGAAGATCTTCCAAAAGTTCTTAACGGACTTGGAATTGCTATCCTTTCAACTTCTGAAGGTTTGCTTACTGATAAAGAAGCACGCCAAAAGAACGTTGGTGGGGAAGTTATCGCTTACGTTTGGTAATATTTAGTTCCCAATTTCGTTGTGACTCTTCGTTATTGTCTCTTGCCTAACCCAAAGTTATGTCTGCGAGACAATGCCTTGATTCACTTAGAAAATGAGACCTAAACATTAACTTTTAAATCAAAAAGATTTAAACCCCGTGAAAACTGGCCCGTAAAGGCCTGACAATTTAACAGGAGAATAAAAAACATGTCACGTATTGGTAATAAAGTTATCGTGTTGCCTGCTGGTGTTGAAATCACTAACAATGACAACGTTGTAACTGTAAAAGGACCTAAAGGAGAACTTACTCGTGAGTTCTCAAAAGATATTGAAATCCGTGTGGAAGGTACTGAAGTAACACTTCACCGTCCAAACGATTCAAAAGAAATGAAAACAATCCACGGAACAACTCGTGCCCTTTTGAACAACATGGTTACTGGTGTATCAGAAGGATTCAAGAAAGAACTTGAAATGCGCGGGGTTGGATACCGTGCACAACTTCAAGGATCAAAACTTGTTTTGGCTGTTGGTAAATCACACCCAGACGAAGTTGAAGCTCCAGAAGGAATTACTTTTGAACTTCCAAACCCAACAACAATCGTTGTTAGCGGAATTTCAAAAGAAGTAGTTGGTCAAACAGCTGCTTATGTACGTAGCCTTCGTTCACCTGAACCATACAAAGGTAAAGGGATCCGTTATGTTGGTGAATACGTTCGCCGCAAAGAAGGTAAAACAGGTAAATAATGTAGTTTGGTTGTTTTTCAACCAACCTTCATCTTACCAACTCAGTGCTTAGCACATGATTTTAAAATTAAGAGGTGAAAATTGTGATTTCGAAACCAGATAAAAACAAAATCCGTCAAAAACGCCACCGTCGCGTTCGCGGAAAACTCTCTGGAACTGCTGATCGCCCACGTTTGAACGTATTCCGTTCTAATACAGGCATCTACGCTCAAGTAATTGATGACGTAGCGGGTGTAACGCTCGCAAGCGCTTCAACTCTTGACAAAGAAGTTTCAAAAGGAACTAAAACTGAACAAGCCGTTGTTGTCGGCAAACTTGTTGCTGAACGTGCAGTTGCTAAAGGTATTTCTGAAGTGGTGTTCGACCGCGGTGGATATCTATATCACGGACGTGTTAAAGCTTTGGCTGATGCAGCTCGTGAAAACGGATTGAAATTCTAATAGGAGGACACTAGAAAATGGCATTTAAAGATAATGCAGTTGAACTTGAAGAACGCGTAGTTGCCATCAACCGTGTAACAAAAGTTGTTAAAGGTGGACGTCGTCTTCGTTTTGCAGCTCTTGTAGTTGTTGGTGACCGTAATGGCCGTGTTGGATTTGGTACTGGTAAAGCTCAAGAAGTTCCAGAAGCAATCCGTAAGGCTGTTGAAGATGCTAAGAAAAACTTGATCGAAGTTCCTATGGTTGGAACAACAATTCCACACGAAGTAACATCAGTATTTGGTGGAGCTCGTGTATTGTTGAAACCAGCTATCGAAGGGGCTGGGGTTGCTGCAGGTGGAGCAGTTCGTGCCGTTGTCGAATTGGCAGGTATTGCAGATGTTACATCTAAATCACTTGGATCAAACACTCCAATCAACATCGTTCGTGCAACTGTTAACGGTTTGGCACAATTGAAACGTGCTGATGAAGTTGCTGCCCTTCGTGGTATTTCAGTTTCTGACTTGGCTTAAGAAAGGAGATTCAAATGGCTCAAATTAAAATTACTTTGACTAAGTCTCCAATCGGACGCATCCCGTCACAACGTAAAACTGTTGTAGCACTTGGACTTGGCAAATTGAACAGCTCTGTTATTAAAGAAGATAACCCAGCAGTACGTGGTATGATCACTGCTGTATCTCACTTGGTAACAGTTGAAGAAGTAAAATAATCTATTTAAAATAGAAACAAAGTTTTCAGGGGTATGAGAGATTCTCATCCCCTAAAACTAAATATAAGTATAGGCGAGTTTGTAGTTAGGACACCTTTTCCTGATTACATGCGTTAGCAATTTACAAAAGAGGAGAAAATAAATAATGAAACTTCATGAATTACAACCTGCTACAGGTTCACGTAAAGTCCGCAACCGTGTTGGTCGTGGTACTTCATCTGGTAATGGTAAAACTTCTGGCCGTGGTCAAAAAGGTCAAAAAGCTCGTAGCGGTGGCGGTGTACGTCTTGGTTTTGAAGGTGGACAAACTCCATTGTTCCGTCGTCTTCCAAAACGTGGATTTACAAACATCAACGCTAAAGAATATGCTATTGTGAACCTTGATCAATTGAACGCCTTTGAAGATGGTGCTGAAGTAACTCCAGTAGTACTTGTAGAATCAGGAATTGTAAAAGCTGAAAAATCAGGTATCAAAATTCTTGGTAACGGAGAATTGACTAAGAAGTTGACTGTTAAAGCAGCTAAATTCTCTAAATCAGCTGAAGAAGCTATCACTGCTAAAGGTGGTTCAGTTGAAGTCATCTAAGTGAGGTGACCTATGTTTTTTAAATTATTAAAAGATGCATTTAAGGTGAAACAAGTACGGTCGAAGATTTTATTTACGATCTTCATCATTCTTGTTTTCCGCATTGGGACCACGATTACAGTGCCTGGTGTAAATGCGAAAATTCTGAACAACCTTCAAGATGTGTCCTTCTTGAACATGCTCAGTTTGGTTTCTGGGAATGCCATGAGGAACTTCTCAGTTTTCGCATTAGGGGTTAGCCCATACATTACAGCTTCGATCGTCGTGCAACTTTTGCAAATGGATCTGTTGCCTAAGTTTGTTGAATGGGGCAAACAAGGGGAAGTTGGTCGAAGAAAGCTCAACCAAGCAACACGCTATATTTCTTTGGTTCTAGCCTTTGTTCAATCCATCGGGATTACAGCCACCTTCCACACTTTGTCTCAGGCGAAATTAGTCGCAACTCCAAATACCAAGACCTATCTATTAATCGGTGCGATTCTGACGACCGGTTCCATGATTGTGACTTGGCTTGGAGAACAAATCACAGATAAAGGGTACGGTAATGGTGTTTCAATGATTATCTTTGCAGGGATTGTGTCATCAATTCCTGAGATGATTAAAGAAATCTATGAAAATGCATTTGTGAATGTTCGTTCTGGTCAAATGACCAATTCCCTCATTTTTGTTGGGGTATTAATCCTTGCTGTCTTGGTTATTGTTTACTTTACAACCTTTGTGGAGCAAGCACAATACAAGATTCCAATCCAATATACAAAGATTGCACAAGGAGCTCCATCAAGTTCTTACCTACCTTTGAAAGTAAACCCAGCAGGAGTTATTCCTGTCATCTTCGCTAGTTCGATTACAGCAGCGCCTGCTGCAATTTTCCAAGTGATTAGCGCTATGGGTTACAATGCAGGATGGGTGAAAACAGCTCAAGCCATGTTGGCTACAAACACACCAACTGGTGTGGCAATGTATGCCTTATTGATCATTCTCTTCACCTTCTTCTACACGTTTGTTCAGATCAATCCTGAAAAAACGGCAGAAAACCTTCAAAAGAGTGGTGCCTATATCCCAGGCGTCCGCCCTGGTAAGGGGACAGAAGAGTTTATGTCTCGTTTGCTACGTCGTTTAGCAAGCGTCGGATCAGTATTCCTTGGCTTTATTACCATCATTCCAATCCTGGCTCGAGATTTATTTGGTTTGACAGATGCAGTGGCTCTTGGAGGAACTAGTTTGTTAATCATTATTTCAACAGGTATTGAGGGAATGAAACAATTAGAAGGCTACTTATTAAAACGTAAGTATGTCGGATTTATGGACACAACAACAGAATAGAATAAGGTTGACTTTGTCAGCCTTCTATTTTGTTTTTAAATGGAAATAGGAATTCGCTCCTGCTTCCATTTAAAAACAAAATAAGGAGAATTCATCATGAATCTTTTAATTATGGGGTTGCCTGGAGCAGGTAAAGGAACTCAAGCAGCTAAAATCGTTGAAGAATTTCACGTAGCGCATATCTCCACTGGAGATATGTTCCGCGCAGCGATGGCTAACCAAACTGAAATGGGTGTGCTTGCAAAATCATACATTGATAAAGGTGAGTTGGTACCAGATGAAGTAACCAATGGAATTGTAAAAGAACGCCTTGCTCAAGATGATATTAAAGAAACAGGTTTCTTGTTAGACGGATATCCACGTACCATTGAGCAAGCTCATGCTTTAGATAAAACATTGGCTGAACTTGGTATTGAGCTTGAAGGTGTTATCAACATCGAAGTAAATCCAGACAGTCTTTTAGAGCGTTTGAGCGGACGTATCATTCATCGTCAAACTGGAGAAACTTTCCATAAAGTATTCAATCCACCAGTTGATTACAAAGAGGAAGATTACTACCAACGTGAAGATGATAAACCTGAGACAGTAAAACGTCGTTTGGATGTTAATATTGCCCAAGGTGAACCAATCATTGAATTTTATCGTTCAAAAGGACTCGTACATGACATCCAAGGAAACCAAGATATCAATGATGTATTTTCAGACATTGAAAAAGTCTTGTCAAATTTGAAATAAAAGCGTTTTTCATGCTTGCAATATTGGACAACTAGTGTTACAATTAGTTAGTCTGACTTATAATTGTTACCTCTGTGCTCAGAGGAATGAATCGAAATTTATGGAGGTACTTTTGCGTGGCAAAAGACGATGTGATTGAAGTAGAAGGCAAAGTAGTCGATACAATGCCGAATGCTATGTTTACGGTTGAACTTGAAAATGGACATCAGATTTTAGCAACAGTTTCTGGTAAAATTCGTAAAAACTATATTCGTATTTTAGCGGGAGATCGTGTTACAGTGGAGATGAGTCCGTACGATTTGACACGTGGACGTATCACATACCGCTTTAAATAATCGAAAAACTTGGAGGGATAAAAATGAAAGTAAGACCATCGGTCAAACCAATTTGCGAATACTGTAAAGTAATTCGTCGTAATGGTCGTGTTATGGTAATTTGCCCAGCAAATCCAAAACACAAACAACGTCAAGGATAAGATAGAAAGGAGAAAACATGGCTCGTATTGCTGGAGTTGACATTCCGAATGACAAACGTGTAGTAATTTCATTGACTTATGTGTACGGTATCGGACTTCCAACATCTAAGAAAATCCTTGCTGCTGCAGGCGTTTCTGAAGATATTCGTGTTCGCGATCTTACACCAGATCAAGAAGATGCTATCCGTCGTGAAGTTGACGCAATCAAAGTTGAAGGTGACCTTCGTCGTGAAGTAAACTTGAACATCAAACGCTTGATGGAAATCGGTTCATACCGTGGTATCCGTCACCGTCGTGGACTTCCAGTTCGTGGACAAAACACTAAAAACAATGCTCGCACTCGTAAAGGTAAAGCTGTTGCGATTGCAGGTAAGAAAAAATAAAATAAAATAAGGAGGTAAAAATCTTGGCTAAACCAACACGTAAACGTCGTGTGAAAAAGAATATCGAATCTGGTATTGCTCATATTCACGCTACATTTAACAACACAATTGTTATGATTACTGATGTGCATGGTAACGCAATCGCTTGGTCATCTGCAGGTGCACTTGGATTTAAAGGTTCTCGTAAATCTACACCATTTGCTGCTCAAATGGCATCAGAAGCTGCTGCAAAAGCTGCTCAAGAACACGGACTTAAATCTGTTGAAGTAACTGTTAAAGGTCCTGGTTCAGGTCGTGAGTCTGCTATTCGTGCACTTGCTGCTGCTGGTCTTGAAGTAACTGCAATCCGCGATGTAACTCCTGTACCACACAATGGTGCTCGTCCTCCAAAACGTCGCCGTGTATAATCATCAACAATTACACAGCTTTTCGTTTAAGAGGGAGTATAGCAAATGATTGAGTTTGAAAAACCAAATATAACAAAAATTGATGAAAACAAAGATTATGGCGTGTTTGTCGTAGAACCACTTGAACGTGGCTATGGTACAACACTTGGAAACTCACTTCGTCGTGTACTTCTGGCTTCACTTCCAGGTGCAGCTGTCACTTCAATCAACATTGAAGGTGTACTCCACGAATTTGATACCGTTCCAGGAGTCCGTGAAGACGTTATGCAAATTATTCTTAACGTTAAAGGAATCGCCGTTAAATCTTACGTCCAAGACGAAAAGATTATTGAACTTGATGTAGAAGGACCTGCAGAAGTAACTGCTGGAGATATTCTTACTGATAGTGACATCGAAATTGTAAACCCTGATCATTATCTATTTACAATCGGAGAAGGAGCATCTTTGAAAGCAACGCTTACTGTAAACAGTGGACGTGGCTATGTTCCAGCTGATCAAAACAAAAAAGATGATGCACCAGTGGGAACACTTGCTGTAGATTCAATCTATACGCCAGTGACTAAAGTCAATTACCAAGTTGAACCAGCACGCGTTGGTAGCAACGATGGCTTTGACAAGCTAACCCTTGAAATTTTGACAAATGGGACAATCATTCCAGAAGATGCCTTAGGTTTGTCTGCTCGTATTTTGACAGAACACCTAAATCTATTCACAAACTTAACTGAAATTGCTATTGCAACAGATGTTATGAAGGAAGTGGATACAACTTCTGATGATCGCATTTTAGAACGTACGATCGAAGAATTAGATCTTTCAGTTCGTTCATATAACTGTTTGAAACGTGCTGGCATTAATACTGTTTACGATTTGACTGAAAAATCAGAAGCAGAAATGATGAAAGTTCGTAACTTGGGACGTAAGAGTCTTGAAGAAGTTAAAATCAAACTTGCCGACTTAGGCCTTGGGTTAAAAAACGATAAATAGAGGAGGAATACATGGCTTACCGTAAACTAGGACGCACTAGCTCACAACGTAAAGCGATGCTTCGCGATTTGACTACAGATCTTATCATCAATGAAGCAATTGTAACAACTGAAGCACGTGCGAAAGAAATCCGTAAATCAGTTGAAAAAATGATTACTTTGGGTAAACGTGGTGATTTGCATGCACGTCGTCAAGCTGCTGCATTCGTACGTAACGAAGTTGCATCACAAAACTTTGATGAAGAAACAGGTAAATACTCAGAAACAACTGCACTTCAAAAATTGTTCTCTGAATTAGCACCTCGTTATGCTGAGCGCAATGGTGGATATACTCGTATCCTTAAAACTGAACCACGTCGTGGTGATGCTGCGCCAATGGCTATCATCGAATTGGTATAATATCATCAATTTTGTTGAGTGTTATGATGATGGAATACACTGTTATTCTTAGTCTAGCTCTGGTCTACCGCTGGGGATTTTCCCCAGCGGGAACACTCATCATATTGAATGAATGGTAGACGCTTGTTTACGAAATTGCTTTAATTTAAAACAATTTCGTAAGCAGGCGTTTTGTCTTGCTTTCGTGAGTAGTCGAGAATAGCAAAAAATGATATAATGGAACCCATATCTCCAATAGAAGAAAAAGGATTCAATGACAAAACAACAAGCAATTAAATTACTAAAAGAGAAGTACCTTAGTAATATGAAAGAGGATTCGGAACTCTTTGTCGGAGTTGAATTAGAGTTTCCGATTGTAGAAACAAATGGAAACAAAACAAATATAGAGGTGACGAAAAATCTTTTTCGAACCTTAGCCAACTTATCAGATTTTGAAGTTGAAAAAATAGATGACGAACAAAATCCTATTCAATTGATTCACTGCTCTTCTAAAGATCGTATTCTATTCGAGTTGAGTTACAATACAATTGAATTTGCATTTGAGAGAGCTCGTTCTATAAATGAGGTGGCCAAACGTTTTGAGGCCTATTTGAAGATTATTCAACCGATTTTGCAAGAAAATAATCACGAAATCCAAGGGCACGGAATCCATCCTCTGTGGCAAGAAAATGATAATAGCCCAGTGAAAATCGAACGATACAAGATGTTAATGGCTTTCCTTGCAATGAATGGTACAGGGATGAAAACACACCCCTATCCTTCGTACGGAGCATTTATATGCGGAAACCAGGTTCAATTGGATGTAAGGCGCGATAACTATCTTCGCATCATTAATGCCTTTAATAAAATTGAAGCAGCAAAAGCATATTTGTTTTCTAACTCAGAATTTTCAGCAGAGGCTTGGGATACAAAAATTGCCAGAGATATTTTCTGGGAAGAATCCTTACATGGTTATTATAAGGAAAATGTAGGGATTTATCCTAAGGACTACCAAAGCGAAGAAGAGTTTTTTAATAATCTCGCTAGAACGGCTATTTTTACGGCAACTAGAGAGGGGAAATCTTATTATTTTAAACCAATTCGAGTGGAAGACTATCTAGATCAAAAAGAAATTACAGCCTATACGGCTGATGGAAATGAGAAGATAATTAAGCCTGTAAAAGAAGATCTAAAACAACATCGAAGTTACCAATTTCAAGATTTAACTGCTCGTGGGACTGTGGAATTTAGAAGTGTTTGTACGCAACCGTTAGAAACCACTTTTGCCCCGATTGCCTTTGAGTTGGGCTTGTTTGTAGAATTAGAAAAACTGGAAAACTTTTTAGAAGATTCTTCATTTTTTAAAAATGAAGAACAGGACTATCGAAAACTTAGAAAGAAATATTCAAAGAAAATTCTAAGTAAAGAAGAAAAAGAAGCGATCCAATCCTTTTCAAAAGATCTTCTAGACATAGCTGAAGCAGGTTTAATGAAAAGAGGTTACGGAGAAGAAAAATTTCTCATCATTAACAAAGAACTAGAATAATAGAAAAGCCTGTAATACAGGCTTTTCTTTATTACTTTTAAAAAACTTTCAAAAAAATAATTTTTTTTGGAAAAAAGTGTTGACAGTAAGGGTAGGTCATGATATACTAATATAGTTGTCGCGCGAGAGCGACAAAGA
>NZ_JALDUR010000013.1 GCF_023109675.1 Streptococcus parasanguinis | reverse complement strand
AAAGGACTTAGTCCTGTGCAATACAGGACTAAATCCTTAACTTAAATTATTTGTCTAACTTTTTGGGGTCAGTACAGATTTTTAAAGCCCTTTGGGCTTTTTAATTTTGCTAAAAAAAGGTAAAATAGAGAGTGATAAAAATGGAGCGAAGAAATCATGAAATTTGTGAAACAATTTGAAAATAAAAAGGTTCTTGTATTAGGTTTGGCGAAGTCAGGCGAGTCAGCTGCCCGTTTGTTGGATCGCTTAGGAGCGATTGTGACCGTCAATGATGGCAAACCTTTTGAAGAAAATCCAGCAGCACAAAGTTTACTGGAAGAAGGGATTAAGGTCGTGACAGGAGGTCACCCTCTGGAATTGTTGGATGAAGACTTTGCAGTCATGGTTAAAAATCCAGGAATCACTTATTCGAACCCAATGGTTGAAAAAGCGCTTGAAAAAGGCATTCCAGTCCTCACTGAAGTGGAATTGGCCTATCTGATTTCGGATGCGCCAATTATTGGGATTACAGGATCAAACGGAAAAACGACGACGACAACCATGATCGGGGAAGTCTTGACGGCTGCCGGTCAAGGTGGTCTATTGTCTGGAAATATCGGTTTTCCAGCTAGTCAAGTTGCACAAACAGCAACAGAAAAGGATGTTCTGGTCATGGAATTGTCTTCTTTCCAATTGATGGGAATTGAAGCCTTCCGTCCAGAGATTGCAGTGATTACCAACCTCATGCCGACCCATATCGACTATCATGGTTCTTTTGAAAATTATGTAGCTGCCAAATGGAATCTTCAAAAGAATATGACAGAAAAAGATGTCATTGTCTTGAACTTCAACCAAGACCTGGCCAAGGAACTGGCTACAAATACCAAGGCAAGGGTCCTTCCATTTTCAACGGTCGAAAAAGTGGATGGGGCTTATTTGGAAGATGGACTTCTCAAGTTTAAGGGAGAAGTTGTTATGCGTGCAGATGAACTGGGTGTTCCAGGTAGCCACAATGTAGAAAATGCCTTGGCAACGATTGCGGTTGCAAAAGTCCGAGGAGTCGAGAATGAGGTCATTAAAGAAACCTTATCGGCCTTTGGAGGAGTGAAACACCGCCTTCAATATGTGGATGAGATTCAAGGTGTCAAATTCTATAATGATAGTAAATCGACCAATATTTTAGCAACACAAAAAGCCCTTTCTGGTTTTGATAACAACAAGGTTATCTTGATTGCAGGAGGACTTGATCGTGGCAATGAATTTGATGAATTGGTACCTCATATTGCGGGCCTAAAGGAAATGGTGATTCTCGGGGAATCAGCTCCACGAGTGAAACGCGCAGCCGATAAAGCAGGTGTTTCATATGTCGATGCGGCAGATGTAGCAGATGCTACAAAGAAAGCCTTCGACTTGGCTAGCCCTGGAGATGTTGTGCTCTTAAGTCCTGCCAATGCCAGCTGGGATATGTATCCGAATTTTGAAGTGCGTGGGGATGAATTCCTTGCTACAGTAAAAGGGTTGAAATAAGATGAAAAAAATAATGTTTACTGGTGGAGGAACCGTGGGACATGTGACCCTTAATCTCCTCTTGATTCCAAAATTTATCGAAGATGGATGGGAAGTTCATTATATTGGGGACAAAAAAGGAATCGAATACCAAGAGATCAAAAAGTCTGGATTAGAGGTACGATTCCATTCGATTGCAACAGGGAAATTGCGTCGCTATTTCTCTTTCCAAAATATGATGGATGTTTTCAAGGTGGCTTGGGGAACGCTCCAATCCATAGCGATCCTGCTCCGTGTGCGTCCACAAGTTCTCTTCTCAAAAGGGGGATTTGTCTCGGTGCCACCAGTGATCGCGGCTCGTCTCACTCGTGTTCCTGTCTATATCCATGAGTCGGATCTCTCGATGGGGTTGGCCAATAAAATTGCTTATAAATTTGCTACCAAGATGTACACGACTTTTGAGCAAGCGCATGGTTTGACAAAGAGTGAGCATATCGGTGCGGTAACCAAGGTCACAGATCATATTCCGCCGACTTCAGAAGTTTTAGAAGAAAAAACAAAAGGTTTCCGAAAAGACTTGCCGACCCTTCTCTTTGTCGGAGGATCCGCCGGTGCGCGTGTCTTTAATGAATTTGTGACAGAGCATCAAGCAGAGCTCTTGCAGCACTACAATATCATCAATTTGACGGGTGATTCAACATTGAATCAGGCTGAGGGTGGCTTGTATCGAGTGGATTATGTAACCGATCAGTATTTACCAATGCTCCAAAAGGCTGATTTAGTGGTGACTAGGGGTGGAGCCAATACCTTATTTGAGCTCTTAGCTATGAACAAACTCCATTTGATTGTACCGCTAGGAAAAGAAGCCAGCCGTGGCGATCAGATTGAAAATGCCCAATATTTTGTGGATAAAGGTTATGCAGAGCAATTGCAGGAAGATCAATTGACGCTCGAAACCTTCAATGAAACCATTCAAGAAATGTTGAAGCAAAGCCAAGTCTACCACCAAGCAATGGAAAAATCGACAGAACTCCTTTCACTAGACGATTTTTATGGCCTGCTTCAAAAAGATATCAGTAAGGGAAAAGATGACGGACGACAATAAAAAAACGCCAACGGATGACAAAATTACAGAATTGTCAGCCTGGCAAAAAAGAAACAAAGAATATTTAGAAAAAAAAGCGCTTGAAAAAGCGGAAGAAGCTGAGACAGAGGAAACTGAAAGCGAAGAAGCAAAAGAAGACGAAGACCTTTCAGAAAAAGAAACAGCTTCTGTCTCAGAGGAAGAATCTGAAGAAATAGAAGAGTCTGAAGAGGAAGATGAATCTGAGGCCAAAGAGGATCCAGATGCGGATGGAGAAAGTTCAGAAGGAGAAGAAGTTGATCCGGCTAAAGAGGAGCTAGATCCTTCAGAGAAACAAGAGAAAAAGCCTTCATTTTTTAAAGGCTTGAAGACGAAAAAACCAAAGAAGGAACCGACAGTGGCAAAACGCCATATCTATCGTGCCCTTCCGGTAATCGGAATCAGCTCGATTGTCGCCCTTCTCTCAATCTATTTTTTAAGTCCCTTGTCCACACAGAAAGTGATTGAATTTTCAGGGAACAAGGCGGTTGATCAGCAACTCTTGTATGAAAAAAGTCGCATCAAAGAAGAAGATTATACTCTGACGACCTTCCTTCATAAATCGGTCTATGAACAAAATATGAAAACGGCTAGTCCGTGGATCAAAGAAGTGCACATGCATTATCAATTCCCAGTGACCTTTAAAGTCAATATCGTGGAACACAAAGTGGTTGCCTATTATGTGACGGGAGAAGACCACTATCCAGTATTGGAAAATGGAGAAGTAGTGGAGACAGTAACTCCAGCTTCGGAATTGCCGTCCTCCTATATTAGCTTAAAATTCTCAGATCGAGAATTAGTTAGACAATTTGTCCAAGAAATGAAGTCTATTTCTTCTTCCATTACGGATAAAATTGTTTCGGTAGATCTGACTCCGAGCAAGGTCACCAAGGATCTGGTGACCATCACTATGAAAAACGATAATAAAATCTTGGTGCCTGTTTCCCAAATTACCCGCAAGCTTCCTTATTATAAGGCGATCAGTAAGCAATTAGACGATGATTCCACCATTGATATGGAGGCTGGAGTATTCAGCTATAGTGAACAATCCATTGCAGCTGCCAAAGAGCAAGCTGAAAAAGGAAAGGCTGAAAGTACAGAAAAGCAAGAAGAACATTCTGAGGAAGCAAGCCAAGAACAGAATCCAGAACAGAATCCAGAAGGAGAGAATTCTTCTGGGAATGAGTAAAGCCCATAAATTATCTCAAATAATTGAAGAAAAAATGTCCATTTTAGGCTTCTTTGTGATATAATGAAGTTTGGATAGTTCCAACTAAAAGGGCTATAAATAGATGTAAAGTGAAAACAAATAAAGAGAGAGGACTGGTGTAATGGCTAGAGACGGCTTTTTTACAGGTTTAGATATCGGTACTAGTTCAATAAAAGTATTGGTGGCAGAACATGTCAATGGAGAAATGAATGTAATTGGAGTCAGCAATGCAAAAAGTGCTGGCGTCAAAGATGGAATTATAGTAGATATCGAAGCTGCTTCAAATGCAATTAAAAATGCAATCAGCCAAGCTGAAGAAAAAGCAGGGATTTCAATCAATCTAGTCAATGTTGGGTTGCCTGCAAACTTACTACAAATCGAAGCAACTCAAGGAATGATTCCAGTCACAAGTGATTCGAAAGAAATCACAGATGCAGATGTTGAAAATGTTGTCAAATCTGCACTCACAAAAAGTATGACACCGGATCGTGAAGTAATCACCTTCATTCCTGAAGAATTCACAGTAGATGGTTTCCAAGGAATCCGCGATCCACGCGGAATGATGGGGATCCGACTTGAAATGCGTGGCCTTCTTTATACAGGACCTCGTACAATCTTGCACAATTTGCGTAAAACCGTTGAACGTGCAGGCTTACAAGTTGAAAACATCATCATTTCACCGCTTGCGATGATCAAAACAGTCTTGAATGAAGGCGAACGTGAATTCGGAGCAACGGTGATCGATATGGGTGGTGGCCAAACAACGGTGGCATCTGTTCGTAGCCAAGAACTTCAATTTACAAATATCTACCAAGAAGGTGGCGATTATGTTACCAAAGATATTTCTAAAGTATTGAAAACTTCTCAAAAATTGGCAGAAGGCTTGAAGTTCAACTATGGTGAAGCCTATGTGCCGTCTGCTGGAAACGAAGTCTTCCATGTAGAAGTCATCGGTGAAGTAGAGCCAGTTGAAGTGACTGAGAAGTACTTAGCTGAAATCATTTCAGCACGTATCAAACACATCTTTGAGCAAATCAAACAAGACCTTGAGAGAAGACATTTGTTGGATCTTCCTGGTGGTATTGTGATCATCGGTGGAGGTGCGATCCTTCCTGGTGTTGAAGAATTGGCTCAAGAAGTCTTTGGTGTAAATGTGAAATTGTTTGTTCCAAATCAAATTGGAATTCGCAATCCAGCTTTTGCCCATGTGATTAGCTTGTCTGAATATGCAGGCAATTTGACAGATGTGGATATTATTGCTCAAACTGCGGTTCATGGAGACGAAGTCTTGCGTCAACAACCGATTCAATTTGATCGTCCAGTGCAATCACAAGTACAACCACAACCTGCTGCTCCAGCACAACCGGTAGTACCTGCATACAATGCTGAGAAGATTGAATCTCCAGTGGATGCTCAAGAAATTCCAGCAGCAAGCAATGATAGCAAACAAGAACCAAAAACTACATTCACAGACCGAATGAAAAATTTGATCGGTAATATGTTTGATTAAGGAGTGTAAGTATTTATGACATTTTCATTTGACACAGCAGCGGCACAAGGTGCAGTAATTAAAGTAATCGGTGTCGGTGGCGGTGGCGGAAACGCCATCAATCGTATGATTGACGAAGGCGTTGCCGGTGTAGAATTCATCGCAGCTAATACAGATGTTCAAGCACTTTCAAGTGCAAAAGCTGAAACAGTTATCCAATTGGGTCCAAAATTGACTCGTGGATTGGGTGCTGGAGGTCAACCTGAAGTTGGTCGTAAGGCAGCTGAAGAAAGCGAAGAAGTGTTAACAGAAGCTTTGCAAGGTGCAGACATGGTCTTCATCACTGCAGGGATGGGTGGAGGATCTGGTACAGGTGCTGCACCAGTCATCGCTCGTATTGCTAAAGCTGTAGGTGCTTTGACAGTAGCCGTTGTGACTCGTCCATTCGGGTTTGAAGGTTCAAAACGTGGCAACTTCGCTATTGAAGGGATCAACGAACTTCGCGAACATGTAGATACATTGTTGATTATTTCTAATAACAACTTGCTTGAAATTGTAGACAAGAAGACACCGCTTCTTGAAGCCTTGAGTGAAGCAGATAACGTTCTTCGTCAAGGTGTTCAAGGGATCACTGACTTGATCACAAGTCCTGGATTGATCAACCTTGACTTTGCAGACGTGAAGACTGTTATGGAAAACAAAGGAAATGCCCTCATGGGTATTGGTGTTGGTAGTGGTGAAGAACGCGTTATCGAAGCGGCTCGTAAAGCCATTTACTCTCCACTTCTTGAAACTACAATTGATGGTGCAGAAGACGTGATCGTCAACGTAACAGGTGGTTTGGATATGACATTGATCGAAGCTGAAGAAGCTTCAGAAATTGTAAACCAAGCTGCAGGTCACGGAGTGAACATCTGGTTGGGTACATCTATTGATGAATCTCTTAAAGATGAAATCCGCGTGACGGTTGTTGCAACTGGTGTCCGTCAAGACAAGGTAGAACGCGTTAGCGGAATTGCTTCCTCACAACGTCCTTATAAAACAGGACCACGTGAACAACGCCCACAAGCTGCACCATTTGACCGTGAATTTGATTTGAAACAAGATGTTGAATTGCCAACAACTCCAAGTCGTCCAGCGGTAGAACCAAACCGTGGCTCAGCCTTTGGTGATTGGGATATTCGTCGTGAGAATATCGTTCGCCAAACTGAACCAACATCAACACATCAAGTTGATCGTTACGTAGATTCATCTTCAGATGATGATGAATTGGAAACACCACCATTCTTCCGGAATCGTTAATCATGAATCTGGTAGGGAATGCGGATCTTGTTCGGCAACAAGTAGAAACAGCAAGAAACAAAGCTAACCGTCAAGATCAAGTTAATGTGATAGCTGTCACCAAGTATGTGGATGTTGCCACAGCAGAAGCACTGGTGAAAACAGGTATCCAACATATCGGTGAAAATCGTGTCGATAAATTCCTAGAAAAGTATCAAGCTCTAAAAGAGTATGACCTCACTTGGCACTTGATTGGGAGCCTCCAACGGCGGAAAGTAAAAGACGTGATTAATCTCGTCGATTACTTTCATGCCTTGGATTCGGTGAATCTGGCTCAAGAAATTCAAAAGCGAGCAGAACACCCGATCAAGTGTTTCCTCCAAGTGAACATTTCTGGTGAAGAAAGTAAGCATGGATTTGCACCCGATGAACTGGATGATGTTTTAGCGGAAATCGCACAGCTGGACAAAATTGAAATTGTTGGTTTAATGACGATGGCTCCTTTTGAGGCTAGTCAAGAAGAGTTGCAGGATATTTTTTCAAAAACTCACCAACTTCAGAAACAACTAGAAAAGAAACAATTAAAAAATATGCCTTTTTCAGAACTAAGTATGGGTATGAGTCGTGACTTTGAAGTAGCCATTGCGAACGGAGCGACTTATGTTAGAATTGGGACATCATTTTTTAAATAGGAAAGAACTATGTCATTAAAAGATAAATTTAACAACTTTATTGACTACTTCACAGAAGACGGTGAAGAAGTAGAAGTTCGCGAGGCAAAAGCAGCTGGGGCGGAAACTCAACCAGTTCCTCAGCCACAGCCGACTCCTCAAGTGACTTCTCCACGTCCACAGATTAGTCAAAGAGAATCAGTAAAACCAAAACCGACTCCTGTCGCACCTGTTACGACTCCAGTGTCTACAGCGGCAGTGAAGGAACCTGTTTCAACAACGAAAAATACATCTGAAAATATTACTCGCTTGCATGAACGTCAACGTGAATTGGCTGCTAATCGTGCAAATACAGATGAAAAGATTACCATTGATGTACGCTATCCCCGCAAATACGAGGAAGCGACTGAAATTGTTGATCTATTACTATCTAATGAGAGTATCTTGATTGACTTCCAATATATGACAGAAGTACAAGCACGTCGTTGTTTAGATTATTTGGATGGGGCTCGTTATGTTTTAGCAGGAAATCTTCGTCGTGTTGCAAGTACCATGTACTTGTTGACTCCAATTAATGTAGTTGTTAACATTGAAGATATCCGCCTTCCAAATGATGTGGAAGTGACAGAATTTGACTATGATATGAAACGTAATCGTTAAGATGGTTATCTTTCAATACTTATCAAATATCATTCAAATCTATTCCATCATTCTTGTCATCTATGCCTTACTATCTTGGTTCCCTGGGGCACCTCAGAGTACTCTTGGACAAATGGTTCACCGCCTAGTTGAACCATTTTTGAGCCTTTTTAGAAAGTTACCATTACAGTTTGGGGGCTTGGATTTTACGGTTCTTGTAGCACTTTTGGTCTTGAACTTGATGAATCAGTTATTAGCCCGCTTGTTCCTACTTTTGATTGGGTAGAAAACGATGGGACAGACAGAGATTTACCAACATTTCAATCGCGAAGATCACGAATTCATTGATCGTTGTATTGAATTGTCTGAAAGAGTGGTGGAACGCTATTCTGTTGAGGTGACGGGCTTTTTAAACCCTCATCAGGTCACTATTTTACGAAATGTCGCGGCAAGCTACCAATTACAGGTCTTTGCTTCCAGCGATGAGCAGAAAATGGAGTATGCCAAGGTTATTGTTGCTCTAGATTATTACCAATTAGATCCAAGTGACTTTGATCTGGCCCTATTGGAAATGGTCTATGCTTCAAAATTTCATCACTTGACCCATTCCCAGGTACTGGGGACCATTGTTCACCAATTAGGTGTGGAACGCAAGTCCTTTGGAGATATTCTAACGAGTGATGGAAAGATCCAAGTATTTGTTGAACAGCGTTTTGTTCCCTATTTCATGGATCACATCCAGAAAATTTCTCGGGTACCTGTTAAGCTGAGGGAAGTTCCTCTCTCTGAACAAATGATCGTAGAGGAAGAAAGCCAGCAGCGAGATATTCTCGTGTCGAGTTATCGGTTAGATAAGGTGATTGCTGGGACCTTCAAGCTTTCACGCTCACAAGCTAGTCAGTTGATTAGTTCTGGTTTAGTGAAAGTTAACTATGCTACTACTTCCAATGTTAGCTATGCTGTAGGTCTGAATGATTTAGTCAGTGTCCGACGCTTTGGGCGTCTTAAAATTGTTTCTGAAAATGGTATTTCAAAGAGTGGAAAATATAAAATAACTGTTGAAGTACTCTTAAGTAAAAAATGAGGAGGAGTTATGGCTCTTACTGCTTTAGAAATTAAAGATAAAACTTTTGGCGTTAAATTTAGAGGGTATGATGCGAACGAAGTAGAAGAATTTCTAGATATCGTTGTTCGCGATTATGAAGATCTTGTTCGTTTAAATCATGATCAAGAAGCAAAAATTCAAGCTCTTGAAGAACGCTTAAACTATTTTGATGAAATGAAAGATTCATTGAGTCAATCTGTTTTGATTGCACAAGATACTGCGGAACGTGTCAAACAAGCCGCTAACGAACGTTCTGAAAATATTGTTCGTCAAGCTGAACAAGATGCACAGCACTTAGTAGATGAAGCAAAACAAAAAGCAAATGAAATCCTTCGTCATGCAACGGATAATGCCAAGAAGGTTGCCGTTGAAACAGAGGAATTGAAGAACAAGACACGCGTCTTCCATCAACGTTTGAAATCAACCATCGAAAGCCAATTGAGCATTATCGATACACCTGAATGGGATGAAATTCTTCGTCCAACAGCTATGTACATTCAAACAAGTGATGAAGCTTTCCGTGAAATTGTGGAGAAAGCTTTGGGTGAATCTGTTCACCATCATCATGCAGAAGATGATAACATTGATTTGACTCGTCAATTCTCTCCAGCTGAAATCGAAGAATTGCAAAAACGCATCGAAGCTGCTAATTTAGAATTGGGTGCAACACAAGCGTTTGAAGGTTTGAATGAAAAAGTTCAATCCGCTTTAGAAGAAGCAGAGCACGCTCGTCATGAAAATGAAGAAGTTGTTGAGGTTGAAGAAACTATTCAACCTGAAGATGATGCAAATCGTGAATCTGTCAATATTTTATAATTTTGTAAAAACAGGTCCATTAATGATAGGTCTAGCGAGCAGATGATGGTGGAAGATCTGCACTCCCTCTTAATGGATGATCCTTTTACAGTATTCGTTCTGAACCATTGAGTAAGAACGGACGTTTCCCTCGTTACGGGATGAGAGGAGAAAGTCGTTTGCGACTTCTCGAACAAAGGTGGTACCACGAGCAATCGTCCTTTTTAGGATGCTCGTGTTTTTTTATAGCTTTTTAAATCAATAAGGAGACACAATGAAACTTAAAGAAACATTGAATCTTGGGAAAACAGCTTTTCCAATGCGGGCTGGGCTTCCAACGAAGGAACCAGTTTGGCAAAAAGAATGGGAAGATGCAAAATTGTATCAACGCCGTCAAGAGTTGAATGAAGGAAAACCGCATTTTACCCTTCATGATGGCCCTCCCTATGCCAACGGAAATATTCACGTAGGGCATGCCATGAACAAGATCTCAAAAGATATCATTGTTCGTTCTAAGTCTATGTCAGGATTTTACGCCCCTTATATTCCAGGTTGGGATACTCATGGTTTGCCAATTGAGCAAGTCTTGGCCAAACAAGGCGTGAAACGTAAAGAAATGGACTTGGTTGAGTATTTGAAACTCTGCCGTGAATATGCGCTTTCTCAAGTAGATAAACAACGCGAAGACTTCAAACGCTTAGGTGTTTCAGGTGATTGGGATCATCCTTATGTAACCTTGACGCCTGACTATGAAGCAGCACAGATCCGAGTCTTTGGTGAAATGGCCAATAAAGGCTATATCTACCGTGGGGCTAAGCCAGTTTACTGGTCTTGGTCTTCTGAATCAGCCCTCGCTGAAGCAGAGATTGAATACCATGATTTGGTATCAACGTCTCTTTACTATGCGAACAAAGTTAAAGATGGTAAGGGTGTCCTAGATACAGACACTTACATCGTTGTCTGGACAACAACTCCATTTACGGTTACAGCTTCTCGTGGATTGACGGTGGGTGCAGAGTTTGATTATGTCGTAGTGAAGCCTGCTGGATCTGACCGCAAGTATGTCGTAGCATCTGAGCTCTTGCCAAGCCTTTCTGAAAAATTCGGTTGGGAAAATGCTGAAGTCCTTGCAACTTACCAAGGAAAAGAATTGAACCATATCGTTACAGAACATCCATGGGATCCTGAAGTGGATGAATTGGTGATCCTTGGTGAGCATGTAACCCTTGATTCAGGTACTGGTATCGTCCATACCGCTCCTGGTTTTGGTGAGGATGACTACAATGTAGGGATTGCCAATGGCCTCGAAGTTGCTGTTACTGTTAACGAACGCGGTATTATGATGGAGAATGCTGGTCCTGATTTTGCAGGTCAATTCTACGACAAGGTTGTTCCAACGGTTATCGAAAAATTTGGCGATTTGCTCCTTGCTCAAGAAGAAATCTCTCACTCCTACCCATTTGACTGGCGGACGAAAAAACCAATCATCTGGCGTGCCGTGCCACAGTGGTTCGCTTCTGTATCAAAATTCCGTCAAGATATCCTAGATGAAATTGAAAAAGTGAAATTCCACTCAGAATGGGGGAAAGTGCGTCTTTATAACATGATTCGTGACCGTGGTGACTGGGTCATCTCTCGTCAACGTGCCTGGGGTGTGCCTCTTCCAATCTTCTATGCAGAAGATGGCACACCAATCATGACAGCTGAAACCATCGAACATGTAGCGCAACTCTTTGAAGAACATGGTTCCATCATCTGGTGGCAACGTGAAGCGAAAGACCTCTTGCCAGAAGGGTTTACGCATCCTGGTTCACCAAATGGCGAATTTACAAAAGAAACAGATATCATGGACGTCTGGTTTGACTCAGGTTCATCATGGAATGGGGTTGTGGTTAATCGTCCAGAACTCAAATACCCAGCTGATCTTTACCTTGAAGGTTCAGACCAATACCGTGGTTGGTTCAACTCATCTCTTATCACATCTGTGGCGAACCATGGTGTCGCACCATACAAACAAATCTTGTCTCAAGGTTTTGCCTTGGATGGTAAAGGTGAGAAGATGTCTAAATCTCTTGGAAATACCATTGCTCCAAGTGATGTTGAAAAGCAATTTGGTGCTGAAATCTTGCGTCTTTGGGTAACTAGTGTAGACTCAAGCAACGATGTACGTATCTCAATGGATATCTTGAGCCAAGTGTCTGAGACTTACCGTAAGATCCGAAATACCCTTCGTTTCTTGATCGCGAATACTTCTGACTTTAACCCGGCTGAGGATACAGTTGCTTACGACGAGCTTCGTTCAGTGGACAAGTACATGACCATTCGCTTTAACCAGCTTGTCAAGACCATCCGTGACGCTTATGAAAACTTTGAGTTCTTGACGATCTACAAGGCGCTTGTTAACTTTATCAACGTTGATTTGTCTGCCTTCTACCTGGATTTTGCCAAGGATGTTGTTTACATCGAAGGAGCTAAATCCCTCGAACGCCGTCAAATGCAAACAGTCTTCTATGATATCCTTGTGAAAATCACGAAACTCTTGACTCCAATTCTTCCTCACACTGCTGAAGAAATCTGGTCTTATCTTGAGTTTGAAGCAGAAGACTTCGTTCAATTGTCAGAATTGCCAGAAGCAGAAACGTTTGCCAACCAAGAAGAAATCTTGGATACCTGGTCAGCCTTCATGGACTTCCGTGGTCAAGCTCAAAAAGCCTTGGAAGAAGCACGGAATGAAAAAGTGATTGGTAAATCACTGGAAGCTCATTTGACAGTTTATCCAAACGAAGTTGTGAAAACACTTCTTGGAGCTGTAGATAGCAATGTTGCTCAACTCTTGATTGTTTCTGAATTGACCATCGCAGAAGGCTCAGCTCCAGAAGGTGCAGTGACCTTTGAAGATGTAGCCTTCACAGTTGAACGTGCCACTGGTGAAGTTTGTGATCGTTGCCGTCGTATCGACCCAACAACGGCTGAACGCCACTATCATGCAACCATCTGTGATCACTGTGCAAGCATCGTCGAAGAGAACTTTGCGGACGCAGTCGCAGAAGGATTTGAAGCTAAATAAAAGCCATTAAAAGAAGTTCCATAAAGGAACTTCTTTTTTAATGGCTAGAATAGTGTAGAGATTCATGAATTAAGGAAATAAAAAAAGTAAGGCAAATTGGCCTTACTTTGTAATTGGAAAGGAAATTTCAATTAGTTTATCGGAGTAGAGGGTTTTAATAGCGGATTGGTCAATGATTTGAAGATCAATCTTACGTTTTAAAAAGAACTCACGAATTTTTTCTACTTCAGTTTCACGAATAGCTCGGTGTTTGTTACTGATCAATAATTCATAGTGTGTTGGGGCCTGTGTAAAAACGACATCGGTATTGCCCGCGGAATAAACCTCGACAAGCAAGGCGTCAGTGCTGGCAAGTTGGCTTTTGACCAGTACAGCATGACTATTTGTGGTATTAATGAGCTTCATATGAGTTCCTCCTAACCTCTATCTTCATTTATTATAGCACTTTTTTATTATTTGTGAAAGAATTCCTTTATTTTTTGTGGGTATTTTTCCACTGTTCAATGCCCCATTTGTGACTGCCACGTTTGAGTTTTTCAATAGCTTCATCTACAGGAAACCAAGCAAGACTGTTAAAATCTTCCAGTGGTTTTTGAGTCTCTGTATAGTCTACCACTTCATAAATATAGGCAGGATTGTAGTAGTAGGTGTCGCGATGACTGGAATAGAAATACTCATCTGCTTGGCCATAGTATTGTCCTAAAACAGCGGTAAAACCTAATTCTTCGATCAGTTCCCGTTTCAGAGCTTGCAAGTGATCTTCACCTGCCTCGATTTCCCCGCCAGGTAAGAACCAAGCCCCATTTGGAGCTTGAACGAGGATGATCTGATCCTTGTCCTTATTGGGAATAACAGCGTAGACACCATAGCGATTGACGTAGGTCACATCTTGTTTTTTTTCACCAAAACTTGGAATGGTCATGGTTTTCTCTTTTCTTATTTTTTCATCATTATATCATATTTTTTAGCAAAAATCTGGAGGGAAAAAAGAAAGAGAGTGGGACAGAAGTCCTAGCCTCTCAATTATTTTTGGATTGTCGAGCAAGACGCAGTGGTTGAGTGGGCTCTACTACGCTGATTTCATCAGCTTTTACAGCCCTACTCAACTGTGCGGAGGTGGGACGACGAAATCGAATTCTAACGAATTACCGATTTCTGTCCCACTCTCTGAATGTACATTTACTGATTATGCTTCTGACTTCTTTTCGGCCGTTTTGTGAACAGCTTTGATACTAATATTCCCATTGCTGGTCATGACGGCTTTGAGTTGTTTCTCACTTGGATGTTCCAGGTAATAATCGGTAATAGCATCTTCGATATGGTCTTGGATGGTACGACGGAGTGGGCGGGCCCCCATTTTTGGATCGTATCCCAGATCGACCAGTTTTTCTTTGACCTTCTCTGTCACATCCAGATGAATCTCATTTTGTGCGAGACGTTGATTGACTTCATCCAGCATGAGGGTAACGATTTGGAGAAGGTTTTCTTTTGATAGAGGTTGGAATTCAATGATGCCATCAAAACGGTTCATGAATTCAGGGCTAAAGAAGTTACCGAGTTCTCCAAGTACAGAGTTGGTTCGACCTTCGCGAGCAGCTCCAAAACCAACATTGGCCTCAGCTTTGCCGGTTCCAGCATTAGAGGTCATGATGATAATAGTATCTTTAAAGCTGACGGTACGACCTTGACCATCTGTCAAACGGCCATCATCCAAGACTTGCAAGAACATGTGCATGACATCTGGATGGGCTTTTTCCACTTCATCCAATAACACGAGGGAGTAAGGATTGCGACGTACCTTTTCTGTTAGTTGTCCGGCTTCATCGTAGCCAACATAGCCCGGAGGAGCTCCGACTAGTTTCGCTACGCTATGTTTTTCCATGTATTCGCTCATATCAAAGCGGATCATATTGTCTGCAGAGCCAAAGAGCTCGATCGCCAATTGTTTAGACAATTCGGTCTTTCCGACACCGGTTGGTCCGACAAAGAGGAAGCTTCCGATTGGTCGATTTGGAGATCCTAGGCCGACACGATTGCGTCGAATGGCTTTCGCGATTTTATCTACTGCATCATCTTGACCGATCACATGAGCTTTCAAATCAGAAGCCAGATTGATCAATTGAGACTGTTCTTTTTCTTTCAAATCACCAACAGGAATATTGGTCTTTTGTTCAACGATGTGTTCAATAGTTTTTTCACTGATGACAGGGGTTTCCTGATCGGTGACATGTTGACCTTGCATTTCCTTGTATTTCGCGATTTGGTCGCGGAAGTAGGCTGCTTTTTCAAAGTCTTCTTCGCGCGTCGCTTGAGCTTTGAGGTTTTCCGCTTCAATCAAGCGCTGGTCGATCACTTTGGGATCCACGAAGTTTAGGGTCAGGTTCATCTTAGATCCCGCTTCATCCAACAAATCAATGGCCTTGTCTGGCAGGAAGCGATCTTGGATATAGCGGTTTGAAAGAATAGCTGCCGCTTCGATGGCCCCGTCTGTATAGTGGACGTGGTGGTAGTCTTCGTATTTTTTCTGGATGCCCTTGAGGATGGTGATGGTTTCTTCAACCGTTGGTTCATCGACCTTAACGGGCTGCATCCGACGTTCCAAGGCCGCATCTTTTTCAATGATACGGTATTCATTGAGGGTAGTAGCCCCAACTAATTGGAGTTCTCCGCGCGCTAAGGCTGGTTTAAGGATATTTCCAGCATCCATATTGCCCTCACCAGCTGATCCTGCGCCAACAATTTCATGGATTTCGTCGATGAACAGAATAACATCTTCGCGTTGACGAATTTCATCCATTAATTTTTGCATGCGTTCTTCGAATTGACCACGAATGCCTGTGCCCTGAACGAGGCTCACGACATCTAGGCGGATGACTTCTTTTCCTTGCAATTTATGAGGAACGTCGCCATCGACGATTTTTTGAGCCAGGCCTTCCACAACAGCAGTTTTTCCGACCCCAGGCTCTCCAATCAGAACCGGATTGTTCTTGGTTCGACGGTTGAGAATTTCGATGACACGGATAATCTCCTCGTCACGGCCAATGACAGGGTCAATATCCCCTTTGCGGGCAATTTCTGTGACATTGATACCGAACTCTTCTAACAGTCCTTTTGGCTTCTGAGGGCGTGCTTGACGAGGGTCTTGACCGCCACCACGGTTATTGTTTTGGCCGTAGCCGCCACCTCCATAACTGCCTCCGGATTGAGTTGGAGGGGTTTGAGGTTCTTGCGGACTTTGGAAGTTTCCAAGGTTATTGAAGAAATCTTCAAAAGGATCTCCAGTGAGTTGGCTCCGTTGGGTCATGCCTTTCAAGAAGCTGTTATTTGGGTCTGTTTTCATAATTTTATAGCAATTTTGACAGAGGTCTACTTGCTGCTGACGTCCATTTACATTTGTATATAAATGGATGGTTGATTCATTTATTTTACAATTTTGACAAAGCATATACATACCTCACAGTAGGTTTTTGATGGTTTCCCATCAAGAGACGAGCCTATTTTTAAAAGGTCAAAAATAGTCAAAGATTTATAGTTTCATTATATCAGTATTCTAGAAGTTTGCAAGAATTTACTACGGAATGTCGCTAAGGATTGAAGAAGAGAGCAAATCAATGGAAAAATGTGAATTTTTATTGGAAGAGCTTTCTCTTTTATGATAAAATAGTAGAGTAGAAAGTAAAGAGGAGAAATAAAATGGAATCACATTTAGTACGGATTATCAACCGTTTGGAGACGATGACAAAAGACGGTGGAAACTTGAAACGTAATTTTGAACGTGACGGTGTTGTTGTCGCTGAAGTAGCATACAACCACAATGAAGAAGAAGGTTCAACCTTTACACTTCGTGATGTTGAAGCGCGTGAAACCTATACATTTGATAGCATTGATTTAATTGCAATGGAAATTTATGAATTGCTTTACTAAGCAGCTGTGTGGATGAGTTTGGGGTGGTCTCAAGCTCATTTTTTGTCCATCTGGCTATAGTTTTCGTCTATAAGAAATTCTAATTAGGAACAGTTAGGTTTGAGAGTGGAAATCTGCTATAATAGAGAGGACTATTTTCATTACTTGACTAGAAAGAGAATTGATATGACGACACTCATTGATGGGAAGGCGCTCGCTACAAAATTACAGGGTGAGATTGCGAAGAAAACAGCACGATTAAAAGAAGAGACAGGGGTTGTGCCTGGTCTCGTTGTCATCGTGGTAGGAGATAATCCAGCCAGCAAAATCTATGTAAGAAATAAAGAGCGTTCTGCTATTGCGGCAGGCTTTCGGAGTGAAGTGAGACGACTTCCTGAAAGCATCAGCCAAGCTGAATTATTAGAAGTGATCGAACACTACAATCAAGATCCCCTTTGGCATGGGATTTTAGTGCAGTTGCCACTGCCTAAGCATATCGATGCGGATGCAGTCCTTTTAGCCATTGATCCGACAAAAGATGTGGATGGCTTTCATCCATTGAATATGGGACGCTTGTGGGCTGGAAATCCGATTATGGTGCCATCGACTCCCGCTGGTATCATGGAGATGTTCAAAGAGTACGGGATTGATCTAGAAGGGAAGCGAGCAGTCGTGATTGGTCGTTCCAATATCGTTGGAAAACCAATGGCGCAGTTGCTCCTCGCCAAAAATGCGACGGTAACCTTGACCCATTCCCGGACCCATCATCTGCCTAAAATTGCTAGAAGAGCAGATATCTTGGTTGTTGCGATCGGTCGTGCCAAATTTGTAACAGCAGACTTCGTGAAAGAAGGCGCCGTTGTTATTGACGTCGGAATGAATCGCGATGAGAATGGCAAATTGTGTGGGGATGTCGATTTTGACTCTGTTGCACCTTTGGCCAGTCATATTACCCCGGTACCAGGAGGGGTTGGGCCTATGACCGTCACCATGCTGATGGAGCAGACCTACGAAGCAGCTGTTCGTGCCTTAAAAAAATGAAAGTGTGAACAAGATGAAGTTTGTATTTGATTTAGATGGAACCCTGTCATTCGATGGTGTCACAATCGATGATGAAATCAAACAGGTCTTATTGAGAGCAGAAGAATTTGGCCATGAAGTTGCCTTTGCTTCTGCACGTTCTTACCGGGACTGCTTGGGTCTTTTAGGGGACCCATTGAGTCAGCAACTCGTGATAGGCTTAAATGGTGGATTGGCCTATCGCCAGGGGCAATTGGTATATGAGGAACAATTGGACAAGGATGTGTATCGGGAAGTCCTTGGCTTTTGCCGCCATTACAATCTACCATTTTTTGTGGATGATACCTTTGATTATAGCGGACAGATTTTGGAAAAGATTCCTTTTGTTGCTAATGTAGATCCCCTCAAGAAAGCCCAGTATCGTTCATTAGAGGAGCTGACAGATCCGATTAAGGTCGTGATCTATATGGGTGGCCATGAGGAGCTCGTGGATGAGATCATCGAGCGGATCGAAAAGACAGATAAGGCCCATATCCGCTATCATGCGCATGAAAAATGCATCTATCTCAATCCAGCAGACACGCATAAAGCGACAACAGTAGAAGAACTCTGTGGAGAGAATTTCGTGGCTTTTGGCAATGATCAAAATGATATCGAGCTCTTTGAAAAAGCTCTTTATGCAGTTCAGATTGGTGATTTTCCAGCCCTTCAGCCTTATGCGGATGATCAATTGGTAGCCAAACAAAATCAACCACAAGCTGTGGCTGCTAAGATCTTGCAAGTCTTCGCAGAATTCAGAGGAAAATAAAAGAAGGAGGGGGAGTCGTAGCTTCTCCTTTTTCGTTAGAAATGAGGAAGGTATGAGAACAGTTCAGAAAGAAGAGATCCAGCGTGTCATTGCAAAGCGAGAGGCAAGATCTTATAAGGGCGATTTTGGTCGCCTGCTCTTGATTGGGGGGACTTACCCCTATGGGGGAGCCATCATTATGGCGGCGCTTGCTGCGGTTCATAGTGGTGCGGGGCTGGTCACTGTCGCAACAGATCCAGATAATCTGACGGCCCTTCATAGCCATCTTCCTGAGGCCATGGGCTTTGATTTGGCAGATCACGAACTCCTTTGTGAGCAGCTCCAAAAAGCCAGCGTGATTCTTGTAGGACCGGGCTTAAAGGAAGCAACAGAAAACCAAGCAATCTTGCACATGATTTTTGAGCAAGTCTCTAGCCAGCAGGTCTTGATATTAGATGGAGGAGCTATTAGTCTTTTAGTAGCTTCTCAGTTTGACTTGCCAAAGGCTCAGTTGGTCTTTACGCCTCATCAAAAAGAATGGGAAAAACTGTCAGGACTTGATCTAGCTAGCCAAACAGAAGAGAAGAGCCGAGAAGCGGTTCAAAGTTTTCCTCAAGGGACTGTCATTGTAGAAAAAGGGCCTCACACCCGCATTTGGACAAGTGGGCAAGAAGAGGGCTATCAGCTAGATGTTGGTGGTCCCTATCAGGCAACAGGGGGGATGGGGGATACCTTGGCAGGGATGATCGCAGGGTTTGCGGGTCAATTTCCACAGGTCAGTCTCTATGAGCGCGTGGTGGTTGCGACCTATCTACATTCAGCCATTGCAGAAGACTTGAGCAAGGAGGCCTATGTGGTTCTACCGACGACCATCAGCCAAGAAATCCCCAAATGGATGAAGAAGTGGAGTGACAATTCAAACGAAAATGTTGAAAATGAAACGTTTTCATGATAGTATGGATGAAAGGAGGTGAGAAAATGAATGAGCAAAAAAAATCGATTACGATGAAAGATGTTGCAGCAGAAGCTGGGGTTAGTGTTGGGACCGTTTCTCGTGTCATCAATAACGAAAAAGGCATTAAAGAGGTGACATTAAAAAAAGTTCAACAAGCGATTGAAAAACTTTCTTATGTGCCAGATGAATATGCGAGAGGATTAAAAACGAATCGTAGTAATATTATCGCTTTACTTATTCCAACCATTTGGCATCCATTCTTTTCTGAGTTTGCATATCATGTAGAAAAGGAATTGTTGAAAAATCAATGTAAATTATTGATTTGTAATGCAGATAAAGATGCTCAAAACGAGATAGAGTACATAAAATTACTTGAAAAAAATAAGGTAGATGGGATCATTGGGATCACCTATTCAGATATCGATAAGTATATCTCCTCTAATTTACCTTTTGTTAGTATTGACCGTCATTTTTCTGAAAATGTCTATTACGTAACCTCTGAAAATTATCATGGTGGTCAACTGGCTTGCCGAGAGTTAGTCAAACGAGGTTGCCAAAATTTAGCTTACATTAGTGGTGTGAACAAACATTTGAATGAAACAACGGAACGCGGAAGGGGGTTTAAAGATGAAGCTAAACGGCAAAATACAAAAATCTGTAGTCTTGAAATGCCAGAACCGTTAGATCAAGCAGAAAGACAAATTAAGTCTTTTTTCGAAGCTCATCCTCAGATTGATGGGATTTTTACAGTAAATGATTTTATGGCTCTACGTGTTATAAAAGTTTTGACGGAGATGGGAAAAACTCCTCTAGAGGACTATCAAATTATTGGTTTTGATGGCTTAAGACCTGCTTTTGATCAACCGTACTTACTTTCGACCATTGTTCAAGAAATAGCTCAGATGGCCCAAGCGGCAGTAGATTTATTACTCAAATTGATTCGACAAGAAAAAATAGAAAAGAATGTGATTAGTTTGCCCGTACATTTCTTTGAAGGGAACACTACAAAAAAATTATAAAAAGTGCTTGACAAATTATGAAAGCGCTGTTATAATTTAGCTATAAAATGAAACGTTTCAAAAAACTCAACTATTTTAGCTTGAGTTAAAAATATAACCAAAAAATGAAACGTTTCAAAAAGGAGGACGCTATGCGTAAAGGTATTAAGTTATCTGTAGTTGCAGCACTATCATTAGGATTGCTTGCAGGATGTGGTGGGGGATCAAAATCCAAAACTGCAAGTTCTTCAAATGAGATTAAAGTCTGGGTTCAGTTCTCAGATGAAACAGCTGAGGGAAAAGCTTGGCAACAAGTTGTTGATAATTTCAATAAATCAAAGAAAACGAAATATAAGGTTGTGACAGAATTTATTCCACGTAGCGGTAGTGGTGGTGGATATGAAGATAAGGTTAATGCCGCTGTTACGACAAATAGTTTACCAGATGTCATTACACTAGATGGTCCTAATACTGCAGCCTATGCAAAATCAAAAGTGATTGCTCCTTTGGATGATTATCTAAAAGACGATAATATGGATGATGTACTGGACAGTATTAAACAACAGGGAACTTATGATGGTAAATTTTATGCATTTGGTTATTCAGAATCCAATGTAGGTGTTTACTATAATAAGAAAATGTTTAAAGAAGCAGGGATTGACGAAGCTAGTTTACCAACCCTAGAAAAACCATGGACATGGTCTGAGTTTAATGCCATTGCTAAGAAATTAAAAGATCATTTTAACAAACCAGCGATTGATTTCCGTTTGAATTCAAACGATGAGATGTTGCCATATGCTTACATGCCTCTTATTTGGTCAAATGGTGGATCTGTTGTGAATTCTAAAGGAACAAAAGCGGAAGGCTACTTCAATAGCAAGGAAAGTGTTGAAGCTGTTCAATTTATTCAAGATCTTGTGAAGGATGGATATACGACAGTTAGTCCTGTTGAAAAAGGTTTTGAAACCGGTGAATATCCTATGGTTCTGAGCGGTTCTTGGACGATTGCAGACCTACAAACAAATTACAAAGATATTGATTTTGGTATTCTTCCTTATCCAGTTTCAGATAAAACGAAGAAATTGGTATCACCTTCAGGTAGTTGGCAATTAGCCGTTACAACAAAATCTGATAAAAAAGAAGCAGCCGCTGAATTTGTTAAGTTTGCTACAAATACTGAATCTAGTGAAATTCTAAGCTTAGGTAACAGTGTTCTTCCAATCAGAAAATCAACAATTAAAAATATTAAGGACAAAGTATCTGAGCCAATGCGTTTCTTGATGGAACAAAATGCTAAAACGGCTCATGCTCGTCCAGTTGTAGTAGCTTATCCACAAGTTTCACGCGCTTTCCAACAAGCAATGCAAGATATCAGCTATTATAAAGATAATCCAGATGTACAAAAAGTATTAGATGCTCGTGCGAAAGAAATGCAAACAGCAATCGACCAATCTTTAAATAAATAGTTGACATTCAAAAAGGTGGAAGGTAAGTTATGGAATGTACCTTCCACCTTATTTTATTTAATAGTTTCATCTTAGGAGACGAACAATGAGCGAAAAAAATAAAGTCGAAACAAAAAAGAAAGAACGCCTTAAAGAAAATATTATGGGCTATAGCTTTTTAGCTCCAGCTTTAATATTACTTTTCATCTTTTTAGTGATACCTGTTGGTATGGTGATCTATTATGCCTTTACAGATTATTACCTATTAACGCCTGAGGATAGAAAATTTGTAGGACTACAAAATTTTATGCGCTTAGCACAAGATCCAATCTTTATAAAAAGCTTCTTGAATACCTTGAAATTTGTAGTTTGGATTATTCCAGTGCAACTTGGTGCGGCTCTCGGGATGGCCTTAATTGTTAATAAGAAACGTAAAGGAAATATGTTCTTTAAGGTAGCATTTTTTGCTCCTGTTGTGATGTCTCTTGTCGTTATTTCTATCCTCTGGTTATACTTGTTAAATCCAAATAATGGTTTGCTCAATGCTCTACTGAATAAAATTGGTATTTCTTCACAACCATTCTTGACAAGTCCAAAACAAGCCATGTATGCTATTGTATTTGTTTCTGCATGGCAGGGTGCAGGTTATCAAATGTTGTTATTCCTTGGAGGAATGCAAAATATTCCACAAGATATTTATGAGGCGGCAGAGTTGGATGGATTTTCAAAATGGGCTCAATTTAGATATATCACGATGCCTTTATTGAAACCAACTGCCTTGTTTGTACTCTTGACAACATTGATTTCAGCATTTAAATTGATTGTACAACCAATGGTTATGACTCAAGGTGGTCCATTGAACTCAACAATCACTATGGTATATTACATTTATCAACAAGGTTTCACTGACCGTCTTGTTGGTTACTCAAGTTCGATTGCCTTAGTATTTACAACATTGATTGGTATGATTAGTCTTGTACAACGGCGAGTTTTGAAGGAGGATGATTAGGATGAAACGTTTAAAACCGACTACTATTTTAGAATATGTTTTATTAATTCTATTAGCAGGCCTCTTTCTATTTCCTATGATCTGGATGGTGGTTTCAGCAATGAAGCCAGAAGCAGATGTGTATAAGAATTTAACAAGTTGGAAAGCATTCTTACCTAGTTTTAATCCAGCTGATTGGTTTAAACCTTACCAAGAAGTTCTTGCCCGTTTTAGTATTCTAACATATCTAGGGAACAGTATTTTTTATGCAGGAACATTTGCACTTGGGTCTATTATAGTAAACGCCTTAGCGGGATTTGCATTTGCAAAAATTAATTTTACAGGTAAAAAAATTCTGTTTGGCTTTTTATTGGCATTGTTAATCATTCCGATGGAAACAGTGTTGATTCCTCAATTTACAATTATTAATTCACTTGGCTTAGTCAATAATCGTTTAGCGGTTATTATCCCTGGATTAGCTAGTGTCTTTAATATTTATCTTTTCCGAAACTTCTTTATTGCCATTCCAGAAGAAATTATCGAATCTGCAAAAATAGATGGTGCAAGTATCTTACGGATCTTTTTCAAGATTATGTTGCCTATGTCGAAACCGGCGGTTGCAACAGTTGGTGTTCTTTCCTTTATTTCTAGTTGGAATGATTATATCTGGCCGTTGATGGTTTTAACCGATTCGTCAAAATTTTCAATGCAGGTGGCGATTACAACCATTAATACAACTCAACCAGTTTATATCAATCAAGTAATGGCTGTTTTGACAATTTCTACGATTCCACTTATTCTAGTATATATCGTAGCACAAAAATATATTATTCAAGGTCTAGGTGGATCTGGTACAGGTATTAAGTAGGTGATCAGTATGAAGGAAAGCATTCGAAAAGCAAATCAGTATATCGATGAAAACAGGGTAAAGGTTAACCAGCAATATAGAGGAGCATTTCATTTGCTACCTCCAATCGGCTGGATGAACGATCCAAATGGCTTTGTTTATTTCCTTGGGGAATACCATTTGTTTTACCAATTCTATCCCTATGATAGTGTTTGGGGTCCCATGCATTGGGGGCATGCCAAATCAAAAGATCTTCTCCATTGGGAAGAACTGCCAGTAGCTTTAGCGCCAAGTGAAAGCTATGATAAGGATGGCTGCTTCTCGGGTAGTGCTATTGTGAAAGATGACAAGCTCTATTTGCTGTATACGGGTCATGTAGACGATGAGGAAAAGCGAGAAGAGACGCAGTGTCTTGCGGTGTCGACAGATGGCATTACCTTTGAAAAGTTGCCTACTAATCCAGTGATCCATGCTCAACATATTGAGGGGATCGCAGATATTGCAGATTTTCGTGATCCTAAAGTATTTGAATACCAAGGAAACTATTACGCTGTCGTTGCTTCTAAGACGCCAGATGACAGAGGTCAAATTCTCCTATTTGCATCAAGTAATCTAGTAGATTGGACCTTTACATCAGTTCTTTTAGAAGGTGAAAAAGGGCAAGGGATTATGTGGGAGTGTCCCGATTTCTTCCCTTTAGATGGCAAATGGGTCTTGATCCTGTCTCCCATTGAAATGGAAAGGCAGCAAGAAAAATACTGGAATTTAAATTCGACGGTTGCCTTTATCGGTGACATGAATTGGGAAACGGGGCGCTTTCATGTCGATTCCTATGATGAAATCGATGGTGGTTTGGATTTCTATGCCCCTCAAACTTGTCAAGGACCAAATGGCGAACGATACATGGTTGCCTGGATGCAAATGTGGCACCGGTCTATCCCCAGTCATGATTTAGCTCATGGGTGGGCAGGTAGTATGACTCTTCCAAGAAAATTGTCTCTGAAAAACGGACGATTGGTTCAGGGGTTACCTGAGTCAGTGAAAGAACACTTTCTTGTAGAGCATGCGTCAGAAACCATTGTTAAGGCCAATCAGATCACGATCCCAGCGAAAGGGAAACAAACCTTGTTTGAACTAAATGCCAAACCGGGTCGCTCCTTTATCCTAGGTTATGGTGATGAAACTGATCCTGATAGTGTCTTGCAATTGAGTTACGACGCCTCTCAAAAACGCTTTAGCTTAAGTCGAGACCAATTTGGGCACCCAATTTCTGGAAAAGAAAATCCAGCATTTCAATCGAGATGGATTCAGTTGGATGCTGAAAAAGATCATCATTTTTCGATCATTCGCGATACCAACTCAATTGAAGTATTCGTTGATGGTAAAACTCTCTCGATGACCTTTTATGAAACGAGTCAAAATCCCGTCTATACCCTCACGGCAGATGAAGGGATCGATTGGGTCGTAAAAACCTATCAAAAATAGGAAATCAATAGCCTCCTAAAGAAAAAAAGACAAGTTCTATGACTTGTCTTTTGTATTAGGAAAGAATGGAAGCGAGGAGTCCTCCCAGAATGAGGATGATAGCACCGCTCAGTCGGTTGGCCATTTGGGCGAAGGCGATCATTTCCATACGATCAGATGCGGAGAGAACAGCGATATTTCCGGTTCCTCCCATCGAGTTATTGATCATACCAGATCCGATAGCAGTCTCGACTGGATACAATCCAACCAGTTTTCCGATCAAAGCAGAAGCAAGCCCCATAGCTAGAACAGAGGTCAAGCTTAGGAGAATGAATTGCCAGGTCATCGCCATAGCTAGAGTTGAAAGGTCAATCAAGGAAAGACCAATCCCAGCTAGGACTGCATGGGTGAGGTTGGTCATAATGACTTGGTTGAACATAACCACACAGTTTTCCAAAGGTTTTGGGACAGCATTGAAAGCTTTCAGGATAAAGACGATGATAATCATGAAGGCATAACTGTGGATTTTTGGAACAAAGGCATTGCAGATGACCCCGATAAGAAAAATACTAAAGGCAAACATCATTCCAACTCCGATTTGGGTCGGATCAAGTATGAGTTTTTCTTTCTTCAATTCATCTTTATTGACGGGAATCAAGACACCGTGACCATTGTAAGGACTGTCTGCAAAGATTTTGACGATCAAAACAGCTCCAATGATGGCAAGGATATTACCAAGTGTGGTAGCGGGTGCCAATTGAGAGAAGATGGCTGCTTGGCTTCCATGGAGATTAGCAGCGTATATCTTTGAAAGAGGCAGGATTCCAGCTCCCATTCCTCCGACCATTTGTGGGAAGGAAACATAGAGAATCGAATGTCCAAATCCTTGTCCCAAAAGGCTTCCAACGATCCCAACAGAGAGAGCCCCAATGACCATGGTGACCAAGGAAACAGGAATAAAGCGAGCAGAAGCTTTTACCAAGAGATTGCGATTCATCCCTAGAATAGCCCCACAAATCAAGGCTGCGATATAAAAATCCAGAAAGCCAAAGGAATCTCCCAAAAAGCCCTTGGTAGCTGTGATGATGTTTGCCGGAATAACATGGAAGGTCGCTAGAAGAGTAGCTCCTAGTAAGGTGAAGACGGATCCTCCACCTAGGTAAGAATTCATAATTGGCAGTTTCTCACCGATAAAGTAGAGAAGATGCCCCATGACGACCAAAAGGAGGGTTAGTCCAAGCATATTGAGTGGGAGTTTCCCCATAGCAATCGTCACCGAAAGAACGATGACGATGAATGCATATAGAGGAAGACTGACACCGGAAATGTTGATTTCATTCAATTTTTTCATGGTTGTTCAGTCAGCTCCTTATTAGTATTTAGGATACCATTTAAGGTCACGTACAGCTTTGGCCATATCTGTTTCTTTAGCTTGTGCAAGCCCTTGTTCTTGAGCTTTCTTGGCAACAGCTTCTGCTACCTTGATAGACACGTCAGCTACATATTGGAATGGTGGAAGGACTGGAGCACCTGGTTGACCTGGATTGACGATGCCTGACAATGAGTGAGCAGCTGCCCCGATCATTTCATCTGTCAACAATTTGGCTTCAGAGGCCAACATACCAAGACCAAGCCCTGGGTAGATCAAAGCGTTATTGGCTTGACCGATTTCGTAGTCCACACCTTTGTAGCTGATGGTTCCTGAAGGGACACCGGTAGCGACAAAGGCTTTACCGTCTGACCATTCAATGACTTGTTGGGCTGTTGCTTCCAATTTCTTGGTTGGGTTAGAAATTGGGAAGATCACTGGGCGTTCAGTGTTTTCACACATGGCTTCAACCACTTCTTTAGTGAAGGCACCTGGGTTTGTAGAAGTTCCGACCAAGATTGTTGGTTTCACTGTTTTGATCACTTCAAGAAGATTGGTCATATCGCCTTTACCTTCGAAGTCAGCACGTTTTTTAGCAAATGGTTTTTGAGCTGGCGTCAAATCTTCCATATCGTCAAACAAAAGACCTTGTTTATCGATCATGAAGAAACGTTTGTAAGCTTCTTCTGGAGAAAGTCCTTCAGCAACCATTTCAGCGTGAACACGGTCTGCGATACCAGCACCAGCAGAACCACCACCATAGCAAAGGTAAACTTGGTCTGTCAATTTTTCACCAGTGATATCCATCGCTCCAAAGATACCACCCAAGACAACGATCCCAGTTCCTTGAATATCATCGTTGAAAGTTGGAATTTCTTTCTTGTAACGGTTCAAGATATCAGCCGCATTTGAACGACCAAAGTCTTCCCAGTGAAGGTACAATTTAGGGAAAAGTTTTCCAGCTGTTTGAACGAATTGATCGATAAAGGCATCGTATTTTTCACCACGAACACGTTCATGACGGTTCCCCAGATACATTGGATTGTTTAACAATTCTTCACGGTTGGTACCAGCATCGATGACAAGAGGCATAACGCAAGCTGGATCAATTCCGGCTGCAGCCGTGTAGACCATGAGTTTTCCGACAGAGATGTCAACCCCTTGGACACCCCAGTCACCAATACCGAGGATTCCTTCTGCGTCAGTTGCAACGATCAAGCGGATATCGTGATCGCCAGCCGCATTTTTCAACGTTTCTTCGATATTTTCTGGGTGGTTAATATCAAGGTAAGCGGCATATTGTGGGTCTACAAATAGTTCAGAATATTGTTCAATGGTGTCTGCGATCACTGGATCATAGACGATTGGGTTGAACTCAACGATGTGATGGTTAAAGAGGTAGTAGAAAAGAGTACGGTTTGTATTGAAAATTTCCATCAAGAAAAGACGTTTTTCAAGGTCTGATGGTTTGCGCAAGAAATGTTGATAAGCTTGTTCAGCTTGTTCTTCGATGCTTTGAACATAGGGAGGAAGAAGACCGATCAGGCCAAGTTCTTTACGTTCTTCCATTGTGAAAGCAGTTCCTTTATTTAAGAAAGGATTGTTTAAAATTTCATGTGATTTCATTGCGAAATACTCCTCATAAATAATTTATCTGTAAGATTTTTTCTCACGCAAGCCATTATAGTCTTCGGTAATTCTTATAGTCAACTTCCCTTGTCCTTATAAAAAAATTTTATAAGTAAGAGTTTTGTGTTAGAATGAAGGAAATGGAAATTGTAGAAATAGAGGGATAGAGATGAATATCCGAGACTTGGAATATTTTTATCAACTGTCGAAATTAAAGTCTTATACAGATGTGGCGCATTATTTTCAAGTGAGTCAACCGACTGTGACTTATGCCATCAAGCGTTTAGAGGATCACTATGCTTGCCAGTTGGTAGAAAAATCGTCTTCAAATCGTGTCTTGCACCTAACTCAGCCGGGGAAGGTTTTAGCCAATCACGCGCGAGAAGTTTTAATCGAAATCGAAAAGACAGAAAAAGCTGTTGAACGCAGTAAAAAGAATCTGTTGCGCATTGGACTACCGCCATTGATCACTAGCGATATCATGAAAAAATTTGGGACACATGATGAAGAGCTTGAGATTTTTCGTCAATCGCAATTGGTGCAATTAGGTTCCAGGGATTTGATGCGATTGTTGGTGCGTGGTGATTTAGATTTTAGTCTATTGGGAAGCTTAGAGCCTATCTCGCACGCGCATTTGACCAGTCAGCTTCTGTATAAAAAAGAATTTTTTGTGATTGTTTCAAAGGATCATCCACTAGCAAATCGCAAGGAAATTTCTTTTAAAGAGGTGTTAGAGGAGACCTTCATTCTGTTAGATGAGCATCATGTCCACATGACGGCTTTTAAACGCTTAAATGCTCGCTTTGATGATTTGGCCCAGTCTACTGTTGTCTTGACCGATTCCAACTTGGTCTTGAGTTTCATCGAAGAAAATTTGGGAATTGGCCTCATGACCGATCTGACTCTCTTTCCAGAATATCCAAATCTTGTCAAAATTCCGCTGGTTGAAGAGGAAAAAACAGTCTTCTATATTAGTTATGCCTATCCAAATGAAGGGGAACCCCAAGCGCTTCTTAGCTCCTTTATTGAACGGTTGGAGAAGTGTGAAAAATAAGGAAGCGGGTGTCAAACAGACAAATAGAAAGTGTCTTGAATAAAATGAGGCTTGTAGAGAAAGGAAATTCATGATTTCGCTTTGTCTGCCAGCCTTTTTTGGTGTTTTTTGGTATAATTAAACTTGATCATATTCTGCAGAAAGGAGTTCCTATGTCCAACTATTTATCCGTATCAAGTTTGACCAAATATTTGAAATTAAAATTTGATAAGGATCCCTATTTGGAAAGGGTTTATCTGACAGGGCAGGTCTCCAATTTCCGAAAACGTCCCAACCACCAGTATTTTTCATTAAAGGATGAAAAAGCGGTTATTCAGGCGACGGTCTGGGCTGGGGTTTATCGAAGCTTTGGTTTTGAGCTAGAAGAAGGCATGAAGATCAACGTCATCGGTCGTATTCAGCTCTATGAGCCAAGTGGGAGTTATTCCATTGTCATTGAAAAGGCTGAACCAGATGGGGTAGGGGCCTTGGCCATCCAATTTGAGCAACTCAAGAAAAAGTTGACCGAAGAAGGTCTCTTTCAGGATCGGTGGAAGCAAGCTCTGCCACAATTTTCAAGAAAGATCGGGGTCATCACCAGTCAAAGTGGGGCCGTGATTCGCGATATTATCACAACGGTGAGCCGACGCTTCCCTGGTGTAGAGATTGTGCTCTACCCGACCAAGGTTCAGGGTGAAGGCGCATCTAGTGAGGTGGTTGCTAATATTCAAAGGGCCAACCAACGGGATGATTTGGATGTCTTGATTATCGGTCGTGGGGGTGGTTCGATTGAAGACCTCTGGGCCTTTAATGAAGAAGCAGTGGTGCGAGCCATTTTTGAATCGCGGATTCCGATTATCTCCAGTGTTGGACATGAGACAGATACGACTCTAGCCGATTTTGTAGCAGACCGACGAGCTGCTACTCCGACAGCCGCTGCTGAATTGGCTACTCCAGTAACCAAATTGGATCTCTTGTCCCATTTACAAAAGCAGGAAAATCGTATGGCAACAGCTATGTCCAATCGCTTGGCCTATAATCGTGAACGCTTGGCCAAATTAAGTCAATCGGTTATTTTTAGACAGCCTGAAAGACTCTATGATGGCTACCTGCAAAAGATTGACCAGTTGCAATTGCGCTTGAAACAAGGGATGCGTGATACTTATGGACAAGGGGCCAATCAGCTGCAAGGTCTGCGTCATCGCCTAGAAGCTATGTCTCCTTTTCATCGCATCGAGCGCTACCAAGATCGCCTGCTCCAAGATAAGAGAATCTTAACCAACCGAATGGAACAAGTCCTAAAAGAGCAAAAGATCAAAGTGCAAGGCTTATCAGAAGCCCTCTTGATGCTCGATACCAGTCGGATTATTGCGCGTGGCTATGCCATGGTTAAGCAAGACGATCAGGTTCTAGATTCGGTTGCGAACGTAACAGAAGGGGACCCGCTGTCACTCATCATGAGAGATGGCCAGTTAGAAGTAGAGGTAAAACATGTCGAAAGAAAAGAAATTTGAAGAAAACTTAGCAGATTTGGAAGCCATTGTCCAAAAATTGGAAAGTGGTGATGTGGCTTTAGAAGAAGCTATTACAGAATTCCAAAAAGGAATGAAGTTGTCAAAAGAATTGCAAGATACCTTGGATCAAGCAGAGAAAACCTTGGTCAAGGTCATGCAAGCAGATGGTACTGAAGCGGATCTAGCATGAGACAAGAAGAAAAACGAAATAGAGTAGAGCAAGCAGTTCGCTCTTTTTATGAGGCGAAAGCCGTCGCCCCCCATTTAGTGGAGTCGGTCCTGTATTCGATCCAGGCAGGCGGAAAACGCCTGCGCCCCTTGCTCCTTCTAGAATTATTAGAGGCCTTTGGACAGGAATTGACGGAGGCTCACTTTCAAGTGGCAGGAGCTTTAGAGATGATCCATACAGGAAGCCTTATTCACGATGATCTGCCTGCCATGGACAATGATGATTACCGTCGGGGGCAATTGACCAATCATAAGAAATTCGGAGAAGACCTGGCGATTTTAGCAGGGGATGCGCTTTTTCTCGATCCCTTTGGGATGATTGCTGCGAGTGCCCTTTCAGATGCGGTCAAGGTCTCTTTGATCCTTGAATTGTCAGATGCTTCCGGTAGTCGTGGAATGGTAGCTGGCCAAGTCCTTGATATGGAGGGAGAACACAAACAGCTCACGCTAGCAGAGTTGCAAACCATCCATGCCAATAAGACAGGACGCCTCCTTGCCTATCCTTTTATCGCAGCAGGTTTGATTTTAGAGTTGCAAGCAGACTTTGCTCAGCTCTTAGAAAAAATTGGGAAAAAATTAGGCCTGGCTTTTCAAGTACGGGATGATATTTTGGATCTGGTCGCTGATTTTGAAGCTTTGGGGAAGACCCCTCAAAAGGACTTAGTGGCTGAAAAATCGACCTATCCAGCCCTGTTGGGATTGGAAGAATCAAAAGCTTTGCTGACAAGTGAATTAGACGCTTGCGAGGACTTGTTGGATCAGATTACAGCTGCTTGTGACTTTGATCCGCGAGCGATCAAGAAATTAATAGAAGGATTACGAATAGATGGCTAAGGAAAGAGTGGATGTATTAGCCTATAAACAAGGCCTATTTGATACCCGCGAACAAGCCAAAAGAGGGGTGATGGCAGGTCTTGTCGTTGCCGTTATCAATGGTGAGCGCTTCGATAAACCGGGTGAAAAAATTGATGAAGCAACCGAGTTGAAATTAAAAGGCGAAAAGCTCAAATATGTCAGCCGGGGCGGTCTTAAATTAGAAAAAGCCCTGAACCAATTCGGTTTATCTGTAGAGGATAAAATTGCGATTGATATTGGAGCTTCTACAGGTGGCTTTACAGATGTCATGCTGCAAAACGGAGCCAGCCAGGTCTTTTCGGTGGATGTCGGGACCAATCAGTTGGCCTGGAAATTGCGCAATGATCCTCGGGTGGTCTCGATGGAACAGTTCAATTTCCGCTATGCCGAGCCAGATGATTTTGAAGCGACACCGAGCTTTGCGAGTATCGATGTCAGCTTTATTTCCTTGGACTTGATTCTGCCAGCCCTTCACCGGATTTTGGCAGATAATGGACAAGTCGTGGCCTTGGTGAAACCTCAGTTTGAGGCAGGACGCGAACAGATCGGGAAAAATGGGATCATTAAGGATCCTAAGATTCATTTAGCCGTTCTTGAAAAGGTCGCTGCTTTTGCAGGGACACATGGCTTTGCGGTAATGGGAGTAGATTATTCCCCTATCCAAGGAGGCCATGGCAACATCGAATTTTTGATGTATCTAGAAAAAAAAGAAGAGAAAACAAAGCCAACTACAGAGCAGCTGGAGGCTGTTGTGGAGCTGGCACACAAGGAATTTAAACATGAAGAGTAAGAATATTAGATTAGAAAAAATTCGCCGCTTCATTCGCGATCATGAAGTGGGGACGCAAGAAGAGATCGTCGAACATTTAAAAGAAGAAGGCATCTCAGCAACCCAAGCGACGGTATCACGGGATATCAAAGAATTGGGCATCGTAAAACGCCCTCTAAAAGACATGACCTATGTCTATGAATTGCCACGTAAGCACCACCAAGGGATCGGGATGATTGAAAGCAATATCTTGTCTCATCGTCGCATGGGAGAATATGTCAATTTCACTATGGTTCCAGGGACTGCTCCTTTAGTCAAACGTCGCTTGCGGGAGATTTATAAGGAGCATATCTTTAGTATTGTTGCAGATGATGATACGATCTTACTGATCGCCTATTCCGCACCAGAAGCAGAGAATATCCTCAAATCAATCTTTGGGTGGTAAGAGCCTATGCTATTAGAAATTTCGATTAAGAACTTTGCCATTATCGAAGAGATTTCCTTAAATTTTGAAAAGGGAATGACGGTACTGACAGGGGAAACAGGTGCTGGTAAATCCATCATCATCGATGCCATGAACATGATGCTGGGAAGCCGCGCAACGACGGATGTCATCCGACACGGAGCCCCAAAAGCGGAAATCGAAGGGCTCTTTACCGTTGAGAGTAATCGCCACTTGACGGCTCTCTTTGAAGAGCAAGGACTAGAGTGGACCGATGAATTGATCATTCGCCGAGAGATCTTGCAAAATGGACGAAGTGTCAGCCGGATCAATGGTCAGATGGTGAATTTGTCTGTTTTAAAGGCGGTCGGGCAACATTTGGTGGATATCCATGGCCAGCATGATCAGGAAGAGCTGATGCGGCCCCAATTGCATATCGCTATGCTAGATGAATTTGGAGATGCAGCCTTTTTCCAAACCAAAGACGCTTATCGTCAGACCTTTGAAGATTACAAACGCCTGCGCAAACAAGTGGTGGAACTCCAGCGCAATCAGCAGGAAAACAAGGCCCGCATTGAGATGTTGGAGTTTCAAATTGCAGAGATTGAGGCAGCTGCCTTGGAAGTGGATGAGGACCTGCGTCTGGAGCAAGAACGCCAACGCCTGCTCAATCACAAGATGATTGCAGATACCCTAACCAATGCCTATACCATGCTGGATGCAGAAGAATTTTCGAGCCTCTCCAATGTGCGCTCAGCCATGAATGATCTGGAAAGCATTGAAGAATATGATCCCAGCTACAAAGAGCTCTCAGGCCAGTTATCGGAAACCTTCTATGCCCTTGAGGATATTACCAAGCGCTTAGAAGATGTGGTCGATGGTCTGGAGTTTGATGGCAATCGCCTCATGCAGGTGGAATCACGACTGGATTTGATCCACTCGATCACGCGCAAGTATGGTGGCCAAGTCAAGGATGTCTTGGAATACCTGGCGCAAATCACCAAAGAATATAGCCTCCTCACCGGAAGTGACCTCTCGTCTGAGGACTTGGAAAAAGAACTCAAACGTCTAGAAAAGAGCTTGGTCACCTTGGCTCAAGACTTGAGTGATCAGCGGCATGCCCTAGCCCAAGCCTTGGAAAATGAAATCCAGCAAGAATTGGCAGATCTCTACATGGACAAGGCGCGCTTCCAAGTGCGTTTTAGCAAGGCTAAGTTTAATCGTGAGGGAAATGAAGCTGTCGAATTTTACATTTCGACCAACCCAGGTGAGGACTTTAAACCCCTTGTCAAGGTAGCATCCGGCGGAGAATTGTCACGCTTGATGTTGGCTATTAAGTCGGCTTTTTCTCGAAAAGAAGGAAAAACTAGTATCGTCTTTGACGAGGTGGATACAGGGGTCTCTGGTCGCGTGGCTCAAGCCATCGCAGCGAAAATTCATAAGATTGGTCAAAATGGCCAAGTGCTTGCCATTTCTCACCTGCCTCAAGTCATCGCTGCAGCAGATTATCAATTCTATATTGAGAAAATCAGTGATGAACACTCAACTGTCTCTACTGTGCGTTTGCTCAATAGAGAAGAACGAATCGAAGAAATTGCCAAGATGCTGGCAGGAGAGGATCTAACGGAAGCTGCCCGTCAACAAGCAGAGCAACTTCTCAAGCGTTAAGAGAAAGAAGGTTTGAAACAATGTCAAGATACTTTGTAGTCGGAGATATTCACGGAAAAGCACAAATGCTAGAAGAGCTCATGACAGAGTGGGATGGAAAAGCTCAATTGGTCTTTTTAGGGGATTTGATAGATCGAGGCGAAAATGGCAAACGATCAATTGAAATCGTAAAGGACTACGTAGACCATCACGGAGCGGTTTGCCTTTCCGGGAATCACGAGTACATGTTTTTAGCCTGGTTGGACAATCCAGAAGAGCGTTATGATCACTACCGAAGAAATGGTGGCGATACGACCATCAACTCTCTGTTAGGCCGGCCGCTCGATGCTCCTGTAGATGGGATTGCGGATGCGCAAGCAGTAGAAAATGTCGTTCCTGACTTGGTGGCCTTCATCCGCAGTTTGCCCTTTGACTACGAGACAGAAACCTATTACTTTGTTCACGCTGGTGTGGATCTAACCCTTGAAAATTGGCGAGAAACCAGTGATTACCAAAAGGTCTGGATCCGAAAACCATTCCATGAAGCGGAGAATCATACAGGCAAATGTATCGTCTTTGGCCATACACCAGTCTATGGACTGCTCAATGAGCCAGTCGGCACCGAAAATCTTTGGATTTCAGATCAGAAAATGGGCGTCGATGGGGGCGCTGTCTTTGGTGGAGTCCTCCATGGATTGCTCTTGGATGATCAAGGCATTGTCCATGACCATGTCCTTCATAATACAGGTTTTTCTGCCGCAGACGACTGAGGAGGCAGGAATGGATATCTTTCACTGCAAAACCCCGTGTTTTTTGATATAATGAAAGCAGAACATTCTAGGAAGAGTATAGGAATATATGGCAAATATTAAAATAGTTACAGACTCATCTATTACAATTGAGCCTGAAGTGGTTGAAGAATATGGCATTACGATTGTGCCGCTTTCTGTTATGGTGGATGGAGTCCTTTATTCTGACAGTGAGTTGGGTGAAGGGGACTTCTTGCGCTTAATGCAGTCTAGCAAAAATCTTCCAAAGACCAGCCAACCACCCGTTGGAGTTTTTGCGGAAATTTATGAAAAGTTAGCAGCAGACGGAGCTCATATCGTTTCGATTCATATGTCTCATGCCTTGTCAGGAACAGTAGAGGCGGCACGTCAAGGAGCAACCTTGTCAGGAGCAGAAGTGACTGTGATTGATAGTGGCTTTACAGACCAAGCCATGAAGTTCCAAGTCGTTGAAGCAGCCAAGTTGGCCAAAGAAGGAGCTGATTTAGACACTGTCTTGGCTCGCATCGAAGAAGTCAAAGAAAAGACAGAGTTGTATATCGGTGTTTCTACCTTGGAAAATCTGGTTAAAGGTGGGCGCATTGGCCGTGTTACAGGACTTTTGAGCTCCCTTCTCAATATCCGTGTCGTGATGCAAATGAAGGACCATCAGTTAGAACCAATCGTCAAAGGGCGCGGTAACAAGACCTTTAAGAAATGGTTGGATGAATTGGTAGAGAATCTTTCCCATAGTAAGGTGGCTGAGATCGGGATTTCTTACGCAGGGGCACCAGAGTGGGCCAATGAAATGAAGGCTCAGTTGCAATCGTTCGTTGAAAATGCTATCCCAGTTCTCGAGACTGGATCGATTATCCAAACCCATACAGGTGAGAATGCATTTGCAGTTTTGGTGCGCTACGAATAAGCTGAATAAATGTTTGAAAAAACAGGTTTAGTACTTGACCTAAAGGCTTTTTTTAGATATTATAGTACTGTTAAGGCGTAAAGCCTAAAAAAATTTGGAGGATTTGTTAAATGGCTAACAAACAAGATTTGATCGCAAAAGTGGCAGAAGCTACAGAATTGACTAAAAAAGATTCAGCAGCAGCTGTTGATGCTGTATTCGCAGCAGTTTCAGAATACCTTTCAAAAGGTGAAAAAGTTCAATTGATCGGTTTCGGTAACTTCGAAGTTCGTGAACGTGCAGCTCGTAAAGGTCGCAACCCACAAACTGGTAAAGAAATCAAAATCGCAGCTTCTAAAGTTCCAGCATTCAAAGCTGGTAAAGCTCTTAAAGAAGCAGTTAAATAATTGCATTTTGAAAAGCCATCCTAGATTTCTAGGATGGTTTTTTTGTTGGACAGCTCTATAGGATAAGGGTATAATAGGAAAAAAGAAGGAGAGAGAAAAGACCATGCGATTCATTTTAGGCCTCTTTGCCTTGTTGTTTATCCGACCTATTTTGTATCTATTGAAAGGGCTGTGGTTCGTACTGGAATTTTGCTTTATGATCCTCGTGGTCAAAATGATCCTAGGAACCGTGCGCTGGATGACCAGTTGGATCGGTTGAGAGTAGATGAATCTATTTCAGGCTCGTGAATCAATGTCCCCCGGACATAAACTCGCTTTTCGGTTTTCAGGCTCATGAAAAAAATGTCCACTGGACATTTTTTTTAATTAAAAGCATTCTAAATAGTGATTTATTTTGAAACATGCTATAATAGGGGTAACGAATCGATTAAATCATATTGGAAAGGGGGGATCATAGTGAACGCATTGCATCGTCATGAAGAAGAGCGCGTGGAAGAAGTCTTGCAAAATTTGCGTGCCAAGGGTATTCGGATTACTGATACCCGCAGAGCAGTTCTTTCCTATTTAGTGGCGAGTCATGAACATCCAAGCGCTGAGAAGATCTATCGCGATTTATTGCCTCAGTTTCCAAGCATGAGTCTAGCAACTGTCTACAACAATATCAAGGTTTTGATTGATGAGGGGGTTGTTTCTGAGATCAAGGTTCGCAATGATACCACGACCTATTTTGATTTCATGGGGCATGACCATTTGAATGTGGTGTGTGAAAAATGTGGTCGTATCGCAGATGTGGATATCGAAGTCCCAGATCTTCGTGAAGAAGCAGCCAGTCAAAGTGGCTACCAGATCACCAAAACCCAGATGACGGTCTATGGCATTTGCCCCGACTGTCAGAAAAATTAATGTGAGAGAAACCAGAGCCGTCAGGCTCTTTTTTGATGCAATGAGAATATACCTATATTTTAACTAGGAGAAAAATAGGGAAAATCATGATATAATATACTTTCACGATCAAACAAAAGGAGAACGAGATGAAAAAGCTAGAGAATTTTTCTTGGAAAATGTGGCACGTTTATACCTTGATTGCTGTGGCTGTATTTTTTATTGGTAGCCTTTGTTCATTCTTTTACGTAAAAGATGCAGACTATATTGTTCATGAGCGAAATTATATTTATGTTGGAAAAGGGCAACGGTTGACGAACTATGAAAAAGTAAAGGGACTAGATACAGGATTCCCAATTTTAGCTCTTTCATTAAAAAATACAGATGAAGATGGTTATGATGATCAAATTGCTGTCGGACATAACTATATAGCCTTTCAAGATTCTAAGCTGGGTAATGTTAATCAAAATGAAAAAGATTCGGAAGAATATTTTAAAATTCGTTATTATCTGATTGGAGAAGAAAAAGGAGAGGGGCATACCATTGATGTCTTTAAAATTATTCAGAAACTGGGTTATAAAACGATTTATGGAAACATGGAGTCAACCATGTACTCTGATGGGAAGGACGAGTATGTCAGGGTGAAAGTGACAGATAAGGAATCCATCTATTTTAATCTTAGGACGCAAAAGGAGAGTAAAAAACGTCCGAAGAAAACGATACAATATGGTTATAAAGGCATCTATAGGGCCCTGTCTAATCCAGATTTCATTACGAAGAACTTCGATGAAGAGGAAAGCAACACGAAAATTTCTTGGCCATGGGTTCACTATAAACAGCCAAAGAAGAAAATGACTACCACAAACGATAGTAGTTATTCAACTTCAGACAGTAGTGAAGAAAAACCTGAAGATAGCAAACTTCTTTCAATATTAAAAAAATATGGATTTCTCCTTGTTTTAGAAGAAGACAGAAATTTATCTAGTAGCCAGTCATTAGTGTCGAAGCTATTTCCGGATGCAACTCACTTTGTTTGGTTTATTGATGATGACTATACAAGGGATGGTCATAACGAATATATCCACAATATTGAGGAATTAATCCAAGTAGTTGATGAAGAGAAAGTTGAGAAAGTATATGGAAATGAAGAATGAAAAACTAAAAAGCTGTCTCGTTCTAGTTGGCTTTTTGGCTCTTATCAGTATTTGTTTTTATAGAAATTTGGAAACAAACATCAAAGGACTCTATAAAAGCAATCATTATCCAGGTGAGATAAAGATCACCAGTCTTTCCCTATCTACTCAAGATAAATTGGGAATAGATGTCAATTATGTTTATTCTGAGAAGGTCAATGGAAAAGTCATTTCTATTCCATTAAAGAGACGAATGAAGGTTGAACAATTTGTTATTCCATATTATCCTTATTTGGGTAAAGAAGGTCGTTATGGAATGACTGGGGATTCGATTGGAATGTATGCTGAGGAGTATAGTGTATATGGTCCAATTCTTGAAAAAGCACTCGAGCTCAATCCTGACAGTAAGAAATTGGAACAGGAAATTCAAAATAAAATCAATCAAAACTCTACGTTAAAAGGCTCTAAAATCACTTTGAAATTTACAACTTTCAGTCAATTATCAAATTATTATAGAGTTAGATGGCTCGGTGAATATGAGAAAGAATCAATGAAGAAGAATCGTACCGTACTTGGAGGCTGGTATCAATTTCCAGTAGAGGATGCATTAGAATATAATGCCTTGTATGTTCAAATTTCGCTACCAAAAGGTGTCGATAAAGAAAGTATACATCTGAAGGATGAGTTGAATACACTTTTACAAAAAACGAGCTTACCAAATGGGATTTATGCTCTTGATACCTCAACTGAACTACCCACAGCTCGAGCTATGATTTTTAATGGAAAGGTTAAAGAAAGGGATTAAACATGTCAGAAATACAAAAGGATACTGGACTTAGTCTAGCTTGGGAACTTGGATTGTATATTTTCCTAATTTTTTCATTTCTAGCTTTGCCATTTTACAATGATCTAGCTATTTCAAATCCAAATAATTCACAAATTTTTCTCTTTCTGGACAATAACCCTGTGTTTGGGGGTGAAGCGTTTGAGGATCTTGTAAATTTTTATTTTATCATTTTACTTTTACTATTAGTAACCTTACCTATCCTTGCTTTTTTCATTCATAATTTCTTTGAAAAAAAGGGATACCCATTTTTAGCTAGTTTACAGTCTTTGTTGATTCATGTATCTTGTGTAGTAATGTTCGTTTATGCGGTGTTTTCTTTGTCAGTTCAGAAAGATCACTATAGCTTTAGCTCAGGTTTCTATGTCTGCTTACTCATTTATTTGTTTCATATTTATAGCAACTTACGTGATATAAAAAAGATGATTGAATATCGAAATTCTGCTACCAAAACAGCTAATGAGGCAGAAATCTTATCAAAAGAATAGTTCTATATTGTGAATGTTTGTTGAAGACAAAAAGAAGCAAGCTATTTTCAAACCAGAGCCGTCAGGCTCTTTTTTGTATGGTAAAACCACACTAGGATAGTGAAGGAAAAATAGGAGAAATCATGATATAATATACTTTTGAAATCAAACAATAGGAGAACGAGATGAAGAAGCTGGAGAATTTTTCTTGGAAAATATGGCATATTCTTTCCCTAGTTGCCGTGACCGTTCTAATGGTTGGCGGTATTTGGAGCTTCCTTTACCTAAAAGAAGCAGTACATGTTGTGAGTGATAGAAATTATGATTATGTTGGTAGAGGACAACGGTTATTGGAAAATCGAATCATTAGTGAAGAGGCCACCGGAATTCCAATATTGGCTTATAGTTTTAAGAAAGAAGATAAAAATAATGCCCCATATTATACTATCGGATCCCAATATATAGCCCTTCAAGATTCTAAACTAATCAGTGGCGAAGATAAGAAAAAAGACGCAAATGAATATTTTAGAATTCGATATTATGAATTGGGTCAAGAGAAAGGAGAAGGTCATACCATTGATGTTTTAAAACTCGTTCAAAAAATGGGTTACGACTCGATTGAAGGAAACATGCGAAGTAGCATGTTTACAGATGGAAAAGATGAGTATGTAGCTTTCAATGTTACAAAAAATAATCTCCTATTTGTGAATCTGAACAAGGGAGAAATCGCAGAGACAGATCCAAAAATGATTGTTGATTATGGTTACAGTGGATTTTATCAAATATTGCCTGCACCCAAATTTGAGACAAAAAAATACAGTCTTGATAGAAATAAAATAGATGTAGGAGGATGTTGGATAGATTATGAATATGATGATGAAGATGAAAAAGTAGAAACTTCCTCAAGTTCTACGGAGAGATTAGATCGCAATGGTGTGAAGGTGAAGGATAGTAAACTCTTAACCCTACTAAAAAAATATCGCCATCTCTTGATTTTAAAACAAAACCTCACTATGGAGGAGGAAAAAACTGTCATCAAGAGTTTGTTTCCTGATGCAGATCATTTCAGTTGGTCTATTAGCGCTCCTTATACAAAGAGTGGGCAGAAAGAAATCGTTCGGAATGCTGAAGAATTTAAAAAGATTATAAAGGAGGAAAGAGTTGAAGAAGAGTTGGAACGTGAATTTGAAAAAACATTTCAAGAAGGGCCAGACGACGATTAGTGATCGGTCAAAAGCCTTTCTAGTGGTTATCTGCTTCCTACTGTTTCTAGGATTCTATTTTTATAGAAATTTAGACGCTAACCTAAAAGGTTTCTATGATAGTAGAAGTTTCCGAGGAGATATACAGATTACAGGTTTCTCTTGGACTCGGCCCAATGCTGGTCCGGATGTGAATTTTATCTATTCTGAAACGGTTGAAGGGAAAAAGATTTCAATTCCCCTGAAAAAATCAGTCAGATTTAAACACTTGGTGATGCCGTATTCTAATAAGATTGATTTAGCTGAAAACCTAGGAATAGAAAATACCTATGATGATTTTGATAGAGCCTATTTGCCCATTATAGAGAAGGGGTTTGAATTCAGTACTGAGCGAATCGAGCTTGAAGCAGAATTAGATAAAAAAATTAACGAGTATAGTGCTTTTAGCGGCTCTTGGATTGAAATAAGTTTATCCCCCGTTAAGAAACGAGGTAACAATTATTTCAGTTTGATGAAGCAATATGAGAATAGCATTCCTAATTCTGAGTTAAAAATTCTAGGGGGATGGTATGATGTCTCGTATAGTAGTTTTATCGAATCAGGAGACATCTATGTTAAAATAATCTCCCCTGAAAATATAAGTCGATTTAAAGAATCAGAGTATGATTTTAAATCAGTTTTGAAGGATTACTTGGTAATTAAGTCTCTGCCAGATGGGTGGTATGGCCTGTTCGATGATGGGAAACAAGTATCTGAGACTGTTGAAATTCGGAATGGAAAGGTTAGGGGGTGAAAGGAGACATGGTAAAAGGAAAAATAAAATTTAATCATCAGTTATGGCGTCAACTTGGCTTATTTACGGTCTATGTTTTGACCCAATTGATGTCACCGTTTTATATATATCAAAAAATAGGGGAGAATGATTCGGCACGGTTTACGATTTTCCTAGGTGAACATTCTCTCTACAATGCCAAAGAGTTCGAAGGTCTTCTTAATTCCTATTTCACCATTTCACTAGTGATTCTTTTCGTATTACCAGTACTTGCTATTTTTTTAAAATATCTTCTAGATAAAACAGGCTATCCTTTGCTGGCGCATCTTCAATCACTGTTAATTTTTGTAGCCTGTAGCATTATTTTAATCTTTACCATGTTTTCTATGACTGTTCAAATAGACCTCCTACGGTTGGAATGGGGATTTTACTTGTGTCAGGCCTTCTATTGGATTTTTATCCTCAGAGAGTGGTGGAATGTTAGTGGGATTGTTTATAGACGAAATCATCCTTTAGAAGATGAAAGAGCAGAAGAGAAGGAGCAATCGGCAGAATAAACCTATTTCTACATAAGAATAAACATTCCTCAATTTCAAACCAGAGCCGTTAGGCTCTTTTTTGTGAGAAATTGCACTTTTCTATGGTCGCCACTAGATTTTTTACTGAAAATCTAGTAGAATAAAATAGATAAACGAGGGAAACCTCGGAGAATAAAAAGGAGATCCATCTAATGGTAAAATTGGTTTTTGCTCGCCACGGTGAGTCTGAATGGAACAAAGCTAACCTTTTCACTGGTTGGGCTGATGTTGATTTGTCTGAAAAAGGTACACAACAAGCGATCGACGCTGGTAAATTGATCAAAGAAGCTGGTATCGAATTTGACCAAGCTTATACTTCAGTATTGAAACGTGCGATCAAAACTACTAACTTGGCTCTTGAAGCTTCTGACCAATTGTGGGTTCCAGTTGAAAAATCATGGCGCTTGAACGAACGTCACTACGGTGGTTTGACTGGTAAAAACAAAGCAGAAGCTGCTGAACAATTTGGTGATGAACAAGTTCACATTTGGCGTCGTTCTTACGATGTATTGCCTCCTGCAATGGACCGTGATGATGAACACTCAGCACACACTGACCGTCGTTATGCTTCACTTGACGATTCAGTGATTCCAGATGCTGAAAACTTGAAAGTTACTTTGGAACGTGCCCTTCCATTCTGGGAAGATAAAATCGCTCCAGCTCTTAAAGACGGTAAAAACGTATTCGTAGGAGCACATGGTAACTCAATCCGTGCCCTTGTAAAACACATCAAACAATTGTCAGACGACGAAATCATGGATGTGGAAATCCCTAACTTCCCACCATTGGTATTCGAATTTGACGAAAAATTGAACGTTGTAAAAGAATATTATCTTGGTAAGTAAGATAACATAATTTGTTATCCATAAAAAAAAGCTGACTTCGGTCAGCTTTTTTGCTTGTCTTCCTTAGATCCTAGCTTGTCTTGGGTTTTCAGGGACTCCTAAAAATGTTATAATAGAGTGTTACTAAATTGGGTTCCATTAGCCCTGAAAGGAAAAGAAAATGACAAAATCATTCTACATCACAACCCCTATCTATTACCCATCTGGTAAATTGCATATTGGTTCAGCTTATACAACAATCGCCTGTGACGTCTTGGCACGTTACAAACGTATGATGAACTATGATGTTTTCTACCTGACTGGTCTTGATGAGCACGGTCAAAAGATCCAGCAAAAAGCAGAAGAAGCTGGGATTACGCCGCAAGCTTATGTAGATGGGATGGCCGTTGGAGTGAAAGAACTCTGGCAATTACTCGATATCTCATACGATAAATTCATCCGTACGACAGACGATTACCATGAAAAAGTGGTGGCTCAGGTCTTTGAACGCTTGCTTGCGCAAGACGACATCTACCTGGGTGAGTACTCTGGCTGGTATTCAGTCTCTGATGAAGAGTTCTTTACAGAAAGCCAATTGGCTGAAGTATTCCGTGATGAGAATGGCAAGGTCATCGGTGGGGTAGCCCCATCAGGCCACGAAGTAGAATGGGTCTCCGAAGAATCTTACTTCCTTCGCCTCAGCAAATACCAAGACCGTTTGGTTGAATTTTTCAAATCCCAACCTGATTTCATCACGCCAGACGGCCGTCTCAATGAAATGTTGAAAAACTTCATCGAGCCAGGTTTGGAAGATTTGGCGGTATCTCGGACAACCTTTACTTGGGGAGTTCCAGTTCCATCTAATCCAAAACACGTGGTCTATGTATGGATTGATGCCCTTCTCAACTACGTGACAGCTCTTGGTTATGGTCAAGAAGATCATGAAAACTTTGACAAATTCTGGAACGGAACCGTCTTCCACATGGTTGGAAAAGACATCCTTCGTTTCCACTCGATCTACTGGCCGATCCTTCTCATGATGTTGGATATCAAATTGCCAGAACGTTTGATTGCCCATGGTTGGTTTGTCATGAAAGACGGTAAGATGTCTAAGTCTAAAGGAAATGTCATCTACCCAGAAATGTTGGTGGAACGCTTTGGCTTGGATCCACTTCGTTACTACCTCATGCGCAGTTTGCCAGTTGGTTCAGATGGGACCTTCACACCAGAAGACTACGTGGCTCGCATCAACTATGAATTGGCCAATGACCTTGGAAACCTCCTCAACCGGACGGTAGCCATGATCAATAAATACTTTGGTGGTCAAGTTCCAGCTTATGTCGAAAATGTCACAGTATTTGATGCCGATTTGGCTAAGGTAGTTGAAGAAAACATCGCTGAATACCACAAGCAAATGAACGCGGTTGATTACCCACGCGCTTTGGAAGCCGTATGGAACATCATCTCTCGGACCAACAAGTACATCGATGAGACAGCTCCTTGGGTCCTCGCTAAAGAAGATGGGGACAAGGAACAATTGGCAGCGGTCATGGCTCACTTGGCAGCTAGTCTTCGTGTCGTGGCTCATTTGATCCAACCATTCATGATGAACACTTCAAATGCCATCATGGAACAACTTGGCTTGGGCTTGGACTTCGATCTTGAAAACTTGACCCTAGCTGGCTTCCCAGAAAATGTTACAGTGGTTGCCAAAGGAACTCCAATCTTCCCACGTCTCGACATGGATGAAGAAATTGCCTACATCCAATCTCAAATGACTGCTGGAAAACCACAAGAAAAAGAATGGATTCCAGAAGAAGTGGAACTCAAGTCTGAAAAAGACGAGATTAAATTTGAAGACTTTGACAAGGTTGAAATCCGTGTAGCAGAGGTCAAAGAAGTGGAACGTGTCGAAGGCTCAGACAAGTTGCTTCGCTTCCGCTTAGATGCAGGAGATGGCGAAGACCGTCAAATCCTTTCTGGTATCTCGAAATTCTATCCAAATGAACAAGAATTGGTCGGCAAGAAACTCCAAATCGTGGCCAACCTCAAACCACGTAAGATGATGAAGAAATATGTCAGCCAAGGCATGATTCTTTCCGCAGAATACGGAGATCAATTAACAGTCTTAACTGTTGATCCATCTGTACCAAATGGAAGCATCATTGGGTAAATGATAGAGAAAGAAAAAATCATCTAAAAAACTTTCCTTAGGTGAGTACGGACGTCAGCGAACTTCGAAGAAGTTCCATGACTTAGTTTTGGACCTAAGGTTCCAAAACTCCCGAGTGCTAGAAACACAATTGTTTCTAGCACTTTTCTCACGGCGGAAAGTTTCAGTAGATGATTGAATAATTCTAACGAATAAATTTTTTGATTTTTATAAAATTAATTTGATTTGTAAGGAAGAACAAATTGTCTACGCTCTCAAGCACTCCCGCGGGAGTGCTTTTGTTGTGTCGGTAAGGAAGGTCTCCCATTATATATTTAAATACTTGTCCTATTCATCTGGCCGGTATTCTAGGATATCTCCGGGCTGGCAGTCGAGTTCTTTGCAGATGGCTTCAAGGGTGGTGAAGCGGATGGCTTTGGCCTTGCCGGTCTTGAGAATGGAGAGGTTAGCTGTCGTGATGCCGATTTTGTCGGCTAGCTCATTGGATTTCATTTTCCGCTTGGCCAGCATGACATCTAGATTGACGATAATCATGGCACCCTCCTTAAATGGTTAGCTCATTTTCTTCAGCAATCTCAATACCTCTCTCTAAAATCTTGCCAGAGACCCAGACGATTGGAACGGCAAGGAGAAGCCCTGTGTTAAAGGTAAATTGGAAAGTGAAGGGAAGGAGATAAGCATTTCCACTGGTTTCAAGTGTGCCAGACATAAAGGACAAGACCAAGAGAATCTTCCAAGCTCGGTTGCAAAGATCAATGTTAGAGTGAGAAAAGATCTTTTCTTGGTAGAGATTTTGGAGGAAGCTGCGAATGGTGATGAGAAGGTAAATATAGATAGCGCTTGAGGCTAGTGGGAAGAGCAGCTGCCAGAGAGGTTGTGGATGTTTGGGAAAGAGCTGGATGCCATTCGCATCAAAGGACAAGCGACCTGATTGAATGAGATCTTTGAAAAGGCCCATGCGGGAAAGCAGATGGATGACCAATGCAGCCACGGTCATAAAGCCACAGAAGTAAATGAAAGCCGTTAAGACTTCAATGACATTTTTTAAGGTTTTTGAGTTTTTCATCGCAAGCCTCCTTGAAGTTTATTTATTTTTCACTTATAGTATACTCCTTATAAAAAATTAGTCAATAAAAAAGTATCGAAAAACGATAAAAAAATAACGATAAACAAAATGTTGTTTTTGAAAAACAGGTATTCTCTGCTAAAACTAGTTGGTTTAAGCCGGGGAAACCACTACATAGAGGGGAATTTTACTATACTTTCGATTTAGGGTATACTAGTGTAAAGATCTTATTCCATGGAGGTAGTAAAATGAATCTTAAGTGGAAGAAAAAATACCTGGGGCCGATTTTGGGGCTGGTCGGAGCAGTTGTTCTGATCGGTGGAGTCTATCTCTACTCTAGCTCCAACATCCAACCAGACCATCAAAAGGAATTTAACCAGACTAGCAAGAAGGTCACCAAGCCAAAGGAAAAAGCCATTGACTTGAGTGGTGACTATGTCTCTAATGAACGGGATGAAGCCAAAATCGAGAAAAAAGGCAAGGCCTGGAAGATCGATTACCAAACAGCTGACGGCAAGGTATCTGCTGAATTTAGCACGGATTGGAAGGTCGAAGGGTCTAATAAAGTTTCGACAGGCAAGATGAAAAAGTCCGATGGCAATACAGACTTTACAGTCACTGTTCGTGTCTTTAAATACAAGACAGATAAGAAGCCTTTGATCACGGTCACCATGTCTGACAAAAATCCCGACCACGAGATGGTCTTTGCCAATCGGGAGGATTTTTTCAAATCGACAGATCCAAATGATGTCGTCCTTGATGGCAATCTCTCACCGTTTGAAGGTGCTTATTCCAATGATACCTATGAAAAGGAAATCGCAGATTCCGGTTTTAAACTTTATGGCTATACTCCAGAAGAATACTACCAAAACAAGACCAATGCCTTTCCAAGTATTGTAAATGGGGAGACTGGCTGGACTTTCTGGAGTGGAGGCACTCGGGCAAGTTACTTGTTCAATAAAGAAAAAGAGCCCAAGAAGCGAAAAGGCTATTATGAAGTTTATTTCACAGGGGCAAATGCGACTGCGATCCAAGGGCAGGAGCAAACCTTGTACTTGATCCCAGCGGGTGTGACAGGTCCTGACGGAGTAGCTTCCCAAGAACGTCGGATTCTCTTTGGTGACGTGGCCTACCGTGATTACCATCTAGAGTGGTGGAAAGCTTACCCACAACCGAAAAAAGAGAAAGACTTGGATATTGCGGCTATTAACGGAGGAGACTTCTCAAGCTTAGCTGGAACCTGGCGCAATGGCAAGGGGGCTGAGATCGTCATCCAAGCAGATGGGAAAGTCAAGGGCCAAGGTAGCCTCAAGGCCGTTGCGGACTCAGATAAGAAGAGCAAGATCCCTTATGTTGAAATAAAGATGGGTGAGACCGGTGCGGCGATTGGACTGCTGAAAATTGGCTTCCAAAATCCAGATGGAGACCAGTCTGACACCAGCAAGCCACGTCTGGTGCTCACTCAATCTGCAGGTAACTACCCAGCTGATCAATATTTCTACCGTCAATAAAAAAGGAGATTAAACCATGGGCTATCACATCAACTATAAGTGGGCGAGTCTTGGAACAGGCGTTATTGCCAATGAATTGGCGCAAGCCCTTGAAGCGCTTGGTGGGAAACTCTATTCCGTTGCCAATCGTACCTATGACAAGGGGGTAGCCTTCGCTGAGAAATACGGGATCGAAAAGGTTTATAAAGAGATTGATGAAGTCTTTGAAGACCCTGAAGTGGATATCATCTATATCTCAACGCCTCACAATACTCATATCCAGTATCTTCGTAAGGCCCTCGCAGCTGGCAAGCACGTGCTCTGCGAAAAGTCCATCACCCTCAACAGTGAGGAATTGGCAGAAGCGATAAAGCTTGCTGAAGAAAACCATGTCAAACTAGCAGAAGCCATGACCATTTTCCATATGCCTATTTATCGGAAACTCTCTGAAATTGTAGCAAGTGGCAAGCTGGGACCCCTTAAGGTTATCCAGATGAACTTCGGTTCCTATAAGGAATACGACATGACCAACCGCTTTTTCAATCGCAATCTGGCAGGTGGAGCTCTACTGGACATCGGTGTCTATGCCCTGTCTTTCGTACGTTGGTTTATGACGTCACAGCCGACAGAGATGGTTTCACAGGTCAAGCTGGCACCGACTGGTGTCGATGAGCAAGCGGGGATCCTTCTTACGAATCGTGAAGGGGAAATGGCAACGGTGACGCTGAGTCTTCACGCCAAACAACCGAAACGTGGGACGATCGCTTATGACAAGGGCTATATCGAACTCTACGAATACCCGCGTGGGCAAAAAGCGGTCATCACCTATACGGAAGATGGATCACAAGAAGTGATCGAAGCAGGAGAAACCGCTAAAGCCCTCCAGTATGAAGTCCTTGATATGGAAGCAGCAGTCGCAGGAAGGGAAAATCATCTCTACCTAAACTACAGCCGTGATGTCATGGACCTCATGACTCAACTCCGCAAAGACTGGGGCTTGGTTTACCCAGAAGAAGAATAGGAGTCGGAAAAGAGGCTGGGACAAAAGTCCTAGCCTCTCAATTATTTTTGGATTGTCGAGCAAGACGCAGTGGTTGAGTGGGCTCTACTACGCTTATTTCATCAGCTTTTACAGCCCTACTCAATTGTGCGGAGGTGGGACGATGAAATCGAATTCTAACGAATTACCGATTTATGTCCCACTCTCTTTTTTTACTGCAAGGAAGGCTCGTGTGGTCTAGGAAACGGTTAGTCTCTAACATTAAAAGGAAAAAAATGTAAAAAAGGCTTGACAAAGCAAATGATTAGCAGTATTATTAACTAGTTAATTAACCGATTAATAAACTAGTTAACGAAAATGAAAAAGAGGTGAAGGATGAATAGGAGAAGAATGAAGGTTCTGGGACTCTTGTTCCTCGGTTTCTTTCTGCTGACAGCTTGTGGAAGTCAAGGAAATGCAGGCAAGCCCCCTTCTAAAAAAGGTCTTAAAATTGTCACGAGTTTTTATCCTATCTATGCCCTGGTCAAGGAAATCTCTGGCGATCAAAATGACATCTGGATGGTTCAGTCAGGTGCAGGGATCCATGATTATGAACCCTCAACCAAGGAAGTGGCCCAGATTTATGATGCGGATGTATTTGTCTATCATTCTCAGACCCTGGAATCTTGGGCCGGTCGCTTAGATCCCAATCTTCAAGGTTCCAAGTTGCGAGTGATCGAAGGTAGCAAAGGAATGACCCTTGATAAGGTGGCTGGATTAGAGGATGTCGAAGCTGGTCAGGGAAAAGAAGCCAAGCATTTATATGATCCGCATACTTGGTTGGATCCTGTAAAAATCGCAGAGGAAGGAAAGATCATTGCCCAGCGCTTGGGAGAGATCGATCCAAAGAACAAGGAGCGCTATCAGGCCAATGCTCAAAAGCTTGAAAAGCGCTGTGAGGAACTGGTAGCCCACTACCAGCCTCTCTTTGACAAGGCCAAACAAAAGACTTTTGTGACCCAGCATACGGCCTTTTCTTATCTGGCCAAACGCTTTGGTCTCAAGCAGTTAGGGATTGCTGGGATTTCCCCAGAGCAAGAACCGACCGCTCGGCAATTGGCCGAGATCCAGCAGTTTGTCAAAGACTACAAGGTGAAAACGATCTTTGTGGAAAAGCACACGTCGTCAAAGGTGGCAGATAGTATCGCTAAGGCAACAGGGGCGCGTGTCAAGGTCTTGGATCCACTGGAAGCCGATCCACAAAACGATAAGGATCTATTAGAAAATTTAGAAGAAAATATGGCGACTTTAGCCAAGGAATTAGAGGAGTAAATCAAGAATGAAGAAAAAGGGAACGATTGGAATTGTAGCGACCTTGGGGCTAGGACTCTGTGCCTATGCGCTCAGTCAGCAACCACAAGTCAAGGATGAGAAAAAGAATCAGATTCAGTATTTGCAAGCGGACAAGAAATCGTCATCGTCTGCCTCAAGTAAAAAGGAAGACAGCATCGAAGCGGTCAATGCCAAGGAAAAGACCCAGGCAGAGCAGATTGTCATCAAGATTACAGATGAAGGCTTTGTCACTTCTCATGGAGATCATTTTCATTACTACAGCGGCAAGGTCCCATTTGATGCCATCTTTAGTGAAGAGTTGATTTTGCGGGATCCAACTTATCAGCTGCAAGAAGCAGATATCGTGAGCAAGGTCAAGGATGGCTATATCATCAAACGCGCTGGGAAATACTATCTCTACTTAAAGGATGCCCAACATACGGTTAATGTGCGCTCGATCGAAGAGATCGCCCAACAACAAAAGGGAGGCGCAAAAGAAGAAGGGGAGACGGGATCGGTGCAAGCGAGCTCCTCGCATAAGGCAGGCAAGACCCGTGACTTCCGTCAACCTAGTCAAGCGCTGAAAGAAGGTAAGACTCTTGAGATGCTGACGGCTAAGAACCATACAGGTGGTGGCTACCGTACGGACGATGGTTATGTCTTTAGCCCTGGAGATGTCATTTCAGATACAGGGGACGGCTTTATTGTACCCCATGGCGGCCATTTCCATTATATTCCAAAGAGTGCCTTATCTGCTGGAGAGTTAGCAGCAGCCCTCTCCGTCTTAGGTGGTCAAGCCGGCCATCAGGCTGGGAACTCACGCCTAGCTAGAGCAAGTACAGAACAAGGACAAGGAACTTCAGATCAAGCCTCTCCAAGTATAGGGAAGCAAGCAAGCAACCAGCTGTCAGCCGGTCCAACTAATACACAGACAACCCCAACGACGTCTAAACCAACTGCCTCCAAACCGAGTCCAAGCCTGAGCAACTTGATCGAAGAATTGCAGAAAACACCTATGACTTCTCGTCATGTGGAGTCTGATGGTTCTGTCTTTGATCCAAGCAAGATTACCAAGTGGACCGATCAAGGGATTGTCTACCCTCATGGGGATCATTTCCACTTTATCCCATACAGCTCCCTATCTCCTTTAGAGCGTGAGTTGGCGCGGCAATTCCAACTGCTTCGGGCCCAAGGTGCTACTACACCTGCTGAAATAAGTCCAAACCGGCCTTCAAGTCCAAGTACAAAACCAATTGACCATGAGCACGAGCATGAACATGGAGATAGTCACGAGCATGAACATGGGGATAGTCATGGGGATAGTCACGAGCATGAACATGGGGACAGTCATGATCACGAGCACGAAGAGGAGCACGATCATGGTTTCCATGCAGACATGGTCATCAGTAAGGACGAGGACGGTTACATGGTCGCTCATGGCAACCACGCTCATTATTTCTATAAAAAGGACCTCTCTCCTCAAGAGATTGCAGCAGCAGAGGCAACTCTAGCTGGTAAGAAAGAAGAGGACAAGGGTCAGCCCCTGACAGATGACGTTGCGACCTATTCTCGCGATGCCTCAGATGAGGAAAAGATCCAGTACATCAGTAAGACCTATGGTGTCCCTCGTGAGGCCATTAAGATTTCCAATGGTTTCTTTGTCTTTAACAATCCAGACCAAGAATACGATCCGACCCACATCCATCCTTATGCCGTTCGGAAGGAACATGTCCGGATCCCACTTGAAACTGGCAATCCTGAACTAGACTTTATCAATGAACTCTATGCAACAGCGCTTCGTTCGGGGATTTCTCCTTATAGCCTCCAGATTGAAAATGGTCAGTTTGTCATCCCGCATGGCGATCACAACCACTACATCAAGGTCCGCTCAGCAGGACTAGCAGACTACTTAGCCCACCGTCTTCCAACCATCCAATCTCCTTACAAAAAAGGAGACTTGGACAAGAAAGTCGTAGAGGACAAGGTCAACCAGCTCTTAGCAGAAAGCCGCAGCCTCTATGCTTCTGATCCATTGCAACAAAGACGGATTGAGCTCATCTTGGGCCACTTCTTGGAAAACGTCAAGAGTTTCCCAAGCAACTCGACGGAAGGCTACCTAGCCAGTCTCAAACAGGTTGATGCGCAGTACATTCATGCGACCCAAGCGGTCAAACCAAAAGAAGAGACAGCCTTGGATCGTCGTTACCAAGAGTTGCTGGAACAAGTGCGCTTGCTAGACACAGAAGCCTTCCAATTGAAGAAGGAAGAGTTGGTCTCTCAACTGCAGGAAGCCTATGCTACCAAGGACAGCAAGCGTCTAGAGCAGGAAGGGAAGCTATTAGAAGCTGTTCAGGAGATGCAAGATCGGACGGGTGTGACATCGGTCGATTACCTCAAGTATTTCTACCAAAGCTTGAGCGATGCGCGCTTGACACCAGAACTCCGCACTAAGGCAGCAGATCTAGCCTTGAAGCTCTACCGAGCTCAAGCCTTTGAAGAAGCTTGGGATTCCAAATCTCACTTTATGGAGCTCTACCAAACTAAGCAAGCTATTGACCAGCTCTTCTCCCAAGAAAAAGGCCAAACCTATCCTATTGAAAAAACAGTTTTGGATCAAAAAGGAAGTCAAACCCCATCCTACAACGTAGCGGTTTATGATTTCCTCAAAGGCTTGTATGGAGAGTTGGATAAGGCAACAGAAGCCCGTCAACAGAACAAGATTTTGACAGCTCTCTTAGAGCAAATCCAGTCGCTCTTGCCACAAGTCGAAGACCAAGGCAAACGAACGGCTTTTGAAACAGGCTTGGCTCAACTTGGAAAAGAATCTGATCCAAACAAGGCTATTACAAGTGGGGAAGCACTTCTACGCGAAATCAGTGATAGCATTGAAAAGCAAAAACAAAAGCAAACGGAAGAGCCTCAAATTGGGGATGTCGCTCTTTATCAACAGCTCTATAACCAATTGATGGCCCTACACCAACAATTGGTGGAAAAGGGAGCTAGTGATGCTGTATTTGATCGCTTAGAAGCTCTCTTTGACCAATTGTCTAATCCAAAGAGTGATAAAGCAGCCTTACTACAAGCCATCCAAGCCTTCCAGGCAGAATTGGCAGCTGCGCCATCTGCAAGCGAAGCGGGCAAACCAGCTACCACAGCTGAAACGCCTGTCGCTACAGAAACTCCGGTAGAAAAAGAAGTAGCAGCTTCAGAAGGAAGCAAGCCTGCCACAACTGAGACAGAAACAGAGCCTGCAAGCACAGCTGTAACAGAAGCAAGCACACCAGATGCTCCATCTCCTCAGAACCAATAGAAAATAGAAAAGAGAGTGGGACAGAAATCGGTAATTCGTTAGAATTCGATTTCGTCGTCCCACCTCCGCACAGTTGAGTAGG
>NZ_JALDUR010000012.1 GCF_023109675.1 Streptococcus parasanguinis | reverse complement strand
CTTCATAAGTTAATTTCATAATAAAAACACCCCAAAAGTTAGATTTTTTTCTGTCTAACTTTTGGGGTGCAGTTCAAATGTGGTGACCTTTATTTTTATTCTTCTGTTTCCACAAAGCGTCCAATGATATGAACGTTTTCTGAAATGGTGATAAAAGCCTGAGGATCAGCTTTTTTCATAATATATTTGAATTCATTAAACTCTGCACGCGTAATAACTGTCAGCAGAACCGCTTTTTCCTGATGGTTATAGGTTCCTTCTGCATTGTGGATAATGGTTGCTCCACGATGCAATTTTTTATGAATCTTTTCAATAATGGCATCCGGCTGGCTCGTTACGATCATTGCCTGCATCCGTTTTTGCTTGGTAAAGACAGCATCCGTTACTCGACTCGATACGAAGATGGTAATCATAGAGTAAAGAGCATACTTCCAACCAAAGGTCAGACCAGCGATCAACATAATGGTCCCATTGACCAAAAAGGAGATACTGCCGACATTCTTTCCTGTTCGTTTTCGAATCGTCAAACTGACAATATCCGTTCCTCCACTGGAAATGTTGTTCCGAAGAGCAAAACCAATCCCTGTTCCCATGACAACCCCACCAAATAGGGCATTCATGATCGGATCGTTGGTCAACGTAATCACTGGCACGAACTGAATAAAGAGGGAACTCATCGAAACCGTAATAAAGGTAAAGATGGTAAATTTATGGCCAATTTGATACCAAGCCACAATCATCAAAGGGATATTGATGGCATAAAAGGTCAAGGAAACGGGAATCGTAAAGCCAATAAAGCGTTGGCTCAGAACAGATAAAATCTGAGCTAGCCCTGTTGCACCGCTGGAGTATACATGTCCTGGTTGAAAGAAGAAGTTGACGGCAATCGCTGATAGAAAACCATACAGCAAGGAAGCTGACACTTTTTCATCGTATTTCTCACGGGAGATGCTCTTCAGCACGCGCAATAATTTAATGTTATAAGCTAGTCGCCGCACATGATAGCGAAATAGCTTATGAAAGCGAATTTTTTTCATTTTCAATCCATCGATTAGAAGAAAAGGAAGATCTTAGAGCAACTGATTCCTAGACTTTCCCTTTTCTCTCTTGTCCTATTCTTGCTCTGCTAGTTCTACTTGAAGATTTAACTCATCCAATTGCTTTTCAGAAACGACAGAAGGAGCTTGTGTCATTGGATCTGTCGCCTTGTTATTCTTCGGAAAGGCAATGACTTCCCGAATATTATCTTCACCTGCAAGAAGCATCACGAAGCGGTCCAAACCAATCGCCAATCCTCCATGTGGTGGGAAACCATAATCCATTGCTTCCAACAAGAAACCAAATTGTTCATTGGCAGCTTCTTTTGTAAATCCAAGTGCCTTAAACATCCGTTCTTGTAAATCTTTATGATTAATCCGTAGGCTTCCTCCACCTAATTCATAGCCATTTAAGACGATATCATAGGCAATTGCTCGAACTTTTGAAAGATCTCCTTCCAATTCATGCTCTGTTTCAGCTTGTGGGAGTGTAAATGGATGGTGAGCAGACATATAACGGCCTTCTTCTTCAGACCATTCAAACATTGGCCAATCCACTACCCAAAGGAAGTTGTATTGATTGTTGTCAATCAAGTCAAGCTCTTTCGCAAGACGAACACGCAAAGCACCAAGCGTTGCATTGGCTACTTCAAGAGTATCTGCTACAAAGAGAACTAGATCTTTGTCTTCTAACTGTAAAGCAGCTGTCAAGTCACTTGTCAAGTCTGTCAAGAACTTCGCAACAGGACCGTTCAAAGTACCCTCAGCATATTTCATCCAAGCAAGACCTTTTGCACCGTATTGCTTCGCAACTTCTGTCAATTTATCGATGTCTTTACGAGAGTAATGATCCGCTGCACCTTTGACAACAATCGCCTTAACTGCTGGAGCTTCTGAGAAGACTTTGAAGTCTACACCCTTGACAAGCTCTGTCAAGTCTTGGAGCAACATTTCAAAACGTGTATCTGGTTTATCTGAACCATACAAGGCCATAGCGTCATCATAATTCATCCGTGGGAATGGGAGTGTTACTTCAATTCCCTTGGTTTCTTTCATGACACGTGCAATCAAGCCTTCTGTGATATCCTGGATTTCTTGATCACTCAAGAAAGAAGTTTCCAAGTCGACTTGTGTAAACTCAGGTTGACGGTCTCCCCGTAAATCCTCATCACGGAAACACTTCACGATTTGATAATAGCGATCAAATCCAGCATTCATCAACAATTGTTTTGTAATCTGAGGACTTTGTGGAAGGGCATAGAAATGCCCCTTATTGACACGGGAAGGAACCAAATAGTCACGCGCTCCTTCTGGAGTTGACTTAGAAAGAAACGGTGTTTCCACATCAATAAATTCTAATTCATCCAAGTAATTGCGGATTGAATGGGTTACTTTTGCACGAAGTTTGAGGTTTTCCAACATCTCAGGACGACGAAGGTCTAAGTAGCGGTAACGAAGACGAGTATCATCATTGGCTTCAATACCGTCCTTGATTTCAAATGGTGTTGTTTTTGCGGTATTGAGAACCGTAATAGTTTCTACCTTGAGTTCTACTGCTCCTGTAGGCAAGTTTGGATTCGCTTGTTCACGAGCTTCCACAAGACCTGTCACTTCTACAACATATTCACTGCGGATGCTTTCAGCTGTGGCCATCACTTCTGCACTAACTGTTTCTGGATTGATCACCAATTGCATGATTCCTTCGCGGTCGCGTAAATCAATAAAGATCAAACCACCCAAATCACGACGACGGCTAACCCATCCTTTCAAAGTAATATGAGTTCCAATGTGTTCTTCACGAACACGTCCAGCATACATTGAACGTTTCATTTCTAATTAATCTCCAAACTAATATTCTTCCTTCTATTTTACCATAAAGACCAGCAGAAAGTGGCCTTTAGCTCAACTTTTTCAGTTACCAACTTCTTTAGTTATCGTGGCCAACTTCTTCCTTCTTTTTGGGATCATCGTAGAGATTGGGGGCTATCACCTTCATTAAAGTCGCTGTCCCAAATCGCAAAACAGCTGCTGCTAATCCAAAAATAGGGGATAGGTAGCGGAAAAAGAAATCTCCCCTAAGTACATAAGTCATGCCACCCACAATAAAAAAGATGACAATCCCCTGAACGATTGCGTAAAACCAAATTTTTTTCACACTATTTCTCCTTTTCACATGCTAGCTGACTTATCCACTGTTTTTCATCACTTATCCACAAAAATGTGGATAACTTTTACCTATTTTCCCCTTAAAAGAGGAAGATTCATCAGCATCAGGACTTGTTTTCATCCATTTACAAGCAAGTTTCCCACAGCCTGTGGATAACTATCTTGCTTACTTGTGACTTTCCGTCCCTTTCCTCACAAATCAAGGAGCCAGGATTCGATCCTGCCCCCTTTGATCAAGCATTATTTAAATTCGTCTGGTGTTCCTTTATATTGGGCCCAATCTCTACTGAAGAAGCGATCATTTAGATGGTAAGTTGGTGCTTTTTCAGCCTTTGTGACAAAGGGATTGACCGCTTTATCAAAGGCTAGCCAACCATTCCATCCCATATGAATCGTATCTTCCATAAAGTAGGGCTGATCACCATCTTTAGAAAAGTCTGCAATATTGGTGAATCCTTGACTTTCCAATTGGTAACGAATCTTTTGAACAGCCTGTTCATACTTTTCTTGGCTCAAGCCTGTGTATTTCATCCATTTGGCATTGACTGGAGGAATCACAAAGATGACATTGGTCCGAGATTTAGCAAACTGGTCTAGAACCAACTGCAAGTCATTGTACTCTGGAGATTGAACATAGGATTCGTTCTTTTGGAAACCTTTTAGTTTCTTCAACTTCATTTTTAAACGAGTATTGTAAAAATGATTGCTGATTCCAAGGTCGTTGTTATTGGTTTTGACTTTTGCTTCAGCCGTTGCAATTTCCTCCAATTTCTCATATGAGAATTGATCTGGCAAATCTTGTAGACGTTTTTTGACCTTCTTATCGTAATTCCCGTTTGTACGAGTAGCGAGATTGCTAAATAAGGCATCTTCGCGCTGAACAAGATGGGAAACAAGCTGGTTCAAAGACTGATCAAATCTTGAAATTTTCTTTCCTTGAGAAATGTTCGTCACAACACTTTGAAAGGCGACATTTGGATACTGTTGCAACAGGCGTTTCGCGGCATACTGGGATGCAGCATCCTGTTGGTGATTGGCAATAAAGCTATTCAACTGATCGCTATTAAAGAATTGTTGAAAGGCAGAGGAATCATAGCCCTTCTTGGTAAACCATTGCGGAGAAACCACATAAACAGCTGTATTGTCCTTAAGTTCTGGCAAAATCTGTTGCATTCCAAAATACTGGTTCAAAGAAGCCGCACCACGTTCTCCTAAAAAGTAGGGTCTGTAATTACGGTCATATTTTTCAGCCAAAACTGCTGGATGCACCACATCAAAACGCAACCATTCACTTGAGCCGAAATAAGGAACAAATCGATGCTGTGGATCAGAAAGTGCTTCTTGCTTCTTTGTACGACTCTTGAAGCCTTCTGCATTCAGACTAACCGCAGCTTTTTTCTCTTCGGTATAGTTGTGCTTATGATTGATTGGATAAAAGAATAATAAAGCTGCTACCATGAGGAGCGCGCAAAATACGGGCCCTAAAATCAGCCATAAACGCTTAAGCATTCTGAAGCTCCGTTACACCTTCTACGATCTTGTTAGCAGTATTCCAATCATCGCGTCCAAATTCAGATACAGGAACACGGATGCCAAAGCGACTTTCCAATTCCACAATCAATTCGACTGTTCCCATACTATCAAGAACACCCGCATCAAAGAGATCCTCATCCATCATGTCTGAGACATCTTCCATAAACAATTCGTCAATAATTTCAATTACTTGTGATTTTACATCCATTTTTTATTCTCCTTTTATTTCACTTTTGGGAACCATTGCTGATCCAAGAATCCTGAGAAGATCAGGAAGGACAGCATCACTGTGTTAAAGGTGATAAAGATCCCTAAAGCTTTGGTCCAACGATTGTCCGGTATCGGATCCAATCCTTTTGCTTTTCTTTCTTTATTGATGGTCTTTTTCTTACGAATCCAGGCATCATTGATAACCATTCCAAGCCCATGGAAGAGCCCATAAGCAATATAGTACCAGGTCACCCCGTGCCAGAAGCCCATGACCAACATATTGATAATGTAGGCAACATTTGAGGTAGTAATCCGGCTCTTGAAGACTTTATTGCGCATCAGTACCATTACGAGACGCATAAAGACAAAATCACGGAACCAGAAAGATAAACTCATATGCCAGCGATTCCAGAATTCCTTTAAATCACGTGATTTAAAAGGACGGTCAAAGTTGATGGGACTTTTAATCCCCATCAAATTGGAAGCCGCTAAAGCAAACATGGAATACCCTGCAAAGTCAAAGAAAAGGTCAAAACCATAAACATACATGACTCCCAGCGTTCCGATGTTGAAGAATCCACCTTGAGACAAGGCATAGGTCTGCACATGACCTAACAATAAGTGGCCAAAAATATGAGCTAGAATAAATTTATAAAGGAAGCCATACATGATGTACTTAACAGCTTGCTCCAACATATCCAATAATTCTTCGCGCTCAGGAATGGCTTTATAATCCTCATTAAAACGCTTGAAACGATCAATCGGCCCACTTGAGAAGGTTGGCATAAAGAGCATAAAACGTAAGAATTCCCAGAGCGTGAATTCTTTCAAGACACCATCTCGCATTTCGATGATCATTCCGACAGCTCGGAAGGTCAAATAAGAAATCCCTAAAAATCCAAACAAGGATTGGTGTCCATTCTTGATCGCTGGCTCCACCTTAACAAAGATCAGGGGCAAGACAGACAAGAAGGAATGAAGATAGAAAATCCACTTGTTGTCCGCTTTCTGACGATAGATTTTGTAGGAATACACAATCAAGATTTGCCAGACTACGTAAAAGAGCAGGGCATAAATTTGCTTGAGATTCGAACCTGTCAGCATCAAAATGATAAAGATCAGACTCACCAGTCCTTCATAGACCGGAAATCTCTTTTTGAAAAAGAGGCCCACAAAGATCGGCAAAAAAGCTAGAATGAGGTAGACAAAATAGATCGGTGTTCCATAGTGTTCTAAATGAGGGAGCTGTTTCAAAAACTCGATCATCGGTTATTAACCTCGCTAATCAACCCTTTGATGTCGATTTTCCCGTTTGGTGTTAATGGCAGGCTATCACGATAGAGGAATTTTGAAGGCATCATATAAGACATCATGATGTTTTCTAAATCTTCCTTGATGGCTTTTGTGATATCAATTTCGCGCTCAAATTGTTCTTTGACGCCCTCTTTTAAGATGACATAGGCCAAGAGATTTTGGACCTTGTGATCCTTATTATAACGCGGTACTGCGACTGCTGAATCAATATACTTCGATTTGTTCAAGTTTTGAGAGACATCCTCTAGCTCGATCCGATAACCGTTAAATTTGATTTGGAAGTCCATCCGACCACCATAGAGAAGAAGGCCTTCATCCGTCATGGTTCCGACATCTCCCGTATGATAGGCTGGAAGACCTTCAAATTCGAAGAAGGCTTCTGCTGTTTTCTCTGGATTATTCATATAACCTTTTGAAACGGCTGGTCCAGACACGATGATTTCCCCTTGCTCACCATTTGGCAATTTGTTGCCTGCCTCATCAATGATGAAGGTTGGAGAATCTTCTTTGGTATAACCAATTGGCAGACGTTTCAAAGTAGCTAACATCTCATCTGTTACGGCTACAGCCGAAAGAGCTACAGTTGCTTCCGTTGGGCCGTAGGCATTGATGATGCGTGCATTTGGGAAACGCTCGCGCAATTTCTGAGCCGTTTTAACGGTCAACTCTTCCCCATCAAAGTAGAAATGAGTGATACCTGGCATCTTTTCAGCATTGAAATCTTCAGACAGCATAGCCATATCTGCAAAAGATGGTGTTGAAGTCCAGATAGCAATCGGAAGAGAAAAGATCGTCGCAAAGAGTTGTTTGAAGTCTTGAGTGATAGCTGATGGAAGAGCAAAAAGCGTTCCTCCAAGAGCTAAGGTCGGTGCCCAGTACATGACAGACAAGTCAAAAGAATAGGGCGGTTGCGCCAACATTTGCGGACGCTCTGGCGTTGCAAATTCCTTGTCCGTAATCATCCAGTTGGTAAAGCTGAGCAAGTTATCGTGCGAAATTTGCACCCCTTTTGGTTTCCCGGTTGTCCCTGAGGTAAAGATGATGTAGTAGTTATCATCCCCTTTGACCGGATGTTGCAAGTCATAGGCATGCTGAGCCGCATAAGCTTCACGCACTTGCTCCAAGGACATGATTGGAGCAGCTGGGTTTTCAATTGGGAACTCATTGATGGCGATAATCAAGCTTGGCTCTGCTACTTCAACAATGGCAGACACGCGCTCCAAGGCAGAGTGGCTATCAATTGGGATATAGGCATGGCCAGATTTTGTCAAGGCTACAAAGGTTGCTAACATTTCATATTCTTGTCCACCAAAGACCACTACAGGTGACTTTTCGGGAAGTCCCATTTGGTCAATATGAGCAGCCAAGCTATCTGAATCAGCCTTCAATTGGCCATAGGTATGCTCCTCACCAAGGACATTGTAAACCGGATAGTCTGGTTGTAGTTGCGCATAACGTTCAATTGTCTCGATCATATCAGTAATTGGTTGGTTTGACACGGCTAGGAGTCTCCTTTTCTAAAATTCGTTGTAGATAAAGCCACCCTGACCTTGACCAAGGTAACTAAAGAAATAAAGTAGGGCTAGGAAAATGGCGAAATACAAGACCGTCTGCCCGATAAATTTATAAAGTGTTTTATGTTTCATAAGTTTCACTCTTCATTTTGATTGTTACTCACTATTTTACCATTTTTTATACCAAGTAAGCAATTTTAAACATAGTGAGAATGTCGTAGAAAACGTTATCATTTCAGATCATTCAAGTCGTTTAACGAAAGCATTTTTCTTTAATCAGTTTTCTGGTTGAAATCCTATTCTATTTCACAGTCCCCTGATGAATCAACTCCAGACACTTGTCCAGATCCACATCTCTCTCGAAATGGCTAGGTGTCCAAGGAATCTCTATATCGGGTAGAACACCTTGATCCGTCATTCCTTTACCTTGATCTACGCATAGACAACGAGAAGTAGGAAACATCAATTGATAATCGCCATAATCAACGGTACAACAATTGGAATAGTCTAAAATTCCGAGAGTCGGTCTACCTACCACCGTTACCTTCTTAAACTGCTTCATCATCTGAACAAAGTTATCGCCAGAAGAACCGCAATAGATATCTGATAAGACAAAGATCCGTTCAGGATAGTGGCCACCTTTAACCTCTGGGAAGAATTCCTCACTTTCTTGCTTATACGGTACATAGCCTTTCCCCCGATGGTGGATCAAATTCTCTTTCATATCTTCAAGTAGCTTAACTGTTTCGGGACTAATTTCTTCCTGTTGCATCCAGTCCTCAAAGTCTTTCAAGCGCAGATCAACATTACGTTCCGTATAGAGAATTTCCATGCCATCATCATCCCAGTCAAGCGAATCATAGCCCTGATCCTTCTCTAAGCCTAGATGTAACAGAGGAAGATATAGAGAATCCGTCCCTCCACTGTTACGTCGAACATCAATGAGAAGAAACTTGACTTCCGTCATCATCGGTAAACACTCTTGATATACCCGACTAATGGCTCCTTCATCCATAAAGTTATCCAGACGAAGATAAAGAATCTCATCATCTAATCGTTTCCAAAAAATATGATCCTGGATCGGTTCTCGACTGGGTACTACTTTAATGGTCTTTTCTATCCCTTCTCGAAGCAGGGTGACACTCGTTGACTGAGAGACCAAATCCGCCCATTCTCGGTAGTGTCTTTCTGGGGTCTTACTGATAAAATAGTCTTTATGAAGAGAAGCTATCTGATCCAAGTCACTTCCATCCAGAGTTAGGATTTGATCTCCTACTTGAAGACCAGTATCTTCATTAGCTTCCTCAACATACAATTTCTGTTCATTTATTCTCAAAAGGAACCCTTTTTGACTGGCCTTTTTATCACGAAAGGAAATATGCCCGATCACCCCAAAACTAGCTAGGTAAGCCTTAACTTGATAGAGAAAGGCATCATCTGTCATATCATCTGTAATGTTTTCTCGAAAAGGCTCTGGATCGCATCCTTTTCGATCCTTGCTGGTAGATGAATCATGGATCATAATAGAGACGACATCTTCAAAAATAGCAGTCTTTTTCATAAAGGATTCCTTCCATTTTTTAGAAACAGTATACCACTTTTTCTTAAAAAGTTCTTAAAACCCTAAAAAACTATCCTAAAGTAGGATAGCCGTTATAGATTCTTTCTTTTCTTCGCTTTCTTTGTCAGAGCGACATCACAATTTTCAATCTTGCTAATCAATAGATTGGCAAGGCCAAAATCATCAATGTTTGATTTCATATTTACCTCATAGTTCAAGGTCAGTTGTTCTCCAGCTTGGGCCGTTGTGACAGAAATAAAGTCAATTTCTGAACAACATTGGTCCAACAACTGGCTGATTTGTTCTGCAACAGAATCTTGTTTTGAGACAGTTATGGTCAAATGACGGCGCCGTTGATGGTCTGCCTTACTCTGTTTGTTCTCTAATACCAGCCACACTCCTAGTAAAGAAAGGGTTGATAAAATGGCCAATAAAAGATAGCCCGAACCTGCCGCCAATCCTATAATCATGGCAAGAAAAATCGCAATCAACTCTCTAGAACCACTTGTAGCTGACCGGAAACGGATCAAACTAAAGGTCCCTGCCACTGCAATCGAGGTTCCCAAACTTCCATTGACCAAAAAGATCACTAAGGTCATCATACAAGGAAGCAAGGTCAAACTAATGACAAACTCTCGAGTGTAAAGTGTCCGGTATTTATAGGTCCAAGATAGGGCCAGCCCTAGAAAGAGGCTGACCAAAAGGGCCAGCAGCAAGCGCAAGGGATCCACCGTTGCTGTAGCATTATTAAAAATAGAATCAAATAGATTAGACATAGGCAGCACCTACCGTTTCTTGAACTGGTCTTGGGGCATAATCCAAGCCTTGTGATTTATGATAAGCACAGCTATATTTTGAAAATTTCTGTTTGACCAGTCCGTACTTATCTAGAATATCCTTTAGCCATTTAGGTTCTTGGCCAGGAGCCTTAATTTCCATGATCACGAAGTCATCCTCTAGTAGAGGTTCTCCTTTCTTCCCATCAAAAAGGCTAACAGCCTGATCTCGAAAGACTAGGTTTTGATCGATTGTCACGCGAATCTTCTGATAAGGATAACCCTGAATGGATTTCTTTTCTTTGAGAGACAAGCGATCGTAGTAAATGAACATCCGTGGTTCCAATCGATGACCATAACGTTTGCTCAATCTCCGAATCTCTTGCACTAAGTCTGGATCTTGTATCTGATGATCTACTTTCCCATCTGTCATCAAGTTGATAATGGCTTGTGAAGTGGCGACTAGGCGGAATTTATGGCCAATTCCTTCTTCATCTTTTGACTTCACCTCTAGAAACACTGGACTGTCTGCTTGAGGTTTTTCTATATAAGTCCGCATCCGAATTTTTTCACGGCGGTGTTGTTTGGCAAGAGCATCTTGAATGACATCAAAATTTTCTGTATCAAAATAAATGTTTGAAATGGTTGAGGTTGGGTAATCATCTTCTACGACGTATTCTTTTAAGTCTTTGATCAAGTCCTTCACGTCATCTTTTGCGACGATATATTTTGTTTCGATTCGTTTGAAACTTGTCTCAATTGTTTTTTTCATGTTTCTTCTCCTTTAAGGGGGCTATTGTTTCTAACCTTCAGTCAGTATGAATACGACTTACGTGCTTTCTAGTTTAATAGGACTTTCTTAACTGGTCATTAAGCCAAACTTAAAGAAAACTAAAGTTAAGGTTCCTTTCAGAAAAACTTTAGGAAACTTTCAGCTAGCAACTTTAGACTAGGAGTATATCAATTGAACGAGAGGAAAAGCTCATGAAATCAAACAAATGGAAATTTTTATTAACGGGGGCCGCAACCCTCACCTTACTGACAGCTTGCACCCAGGCGTCATCACAATCAGCTACAAAAAGCAATACTGCACAAACAACCGCTACTTCTACTTCAAAAAATAAAACAAACAATTCCAACTATTTTACAGATAAGGACAAGGACAGCTCTTATGATGAAAGCAAAGCCTCTACTGTAAAACTGTCTGGTTCGTCTGCAACTGTATCAGGTGACGGCGTAGCCGTTTCTGGATCAACTGTGACCATCTCAAAGGCCGGAACCTATGTCATCTCTGGTGAATCCGACGGGGTTCAAATCAAGGTCGAAGCAGGTGACTCAGATGATGTTCACATCGTCCTGAAAGGCGTTACCATGACCAACACCAACGCGCCAATTTCTGCTACGAAAGCAGGACATGTCTACCTCACTTTAGCAGATGGCACGACCAATACCTTGTCTGATTCAAGTTCAAACAATGATGAAGATGCCGACGCAGTGATCTTCTCTAAAGGCGACCTCACCATTAATGGTTCAGGTACGCTCAACATTGACGCCAAGAAGAACAACGGTATCAAGGCCAATGACACTCTCCACATCACAGGTGGAACCTATAAGATCACGGCTGTAGGAGATGCCTTCAACGTCAATGACGAACTCAATATCACTGGTACGACCATGACCATCGATGCAGATGAAGATGCAGTCAAGGTGGATAATGATGAAGATACTTCGGTCGGAACTATGTACCTTTCAGATAACAAAATGACCATCACCGCAGGAGACGACGGAATCCATGCTTCTGGTGATCTGATCATCGATAGCGGAACCTACAAGGTAACAGAGTCTGTCGAAGGTCTCGAAGGAAAATCGATCACCATCAACGGTGGAGATATCACCATCTATGCAACCGATGACGGTGTCAATGCTGCCAATGCCAATGCTAACCAAGATGAAATTTTCTTCACTATGAATGGTGGAACCCTCAACGTTGAAGTTGGTCAAGGCGATACCGATCCAATTGATTCGAATGGAAATATCACTGTTACCGGAGGAACCATTAAATTAACGGGTCAATCTGGATTCGACTTTGATGGTACTGCTACCTACACTGGTGGAGACATCTATATCAACGGTGAAAAACAAACGGAAATTGTCAACTCCATGCCTGGAGGCGGTGGTGCTCCCGGAGGTGGCGGACCTCAAGGCGGTGGACCTGGAGGCGGGCATCAATAATAACAAACAAAGGCAGGATTTCTTCCTGACCTTTTTTTGTTGCCTTTTTTATGATAGAATAGAAATTCAATCAGCTTATCGAAAGGAACATGATGAAAAAACAGACACTCCCTCTTTTCTTCACACTCTTGCTGTCTCTTCTTTTTCTATCAGCCTGTGTGCCGGACCTTAAGATCAACTTTAAAAAAGTACCCACTGCTACCAGCTCAAAAAAGAAAACCTTTAAAAAAAGTAGCTCGAGTCGTTCTAGCCTCCCGAGTCGCTCAACCAGTTCAAATAGCTCAAGCAACTCCTCTAGCTCTCCCTCAACTACTACGGAAACCTCTTCTGACATCGTCACGACCGAAGGACTCCCTAAAAATGCTCAAGAAGCTCCAAAAGATAAGATTTATGCGACAGGAAACCTAAAAGTAGCCTACTCTAGAAATGACGATAAAATTTTTGCACAGACGCCGGATTATGAAGGATATACCACCGCTCTTGTCCAAACAATTCTTGGAAATCCAGAGAAACAAATAACAGACCCTGCTTATATTGCCGAATCTTTTGAAAATACCGAATTAGAAAATATTAAAGGGCTCTACCACGAGGGAAAAATCACAGGGGAACAAGCTCACGCCTTTTTGATGGGAGCTGTTGATCTCAAACAAGCTTCTAAATTCGGAGTAAACTACACCATTTACACCTATAAAAACAACACTATCCAACTGGTCTTTGAAAACGACCAACTTCTCTATATTACTCCAAATCCTGATGTCGTCTTCTTTAAATAATTTACATTCTCGCTTAGACAAGCGAGAATTTTTGTTTCACATGAAACAAAAAACTCCCAACACATTCTGTTGGGAGTTCCCGAAGATTAGTCCTCTTCATATTGTTTTGGATTATAGAACCACATTCCTAGCCCTGCAAAAAGAGCAATAGTCATCAGAAGGAAGGCCACTTGATTTCCAATTTCTCCTGTCATCGAAATCGTTTGACGAAGACCAGAAACGGTATAGCTCATTGGCAAGAATGGATGAATGGCTTGGAAAAAGCCATTTGTCAAAGCAAGAGGATAGGTTCCTGCACTAGAAGCCAATTGCAAGAGCAAGAGGATCAAGGAAAGGAAAGCACCGATCTTTCTTTGCCATGTTGTCAAAGCAGTCACGATAGACATGAAGGCCACACTACCAATCACACAAAGGAAGAGAGTAGCCATCTCATGATTAGCTGATAAACCAATCAAGTGAACGGCACCATAGACCAAGACTCCTGCAATCACCGCAATCGTTCCGTTGACCTCAAAGCGAGATTTAAACCATGCCCAGCGACTTTCAGGATGACGACCGGATGGCAATTTTGCAAAGATCATATTGGTTGACAAGGCACAAACAAAGAGTGCTACAGAGATCATATAAGGAGCCATTCCGACACCATTCACCGGGACATTGTCACGGTCTGTTTTAGACAAAGTGACAGGATCTGCTAAGGTTTTAGCGTTTTCTTTTTCAGTTGTAGCCACATTCAATTGTCCCTTAGCATCGTTTAATCCTTGACTCAAGGTTTGGCTTCCTGTTGCTAATTCACCTAAACCATTTGTCAATGTTTGGCCACCTGCTGCTAATTTGCTGGACCCATCTGAGATTTGATTTGCACCGTCGGCTAGTTTATCAGCACCAGTCACCAATTGACCTGATTTTTCTGTCAACTGATTGACACCAGTGACAAGTTTGTTGACACCACCTGCCAACTCTGGAGTTTTGCTGTTCAATTGTCCTACACCGTCAGCTAATTTTCCAGCACCGGCAACCAATTCACCCGACTTACCTGTTAATTGAGTCGCTCCTGAAGCCAGTTGATTCATGCCTGATGTCAAGGCAGGCATCTTCCCATTTAACTCACCTAGACCAGAAGCTAATTGATTGCTTCCTGCAAGTAATTCTGATGATTTACTATCTAGTTGGCCAACACCTGCTGCTAACTGACTAGCACCATCCGTTAAAGTGCTACTATTGGTCTGAAGTTGGGTTGCTCCATTAGCGATTTTATCGACACCTGCTGTATAAGCGTCGATCCCCTGACTGATGGTTTGACTAGCTGGTAACAATTGTCCACTAACTGCGGATTGGATCTTAGACAAACCACTTGACAAGTCTGTCAAGGTAGAAGAAGCTGTCGGTAAAACTTGATTGGCTGCCGTTTGCAGTTGTGTCAAGCTATTTCCTGTATTCAAACTACCTTGGATCGTTTGAATCGTAGTCAAGATCCCTTGAGCCGCCGTTTCACTCGAGCTTGGGCTCGATGAGATCGCCGCATTGATTTCCGCTTGTTGGTCAGCTGTCATTGCTTGATAGGCTGCTGTCCCTTGTACACTTGCAAGGGCATTTGCACGATCCGCTTGGGCTGAAGCAAGGATTGATTGAGCTGAATTCGCAATACTCGTCAATCCAGACGAAAGTTGACTGGTATCTACTGAAGCATTTTGAATCGCTGCATTTAATTGGTTCAAACCAGCTGCCAATTGATCAATCTGAGCAGATTGACTTGTAGAAGCTTGTAGCTGGCTTGATAATGTTTGAATACCTGATTCTAATTGTGAAACCCCATTTCGAAGGGTAGCAGATTGACTACTTAATTGACCCGCTCCTTCTGATAAAGTAGCGACTCCATTTGTATAGGTTGCTAAACCATTTGAAAAGTTAGATAGGCCTGAATTCAATTGACGCACGCCATTGGTATAATTCCCAAGACCATCATTGAGGGTCCCCATACCACTGGTTAATTGACCAACTCCTGAAGCTAACTGAGGGGTTTGACTCGCCATTTGATTGAGACCATTTCCTAATCGATCCACTCCGGTAGCGTAAGCCATCAAGCCTGTATTAAAAGTACCAAACCCATTATTTAATTGATTGACGCCAGATACCAAGTTTGGAAGTTGACCAGCCATTTGATTGAGACCATTTCCTAATTGACCAACACCATCTGTATAGGCTGCTAGACCCGTACGAAGAGTAGTCGCACCATCTGAAAATGCTAAGCTTGAACGAGCCAATGTATTCAAATTAGTAGACAGTGTTTGACCACCATCTTCCAATTTACTTGCACCATCTGCTAATTTAGCACTTCCATCTGCCGCTGTCCCCATACCAGATTTAAGCGATCCCATTTTGGAAAATAAAGCTGTTGTATACGTATTGGTCACTTTTTCGGCCACTGACTGCTTCATCTTTGTCATCGCAGTGTCGCTCATTTTTCCTGCGATAAAACTATGACCACTGGACGTTTGGTAATCAATGGTCATCTGTTCTGGATGATTGGTTAAGATAGAGCTAGCTTTCTTTGAAAGATCCTCAGGCAGGGTTACAATCATATAATAATCGCCATTTTTAAGACCATCTTTCGCAGCTTTCTCATCTACAAAATGAAAATCAAGTGAGTCATTGTCCTTCAAATTGGACACCATGTCTTTTCCGATTTCCATCTTTTGTCCATTATATGTAGCAGATTGATCCTTATTGACAACCGCTACAGGAAGATCCGAAACTTGGCCATATGGATCCCACATGGAAGATAGAAAAATAATATTATAAAGAGCTGGAATCAAAGCAACCCCAATCATGACAATGATAAATGTTGGCTTTTTAAGAATAGCCTTCCATTCTTTCATCATATTTTTTGTCTCCTTTTTATACACATTGTCTAAATTTCTGATATAATAGATTATACAGTTTCTAGAAATTTTCACAAGTAGGAAATCTTTATTTTTAGACACTGTGTATAATTTTGTGCAAAAAGGATTAACAGATGACTGAGAGCAATAAACGATTAAAAACAAAACGAAATATCGAGGAGGCGATGGTTCGACTACTAGAAAAGGAATCATTCGACCAAATCACAACGGTTGAGTTAGCACAAGAATCCGGCATTAGTCGCTCTAGCTTTTATACCCACTATCGAGACAAGTACGATATGATCGAGCGCTACCAACAAGCACTCTTTCACAAGCTTGAATATATCTTTGACAAACACCAAGACGACAAGCGCCAAGCGATTACAGAAGTGTTCGAATTCCTAACCAAGGAGCCAATCTTTGCAGTTCTTCTGACAGAGAATGGAACCAAAGAGATCCAAACCTTCTTACGACATAAATTACAGATTCTTCTGGTTGATAGTTTGCAAGAGCGCTATAGTCATAAATCATTAACAGATATTGAAAGAGTCTACAGTTCTGTCTATCTGACCAATGCCTTCTTCGGAGTCTGTCAGATGTGGGTTTCGCGCGGAAAAAAAGAAAGTCCTCAACAAATGGCTGAATTTTTAATGAAAATGTTACGGTAACAGTCTCTCCTGATCGATCTAGATCAGGAGTTTTTTTATTAGCAGGTTTAGGTTTTAAGAAAACAAAAAGGGGAGCAAAGCCAGAAATCAACCCTTTAAGACAAAACAAAAAGCCCACTGTAGTAGGCTTTCTGCAAAGTATATCTTAAAATTAAAGCATTTTGTTGTAGAATTCAACGACAAGTGCTTCGTTGATTTCTGGGTTGATTTCATCGCGTTCTGGAAGGCGAGTCAATGAACCTTCAAGTTTGTCAGCATCGAATGATACGAATGCTGGACGTCCAACTGTAGCTTCAACAGCTTCAAGGATAGCTGGAACCTTAGCTGATTTTTCGCGAACTGAGATCACTTGACCTGGAGTTACGCGGTATGAAGGGATATCAACGCGTTTTCCGTCAACAAGGATGTGACCGTGGTTAACGAATTGACGAGCTTGACGACGAGTAGTCGCAAGTCCAAGACGGTAAACAACGTTATCCAAACGACGTTCCAAAAGAAGCATGAAGTTGAAACCGACAGTTCCTTCTTTAACTTTAGTAGCTTGTACGAACAAGTTACGGAATTGTTTTTCACCAAGTCCGTAAGAGAAACGAAGTTTTTGTTTTTCAGCTAATTGCAAACCGTATTCTGACAATTTTGAACGGTTGTTTGGTCCGTGTTGACCTGGTACGTAGTTACGACGTGCCAATTCTTTACCTGTACCTGTAAGTGACAAGCCAAGACGGCGAGATTGTTTCCAAGATGGTCCTGTATAACGTGACATTTGAAATGTCCTCCTATAAAAATAATTTTTGTAGGAAATAACGTTTTAGACAAACCTGATTCGTTCAGAAAGCCTTCGCCCAAACAGCAAAGGTTACTTTTCTAGCTGACTTCCTGTTGACGAGCTTCATTTTGTCCTGCTGTCATTTCGCACAAACTCTATTCTATCACGGAATAGAAACTTTGTAAAGTCCTTCAAAACAATTTCAATGAAATTCAGACAATAATTCTATGATTCGTTTTTTATATTGCAATTGTTGCCAGTCTCTATCCGTTGCTGGATCCCATTTTAAAGGAAGATCTGCAATAATTTCACCGGGATTATGATTCAAGATATAGATCCGGTCACTCAATGTCAAAGCTTCTTCGATACTATGAGTGATCACTAGAGTGGTGAGACCAAGACGTTCCTTGCTTTCTAGATACCAGTGATAAAGATCCTGCCTTGTCAATTCATCTAAGGCACTAAAAGCTTCATCTAATAGGAAGACAGAATGACCCAATAGATAAGTCCTTAATAGCGCCACCCGTTGCCGCATCCCCCCACTCAGCGCATTAGGATAAAGGTTGGCGATACTTCCCAATTTAAATTCATCTAACAATTTTAGAGCTGTAGATGTTGCCTCTTCCTTAGGAATCTTTTTTAATTGAAGGGGAAGAATAATATTTCCCAATACTGTCTTATGTTCTAACAAAAGATCCTTTTGTAGCATATAGCTGACTTTTCCAAAGGAGATCGGGGCATCATCTACTTCTATAGCGCCCTTTTGTAAGGGAAGGATCCCAGCAATTAAATTAAACAAGGTTGATTTCCCTACCCCACTTGGACCTAGAATAGAGACGATTTCTCCTTTTTGCACTTCTAGTGATACATTGTTTAAAACTGCTTTATCTCCAAAAGAGAAACTTACATCTTTTACGGTTAAAATATCAGTCACCTACCAATTCATTTGTGAAACCTTTGTCTTCTAAGTCATTTGAAACCAATCCTTGCTCTTTTGCCCAAGCATAAAAAGCATTCCAACGTTTGGAGTCAAACTGTCCCCATTTATCCTTGTCTGAAGCATATTGACTGGAAAGATATTTTTGAGAAGCTAGTACAAAATCACGCTGGTTAGCCAAAGCAGGGGCCTGTTTAATCAAGATATCTGCTGCTTCTTCTGGATGCTCTATAGCATATTGGTAGCCTTTTTTCACCGCTTGAATGAATTTTTTTGCTTCCTCTTTATGAGATTTCAAATAGTCATTGTTAGCAATAATAACAGGCGAATAGTAGTCAAATGCAGGAACAAAATCTTTCATATAGAAGAAATTGGTTTTCATTCCCTTTTGCTCAGCCAAAATTCCATCCCAACCGTGATAAATCCAAGCAGCATCAAAGACCTTATTTTCAATCGGAGTAATGGAATTTGAATCACTATTTGGAACCAATTTTACTTGATTAAAATCAGCCCCTTCTTTTTTCATCATCGATTTGATCATTTCCAACTCAATCGGATCATTCCAGGTACCATACTTCTTACCAACCAAATCTTTTGGACTTGTGATCGCTGCATCTTTTCTTGAAATAATCCCTGACGTATTGTGTTCGACAATAGCTGCAATAGCGGTAATACCCGCACCTTTATCCAATTTCTTGGCCATAGAATCTTGGAAATAAATACCAAATGGAGCTTTCCCATTGATAATCAAATCAGAACTACTGTCTTCCGGAGGAAGTTTTATATCTACATCCAGTCCTGCATCTTTAAAGTACCCTTTTTCCTTTGCTACATAGAGACCCGTGTGATTGGTATTCGGGGTCCAATCTAGAATAAAATCAATCTTTTTCAAACCACTTGACGATTGCTTGACAGAATTTTGACAAGCACTCAAGAAAACAAATCCCAATATTATTGAGAAAAATAAACCTATTGACTTTTTCATTAGCTATACCTCTTTTACATTTTTGTCAATTTAATTTTTACACCATTTACAAGTTTGTCAATCCTTTTTCCATTTTAGAATGGTTCGTTCTAATTGATCAACGAGAAACATACCGAGTAAACTAATAGCAGAAATCAATACAATGATCGCAAACATCGTATCATACTGAAATAACTTCTTCGATTGGATCATATAGACCCCCAATCCATCAAAACCTCCTAACCATTCTGAAACTACCGTACTGATAAAAGCATAGGAAACGCTCACACGTAAACCTGCAAAAAAATAAGGAAGCGCTGCAGGAATTTTATAATGAGCTAAGGTCTGAAAGCGATTGGCTTGCATAATCTGAAACAATCTCAGAATATCTTGATCGCAATGCCGAAAACCATCTAACAGACTGACTACGATGGGAAATACCACCGTAATAATGATCAAAACCAGTTTTGGAAGCATACCATAACCAAACCAAAGAACCAGGATAGGGGCCAAGGCAATCGTCGGAATGGTTTGAATAACAACCATAAAAGGATAGACCAGATCATTCACCCATTGAAAACTATCCATGAGAATCGCAAAGCCGGCAGCAAGAAGAACCCCTATAACAAGTCCGATCAAGGCCACTTGAAGGGTAGACAAACTGTGATGAATCAGGAGAGCTCGATCTCGTACAAAGGCATTTCCAATTTCAAGTGGCGTTGGTAATACAAATTTGGGGAGAATATTTAAAAAACCTGCTAACTGCCATAAGACAAGAAGGCTGCTAAAACCTGCAAATCCTATCAACTGTTTTGAATATCTTTTTACAAGAGACATCGTAACCCCCTTTCTCACAAATAAAAAACGCCTCCAAAATAGGAGACGGATTGCACAAGGTCACTCATAACGAAAAATACATTTCATTTGTTTCCTACGCTGGCATTACCCAGATCAGGTGCGGTCGAAGCTTACACTTCCTCTCAGACTGTACACAGACTCCCATATGTATTTATTATAATAACTGATTTAGACGATAAAAGCAAGAAATTAATCCAAATAACGAATTAAATTCTTCTCTGTTAAAATATCTGAATAGGTGTAAGACTCCACGTATGTATTAGCTGGTTCACCTGGTAAGCTATTGTCGTTCGTATACTCGATAATAAATAAAGAAGGATAGACCTCAATCAAGCGTCCAAATTTATTTTTTTGACGTTTCCGTCCATTTTCAAGCGTCATTTCAACCACTTGTCCTTCATGGGCCTTGATCTCTTCTTTAATTTTTTTCATTTTTGCAACATCTGTAAATGCATCACTCATCTTATTGATCCTCTCTCTTTGAAATACTTGAGAATTTATTGTATTCCTTTTGGAATATTAATTCGACTGTCCCACGCGCACCTGAACGGTTTTTCTCGATAATCACTTCAACCGTATTATTGGGCATTCCATCTTCTTCCTCTTCACCAGCTCGATCATAATAATCATCACGGTACAAGAAAGCAACAATATCCGCATCCTGCTCAATCGATCCAGATTCACGAATATCAGAAAGAACAGGACGTTTGTCTTGGCGCTGTTCCACACCACGTGATAGCTGACTCAAAGCAATGACGGGAACTTTTAGTTCCTTCGCCAAAATTTTTAACTGACGAGAAATTTCTGAAACTTCCTGTTGACGGTTTTCTCTTCCAGTCCCTGTAATCAGTTGCAGATAGTCAATCAGGATAAGACCGAGATTCCCTGTTTCCTGCGCCAATTTTCTTGCTCTCGAACGAATCTCAGTGATCCGAATTCCTGGGGTATCATCGATGTAAATACTCGCATTGGCCAAATTTCCTTGAGCAATGGCATATTTCCGCCACTCTTCATCCGTCAATTGACCTGTACGAATCGAATGGGATTCAATCAAGCCTTCAGCAGCTAGCATCCGGTCTACCAAACTTTCAGCACCCATTTCTAATGAGAAAATAGCCACTGTCTTATCCAACTTTGTCCCGATATTTTGAGCAATATTTAGAGCAAAGGCTGTTTTCCCTACCGCAGGACGAGCCGCTAAAATAATCAATTCTTCCTCATGTAGCCCCGTCGTCATATGGTCCAAATCGCGATAGCCTGTCGCAATACCCGTGATATCAGAGGTTTGAAGCGAACGGGCTTCTAAGCTACCAAAATTTATATTCAAGATGTCTCGAATATTTTTAAATCCACTACGATTTGCGTTTTCACTAACATCAATCAGAGCTTTTTCAGCACCCGCAATGATTTCATCTGAAGGACTTGCACCATCATAAGCTTGATTAATACTTTCCGTTAATCGAGAGATCAATCGACGTAAGACAGCTTTTTCGGCAACAATCTTCGCGTAATACTCCGCGTTAGCTGAAGTTGGTACCGAATTAATGACTTCTACCAAATAGGAGAGACCGCCAATATTTTGGAGATCCCCCTGACTATCTAAAATATTTCGAACAGTCGTCGCATCAATCGCATCCCCGCGGTCAGCTAGATCGATCATGGCTTTAAAAATCAAACGGTGCGAGTACTTAAAGAAATCGCCAGGCTCGATATATTCACGAACAAAGACCAATTTCCCCTCATCAATAAAGATGGCTCCCAACACTGATTGCTCCGCTTGGATATCCTGAGGTTGTGTTCGTAATTCCTCTATCTCAGCCATAAAAAAACCTTTCTATCGATCGTGTTTACCCTTCATTTACACGAATATTAATCACACCTGTAACATCTTGATAAATTTTTACAGGGATGTCAATCAAACCTGTTGAACGAATTGGAGAGGAAACTTGGATATGACGTTTATCAATTTTAATGCCAAATTGTTTCTCAAGCTCTTCTGCAATCTTTTTATTAGTAATAGAGCCGAAAGTACGGCCATCTGGCCCAATTTTTTCAGTGAATTGAACAACAGTTGCTTCTTCTTCTAATTTTGCTTTAATCTTTTGCGCTTCCGCTAACAATTCAGCATGCGCTTTTTCTTCTGACTTTTGTTTTCCACGAAGCTCACCGATTGCTTGGGCATTGGCTTCTTTCGCAAGATTTTTTTTGATCAAAAAGTTTTGTGCATAACCAGTAGGCACTTCTTTAATTTCGCCCTTTTTACCTTTACCTTTTACATCCGCTAAGAAAATAACTTTCATTCTACATTCTCCTTTTCAATAGTTACTTCGTTTTCAATAGTCTCAATCAGTTGTTGACGAATACTCATTAAATCTTGACCCTCAATTTGAGAAGCCGCCGAGTTGAAATGACCTCCTCCGCCAAGCTGTTCCATGATACGCTGTACATTGACTTTGCTTCGACTTCGTGCAGAAATCGAGACAGTTCCACTTTGATTACAAGCAATGACAAAGGTTGCTTCCACCTCAGACATGGCTAGCATACTATCAGCTGCTTTACTAATAGTTACTGAATCATAGGCTTTAGTCGTATTGGCACAAGCTACGATGATATGCGGCAAAATCTTTTCACCAGTCAAGATCAGTTCGTTCACTTCGCGGTACTCATCAAACTGAATCGCAGAGATCTCCTGGATGGTTACACTATCACTACCTCTTGAACGAAGGTAACTCGCCACATCAAAGGTCCGACTCGTAACACGTGCGGAGAAGTTCTTAGTATCCAGCATAATTCCAGCCATCAAGACACTAGCTTGAATCTTCGTTAACCGATTTTTCTTCGACTTCTGGAACTGAATAAGTTCACTAACCAATTCGCTCGCACTACTTGCTCCACTTTCAATATAGGTGATCAGAACATTTTCAGGGAAATCATCATCCCGACGATGATGGTCAATGACAATAATCTGTTGGAATTCCTGATAAAATTCTTTAGAAAGGGTCAAGGCTGTCTTAGAATGGTCAACCATAATTAACAAAGAGCGATCCGTCACCATTTGCATGGCTTCCTCTAGGGGAAGGATTTTCGTTACCTGCTCTTCTTCTAGTTTCGCAATTGCTCTTGAAATATCACTAGCCATTGCATGCGGGTCATAGACCACATAAGAGGAAGCCAAAATATTGCTAGAGAAAAACTGCATTCCCACAGACGCTCCTAAAGCGTCCATATCCAAGTTTCTATGCCCAACAATGAAAACTTGATCAACGGATTTAATCTTATCCGAAATAGCTGTCATCATAGCGCGTGTGCGAGTCCGCGTCCGCTTCACAGCAGAAGCTGTTCCACCACCAAAGAAAATAGGGTTTTTCTGTTCATCGTTTTCTTTGACTACTGCTTGATCCCCACCACGAACTTCCGCAAGGTTTAGGTTCAAGAGAGCCACTTTACCAATCTCATCATGCTCCCCGTCACCATACGAGAATCCCATACTTAAGGTAATAGGTAGCTCACGATTTTTAGCTTCTTCACGGAATTGATCGATGACAGAAAATTTTGATTCCATCAACTGTTCTAAGACCGTGTAGTCTGTAAACAAATAGAAACGATCCATCCCCACACGTCTGTAAAACATATGGTAATGAGCTGTAAACTCTTCTACAAAGTTGGCAATAAAACTATTGATATTGCTAATATCAGAGTCTGAAATGACATCTTCTAGATCATCATAGTTATCAACAGAAATAATACCGATAACGGGACGAGTTGTCACCAATCCCACAGTTGCTTCATACTCACTTGAAACATCAAAAAAGTAAACAACACTAGACGTCTGATCAAAGTAAACAGAATATTTCTTATCGGCTACAGTGACATAATGACCTTTATCCTCAAACAGAGTATTGAGTAACTTTTTCAAGGATTCAACATCAAAGTCTCCATCATCTGTTGAAAAAATCAATTCAGCATAAGGGTTGAACCACTCTACTTCATTTGATTCTTCATTAATCTTGATAACTCCAACAGGCATTTTATCAAGGAGGGATGCTAATCCGCTTTCTGCCTGATGGTTAACATATTGTATTTGTTCTAATTCATCTAACTCTGAAATTTGTAACTGGTATTCAAATAAAGCAATCAATCCAGCTAAGACTAAAAAAATTGCAATGAGAGTTACATAGCCTTTGCCAAAGATTCTTAAAAAAATTGCTAAAATTGCAAATGAAATAAAACCAATTAACACATAATGGATGAACGATAAACGAAATTTTTTCATCATAAACCTCTTCTCGGAATTATACCATAAATAGAGGTAAAAAGCGAGGTTTCTCTCTATATTACAGAGAAGATCGACCTGTAAAAGCTCTTCCTCGGCTTCACTACTTTGTAAACAAGGTTTACAACTGTGTAAATAGTAACAACAGATTTCAATCCATAAAATTGAGGCTGAAACATCATCTCAGCCCCATTTGATTAGTGGTTTGCTTTGTTTTTGGAGATACTCCGAGATTTACCTTCCAAGTAAACCATTAAAATAGAGATATCCGCTGGATTGACACCTGAGATACGACTTGCTTGACCAATCGTTTCTGGATTAATTAATTTAAATTTTTGACGCGCTTCGGTTGCAATAGAGTCAATATCATCCCAGTCAATATTCGCAGGAATTCGTTTTTCTTCCATACGCTTCATTTTTTCGACTTGGTCCATTGCTTTTGAGATATAGCCTTCGTATTTAATTTCAGTTTCAATCAATTCAATGATTTTATCATCCAGTTCTTCAGCTGCAGGACCGATAAATTCTACCACATCTTGGTAAGAGACTTCTGGTCGTCGCAAGAATTCTTTAGCAGTGACAGCATCTGTCAATGGTTTAAAGCCCATTGCAGCAATCTTTTCATTGGTTTCCTTTACAGGCTTTAACTTAATACTATCTAAACGCTTCATCTCGTTTTCAAACTGATACTTCTTGGTTTCGAAACGTTGCCAACGTTCATCATCTACCAATCCAATTGCTCGTCCCATTTCTGTCAAGCGCATATCGGCATTATCATGACGCAAAATCAGACGGTATTCTGCACGGCTTGTTAACAAACGATACGGTTCGATCGTTCCCTTTGTTACCAAATCATCGATCATGACCCCAATATAACCATCACTGCGTTTCAAAATGAGTTCTGGTTTTCCTTGGATTTTTAGAGCCGCATTGATCCCTGCAATAATTCCTTGACCAGCAGCTTCCTCATAGCCAGACGTTCCATTGGTTTGGCCAGCTGTAAAGAGACCTGAAATTTTCTTGGTTTCTAAAGTTGCGCGCAATTGATGAGGCAAAACCATATCATACTCAATCGCATAACCCGTTCGCATCATTTCTGCCTTCTCAAGCCCCTTAATAGAATGGACGAGATCCCGTTGAACATCCTCTGGTAAACTCGTTGACAGCCCTTGAACATAGACTTCTTCTGTATTTCGTCCCTCAGGTTCTAAGAATAGTTGATGACGCTCTTTGTCAGCAAAACGGACAATTTTATCCTCAATGGATGGACAATAGCGAGGACCTACTCCCTTTACAACCCCTGTAAACATAGGTGCCCGGTGTAAATTATTCTGGATAATTTCATGGCTATGCCCATTCGTATAAGTCAACCAACAAGGAACCTGATCCTTTACATAATCTTCATCACGCGATGTATAAGAAAAATGATTTGGAGCTTCATCTCCAGGTTGAATTTCCGTTTCGTCATAATTAATTGACGATGCCTTTACACGAGGTGGTGTCCCTGTTTTGAAACGTCCAATTTCTAATCCTAGTTGTTTGAGATTATCGGCCAAATTGATAGAAGCTAGACTATGATTAGGTCCTGACGAATACTTGAGATCTCCAATGATAATTTCTCCGCGCAAAGCTGTCCCAGTAGTGACAATAACAGCCTTTGCCCCATACTCTTGGTGAGTGGCAGTCCTTACACCAACAACCTTACCATTCTCCACCAAAATCTCATCAATCATAGTTTGGCGAAGAGTTAAATTTTCTTGGTTTTCAACCGTTTTCCGCATTTCTTTTGAGTAAAGTTCTTTATCTGCTTGAGCCCGAAGTGCACGAACCGCAGGACCTTTACCAGTATTGAGCATTTTCATTTGGATGTAGGTCTTGTCGATATTCTTCGCCATTTCTCCACCGAGGGCATCGACTTCACGCACGACAATCCCCTTAGCAGAACCACCAATAGAGGGATTACAAGGCATAAAAGCCAGCATTTCAATGTTAATAGTCGCAAGTAAGACCTTACAACCCATACGACTAGCAGCTAGAGAGGCTTCTACTCCCGCATGCCCCGCACCGATTACAATGATATCGTATTCTTCTATAAAGTTATTATTCATTCTATTTCTCCTATTTCTCAAGATGGATGTGTCGTAATTTTCCGTCCCAGTCTGGTAGGGCTGATTTTAAAAAAGCCGGTTTCAGGTCAACAGTATGTAATTCATCTAAAGCAATCCAACGGCAAGGTAATTGCTTTGTATCTTCCTGCATGACCAAAGGTGCATCTTCCAGCAAGTCCACAAAATAATGAAATTCAATGTTATGGTAGTGGATTCCAGCTTGTTCAAAGTGATTTTCAACCACGAAAGCTAGTGGACCTGCTTTAGATGTAACACCAAGTTCCTCTTTTACTTCCCGAACTACAGCATCTTCTGTAGTTTCATTGACTTGAATAGCACCTCCGATTGTATAACAGCCGTCCTCATCTTCTATGACGAACAAGCGATTATCTTTTACAATCAAAGCAGTCGCTCTCACACCAAAAACAGTAGAACCTATTTTCGTCCGAAAATCCTGTTGCCTCATTTTACTTCCTTTCGAAATCACACAAAAATAGTCAAAACTCTGAGAAGTGCAGGACAAAAAAGCCTACAACATCCATGAGCTTTGACCATCATTTCTATTGCTTTTATCATTGTAGCAAATTGAGAAAATTTGTCAATTTAAATATACTAAGACTGACGGATTGCTTCAAAAACTCCTTTGTCAATCTCAACTGGATCAGAGAATGCATCTAGAACAATCCCTCTCACTGGAAACTTTCCTATCCTTTCTGCAGTAAATAAACAGTCCGTAAAAGGTAATTGCAGCCAAGAAAAACGATCGTAATAATCTTTAGGAATATCCTGTTCCGTCAAGAAACAAGGATAAAAGTAGTCGTCTCCCTTTCGTAGAATATCCGGTTTTAGACGAATACCTTCTTGTTCGTCACTCCCATCCATTAAAGAAGCATTAAAGGGAACCCAAACTTTAGATTTCTTCAATTCCTTGAACAAAGCTTCAATTGACTCCGTCGTTTTTTCCCTCAAATATTGTTTCTTATAATCAGAGATAGTCTTTGTGTTCTCTATTTTTTTCTTAAAGAACTGAAACACTTTCGTTCCTCCTAGAAAATTCTAAATATACTGACAAACTTTTCCATCCCGATAAGCATTGTCAATCAAGCCACCGCCTAGACACTCTTCACCGTCGTAAAAAACAACAGCTTGTCCTGGTGTAATGGCTCGTTGAGGTTCTGCAAAAACCACTTCTGCCTTGTCACCTTTAACGTGTACAGTTACCTTAGAATCTGGTTGACGATAGCGGAACTTAGCTGTACACTCTAATGTAAACTCTTCTGGCATATCTCGTGTAAAGTGAACTTGACTAGCCTGTAAACTTGTTGACATCAATGCTTCATGGTAGAAGCCTTGACCGACATAAAGAATATTTTGACTGAGGTCTTTCCCAACTACAAACCATGGAGCATTGTCTCCACCTTGTTGGCCACCAATTCCAAGTCCACCCCGTTGACCGATTGTGTAATACATCAAACCAGCATGTTCACCCATATCTCGTCCATCGATGGTCATCATTCGACCTGGTTGGGCAGGAAGGTAGTTCCCTAGAAATTCTTTGAAATTCTTTTCTCCGATAAAGCAAATTCCAGTTGAGTCTTTCTTTTTAGCTGTTGCCAATCCAGCTTCTTCAGCTAGACGGCGAACCTCAGGCTTTTCCAAATGTCCCAATGGGAACATGGTTTTTTGAAGTTGTTCTTGTGACAGTTGGCTTAAGAAATAAGTTTGATCCTTCCCGTTGTCAACGCCACGTAACATATGGACAATGCCATCCTCATCACGCGCCACACGCGCATAGTGCCCTGTCGCTACATAATCTGCACCGAGTGTCATAGCATAATCTAAAAAGGCCTTAAATTTGATTTCCTTATTACACATGACATCCGGATTTGGTGTTCGACCAGCTCGGTATTCGGCAAGGAAATATTCAAAGACACGATCCCAGTATTCTTTCTCAAAGTTGACAGAATAGTAAGGAATGCCAATTTGGTCTGCAACCGCTGCTACATCTTTGTAATCTTCTGTAGCTGTACAGATGCCATTTTCGTCTGTGTCGTCCCAGTTTTTCATGAAGATACCGATGACATCGTAACCCTGTTGCTTTAATAATAAAGCTGTTACAGATGAATCCACACCACCACTCATACCAACAACAACACGTGTTTTCGAGTTATCACTCATAGATTTCTCCCATCTTTTCGTTTCTCACGATTGAAGGTCGTGGTTTGCTTCAACGATTGAAGGTCGTTTTGAGCAGTTACCATTTTAACACGCTTTATATTAGAAAACAAGCATCTTACTATTCTTTTTGTTGATCAGGATCGATGGGTTTACAAGTCTGTAAATTTAAAAAGAGTCCTATTCAAGAACTCTTTTTAAACGAATTTAATACCAGCCATTTGCCAACCAGAAATTTTTAGCTGCTGACCATGATCCATAACGGTTGACAACATATTGATTGGCTACTTTTTCTTGGTTTGCAGGTGATAAATCACCATTCAAATAAGTGATAGTCAATTGGTAACGGCCATAATATTGGCCATTTTGTGCTGTATAGCTACCACTTGACTCTTTTTGGGCAATCCATTCCTTAGCAGCTGCATCTTCCGCACTCAAGCCATCTGAAGCAGAGACAGTAGTTGTTGCTTGTGTAGTATCAGTTTTACTAGCAGGAGCTTGCTCCGTGGTTTTCTGCGTTGTATTTGCATCTTCAATCTCAAGAACTTGACCAACTGAGATGAGATTCACGTTACTAATCTTATTTTTCTTAGCAATCGCATCAACCGTTGTGTTCTTCTCTTTAGCAATAGCTGATAAAGTATCACCTGATTTTACAGTATAAGAATCTGCATTCGCTACAATTGGAAGGAAAAGTCCTGCAAGTAAACTAAGTCCAATAATTCGTTTCATCATTTGTTTTTTATTCATTATTATGTACTCCTTTATTGGTATACCTCTATACTACACAAGAAATATTTCATATTTATTGAAATAATGTGTCAAATATTTCAGTCAGATGTTAGAAATACTAAAAATCCAGGATAATATAAATGCTTTAAGCCCCCTTTAAGATTTCTCAGATATTTCGGGAAAAATAGAAGAAATCATCAGCCATATCTGATATAATGAAGTAAAGTGATCACAAAGGAGCAGAGCATGAACTCTTTAAAATTCCAATCAGTTTTTGATATTATTGGACCTGTGATGATCGGCCCATCCAGTAGTCACACTGCAGGTGCTGTTCGAATTGGTAAAATTGTTTCTTCTATCTTTGGAGAGGAACCAAAAGAAGTTGAGTTCCAATTATTTAATTCCTTCGCCAAAACCTATCGTGGTCATGGAACAGATTTAGCCTTAGTAGCGGGCATCTTAGGAATGGACACAGATGATCCTAGAATCCCAGATAGTCTAAAAATTGCACATGAACGAGGCATTCGGATTGTTTGGTCTATTCAAAAAGAAAGCAATGCTCCTCACCCAAATACAACGACTATTACTGTTAAAAATGATCATAAAACGATTTCTGTCACTGGAATCTCAATTGGTGGTGGGAACATACAGGTTACTGAGTTAAATGGCTTTGCCATCTCGCTAAATATGAATACTCCAACCATTATCATTGTTCACCAGGACGTCCCTGGAATGATCGCTCATGTGACAGAAGCTCTTTCTCGCTATGATATTAACATTGCACAAATGAATGTAACACGGGAAAAAGCTGGAGAAAAAGCGATTATGATTATAGAAGTTGACTCAAGAAGTTGTGAAGCAGCGATCGAAGATATCCGTAAAATTCCTCATCTTCATAATGTCAACTTTTTCAAATAAGGAGTTCATATGTTTTATTCAATTGTAGACCTCGTAGAACAAGCAAGCACACAATACGAAGGAAACGTCGCAGAGTTAATGATTGCAACTGAATTTGAACTAACCGGTCGTGAACGAGAAGAAGTCCTACGATTAATGACCCGTAATTTAGAAGTGATGATTGATTCTGTAAAGTTAGGGTTAAATGAAAACCACTCTCGTAGTGGGTTAACCGGTGGGGATGCCGCAAAATTAGATCGCTATATCAAATCAGGAAAAACGTTATCTGACTTGACCGTCCTAACCGCAGCGAAGAATGCTATTGCTGTCAACGAACACAATGCTAAGATGGGACTGGTCTGCGCAACACCCACTGCAGGATCTGCTGGCTGCCTCCCCGCAGTTCTCACTGCAGCAACTCAAAAATTAGGGTTAAACCGTCAGCAACAATTAGATTTTCTACTGACAGCTGGAGCTTTTGGTTTAGTGATCGCAAATAATGCTTCTATTTCAGGTGCAGAAGGTGGTTGTCAAGCAGAAGTTGGTTCTGCTTCAGCTATGAGTGCAGCAGCATTGACACTAGCTGCTGGGGGAACTCCTTATCAAGCGAGTCAAGCAGTCTGTTTTGTCATCAAAAACATGCTTGGGCTCATTTGTGATCCAGTAGCAGGACTCGTGGAAGTTCCATGTGTTAAACGGAACGCAATGGGAGCTAGCTATGCCTTCATTGCTGCTGATATGGCCTTAGCAGGTATTGAATCAAAAATACCTGTTGATGAAGTGATTGACGCCATGTACCAAGTTGGATCTAGTCTTCCGACTGCCTTTAGAGAAACAGCTGAAGGAGGATTGGCAGCAACACCAACCGGACGTAGATTACAAAAAGAGATATTTGGAGAATAACATGCAAGCCTTATTTTTTGATTTAGATGGAACATTAGTTGACAGTTCCAAGGGAATTACAGAGAGCTTTCAACATACATTCGATACTTTGAAGGTTCCTCAACCCGATCTCAAAACTATCCGTAGTTTTATGGGACCACCTTTGATTTCTAGTTTTGAAGCTACCCTTCCTGAAACTTTGGTAGATCAAGCAGTGATGATCTATCGCCAGTATTATCATGAAAAAGGTCAATACAAATCAACTCTGTTTCCTCAGATAGTAGAAGCTTTGAAAGCATTACAAGACGAAAACATTCCTCTTTATGTAACTACTTCAAAACATGAACCAGTTGCTTTACAGATGTGTCAAGATTTAGGTATCGATAAATACTTTAAAGGAATTTATGGATCAAATTCAGATCGTATCCACAAAGCCGATGTCATTCGATACGCCTTGTCAAGCAATGACCTTCCAAAAGAGGAGACAGTGATTATTGGAGACACAAAATTTGACCTCATTGGAGGTCAAACAGTTGGCATAAAAACCATGGCCGTCACTTGGGGATTTGGAGATCTTGAAGAGCTACTTCTTTACTCACCAGATTTTATTTGTCACTCTCCACTTGACATTCTTGAGACATTAAAAAAATAGGTTTACAAGTTGTAAACCTATTTTTTTAATAACCCCAAGCTGATAAACCTTGTGAGCTATATGCATTGTATGCAGCCTGGATTTGATCATCAACTGTTGCAGTTGAACCCCAACCTGGCATTGTTTGGAACAAACCACTGGCACCAGAAGCATTTGCTGCATTTACTTGACCATTTGATTCACGGGCAATAATTGCTTCCCAAGTAGAAGCAGGTACACCAGTCATTTCAGCCATACGAGCAGCTGCATAAGATCCTTGTTCTCCAGCAGTATTCCCATTTGATAGAACAATTCCACCATTTGTTGATTGTGCAGAAGTCACTGCAGCATTTGCTGCATAAGTTGTTTGTTTTTGAGCAGTTTGTGCAGTTGCTGTAGTTGCACTTTCAGCAGGTTTTGCTTGCTCTTGTGGAGCAACTTTATCAATCATAGATTTTGAACGCTCACCTAACTCAATAATTTGTCCTGCATAGATCAAATCTTCATTGGTCAGATTGTTAGATGCAATAATATTTTCTACTGAAGTGTTATTTTCTAGTGCAATTTTTGATAGAGTATCTCCAGACTTCACTTCGTAAGTTTCAGCATTCACTGTAGCAATACCAGAAATGAAAAGTGATGCTGCTGAAAGTAGGGAAGTGACTGTCCATTGGAACTTTTTACTGTTCATGAATTCTATTCTCCTTTCGAACATAATTCTATCATACACACAAAATGTTACAGTTTATTGTAGAATATATTACAAATGTTACAAGAATATGTGAATTTAATGTAAAAAGCGCTTTGTATAGCGCTTTTTCCTTATTTTTGAACCAATACAACTAGCTCTATCCATTTTTTAGATAAAAAACTATCAACATGAGGCACAGAATAACGAGCAATGCCAGGGTATCTTTTACTCCCCACTGCAGAGTCCGATAGCGTGTTCGTCCTTCACCGCCTTTGTACCCTCTCGCTTCCATCGCAATTGCTAATGCATCTGCGCGTTTAAAACTTGAGGCAAACAAAGGAATGAGAATCGGAATGAAGGAACGGATCCTTTTTAATAGATTTCCTTCACCAAAATCAACACCACGCGCCCTTTGCGCATTCATGATTCGATTCGTATCATCCACTAAAGTTGGAACAAAGCGCAAACTCATAGATAGCATTAACCCAATCTCATGTGCTGGAACTTTAATAATTTTTAGTGGTGTGAGGATCTTTTCAACAGCATCTGCTAAACTCAATGGTGTCGTCGTCACGGTTAAAATCGTCGAATAAAAAATGATTAAAATAAATCTACAAAATATGATGGCGGCTTGCATCAATCCTTGGTCGGTTAATTTAAAAAACCACCATTGATACAAAATAGTTCCTTGAGAGGTCGCAAATAATTGAAAAATGGTTGTAAAAGCAATGATAAAAATCATTGATTTTAAACCTTTAATATAAAAACTAACCGAAATCCTCGTTAGATACATTAAAACAAAAATAAAACCAAAGAGAAGAACATTTGTCTGGATATTATTTGCCCAAAACAGAAGAAATATGAATAAAAACATTGACAGCAACTTCCCACGAGGATCTAGTTGGTGGATAATGGAGTTTCCAGGAATATACCTTCCCAAAATCATATTATTCATGAAGTAACAGCTCCTTTAGTTCCTCAATTTTGATTGGTAGTCTGTCCAGAGGAAGTCCTCTTCGTTTCAATTGAAGAGCAAAATTCGTAATTTGTGGGACTCCTAATTGAAGTTTTTGTAAATACTCAACCTGTTGAAACACTTCCCTTGGGGATCCGTTTAGGACAAGTTTTCCCGCTTCTAAAGCAAATACAGTATCAGCAAAATTTGCTACATCATCCATCGTATGAGTTACCAGAACTAGGGTCATCCCATTTTTATGTAATGTCTCAAACAGCGCCATCAATTCCTTTCTTCCAGCAGGATCTAGACCTGCTGTTGGCTCGTCCAATACTAAAATCTCTGGTTCGATAGCTAAAATACCTGCGATCGCAACCCGTCTCATCTGTCCACCAGATAGTTCAAATGGACTTTTATCATAGATAGACTCTTCTAAACCAACGATCGCTAATTTTTCTTTGGCTATTTCCTCCGCTTTGTCCTTAGGTACCCCAAAATTCTGTGGTCCAAAGGCTACATCAGCTAGAACGGTTTCTGCAAACAGCTGACTTTCTGGAAATTGAAAAACCAAACCAACCTTTTTTCTCAGGTACTTCATTTCTTTTGGCTCAGAATGATTATCTAAAACAAAATCTTCAAATTGAATCGTTCCTTTAGTCGGACGCAGTAAACCATTTAGTAATTGCAACAAAGTAGACTTGCCACTACCAGTATGTCCGATAATGGCTGTATAAGATCCATCTTTTATTTCCAAACTAATATCAGAAAGCGCCTGCCCTTCAAAAGGACTTCCCTCTTGATAAGTATAATAGACATTCTTTAAAGAGATTCCCATAATTGGTCTAATAACTCACTTTCTGTTAGATAATCCTGTTTTAGCGGAAAATGCGAGCTGAGAGATTCTTGAACCTGCTTACTAAAAGGCTTATCTAGTCCAATCTCATTGAGGTCATTTCTTGAAAACAATTCCCGCGGCGTCATAGAAGACTCTAGTTTTCCTTTTTGAAACACGAGTGTTCGATCACTTAAGGCAATTTCGGTTAAATCATGGGTAATGGAGATAATTGTTAATTGAAATTTTTTCTGAAGTTCTCTCATTACCGCCATTAGATCCTCTCTACCTTCTGGATCTAACATACTAGTTGCTTCATCAAGGATAATAATAGTTGGTCTCAAGGCGATAATACCTGCTATAGCCACCCGTTGCTTTTGACCACCTGACAAACGAGATGGTTCGCGATCTTTAAACTCCAGCATACCAACTTGCTCAATAGCCTTCTCCACACGTTGAAACATTTCTTCCCGTGGAATTCCTTGATTTTCTAAACCAAAGGCAACATCATCTTCTACTGTCGCACCAACAAATTGGTTATCAGGATTCTGAAATACAATCCCAATTTTACTACGGATTTCCCATATGGTTTCACGAGTCAGTTGTTTTCCATCAATGTAAATCTCACCAGACTCAGCTTCCAAAAGACCATCAATCAGGCGTACAACTGTAGATTTCCCACTACCATTGTGTCCAACAATCGAAAGCCACTCTCCTTGTTTCACGTGAAACGAAACCGTGTCAATTTGATACTCTTCTACTGTTTTATCGTATCGAAAGGATACATTTTTTAGCTCAATCATCTGTTTCATTTATTTAAATGTGTCTTTAAAGAGATAGCTACTTCCCTTAAAGTAGTCGTAACCAGAATAAATTGTGAAAATCAATGCAATATAAAGCAACACTTGCCCTGGAAGAGTCCAATGGCAAAGCAAAAAGATAATGGCAAACATTTGGCTAAAGGTTTTAATTTTTCCAGGCATGGCTGCAGCAAGAACTGTACCACCTGTCTCAACAAGTAGAAGACGCAAACCAGTAACAGCTAACTCACGACAAATGATAACGGCTGCAATCCAAGCAGGAACCATTTTTAATTCAATCATCATGATAAAGGCTGACATGACCAATAATTTATCTGCCATTGGATCGGCAAATTTACCAAAATTACTCACTACATTCCATTTTCGTGCAAGAAAGCCATCTAAATAATCTGTAATACTAGCAATTGCAAAAATAACTGCCGCTACAATATGTCCTAAGTAAGAGTGACTTAAACTTAAAATGGCAATAAAAATAGGAATCATCACAACCCGAATTAATGTCAATGCATTAGGAATATTTTCTTTTTTCATACTTCCTCCAAAAAATAAACTATCTTTACATCTATTTTACAGATGCTGTAAACTCATAAAAATATACGATATAAATCACAAAACCAAGAATGACAAAACTAACTAGTAGATAATACAGGATTGGTAACCAGCTCGCTTTCTGTCTTAATTTTCTTGAATGAAGCTCTTCGTCATCTACAAGTATCTCTTCATCAAATAACAATTCTTTTCCTTCACGAAAAGCTGTCAATAGGATGGACTCATCTAATCCCAAAGCCCATGCTAATTTTTTAAGATAGATCTGAGCGTAAAAGGGACTCGGTAATAGATCAAACTCATCGTTTTCCAACGCTTCTATATAAGGAATTTCAATAGCTGTCTTATTTGACACATCCTGTAAACTTAAGTGTAAATTTACTCTTGACAGTCTTAACACTTGACCAATCGTTCTCTTCTTCATGTTTCCCCTTCTTGATACATTGTTTACTACTTTTGAAAAATCATATAGTCAACCATCTCAGCCCGTTCGATGAACTGACGCCCTAATTTGATGATATCTTGTAAACTAATACCTTGTAAAATCTTTGGAAGATCATAAGAAGTGCTACCGTCTGAAAAATATTCAAACTGAGTGGCACTATACTCAAGCGAATTTAAACCTTGTAAGAAATCACCAAACATTTCGCTTTTAATCGTATCCAAATGTTCCTGATTGACATCTGGATCCTTCTCAAATTGTTTGATTGCTGACCTAAATTGATGAGATAAGGACACCGGTTCTTGAGTATCCATTGTCAAAATAACGAAATGAAATAATTCCTCAACCTCGACTTCAAGTGTCAATGAGTTGTCAATCTTCCCAGCTTCATATAAACTTTGAAACCGTTGCGAAGTCCAACCAAACATCATCGAAAATAGTAATTTCAACATCAATTTATAACGAAATTTTTCCTCTTTCTTAATGATATCATTTCCTCGAATTCCAATTGCCAACTTCGGAGTAGCAACTTCCATTCTACAAGATTGATTCAATCTTACTTCATTTTTTTCTACAGGAAAACGTTCTAACTCCACAGATGGATGAGGAGGAACTAGATCATATTTCTTTACTACTTGCAATACTTCATCAACATCAAAGTTTCCGATCACTAATAAGTGCATTTGAGAGGGATGATAGAATAGATCAAAGTTTTCACGGAGATTATCTATTGTAATGTTGGAAATAGACTCCCTAGTCCCAGCAATATCATCTGCTAACGGTGTTCCAGGATATAAATTTTCTAAAGCACCAAAAAATAATCGATAGTCTGGACTATCTTGATACATTCCAATTTCTTGTTGAATGATTTCTCTTTCCTTAGATACAGATTTTTCTGTAAAGGAAGCCTTTGAAACCATCTCCAATAACAATTGAATATTCTCAGGGACTTTTGAAGTTGTTGAGAAAAGATAACTTGTCTTTGTAAAGCTTGTAAAGGCATTACTTTCCGATCCTAAATGAACGAATTTTTTTAAATAATCTTGACCATTTTCATCTTCAAATACTTTGTGTTCTAGGAAATGAGCAATTCCTGCAGGATATTGCCTTTCATCACCATTCACTAGAATTCGTGTATCCACTGAGCCAAACTTAGTTGTGATTATTCCATAGGTTTCATAATAATCTTCTTTGGGAATTAAATGAATAGTCAACCCATTTGACAAGCGTGTAAAGTAAACTTGCTCACCAACTGATTCATAATATTTTTCTTTAATTTTCAATCTTTACACTACTTTCCTTCCATAAAATAAACAGACTGTAAATTAATTGTTTTTGCCACTTCAATAATTTCTTCTCTACTAACCTTATCGATGGACTCTAACCACTCTTCTAAAGAAAGGACTTTCTTTCCTAGGATCGTTTTCAGATATTCCCTTTCAATCAAGGTATTTTGCCGATCCTGTGCTAATAAGGTCGTATTCACCAACATTTCTTTTGTCAATTGAAGCTCTGACTCTGTAAACTTGCCTCGTTTTAAATCATTCAACTGTCGCATAATCAAGGTCATTACTTTCGTACGAGATTCCTTATCAATACCTGCAAAAACTCTCATGAAGCCTGTAAAAATATCAAAATGGCTTGAGATAGTATAAGCAAGGCCTTCTTTCTCACGTATTATTTGAAAAAGTCTCGAATGCGAGAAAGCTCCCAGCATCCCATTTAATACAACTAGAGGGATATGGAGAGATTCTCCATACTGGGTAGAAAAATGATAACCTAATTCTAAAATAGATTGTTGGTTTTGTTTTTGCTCTAACTTTTCTCTTACAACATTTGTAAAAGGTTGTTGATAGGTGACAGACAAATTGTTATCACGTGGCTTGAATTCAAACTGGTTCACTCGATCCACAATAGCGACCTCATTAAAGTCACCTATGAAAAAGAAGTCAATGTTATCTAATTGGAGCATCTGATGAAACTGTTCAAGAGAACTTTGAGCTGTTTCTTGTCTCACTAAATCAACTTTCCCCAATCTTGACATCCCGATTGTTTCGTCTTCAAAAAATAGTTGATTCAATTGCCCATGTGCATAATAATAAGGCTCTTCAATTTCTGACTCCAAATCGGAAATCGTATTTTTCTTTTCAACGTCAAATGTATCACTGTCAAAGTGATCTTCTACTACCAAAGGTGAAAAGAAGATAGTTTCTATAATGTCCAAAACCTCATCCGTAAGAACATTTTTCTTGCTCAAAAAGTCATCGCGCACAAAGGAAATATTCAAATCAACATAATGAACACGCCCCCTCTTAGAGACTGAGGTTGACAATTCTACCCCATATAGACTCGCTAATTTTTCACGGAATAATTGTGAAGTTGGATATTTTTGATTTGCAGTTTCCATCATACAGGCTACTAAAACACGCGCAGCCACGGTATTTTCATCTAATGGTGATGAAAAACGGACCTTAATTTTATTGGTTTTAAATTTTTTTGATTGAAGAAAGTGAAGATTCACGCCCTTTACTAATTCCATTTTCATCCTCGTTCTACTCAATAGTAACTTTCATTATAACACGAAATCACACTAAAATCCTAATTCAAACTGTGAAAAAGCTCCTCAAATCACTCAACATTCTCTACCCTAGAAAAACTAAAAATATGGTATAATAACACGCAAAGAGGTGAACTATGAATTACAAATTATTTGATGACTTTATTACATTACAAGCAATCTTAAAAGAACTCGGCATTATACAGAGTGGTGGTGCAATCAAAGCCTTTCTTCAAGAAAAAGAAGTCTTTGTGAATGGTGAATTAGAACAACGGAGAGGCCGTAAACTTCGTGTCAATGATCAGATTGACATTCCTGAACTGAGCATGACTATCACCATTCTTGAACCTTCTCAAGAAGAAATAGAAGAACATCTTAAAGAGAAGGAAGAAAAGGAACGTGTTGCTAAACTTGTCAAGCAACTCAATCAACAACAAAAGAAACAACCGACAAAGACTAACAAAAAAGAAAAAGCAATTCGCTTTCCTGGTATCTCCTAATGTGGTTAAAACACTTATCCATTCAACATTTTCGTAATTATCAAGAACTAGAAGTCGAGTTTCATCCTGGATTAAATATTTTCCTAGGTCAAAATGCTCAAGGAAAGACCAATATTCTCGAATCAATTTATTTTCTAGCTTTAACCAGAAGTCATCGAACACGAAATGATAGAGATCTCATCTATTTTGAATCCACCGATTTTAAAGTTTCTGGTCAATTGCAAAGAGAAACTGGTCCCCTTCCATTAGAAATTTCCTTGACACCAAAAGGTCGGATAACTAAGGTAAATCATTTGAAACAAGCCAAATTATCAAACTATATTGGCCATATGAATGTTGTCCTTTTCGCACCCGAAGATTTGCAACTGATCAAAGGATCACCTGCAGGGCGTCGAAAGTTTATTGACATTGAATTAGGTCAGATGAAACCTCTCTATTTATCCGACTTATCTCAATACAACCATGTACTGAAACAAAGAAACAGTTATCTAAAAAATTCGGAAAAAATTGATGCTACATTTTTGGAGGTCTTAGATTCACAACTAGCTAATTTTGGAAGTCGCGTCATCCATCATCGGCTTGAGTTTATTAAAAAATTAGAAGCTAAAGCAGAAGAAAAACACACTCGACTTTCTGACAACAAAGAAGACCTATCGATTCAATATCAGTCAACTGTTTTTTCTGAAGAAGGAAATGATATAGAAGAGCAGTTTCTCTCTATGTTGGAAAAAAACCGTCAGAAGGATATTTTTAGGAAAACAACAAGTATTGGGCCTCACAGGGATGATTTGGCATTTTTTATCAATAATATGAATGCTACCTTTGGTAGTCAGGGCCAGCATCGAAGTGTTGTTCTCTCTCTAAAATTAGCAGAAATTGAATTGATGGAAGAAATCACAAGAGAAAAGCCTATTTTATTACTTGACGATGTCATGAGCGAACTTGACAATTATCGTCAACTTCAACTACTTGAAACCATCTCTAATAATATTCAAACATTTATTACAACGACCACTCTCGATCATTTAAAAGACCTGCCTGAAGAGTTGAAAATTTTCACTGTTCAAGCCGGTCATATCAAAACAGCATCTTGACAGAATTGTCAAGATGCTGTTATTTTTGTTTACAAATGTGTAAATTTATTGTGCTGAGTAGTTAGGAGCCTCGTTTGTGATTTGCACATCATGAGGATGGCTTTCTTTCAATCCTGCACCACTCATTTCAACAAATTGTGCATGATCATGTAAATCTTGAATGGTTGCTGCACCAACATAACCCATACCTGAACGAATACCACCGATCATTTGGAATACCATATCTGCTACAGAACCTTTATAAGCAACACGTCCCTCAATTCCTTCAGGAACCAATTTATTGGCTTCATTGACAGATCCTTGGAAGTAACGGTCGCTAGAACCTTTCTTCATTGCTGCAATAGATCCCATACCACGGTATGTTTTAAATTTACGACCTTGGAAGATTTCTGTTTCACCTGGTGCTTCATCTGTACCTGCAAGCATTGAGCCAAGCATAACCGCGTTTCCACCAGCTGCTAGTGCTTTGACAATATCTCCTGAATACTTGATACCACCATCAGCAATGATCGTTTTTCCATATTCACGAGCTACAGCGGCTGCATCATAAATGGCAGTCACTTGAGGAACACCAACCCCTGCAACAACACGAGTTGTACATATTGATCCTGGACCAATTCCGACCTTAACTACGTCTACCCCTGCATCAAATAATGCACGAGCACCTTCAGCGGTTGCAATATTTCCTGCAATCAAGGTACGATCTGGGAAGTGAGCACGAATTTCTGCAATCTTACGAAGAACACCCGCAGAATGTCCATGAGCAGTATCGATGACAATAGCATCTGCACCAGCTTCAAAAAGAGCTTCTGCACGTTCAAAAGTATCTGAAGTAACCCCTACGGCACCAGCCACAAGCAAACGACCAAATTCATCCTTAGCCGCATTTGGAAACTCAATAACTTTTTCAATATCTTTGATTGTAATCAAGCCAGAAAGACGACCATTTTCATCTACCAATGGTAATTTTTCAATACGGTGCTCTTGTAGAATGCGTTCAGCTGTTTCCAAATCGGTTCCAACCGGTGCAGTTACCAAGTTTTCACTTGTCATATGATTTGAAATGGGTTGATTGTAATCAGAAATAAAACGCAAATCCCGGTTTGTAAGGATACCAACTAATTTACGATTTTCAAGTGTTTCAACAACAGGAACACCACTGATTCGGTATCGTCCCATCAACTCATCTGCTTCTGCAATTGTATGAGACGGAGTCAAATAGAACGGATCAATAATAACCCCATTTTCAGAACGTTTTACTTTGCGTACTTCATCTGCCTGTTGCTCAATTGACATGTTTTTATGGATAACACCAAGTCCACCAGCACGTGCCATAGCAATTGCCATTTGACTTTCAGTCACTGTGTCCATGGCAGCAGTAATGATTGGGATATTCAAGCGTAAATTACTTGCTAATTGTGTACTTAAATCTGCATCATTAGGCAATACGTGACTTTCTGCTGGAATCAAAAGCACGTCATCGAATGTAAACCCTTTTTTTAAAAACTTTGTGTCCCAATTAGACATTAGCTGGATCCTCTTTTCTTTTTATTTGAGCAAGGCTCGAATTTTTATTGTTAATATCATACCATTCTATGGCAATTTGTCAATCATTTATTGGTAAATTATCAATGAACAGTAAGAAATGTTCGCTTTTAATGAAGTCGTTTTATTTTTTAAAATAGGTAATTCCCATCGCAGATTTTACTTCATCCAGTGTTTGAGCTGCTACATTTCGAGCGCGCTCACTTCCTTTTTCAAGAATAGAGTAGACCTCACCCATATCCTTTGCAAACTCAAGTCGTCTTTCACGAATTGGTCTTAATTCACGATCTAAAATTTCTAAAAGATATCGTTTGGTCTTTACATCACCAAGTCCACCACGTTGATAATGTTCTTTCATTTCTGCAATTTCAGCTGAATCTTCTGGACGGCCAAATACATCCAGGTAATGAAACACCATATTGCCTTCGATTTTTCCTGGATCCTCTACTTTAATATGATCCGGATCGGTATACATACTCATCACTTTTTTCTTTAAAGTATCCGCATCATCAGCTAAGTAAATTCCATTATTCAATGATTTAGACATTTTAGCATTTCCATCTAAACCAGGTAAGCGCCCCGCTGCTTCATTTTCAGGATAAATTCCTTCCGGTTCCACCAAAGTATCTGTGTTGTATGCATGATTAAAGGAACGAACAATCTCACGAGTTTGCTCAATCATAGGCTTTTGATCATTTCCTACTGGAACAAAATTCGCTTTAAATGCTGTGATATCGGCTGCTTGTGAAATAGGGTATACCAAAAATCCTGTTGGAATACTCTCACCAAAACCTTTTTGAGAAATCTCGGTTTTTACAGTTGGATTCCTTTCAAGTCGCGCCAAAGATACTAGATTCATGTAATACATGGTCAATTCCGCTAATTCAGGAATCTGACTTTGAATGAAAATCGTAACTTTTTCAGGATCTAGTCCAGCTGCCAGATAATCCAAAGCAACATTACCAATAGATTCTACAATCGTTTTTGGATCTTTTGCATGGTCTGTCAAAGCTTGCTGGTCTGCTAGGAAAACAAACATATTATACTCATCTTTATTTTGCAACAAGACGCGATTTTTTAAAGAACCAACATAGTGGCCAATATGGAGTTTTCCTGTCGGTCTATCTCCTGTCAGAATGATGGGTTTTGTCATACTCTTCTCCTTAATCGTTATCCCTATCATTATAGCACTTTCTAGTTGAAAATGTTAGTCTATCCTCTATGTTTGTAAGGAATTAACACTTTACTAAACTGTCAATTTCGTTTACATCATTGTAAAAACAAATTGACAGTAAAAAAGTTGAATTTTCCCCTATTTTCTAGTAAAATGAAGACATTATAGAAAGAGGAGAAAATCATTGCTTACAGTATCAGACGTCTCACTACGTTTTAGTGATCGAAAATTGTTTGACGATGTCAATATCAACTTTACAGAAGGAAATACATACGGTCTCATCGGTGCCAACGGTGCTGGAAAGTCAACCTTTTTAAAAATTTTAGCTGGAGATATTGAACCAACAACTGGTCATATTTCTCTTGGCCCTGATGAACGTTTGTCTGTTTTGCGTCAAAATCACTTTGACTACGAAGACGAGCGGGTCATCGATGTTGTCATTATGGGAAATGAAAAGCTCTACAACATTATGAAAGAAAAAAATGCTATCTACATGAAAGAAGATTTCTCTGATGAAGATGGTGTCCGTGCAGCTGAACTTGAAGGTGAATTTGCCGAACTTGGTGGATGGGAAGCAGAAAGTGAAGCATCTCAATTGCTTCAAAATCTAAATATTTCAGAAGACCTTCATTATCAAACTATGAGCGAGTTAGCCAATGGGGATAAAGTGAAAGTTCTCTTAGCTAAAGCCCTTTTTGGTAAACCAGATGTCCTTCTTTTGGACGAGCCGACCAATGGATTGGATATTCAATCCATTACCTGGTTAGAAGATTTTCTGATTGATTTTGAAAATACGGTTATCGTTGTATCCCATGACCGCCACTTTTTGAATAAAGTCTGCACCCATATGGCGGATCTCGACTTTGGAAAAATCAAACTTTACGTCGGGAACTATGATTTCTGGAAAGAATCTTCTGAACTTGCAGCAAAATTACAAGCAGATAGAAATGCAAAAGCTGAAGAAAAAATTAAACAATTACAAGAGTTTGTCGCACGTTTCTCAGCCAACGCTTCAAAATCAAAACAAGCAACTTCGCGTAAAAAAATGCTTGACAAGATTGAACTTGAAGAAATTGTTCCATCTAGTCGGAAGTACCCATTCATCAACTTTAAGGCAGAACGAGAAATTGGTAACGATCTCTTGACAGTTGAAAATCTTTCTGTCAAGATTGATGGAGAAACCATCCTTGACAATATCAGCTTTATCTTACGTCCTGGTGACAAAACCGCCCTTATCGGACAGAACGATATTCAAACAACCGCTTTGATCCGTGCATTGATGGATGATATTGAATATGAAGGAACTGTCAAGTGGGGAGTTACAACTAGTCGATCATATCTACCAAAAGACAACAGTCGTGATTTTGCAGGTGGTGAAAGTATTCTCGATTGGCTTCGTCAATTTGCAAGTAAAGAAGAAGATGACAATACTTTCCTTCGTGGTTTCTTAGGACGTATGCTCTTTTCGGGTGACGAAGTTAACAAGTCTGTCAACGTCTTGTCAGGGGGAGAAAAAGTTCGTGTCATGTTGTCTAAATTGATGCTCCTCAAGTCAAATGTTCTTGTACTGGATGATCCAACCAATCACTTGGATTTGGAGTCTATCTCAAGTTTGAATGATGGATTGAAGAATTTTAAAGAATCGATTATCTTTGCCAGCCATGACCACGAATTCATTCAAACACTCGCCAACCATATTATCGTTCTTTCAAAAAACGGCGTAATCGATCGTATTGATGAAACCTATGATGAGTTTCTTGAAAATGAAGAAGTTCAAGCAAAAGTGAAAGAACTTTGGAGCCAATCATAAAAATAAAGAGCCCTGAAATCATTATTTCAGGCTCTTTCAGTAGAAATATATGAATAAAACAAAGCTAAAAACATCCCTTTTTATAGTATCTTCCTTCCTGATTCCGGCTATCATGATGTTCTTTATTTACCTCTCACAAGGAATCTACTGGAACAGTGATACATCCCCCTTATTAGGAGATGGTTATCATCAGTATGTCATTTTTGATACCACACTTCGAAATATTTTACACGGGACAGATAGCCTATTTTACAGTTTTCAAAGTGGATTAGGCATTAATTTCTATGCACTCAGTAGTTATTATCTAGGAAGTTTCTTTTCTCCTCTTATCTACTTCTTTAATGCACAATCCATGCCAGATGCTGTTTACCTCATCACTCTTCTTAAATTTGGAGCTATTGGCTTAAGCACTTATATTAGTTTACATGGAATGTTTTCTAAAATTCCTAGATCCCTGTTTCTTACCCTTTCAACATCATTTGCTCTTATGAGCTTTGCTATCAGCCAAATTGAAATAAAAACTTGGCTAGATGTTTTTATCCTAGCACCATTAATTCTTTATGGATTTAAAAAACTCATTTACAATGAGGGAGAGATTCTCTACTTTATCAGCTTAACCAGCTTGTTTATCCAAAATTATTATTTTGGGTTTATGATGTCTATTTTTCTTATTTTATGGTACTTGACACAACTGTCATGGGACATCAAAGGAATTGGAAAACGCTTCTTTCATTTTGTGATTGTATCTCTTTTATCAGTTATAACAAGCCTTGTGATGTTATTTCCAACCTTCTTAGATTTACGCACTCATGGAGAAAGTTTTTCAAAAGTTGACAGTATCTTTACAGAAAAAAGTTGGTATCTTGACGTATTTGCAAAAAATTTCATTGGAAGTTTTGACACTACTAAATATGGATCAATTCCAATGATCTACGTGGGATTATTTCCACTTCTTTTAGCGATTACCTTTTTCTTTGTAAAGTCGATCAAGTTTCACGTGAAACTTTCTTACTTTATACTCTTGACCATTCTTATTTTGAGTTTTCGTTTTCAATTATTAGATCTCCTTTGGCAAGGTATGCACGCGCCGAATATGTTTCTTCATCGATACTCTTGGATCTTTTCTTTGACGATTATTCTGATGGCAGGAGAAGTACTAAATCGAATAGAGGAGATCACTTGGATTCGTTTTAGTCTTGCTAATTTCCTCCTTATTCTAGGATTTGGAGCAACTGTCCTTTACAGCAGTCACTATAAATTTTTAGATGCTGTCAATTTTATTGTTACTTTTGAATTTTTAATTGCTTTCTATTTGGTCTGTTTAGGGTTTATCCTAAAAAAGATACCGCCTAGACTTTTCTATCTTTCGATCCTGTTTTTCTCCATCTTTGAATTATCGGTGAATAGTTATTATCAAATGGAAGGAATTGCGAATGAATGGGTATTTGCTTCTCGGTCATCCTACGAACGAGACTTAAAAGCCATCCAATCCTTAGTAAAAGAGAAGACAGACTCTAATTATCGGACTGAGATTTTACAGCCACAAACGGGCAATGATAGCATGAAGTATGGTTATAATGGAATTTCTCAATTTTCATCTGTACGAAATACGGATGCTAGCTCGACATTGGACAAACTAGGATTTAAATCTGAAGGAACCAACCTCAATCTTCGATACCAAAACAATTCTATTTTAATGGATAGTCTATTTGGTGTTCGCTATAATTTAAGCCAACAACCTGTTCAAAAATTTGGATTTAAAGAGATTGCAACCAAAAATGGAGTCTCACTTTCAGAAAACGAATATGCCTTACCAATCGCCTTTCTGTCAGCAAAACCTTATAAAAATACTTCCTTTACGAATTTGACACTGGATAATCAGACACGATTCATCCATCAAATCACAGATGAAAAATATAAATTTTATAAGAAATTAAATATTCTCTCGCCTACTTCACAAAATACTACATCTTCGTTGCAAACTGCAAAAATTGAAGAAGATAGTCATCTTTCCTACGCAAGTATTCAATATGAAGTAACGGTTCCTGCCCATAGCCAACTATATGTCAATGTTCCAAATTTACAATTTTCAAACGATGATCGAAAAGATATTGAAATCAGCTACAATGGACAGACTCAACGCTATACCATTGATAATGCCTTTCCATTCTTTTCGATTGGCCATTTTGACACAGAGGAAACAGTTACTATTCGTATGAGTTTTCCAGAAAATTCGACAGTCTCTTTTGATACACCAGAATTTTTTGCTCTGGATCTTGACCAATACACACAAGCTATCGCTAGCATTCGTCAGCAAGAAGTTGCTATTCACAAAAAGAAAAACAAATTGGTAGCAGCCTATAACGCAAATAGAGACACTACCCTTATTTTTACACTCCCTTATGATAAAGGCTGGTCAGCTAAACAAAATGGAAAACCTATCAAAATTCATCGCATCCAGAAAGGATTAATGGGAGTTCGTGTTTCAAAAGGATCCGGAACAGTCACCTTAACATTTGTTCCCCAAGGCTTCATTGAAGGACTCATTGCCTTTTTCGTTGGAATCATTCTCTTTTTCCTCTACGAATGGAGAAAAATAAAAAGACGAAAAAGTTAAGGAATCTAACCATCGGTTCACTTATAAATAAAAGGCTAGGATAGTCATTATCCTAGCCTTTTTCAAAACAAAAAAACACCCAAATGGGTGCTATACTAGCTCCGCCAGTAGGACTCGAACCTACGACATCATGATTAACAGTCATGCGCTACTACCAACTGAGCTATGGCGGAATGAGATATAGTCCGTACGGGATTCGAACCCGTGTTACCGCCGTGAAAAGGCGGTGTCTTAACCCCTTGACCAACGGACCATATATTCATTAACAGAACATATCCCATTATATCAAAATTTAACTAATTGTCAAGCACTAAATTCTAAATTTTGTTCTTCAATTAATTTTTTGGCACGTTTGATATTGCTTCTTGAGATTGGACAAGAATAGCCTTCTTTCAACAGTAGCTGTTTCTTTTTCTTATCCATTCCAATGATCATACTTCTATTCACGATAAAAGATTGATGGGGACTGAAATATCTCTCCTCCACATCTTTCTCCAAGACATCTGATAAACTTCCCGCAATTTCTTTTTGAAAATTTTTCCCAACTAAGTTTAATTTATAAGCCGAACCAACAGTTTCAATATAAAGAATATCCTTAAATGGAATTTTTATCTTTTTATCCTTAAAGTCATACTCAAAATAATCTGTCAAATCATCATTTCCAATTTGAATAGTCGTTAGGTACTCAATACACTCCTTAATTTTTAATCTAAATAAATCTTCATTCAAATTTTTATCAATAAAATCTAAGGCAGATACTTTATAACGATAGGTAATCGAAGCGAATTCTGATTTTGTAGTAATAAAAACAATAATGGCATAAGGATTTGCTTCTCGTATTTTTTGAGCAATTTCCAGACCACAATACTCATTGTCTTGGATATGAATATCTAGAAAATATAATTGGTGGATATCCGAATGCTGGATATAATTTTCAAATTCCGAAATTTTACCGGTAGAAATCACTTCAAGTTTAATTTCTAATTCCTTAGCAATTTCTGCAATATGTTTTTCTACCCGTATCTGTTGAGAGAGCTCATCTTCTAATAAAAAAATCTTCATTCTTGTTCGTATCCTCCAATCTTCAAAACTTGTAAAAAACGATTTCCTTGCAATTCCGTTTCTAAAAACATCGTTCCATAATTTGCTAAGATTTTTCTCACATTATTTAATCCTAGTCCTCTATTTTCTCCTTTTGTTGAATAACCTTCTTCATATATTTTTCTAATATCAAAAGTGATTTCATTTGTTGTATTATGAATCACTAAGTAAACAATTTTTGAAATAGAGAAAATAGCAATATGAACTTTCTTTTCTTCTGCTTCTTTTGAAGCTTCCAAAGCGTTTGTCACTAGAATCCCAACGATTCTCACGATATCTAATAAATCAACTGGTAGTTGCTCGATTGGTTCACTCGTTTCAAAGGTCATTTCTACCCCAGCATCTCTTGCATCCAACCAGCCTCGAATCAAAATACTTCGTAAAGCAGAATCTTTGATATTGACCAAGTTGAATCCTGATAATGCTTCTGTATTGATCTCTTTATAACCTTTTTCCAATACTTCTCTATGGATTCTCTGTATTTCTGGAATATTTTCTTCCTCAATGGCTAACGACATAGAAATAACTAAATTTCCCAAATCATGACGAAATCCCCTGACAATAGAATAGAGACTTTGAATTTCAGCCATATACCGACTCATTTGTTGCTCAGAAAATTCTTTATACTCCAGTTCTAAATTTTTACGATACTGATCTCGCTCGATTTTCATATGGAATAAGCTGACTACAAAAGAGAAAAAACAAATCGTTGCCAACATACTCCCAAAATTTTTATATTGCGCTTGTTCACTAATCCATAAAGCAAAATTAATCACTACAAATATAGCAAAATAGACACAGATGAGTCTCTTTAAATATTTTTCAAATTCTTTCTCATAAAAAGGAGTGAAGTCAAATTCAAATAGGTCAATTAACTTCAAAATGATTCCTAAAGAAATCAAACGAATGCACATATTGTAGACAATCGAGTAAGCTGCTACAACAGCATCCCCCAATACTGAAGAGACAATTATCGTCAGAAAAGTTGCTGTTCCTTCAACCGCTAAATAAGTAAAAAAAGAATAAAAAATGGCGCACAAGCGATTCGTCCGATTGGCATAATGATAATAAGGATATAAATAAACCGGCCATAAGAGCATATTTAAATCAGAGAGTCGAATATTTGAAAATAAAGTCACATCTAAAAATACTAAGAGACTTTCAAAAAGAAGAACAAAGGTGCTCAGCAGAAAGATAAATGCAAATTGATGTTCCTGATAGATTTTTTCGTCCACTAATGCAAACGTCAGAACAATGATCCCTCCCAAGAGAAAAGACAAGATTAATGACTGAATCACACAAACTCTCCCACTTTGTTTTTTCTATTTTATTATACTCTAGTATTATTATAAAAAATAAAATTTTATATACAAAAAATTATAATATAAAATAGCCTAAAATTAAAGGGAATAGGTAAAATTGTAATGTTTTTGTTACATGAATGAAAACTATTTTACACAATTTATATAATCTACACTTTGCACTATATAGGGATTATTGGTTCTTTTTTTAAATATTCCTAATAAATCATTCCATTACTATTTGTCTATAGTGAAGTATACAAAAATTAATAGATAATGAAAATTTATACATTTTTACATAATAGAAAAGATGCAGCAAAAGCTGCATCTCTCATTTGATCCCAGCAGGATTCGAACCTGCGACCGTTCGCTTAGAAGGCGAATGCTCTATCCAGCTGAGCTATGAGACCGAACTTACTTCATTTTAGCAGAAAAAGGAAGGAGCGTCAAGGTTATTTATGGTAAGGACTCCCCTGTTGAATCATGAAAGCACGATAGATTTGTTCCACCAACACTAATTTCATCAACTGATGAGGAAGAGTTAATTGACCAAAGCTCATTAATAGATTTCCTCTTTTTTTCACTTCAGGAGACAGACCAAGACTGCCTCCAATAACAAAAGTAAGGTTTGAATAACCAGATATCATAATCTGGTCAATCGTTTGACTAAATTTCTCTGAAGGAAATTGTTTTCCTTCGATGGCCAATACAATCACATATTCCTTATCTGAAATCTTAGAGAGAATTCGTTGTCCCTCTTTTTCAAGGATTTGTTGATTTTCGAGTTGACTGGCACGATCTGGAGTTTTTTCATCAACTAACTCAACCTGTTCTACTTTTGCAAATCGACCAAGCCTTTTAATATACTCCTCGATCCCATCTTTTAAGTATTTTTCTTTTAATTTTCCAACGGTTATCAATTTAATTTTCATTCCCCTATTGTAGCATAATTCTTCAATTCCACAAATAATCCACAGCTATAGAAAGGAAATCTATTCTATAAAGTCCTTTTTAAAGCCATTTCTCAACTAAATTCTACAAGTTATCCACAATTTGTGGATAACTTTAGTTATTTAAGATATAATTAAGAAAGTTTTTCTATACTCTAGACAATTTGATATCCTTAGGAGGAAAATATGAAATCTTCATCTAATTTACTGAAAAAAGTTGGAAACATAGCCCTCATTTTTGTTGTAGGTTTTCTAGGTGGTATTCTTGGAACCTTTTTAACCTTACAAACATCTCATTCTTCTACTTCAAATACTGAAAGTAAGCAAGTCCACTCAACCACTGTTAAAACAGCTTATAAAAATACAACCTCAACTAGTGAGGCCGTAGACAAGGTGAAAAATGCTGTAGTTTCTGTGATTACTTATTCTGATTCTTCGAATCAAGGGTTATTTGAAAAAGAAGAAAACTCTGACTCACAAATTTCTAGTGAAGGTTCTGGGGTCATTTATAAAAAAGAAGGAAAATATGCCTACCTTGTTACCAACACCCATGTGATCAATGGTGCTAAAAAAGTAGATATTCTTTTAGCAGATGGGAATAAAGTCCCCGGAGAAGTAGTTGGGTCAGATGTCTATTCTGATATTGCAGTCGTTCGTATTAGTGCGGATAAAGCAAAGGCAGTAGCTGAATTCGGAGATTCAAACCAATTAACAGTCGGTGAGACTGCAATTGCAATTGGTAGCCCTCTTGGAACAGATTATGCGAATTCTGTTACCCAAGGAATTATTTCCAGCCAAGGCCGCAATGTGAAATTGAAAGCCGATAATGGACAAAATATCTCTACACGCGCCCTACAAACAGACGCAGCCATCAACCCAGGAAATTCTGGAGGCCCATTAATCAATATTCAAGGACAAGTCATCGGGATTACCTCAAGTAAAATTTCAAATAACGGACAAACGTCAGTAGAAGGAATGGGATTTGCAATTCCTGCAAATGATGTTGTCAATATTATCAAGCAACTAGAAGAAAAAGGAAAAGTAGTTCGACCAGCTCTTGGAATCCAAATGATGGATTTATCCAACCTTTCAACTTCTGATTTAAGCCAATTAAAACTTCCTGAAAAAATCTCTGGAGGAGTACTAGTTCGTTCAACACTTGAAAATATGCCTGCTTCAGATAAATTGCAACGTTATGATGTCATCACAAAGATCGATGATACAGATATCGAGTCAACGGCAGATTTACAATCCGCCCTCTATTCTCACCAAATCAATGATACGATCAAGGTCACATTCTATCGTGATGGAAAACAACAAACAACTTCTATCAAGTTGACAAAATCAACTGAGGATCTGAGCGATTAACTTTCACTTTCTTGACATACTTGTAAACACACCTTTACGAATTTGTAAAGGTGTGTTATTCTATTCATAAGATGGAAAAATTAGAAAAAATAGCGGTAAAGGACATTCGAACCAATCCTTTCCAACCAAGAAAAGTATTTGATCAAGAAAAATTAGAAGAACTGGCTCAGTCAATCAAAGAAAATGGCTTAATTCAACCCATTATTGTCAGAAAATCTCCAATAATTGGTTTTGAATTGCTTGCAGGTGAAAGACGTTTTAGAGCTTCAAAAATTGCTGGATTAGAGCTTGTTCCTGCGATTATTAAAGAGTTAACGGATCAAGAAATGATGCGACAAGCCATTATTGAAAATCTTCAACGAGAAGATCTCAATCCAATTGAAGAAGCCATCTCCTACCAGAAGCTCGTTGATCATGGCTATAAGCACGACCAAATCGCTCAATTTATGGGGAAATCTAGACCCTATATCAGCAATATGCTTCGCTTGTTACATCTAGCTCCCTCTGTTCAAGAAGCAGTCATTCAAAATGATATTTCTTCGGCTCATGCGCGTGTTCTTGTTCCTCTTGATGAAGAAGAGCAGCGCTTTTGGTTGGAGCGAATCAAACAGGATCATTTAAATGTTCGAACATTAGAAAGCAAGATCAGTTCAAAAAGAAAACAGAAAAATAAAAAAGCAAAAGAGAGCTTCCTACTGGAAGAGGAACAGCGATTGAAAAAAATATTAGGAACAGATGTGACGATACACTCCTCTTCTCAAAATAAAGGAACTATCCAAATTTCTTTTTCCAGTCTTGATGAATACCAACGAATTATCAACAGCCTTAAATAAGGCTGTTATTTTTATTTTTTGTATTGACAAGCTTTTCCACCATAAAAATCTTTTGTAAATAGCAGAAAAATAAGGATATTCTCTAGTTATCCCCACTTTGTGGATAACTTTTAAAAACAATGTGAATTTAAATCCACAACTTGTGGAAAAGTTTAAAACTATAATTTAATTTCATGAAATTTAGCCTGTGGAAAACTATTTTTGTTTGTGGTAGAATAGGAGTACGTATGATTTGATACAATTCAAGAAAAGGAGGGAAGTCTGATAGTGTCACAAGAAGAGCAATTTTGGTCTCGTTTTTTAGAATTAGCCCAATTACAACTAAAAGATAGTGCCTATGATTTTTTTGTCGCCGATTCAAAATTAGTCAAAATCGATGGAGAAACGGCTACCATTTATCTTGATGGAAATTATAAAGAATTATTTTGGGAAACAAATCTAAAAAATGCTTTGATCACAGCCAGCTTTGAAGTCTACAATACAGATTTGAAGTTCCATTTCGTTTTTGAAGATACCGAAGAAATTCCTAGTAGTCATAGCAGTGAGAGTAGGAGATTATCTTCAGCTAGCTTAACAACCGAACCGTTGCCTAAAATTGATACAGGTCTGAAATCAAAGTACACCTTTGATAATTTTGTGCAAGGGGATGGAAATATTTGGGCGAAAGCAGCAGCGCTTGCAGTTTCTGAAAATCTTGCAACAACTTACAACCCTCTCTTTATCTATGGTGGACCAGGGCTTGGAAAGACTCACCTATTGAACGCAATTGGAAATCAAATCCTAGAAAATATTCCAAACGCACGGGTTAAGTATGTCCCAGCAGAAACCTTTATTAATGAATTTTTAGAACACCTTCGATTAGGAGAAATGAAGACGTTCAAGAATACCTATCGAAGTCTTGATCTCTTACTGATCGATGATATCCAGTCACTCGGCGGGAAAAAAGTCACGACTCAAGAGGAATTCTTTAATACCTTTAATGCCCTCCATAGCGACAACAAACAGATTGTTCTAACAAGCGATCGAAGTCCGGATCATTTAGATAGTCTTGAAGAGCGGCTGGTTACTCGTTTCAAATGGGGACTAACGCAAAATATAACACCACCTGATTTTGAAACTCGGATTGCCATCTTACGGAATAAAATTGAAGATCTAGACTATATTTTTCCTAATGACACACTGGAATATCTAGCAGGTCAGTTTGATTCAAATGTCCGAGACTTAGAAGGTGCCTTAAATGATATTTCTTTAATGGCGAAGGTGAAAAAACTAAAAGAAATTACGATCGATGTTGCAGCTGAAGCTATTCGAGCTCGTAAAAACGATAATAGCAAGACGCTTGTCATCCCCATTGAAAAAATTCAGGAAGCAGTTGGAGCCTTTTATGGAGTCAGTGTAAAAGAAATCAAAGGTTCTCGAAGAGTTCAGAATATTGTCCTAGCACGACAAGTGGCCATGTATCTTTCAAGAGAGATGACGGACAACTCACTTCCTCGAATCGGAAAAGAATTCGGTGGAAAAGACCACACGACTGTCATTCATGCTTATGAAAAAATTAAAAGTATGGTCGACACAGATGATAATCTACGACTCGAAATTCAAAGTATCAAGAAAAAGTTAAATTAATCTGTGGATAACTTCCTCTAAACTTCTAAGGGTTATGCACAATTTTTAAACAAGTAACTTTTTAAGTCATAGATAGGATTCTGAGACTTTTCCACAACTTCCACACAACCTACTATTACTATTAACTTACTAATCATAAAATAAATAAAAGGAATGACCATGATAAATTTTTCTATTAACAAAACTTTATTTTTACAAGCACTAAATACTACCAAAAGAGCGATCAGTTCAAAAAATGCTATTCCAATCCTTTCCACGATTAAAATTGATGTCACTCCAGAAGGAGTTGCCTTATCAGGATCGAATGGCCAAATTTCAATCGAAAACTTTATTTCTATCAAAGACGAAAATGCTGGTTTACTAGTGACCTCCCCAGGTTCTATTTTATTGGAAGCAACTTTCTTTATTAATGTGGTTTCAAGTTTACCAGATGTTACTTTAGATTTTAAAGAGATTGAACAAAAACAGGTTCTTTTAACAAGTGGAAAATCAGAAATTACACTTAAAGGAAAAGATGCAGATCAATATCCACGTATTCAAGAAATTGCTGCAAGTAATCCATTAGTTTTGGAAACAAAATTATTAAAACAATTAATTAATGAAACAGAATTTGCAGCAAGTGTACAAGAAAGTCGGCCAATTTTGACAGGTGTTCACTTTGTTCTATCGGATAATAAAGAGCTAAAAACAGTAGCAACAGACTCTCACCGTATGAGTCAAAAAGTGATTACACTGGAGAAAAATGGAGACAACTTTGATGTTGTCATCCCAAGTCGCTCTCTTCGTGAATTCACCTCTGTCTTTTCTGATGATATTGAAACAGTTGAAGTTTTCTTTGCTAACAATCAAATCCTATTTAGAAGTGAACACATTAGTTTTTATACCCGTTTGCTAGAAGGAAATTATCCTGATACAGACCGTCTCATTCCAACAGAATTCAATACAGAGGCAACCTTCAATGTGGCCAACCTTCGATTTGCAATGGAGCGTGCTCGTCTTCTTTCAAATGCGACTCAAAACGGAACGGTTAAATTAGAGTTCAAAAATGGAGTGGTTTCTTCTCACGTTCATTCACCAGAAGTTGGGCGAGTAAATGAAGAGATCGATACGAGCGCCGTTTCAGGAGAGGATTTGTCTATTAGCTTTAATCCAACTTATTTGATTGAAGCGCTCAAAGCTATTGACAGTGAACAAGTTGTTATTCGTTTTATTTCTTCTGTTAGACCGTTTACATTGGTTCCAGAAGGAAATGAACAAGGGTTCATTCAATTGATTACGCCAGTTCGCACAAATTAACAAAGGTGAATCATGTATACGTTAGGTGATTTTGTAGAAATGAAAAAGCCTCACGCTTGTGTGATTAAAGAAACAGGCAAGAAGGCAAATCGTTGGGAAATTACGCGACTTGGTGCAGACATAAAAATCAAGTGTAGCAATTGTGATCATGTGGTCATGATGAGTCGCCATGATTTTGAACAGAAAATGAAGAAAGTACTATAAAAGGTTCAGTCACTTATGTGACCGAACCTTTTCGATTATTTTAATTCTTCAAATTTTCCATTTTTAACTTCTTTGAAACCACCCTGTTTCATCATATCAAAAGTTGATTTGAAGCTGATATAGTCGACTTTTTTATCTTTTTGTGTCGTTACTAATTTCTTTTCAATTAGCTGATCTAAGTCTGCCTTTTCATAATTTAGTGTTGTTTTTTCAACCAAATAATCATCTTTATATTCAGCAGAATGTGTGAATCCTTTGACATCTTTGTATTCTTCATCATATTTATCGATCATTTCCTTTAATTGATCTTTCGTAACTCCCGCCTCTTTGTAATAAATAGTAGTGGTGGTTTGGTTACTGATCGCTTTATCACCTTTATGTTCTAGTGTAATACGAACATCTGTTTTCTTTTCTTGGTTGATTGCCTGAAGATAGGATTTTTGAACAGATTGTTGTCCACAAGCTCCAAGAAGAAAGAGCGTAAAGATAGCGATTAAAGAAAGAAAAATAGATTTCCATATTTGTTTTTTCATCTGAAAAACTCCTTTGTTCATTGTTAAATATAGTATATCATTTTTATCTTTTTAGAACGTTACAGTTTGATGAAAAAATCTAGTTTCAAAGGTCATGAAATATTTTATTTTTCATTACTTATCTTTTGAATTATGTTATAATAAAAGAGATTGAAATTTGAACGGAGAAAAAAGAAAAATGGTATTAACAGCAGGTATCGTTGGCTTACCAAATGTTGGTAAATCAACCCTATTTAACGCAATTACAAAAGCAGGAGCAGAGGCCGCAAACTATCCCTTTGCAACCATTGATCCAAACGTCGGGATGGTAGAAGTTCCAGATGAACGCCTCCAAAAATTGACGGAAATGATTACTCCTAAGAAGACAGTTCCGACTACTTTTGAATTTACAGATATTGCTGGGATTGTGAAAGGGGCTTCTAAGGGAGAAGGACTTGGTAATAAATTCTTGGCCAATATCCGTGAAGTAGATGCCATTGTCCATGTAGTGCGTGCTTTTGATGATGAAAATGTCATGCGGGAGCAAGGTCGTGAAGATGCCTTTGTTGATCCACTGGCAGATATTGATACCATCAATTTAGAATTAATTTTAGCCGACTTAGAGTCTGTCAATAAACGCTATGCGCGTGTAGAAAAAATCGCTCGTACACAAAAAGATAAGGATTCTGTTGCGGAATTTAATGTTCTACAAAAAATCAAACCAGTTCTTGAAGATGGTAAATCAGCTCGGACCATTGAATTCACGGAGGAAGAACAAAAAGTGGTGAAAGGACTTTTCCTTTTGACTACCAAACCAGTTCTTTATGTAGCCAATGTGGATGAAGATGTTGTTGCAGATCCAGATTCTATCGAGTATGTGAAGCAAATTCGTGACTTTGCGGCAACAGAGAATGCGGAAGTCGTGGTGATTTCTGCGCGTGCTGAGGAAGAAATTTCTGAGCTAGATGATGCAGATAAACAAGAATTTTTAGAGGCAATTGGCCTAACAGAGTCTGGAGTTGATAAACTCACGCGTGCAGCTTACCACTTGTTGGGACTTGGCACTTATTTCACAGCTGGTGAAAAAGAAGTGCGTGCTTGGACCTTCAAACGTGGTATGAAAGCTCCTCAAGCTGCTGGAATCATCCACTCTGATTTTGAAAAAGGATTTATTCGTGCCGTGACCATGTCCTATGATGATTTAGTTAAATACGGTTCTGAAAAGGCTGTAAAAGAAGCAGGACGCTTGCGCGAAGAAGGAAAAGAATATGTTGTCCAAGACGGGGACATCATGGAATTCCGTTTTAATGTATAAGATAGTTAAAAAAATGTAAAGGTTGGAAAAAATATTTCCAACCCTTTTAGTGTTTTGAAAGGAAAGAGATGACGAAATTAATTGTTGGATTGGGAAATCCAGGTGATAAGTATTTTGAAACGAAACACAATGTAGGCTTTATGTTAGTTGATCAAATGGCAAAGTCTTTAAATCTTACTTTCTCCCATGATAAGATTTTTCAAGCTGATATCGCCTCAACATTTTTGAATGGAGAAAAGGTCTATTTTGTAAAGCCGACCACTTTCATGAATGAGAGTGGAAAAGCAGTCCATGCCCTTCTGACTTATTATGGTCTGGATATTGAAGATCTTTTGGTTATTTACGATGATTTAGATATGGAAGTTGGTAAGATTCGTCTTCGAGCTAAAGGATCAGCTGGAGGTCATAACGGAATCAAATCGATTATCAATCATATTGGAACTCAGACTTTTTATCGAATTAAGATTGGAATTGGAAGACCTAAGCAGGGCATGTCAGTTGTTCATCATGTATTAGGAAAATTTGATAAAGGCGATTACATCACTATTCTACAAACAATCGATCGAGTAGAAGAAGCGGTTAACGATTACTTGGTAGAAGAAAATTTTGAAAGAAGCATGCAGAAATACAACGGGTAAGTAGATGAATGTAATTGATTTAGTGAGTCAAAACTCCAACCTTCTATCCTGGCAACAAGGTTTGCAAAAAAATAATAGGGAATTGATCTTAGGATTATCTGCGACCACAAAGGCTATTGTAATGGCTTCAGCCTTTGATTCTATTGAAAAAGCAGTCCTCATCACTTCCAGTTATAACGAAGCAGAACGATTGGCCAGTGATTTTATTGCCTTACTTGGAGAAGAGAAAGTCCATACATTTTTGGGAGATGATAACCCTTTAGCAGAATTTGTTTTTGCTTCACAAGAAAGGCAATTTGCACGATTAGAGGCTTTGAACTTTTTATGCCAAGAAGATCGTCAAGGCATCCTTGTGACCAATGTGAGTGGTATAAAACTACTATTACCTTCTCCTAAAGTTTTTGCATCTAGCATTTTTCAATTGAAGGTTGGTCAAGAAATAGACTTAACTACTCTGAGTGAAACATTACAGAAAATTGGCTACCAAAAGGTGAGCCAAGTTTTGCAACAGGGAGAGTTTAGTCTACGAGGAGATATTTTAGATATCTTTGAGATCGACCAACTCCAACCCTATCGGATTGAATTTTTCGGAGATGAGATTGATGGAATCCGAATCTTTGACCCAGAAAGTCAGCGTTCTGTTGAAAATGTTGAAGAAGTTCAACTGAAGGCAGTGAGTGATCTATTGTTGCAAGAGGAAGATTTTATCCGTGGTCAGCAGCAAATAGAACAATTGCAAGAACAGAGTGCAAATGAAGAATTTAAATCTTATCTAGCAGAAATTCTGGGAGATATTTCTCAAAGGAAACTCCATCCGGATCTTAGGAAATTTATTAGTTTCTTTTACAAAAAGCAATATACCCTATTCGATTATCTCCCTAAACATACTCCAGTCTTTCTGGATGATTATCAAAAAATAGCAGACCAAATAGCGAGATTTGAACTAGATACAGCTAATCTCTTGACGGAAGATTTACATAAAAATAGAGCTTCTTCTCGCCAAGTGTATTTTGCAGACACCAGTACAACATTACGAAAATATACGCCTGCAACTTATTTTTCAAACTTTCAAAAAGGATTAGGAAATCTGAAGTTTGATCATTTGTATCAATTCAATCAATATCCCATGCAGGAGTTTTTTGGACAATTTGATTTACTAAAAGAGGAAATTGAACGGTATCGAAAATCAAACTATACTGTTATTGTCCAAGCAACTTCTCATCACAATCTTCAACAGCTCCATAAAAATTTAGAAGAGTATGGGATTCGATTAGATTATATTGATGGGGATACGATCATTCCTCAAGCTAGTCAATTAGTCGTTGGAGGATTAGCTCACGGTTTTCAATTTGTTGATGAAAAAATTGTCTACATTACAGAATCAGAGATTTATCAGAAAAAGATCAAACGAAAGATTCGCAGGCAAAATATTTCCAATGCAGAACGCCTAAAAAATTATAATGAATTGGAAAAAGGGGACTATGTTGTTCACCAAGTTCATGGTATTGGTCAATATTTGGGAATTGAAACGATTGAAATTTCGGGTGTCCATCGTGATTATGTTTCAATTCAATATCAAAATGGAGATCGCATCTCGATTCCTGTCGATCAGATTCAGATGTTGTCCAAATACGTTGCAAGTGATGGAAAAACGCCAAAAATTAACAAGTTAAACGATGGGCGTTTCCAAAAAACGAAGCAAAAGGTTCAGACCCAGGTAGAGGACATTGCGGATGATTTGATAAAACTTTATGCGGAGCGTAGTCAATTAGAAGGCTTTGCCTATTCCCAAGATGATGAAAATCAAGAGGCTTTTGAACAAGATTTTCCATATATTGAAACAGATGACCAATTACGTTCCATTGAAGAAATTAAAAAAGATATGGAATCGAATCGTCCGATGGACCGATTGCTGGTTGGAGACGTCGGTTTTGGAAAAACAGAGGTCGCTATGCGAGCAGCCTTTAAGGCAGTAAATGATCATAAACAAGTAGCAGTGCTGGTTCCTACCACTGTTCTTGCCCAACAACATTATGCCAATTTTAAGGAGCGTTTTGAATCTTTTGCAGTAGAGGTTGCTGTTTTAAGTCGTTTCCAGAGTAAGGCAGAGCAGAAAGAAACGCTTGAAAAGTTGAAAAAAGGACGAGTGGATATTATTATTGGAACTCACCGTCTCTTGTCCAAAGATGTTGTTTTTTCAGACTTAGGTTTAATCGTGATCGATGAAGAACAACGTTTTGGAGTGAAGCACAAAGAAACCTTGAAAGAATTGAAAAAAAAGGTGGATGTGCTTACCTTGACAGCTACCCCTATACCTCGAACTCTTCACATGTCTATGCTAGGAATTCGAGATTTGTCTGTCATCGAAACACCTCCGACCAATCGGTATCCTGTGCAAACTTTTGTATTAGAGACCAATCCAACCATTATTCGAGACGCTGTGTTGCGGGAGATGGATCGTGGAGGACAAGCCTATTATCTTTACAACAAGGTAGATACAATTGAACAAAAGGTGTCTGAATTAAAAGAGTTGATTCCAGAGGCTTCGATTGGCTTTGTTCATGGTCAGATGAGTGAGGTTCGCTTAGAAAATACCCTGTTGGATTTCATTAATGGCGAATACGATGTCTTAGTGACGACAACCATTATTGAGACAGGTGTGGATATTCCAAATGCCAATACGCTCTTTATTGAAAATGCGGATCATATGGGACTTTCAACGCTTTATCAACTAAGAGGTCGTGTGGGACGAAGCAATCGAATTGCTTATGCCTATTTGATGTATCGTCCAGACAAATCTCTTACAGAAGTGTCTGAAAAACGTTTAGAAGCGATTAAAGGTTTTACTGAGTTGGGGTCTGGATTTAAAATTGCTATGCGAGATTTATCGATCCGTGGAGCAGGGAATATCCTTGGAGCTTCTCAATCTGGTTTCATCGATTCAGTTGGTTTTGAAATGTATTCTCAATTGTTAGAAGAAGCTATTGCTAAGAAACAAGGCCAAGAGCATCGTCGGCAAAAGAGCAATGCAGAGTTGAACCTTCAAATAGATGCGTATTTACCTAATGAATATATTTCAGATCAACGTCAAAAAATTGAAATTTACAAACAAATTCGTGAAATGAATTCTACAACGGACTATGAATACTTGCAAGATGAATTGATTGATCGTTTTGGAGAATACCCAGATGTTGTGGCCTATCTACTTGAAATTGGTTTAGTGAAAGCTTACTTAGATCAAGTCTTTGTCCGTCTTGTTGAGAGAAAACAACAAAAAGTGACAGTGAAATTTGAACCTATTGCCAAACAACTGTTTTTAACACAGGATTATTTCAAAGCTCTGTCAATGACACAGTTGAAGGCACAGATTGCAGAAGAAAAGGGATTGATTGAAGTGATCTTTGATATTCGAAACAAGAAAGATTTTGAAATTTTAGAAGCTCTGAAGCAATTTGGTCAAACCTTATTGGAAATTAAACAGGAAAAAGAAGAGAACTAGCAGTTCTCAGCTCATTTTTCGCATTTTATGTATAAAAAATGATACAATACTATGTTAGAGGTGACAGTATGAGATTAGATAAATATTTAAAAGTTTCTCGCATTATTAAGCGTCGCCCTGTTGCAAAGGAAGTTGCAGATAAAGGGCGGATCAAAGTTAATGGAGTATTAGCCAAAAGTTCAACGGATTTGAAAGTGAATGATCAAATTGAAGTTCGTTTTGGAAATAAAGTATTGACGGTTAAAGTCTTGGAAATGTTGGATAGTACAAAAAAAGAAGATGCATCCAAAATGTACGAAATAATTAGTGAAACAAGGATAGAAGAAGATGCCTAAAAATATCGTTCAAATGAACAATAAATATATCAAAGACGAAAGTCAGCGAAAACGTTTTTTAGAAGAAGAAAGAAAAAAACGCAATCGTTTTCTGGGGCTCGTTTTGATATTGGTCATGTTATTGTTTATTCTTCCAACTTATAATTTAGCCCAGAGCTATCAATCGCTACAAGATAAAAAAGAACAATACAAACAGTTGGAAAAAGAGTATAAAGAAACAAGTGAACAAAAAGAATACCAACAAGACATCGCTAAAAAATTAAAAGACGATGATTATGCAACAAAATATGCACGCGCTAAGTATTCTTTTTCAAAAGATGGTGAATATGTTTATACCATCCCAGATTTACTCCCCCAATAACCGATGGAAAATATCTTACAAACAGTTAAACAATTCCTTGAATTTTCGGATGAAAAATTAGAGGAATTAAAAAAGAAAAACCAAATGATTAAACTTCAAAAGGATGAAAAGGAAAGGAATACAGGTGTCTAAACGATTTCTGCTCCTATTGTTAGTTCCAATTTTATTTATTGGGTCTCAAGCAGCGAGTATCGAGCAGTCTGAGTCTTCTCAGACAATGGCTCATCCATCAGAACTTTATTTTTCTTCAATTCCAGCGAACCCGAATGTCTATCGCAAAATTTCTGTTTTTTCTGATCCTCAGTTGAAAAAAGCAAAAGGAGAAATTCTTCCCAACACACCGTTTACAATCGAACAACTCTTTGTAAATGATGAAGGGAAAGCTGTATTTAAAATAGTAGATAAAGGATATGTATTAGCAGATTCTTCTGTCATTTTTTCTGATGTTGTACAAGAAACACAAGAAAAAAAACAAGACATGTGGCTAAAACCTGGTTTTAAAGTGTATGACCGACCCTTAATAAATGGTGCAAAAGAAAAAAATACACCTCTTTCTCCTTATACAAAAGTGACAGTCTTACGTACAGCTAAGACTTTACGAGATGAATTTGTGGAGATTGAAGGTCAGGGCTGGGTGAACAAACCATTCGTTACTGAAAAAGATAATCGAATGGAAAAAGTCCAGGACTTGTTAAATAGTAAATACAATTCTCCTTCGTATGGAATCTATGTAAAACAATTAGAGACTGGAAATACTGCTGGAATCAATCCGCAAAAAGAAATGTATTCTGCCAGTGTAACGAAATTACCATACTTGTACTACGTCCAAGAACAGCTCAATAAAAAAGCCATTTCTCCAACTACAACCTACAAATATATTCCAGAAGTCAATGATTTCAAAGGTGGCTATGAACCAGAAGGAAGTGGTAGCCTTTCAAAAACACCAGATGGAAAAGAATATAGTGTTCAAGAGTTGGTAGATAAAATTGCAAAAGAATCAGATAATGTTGGACATAATATCTTGAATTATTATGTCACTCATCAATCAGATCAAGACTTCCAAAAAACTTTGGATAAAATTGCAAAGAAACATTGGGATGTTGAAAAAAGAGAAGCATCCGCTGAAATGGCTGGCAATGTCATGGAGGCTGTCTATCAACAAAATGGCTCTATTATTGATGCACTCTCCTCTACAAAATATGATGATCAACGGATTGCGCGTGACCTTCCAGTAAAAGTTGCTCATAAAATTGGAGATGCCTATGATTTTAGACATGATGTTGCGATTGTATACACAAATTCACCCTATGTACTAGTCGTTTTTACAGATCATTCGAATTATGATACGATTTCCAACATTTCAAAGGATATCTATGAGGTATTGAAATAATGGAAAAGCGATTTTTAGAGTTTTGTGAAAAACAAGATCTATTTACTCCCCATCGCCGTGTTTTAGTTGCCTTATCTGGTGGATTGGATTCAATGAATCTGTATGAACTTTTATATAAGAATAAAGAACGATTGAAAATCCATCTGGTACTCGCTCATATCAATCATGGACAAAGACCAGAATCAGATTTAGAAGAAAGTGAACTTCGAACGCTAGCTGATAGGCGAGAGACACGTATTCATGTGGCTCACTATTCGGGTGATTTTACGGAAGCAAAAGCTCGTACCTTTCGTTATGATTTTTTTAAACAGATTATGGAGAAAGAAGATTGCACTGCTTTAGTAACAGGTCATCATGCAAATGATCAAGCTGAAACAACTTTCATGCGCTTGATACGAGGAACAAAATTACGCCATTTAAGTGGCATTCCTGTACGCCAACCATTTGGCAAGGGTGAGCTAATCCGTCCTTTGTTAATTTTTACCAAAGATGAGTTGATGGAAATCCCTCACTTTGAAGATAGTAGCAATGACTCACAGGACTATTTCCGAAATCGTGTACGCCATCAATACCTTCCTGAATTTGAAAAAGAAAATCCTCAAATGCAAGCAAGTCTTCGTTATTTAGCAGAGGAAGTGACTCATTGGCACCAAGCCCTGAAAGAATTGACTAGCGAGTTAAGTATTCAAGATTTAGCTTCTTTTAGAACGTATTCTGATTCTGTACAATCATTCTTATTAGAAGAGTATTTGGCACAATTTCCAGATTTGCAACTTGGTAGGGTACAGTTTCAAGAATTATTAGATTTACTGCGAAAAAAAAGAAATTGCGTTCATTATTTAAAGTCGAATTATGAACTACATCAAGAATATGATTTCTTTGAAATACAAAAAATCAGTCAAAAGTCGGATGACCAACCCCTCCCATTTTTGTTAGAATTTGGGAATATTTTTGAAATTGCAAATTATAAACTATCTTTTGGACAACCATTAGTAGGGGAAAATGTAGAAATTCTTTCTGTTTCACGCGAAACTCCCATCTTAATTAGAAGGAGAAAGGAAGGAGATCAGCTGCTTGTTAATGGCCACCATCAAAAATTAAGGCGGTGGTTTATCAACCATAAAATTCCAATTTCTCTTCGGCAAAAGGCTCTCATTATAGAACAGAATCATAATATTCTTTCTGTAGTGGGATTGGTAACGAGTGATTTGAGTAAGCCCTCAAAAAGTGGTATAATGAAAGATGATCTTTATATTCAAAAAATAGATAGGTAAAAACATGTTAGAAAAAGATATAAAAAAAGTATTGGTTTCACATGATGAAATTGTAGAAGCAGCAAAGAAATTGGGGGAAACCCTAACAAAAGAGTACCAAGGAAAAAATCCAATTTTTGTTGGAATTTTGAAAGGCTCTGTTCCATTTATGGCAGAGTTGATCAACCACGTGGATACACATATTGAATTGGATTTTATGCTGGTTTCAAGTTATCATGGTGGTACAGCAAGCTCAGGTATTATTAATATTATCAAGGATATCGACCAAGATATTACTGGTAGAGATATTTTATTTGTAGAAGATATTATCGATACAGGTAAAACCCTCAAGAGTCTAAAAGAACTCTTTGAAGAACGAAATGCAGGATCTGTGAAGATTGCTACCTTACTGGATAAACCTGAAGGACGTTTGGTTGAGATTGAAGCAGATTATACCTGCTTTACGATTCCAAATGAGTTTGTTGTAGGATATGGTTTAGACTATGATGAAAATTATCGTAACCTACCCTATGTTGGTGTATTAAAAGAGGAAGTGTACTCAAAATAGAGGAGACTAGATGAATAACAGAAAAAATAACGGTTTTGTTCGAAATCCATTTCTGTATTTGTTGATTATTGTAGCGGCTGTGACAGGGTTCCAGTACTTTTTTGCGGGTAATGGAGTTGGTCAAAGTCAGCAAATCAACTACACAGAATTGGTCAAAGAAATTAAAAATGATAATGTAAAAACGATCAGTTACCAACCAAATGGTAGTGTGATTGAAATTGCAGGGACCTATAATAAAGCTAAAGAATCAAAAGATGATACAGGAATTCAATTTTTTACCCCAAGTGTTCAAAAAGTATCTCGCTTTACTAGTGTCATCCTTCCATCTGACATCACTGTCAATGAATTACAAAAATTAGCAGCTGACCACAAAGCGGAAATCACTATCAAACGTGAAAGCTCAAGTGGCATGTGGATAACCATTCTGACTTCAATTGTTCCATTTGTTATCGTCATGTTCTTCTTCTTCTCAATGATGAACCAAGGCGGTGGCGGAGGTGCCCGCGGTGCCATGAACTTTGGTCGTAATAAAGCCCGCGCTGCTAATAAAGAAGATATTAAAGTTCGTTTTTCAGATGTAGCAGGAGCTGAAGAAGAAAAACAAGAACTTGTTGAAGTTGTTGAATTTTTAAAAGATCCAAAACGCTTTACTAAATTGGGTGCAAGAATCCCAGCAGGTGTGCTTCTTGAAGGCCCTCCCGGAACTGGTAAAACCCTTTTAGCAAAAGCAGTAGCTGGTGAAGCTGGAGTGCCATTCTTCAGTATTTCTGGTTCTGACTTCGTTGAAATGTTTGTCGGAGTCGGCGCTAGCCGGGTTCGTTCACTTTTTGAAGATGCTAAAAAAGCAGCACCAGCCATTATCTTTATCGATGAAATTGATGCTGTTGGGCGCCAACGTGGTGTAGGTCTTGGTGGCGGAAATGATGAACGTGAACAAACCCTTAACCAGCTCTTGATTGAGATGGATGGTTTTGAAGGCAACGAAGGAATCATTGTTATCGCAGCAACTAACCGTTCTGATGTCCTTGACCCTGCCCTTCTTCGTCCTGGCCGTTTTGACCGTAAAGTATTGGTTGGACGTCCAGATGTGAAAGGTCGTGAGGCAATTCTTCGTGTTCATGCTAAGAATAAGCCACTTGCTCAAGATGTGGACTTGAAATTGGTTGCTCAACAAACACCAGGATTTGTCGGTGCTGATCTCGAAAATGTTTTGAACGAAGCAGCCTTGGTTGCAGCTCGTCGAAATAAAAAAGTAATTGATGCTGCTGATATCGATGAAGCAGAAGATCGTGTTATTGCAGGTCCATCTAAGAAAGATCGGACGATTTCACAAAAAGAACGTGAAATGGTTGCTTATCACGAAGCTGGTCATACAATTGTTGGTCTGGTCTTATCAAATGCTCGTGTAGTTCATAAAGTTACGATTGTTCCACGTGGTCGTGCAGGCGGTTACATGATTGCCCTTCCTAAAGAAGATCAAATGTTACTTTCTAAAGAAGATATGAAAGAACAATTAGCTGGGCTCATGGGAGGACGTGTTGCCGAAGAAATTATTTTCAATTCGCAAACAACGGGTGCTTCAAATGACTTTGAACAAGCTACCCAAATGGCGCGTGCAATGGTGACAGAATATGGTATGAGTGAAAAACTTGGACCGGTCCAATATGAAGGAAATCATGCAATGTTTGGTGCTCAAAGTCCACAAAAAATGATTTCAGAACGAACAGCTTACGAAATTGATGAAGAAGTTCGTAGTCTGTTGAATGAAGCCCGTAATAAAGCGGCAGAAATTATTCAAGGAAATAGAGAAACGCATAAATTAATTGCGGAAGCTCTATTAAAATATGAAACCTTGGATAGTGTTCAAATTAAATCATTATATGAAACAGGAAAAATGCCTGAAAATTCAGAGCATGAATTAGAAGAAGAAGCAAAACCTCTATCATATGATGAGATTAAGTCAAAATTAGAAGAAAATAACTAATTCAAAAGAAGGAAAATATTTCCTTCTTTTTTTATTAAAAAAAGTGTTGACAGAGTAAAAATATTCTGTATAATAGAATATGTTGTAAAAATGGTCCGTTGGTCAAGGGGTTAAGACACCGCCTTTTCACGGCGGTAACACGGGTTCGAATCCCGTACGGACTATCGATAAACTGTCACCAAGTGGCAGTTTTTTTGTGTATTTGGACAAAATAGCTAAAAATAATAACCAAATAGTTAAAAAAACGTGCAGAATAGAAAAAAAGTCCAATGGGCTTCTTTATTTTTATAAAATACAGATAAAAGTAAAGGAGAGCTTATGGAATTTAATAAAATGTATCAAAAAGTAAAATATATCGTAAGAAAATGTGAAAAAGAATATTATATTCAATTATGGGAAAAGGATGATTGGGAACAAGAAGGACAGCTAACACTCTTTGAACTTTATCAAAAAAATCCTGAAATTGAAACAAATGAAGAATTACTTTATACATATTTCAAAACAAAATTTAGAAATCATATTAAAGATAAAATAAGACAACAGGAAAGTGATAAAAGAAAAATTAATAGACTTCCATATATTGAAATTGGAGAAATTAGTCACAGAATTTCATCAAGAAAAATATATTTAGATGAGCTGGTTGTTCTGAGAGATGCATTAAAACGTTTTAAAGAAAAATTAACCGTAAAAGAAAAAGAACAATATGAAGCATTACTAGCAAACAGAAGATGTCTAGGAAAAACAAAAATGAAAAAGAAATTGGAGAACTATCTAAAGGACTTTAAAAATTCAATTTAAAAGCTGAAAGTTGACAGTTTATAAATGAACTTTCAAAAAAATAAATTTTTTTGGAAAAAAGTGTTGACAGTAAGGGTAGGTCATGATATACTAATATAGTTGTCGCGCGAGAGCGACAAAGACCTTTGAAAACTGAACAAGACGAACCAATGTG
>NZ_JALDUR010000011.1 GCF_023109675.1 Streptococcus parasanguinis | reverse complement strand
ACTCAACTGTGCGGAGGTGGGACGACGAAATCGAATTCTAACGAATTACCGATTTCTGTCCCACTCTCTTTTTTATTGTCATTTTTTCCAGAAAGGGGATGTCTGCTCAGGCATTAATAATCCAGAGCATCTGAATGACCTTTTCCGTTTCCTACGAAATAACCAGTTTTGGCATTGATACTAAAGAGATAGGTTCCATCTGGTTTGAAGAGGTTGTAATAGCCATTACCGTTAATGATATTGACACGCTCTAAAATGTATTGATTGCCAGTGATATGTCCACGTTTACGAGCAATATTCAATACTTTTTCAAGGATCCCATCACCAAATACCCAAGCTGGGTTATTGACATCATTGATAGCTGCTTGGTTATATGGCACACGACTCAAGTTCCGCTGAAGTGGGACACCATCACTTGGAAGACCGTACCCTGAATAGCCTGGACTTGCCGTTCCTGCACTACCTGTAGCAGCATTGACAGCTGGGGCCGTAGGTGTTGCTGCTTGAGCTGGGGCTGGGGTTGCATTAGAAGTATCTGTACCACCTGTTCCAGTCACTGGTGCCGGTGTCGCAACTTGTTGTGAACGTCCTTGCGCAACCGCTTCATTCAATAAGCTATCTAATTTTTCATTGCCTGTCTTTGTTTCTGCAAAGGTCGCATCACTTTTCGCTTTGGCAGTTGCATCAAGAACTCCATCTTTGATGACTGGAGAACTAAATTGAGAATTCACTTTTTGAATAGCAGAAACTTGCTTTACAAGGTCTTCATATTTTGTTTTAGCCGCATTATAATCACTGCTTCCTTCTAATTTGTCCAGCAGTTTCTTCAGATTTTCCAAGTCTCCGAATTTATCATTTTTAAGAGCACTTTTTGATTCATCTACAAAAAAGGCATCGTAGGCTTTGGTAAACTCTTCCAATTTTTGAGCTTGTGTTTCACTGCTACTTGATTTAGAAGTAGAAGATGACTTGCTAGATGAAGACGATACAACTGTTGTACCACCAGATTTTCCACGACTGTGCATCCAGTTATAGGTCACAAAAATGGCCGAACCGACAATCGCAAGACCTAAGGCAGAGTATAGAACTGCTTTGATTCGTTTGCCCGCATTGCTTGGTGTTTCCTCAGGAAGCTCCTCTGCTTCTACAATTGGTTCAGTTGGTGTAGGTCCAAATTTAATCTTAGCAGGTAATTCTGTTGAGATAGCATCCATTTCAGGACTTTGTTCCAAGACTGTTTCCGTTACTTCCGGTGCCTCCACTGCTTCAGCTACTTCGGCAACTGTTTCTGAAGCTGCCAACTCTTCAGCTTTAGCCAACTCTTCCTTAGCTAAGATCTTTGTATCGTATTTTTCCGCTTCAATTTCTGCTCGGTGTTGTTTGATGTATTTGTCTAAGACATTATCACCTTCCGTTACACCTGCTTCGATTTCTTCTGCCTTTCGATTGGCCTGCCCAATCGTCATCTCTTTAGCATCTTCAAACTCTAAAATTGATTCTGTTTCTTGCTCTAATGGCTTTTTATCCTTCTCTGTCATAAAAATCCTTTCTATGCCTTAATCTGCCGTTTTACTCGTTCCCCAAAATATTGGTAGAGATCAACTTTTAGGGTTCCGTTATAAAGTTTTCGTTTTTTATCTGCTTTACTACCGAATTTAGATTCAAAACCTTCATCACTGGTTAGGATGAATTTACTCCAGGTTTTGAGAGGTGCAAATACGTGCCCCATTTCAGTATACAATTTCGTCACACCCTCATCATCGGATAAGCGTTCTCCATATGGAGGGTTGGAGATAATCACCCCGTTGATCTTATCTGAGTGAAGATCTTGAACTCGCATTTGTTTAAAAGTAATGTCTCTGCTAACGCCCGCTTTCTGGGCATTTTCTTTGGCAATCTCAACCATCCGTGCATCGATATCAGTTCCCATAATATCCAATTCGATCTCGCGATTGATTTTTCTGCTTGCTTCTTGACGGACTTCATGAATCAAGCGATCATCCATCCAGTTCCATTCTTCAAAAGAAAAGGTCCGACGTAAACCAGGTGCCATATTTCTCGCAATCATCGCTGCCTCAATACAAAACGTTCCAGAACCACATGTCGGGTCAATCAAGGGCTTATCTGGATACCAGTTTGACAGCAGAAGGATTGCTGCCGCCATATTTTCCTTAATAGGGGCTCCCCCTTTTTCGGTCCGATAGCCACGTTTGAAGAGGCTACTACCAGTCGTGTCAATCAAGACGGTGGCTTGGTCTTTAAGGATCGATACTTCAATCTTGAACTCTGCCCCATTTTCCATCAAGGGAACCCCTTCTGGTCGGGCATAGTGTTTTTGTAACTTTTTAACAACTGCTTTTTTCGAAATGGCCTGAACGCTAGGTTCATTATGCAGTTTTGATTTGACACATTTAGCCTTAGAAATAGGAAAACGTGCTCCTAAAGGCAAATAATTTTCCCAATCCAAAGCAAAGACACCTTGAAAAAGTTCTTCAAAGGTTTTGGCTGGAAAAGTCCCAACCACAATTTTCACTCGATCAGCCGCGCGCAACCAGAGATTGGTCTCTATGATTGCTCGACGGTCTCCTTGAAATCGAACCCGTCCATTTTCAACCTGGCAATCGTAGCCGAGATCGCGTAGTTCTCGACCAACAACAGCCTCTATACCAGCAGCGGCCGTTGCAATCAATTCAAATTGTTTTTTCATCTTATTCCTATCACTTTAAAAAAGGAGGTTGAGATCTCTCTCCACCTCATCAACCTATATGCAATTTTCTATAAGCCATGTTTTGTTCCAGAAATGACTAGGTACCATTTCTTTCGATAATCATCTGTCTACTGTTTCCAGTCAGAATGCTATGTTCGTTTCCACGCATTCCATGCCCCGACCAAAGTTTGGGTTGCTAGCTTGAGGGGTTTACCGCGTTCCACTTTTTAGGTTTCCCTAAAAACTACGTCACTGTGGCACTTTCAGAGTTACTAGAGCTTATCCTTAGACTTAGCTCCTTCACTCGCCGTAACTTGAATACCAAGTCCCTAGGCTTATGGATTCACCTAGCACAAACACTACAGGCATCACAGCCTGTGCTAGCATGGACTTTCCTCATGAGAGGATTCTCTCACGCGATTATCCAAAAATTGCACGATCTATGGGATTACTAATCGCGATCTACGATCTGTTTCCCAAAAACTTCTTTTTCCAAACGATTGAGACGCTTGAGGATATCAAAGTTCGTCGCTGTTGTCACTTGCGGGAATTCTTGCGTAGCTGTACTAGCAATTGGAGATGTTTGGGGTGTTTCCTGTGCTTTTTGGGCAAGTTCTTCACGAAGGCGTGCGTTTTCTTCACGCAATTCCTTCACCAAAGCAGCATAGGTTTCATAGTCTTTTATAACATCATCCAAAAATTCATTTACTTCATCTTTACTATAACCACGAACTTCTCGTTTGAAATCTTGATCAAAAATATCTTTCGCAGTAAAAATAATACTTGCCATTACTCTCTCCAATCTAGTTCATCATCTCAATTATATAAAAAATTGGTAAGAAAAATCAAGGTATAACACTTAGTTTTCGTAAAAATTTTCAGCAAGTTCATTTAAGTCATCAAAACTTAATTGTTTGACATAAAATAGTTCTTTTTCTAGCATCATTTTGTAAAGATACTTTAAATTGGTTTCATTATCTGGATCATAAAAAAGGTAAGCTCCATCCGCATTATCTATCAAAAACTGATTGTATTCTTTTAATTGACCCGGATTGCTATAGTGGGGATAAGCATATTTCACGAAATCCACCTGTTTGAAACGTGCCAATAGCTCCTGATTGGCTTCATTCCAATTTTCGCCAACATTCTCAAATAGAAAGATCGTCGCCATTTGAAAATCGTAATCTTCTTTTAATGCAAAGGCAACTTCTAGTACCCAAGCCTCAAATCCCAAATTACCAGAAAAGACCAGCCATTTCACTCCTTCTTCAAATAGACGACGAAGATCTCTTTCAATAGCTTTTTTAATGATGGGCAATCGAGGTCTTTATTGGAAAAGACTCCCACATCAAAACTCTTATAACCTGCAACAAGTATGGTATTCATTTTTTCCTCATTATTCTAATTTATGATATAATAGAGTGATGTAATTGTACCAATAAGGAGAACTATGGTCAACTATCCACATAAAGTAGCCAAAAAAACCTTGGTCTCTACACAAAAGAAACATCCGATCGACTTTGCGAATCGTGGGATGACATTTGAAAAAATGATCAACGAAAGCAATCAATACTATCTTTCTCGTGGTCTGGCAGTCATCCACAAAAAACCAACCCCGATTCAAATCGTGAAAGTGGATTATCCACGTCGCAGTCGGGCAAAGATTGTTGAAGCCTATTTCAGGCAAGCCTCAACGACGGACTACTCTGGAGTATACAAGGGACGCTATATCGATTTTGAAGCGAAGGAAACACAGCAAAAACAGTCCATGCCGATGAAAAATTTTCATCAACATCAGATCGATCATATGGAGGCGGTTGTCCAGCAAGGCGGTATCTGTTTCGTTCTCTTGCATTTTGCAAAGTTGAGTGAAACCTACTTACTACCTGCTCCTGCATTAATTCACTATTACAACATCGATCATGGTAGTAAATCCATGCCCCTCTCCTATATTCAGGAGCACGGCTTTCTAGTAGATGAGAATCGACTTCCGAGCGTTCCTTATCTTGATATTATCGAACAGAAACTTCTAGGCGGTATTTAAATGAATAAACAAACAGTCATTCAATGGTTGAAATATGTTGCGATCGCAGCCATTTCATTTTTCTTACTTTTATTTGTCCTTGGTGGACTGATATTTAGTTACTATGCTATGAAAGCACCAACCTTGTCTGAAAAAGATTTGGTTGCAACAACATCTAGTAAGATCTATGACAACCAAAATAACTTGATCGCAGATTTGGGGGCTGAGAAACGAATCAATGTCACAGCCAATGAAATCCCTACTGATTTGGTCAATGCTATCGTTGCGATTGAAGACCACCGTTTCTTCAATCACCGTGGGGTCGACATCATTCGGATCGGCGGTTCCTTCCTTCACAACTTACGAGGAGGAAGTCAAGGTGGGTCAACCTTGACGCAACAATTGATCAAGTTAACCTATTTCTCCACTTCAGCCTCTGACCGTACCCTCTCTCGTAAGATCCAAGAAGCTTGGTTAGCAACCCAACTAGAAAAGAAAGCAACCAAACAAGAAATCTTGACCTATTACGTCAATAAAGTATTTATGGCGAATGGGAACTACGGAATGCAGACAGCTGCGAAAAGTTATTACGGAAAAGATCTAAAAGATCTTTCGCTCCCTCAATTGGCACTCCTTGCGGGGATGCCCCAAGCACCAAACCAATACGATCCATACTCCCATCCTGAAGCAGCGCAACAGCGCCGAAACTTAGTATTAAAAGAAATGCTTGATATGAAGACCATTTCTAACAAACAATACGAAGCAGCGGTCAATACACCTGTTACAGATGGTCTGCAAAGTCTTAGTTCTTCAAGCAGTTACCCAGCCTATATGGATAATTACCTGAAAGAAGTGATCGAGCAGGTCGAAGAAGAAACAGGCTACAATTTGCTCACAACTGGGATGGATGTCTATACTAACGTTGATACCGAAGCGCAAAAGAAATTGTGGGACATCTACAATACAGATGAATATGTCAACTATCCAGATGATGAATTGCAAGTAGCTTCAACAGTTATCGATGTTAATAATGGTAAAGTCATTGCACAACTTGGCTCTCGTCACCAATCTAGCAACGTTTCCTTTGGTACAAACCAAGCCGTTGAGACTAACCGTGACTTGGGTTCTAGTATGAAGCCAATCACAGACTACGCCCCAGCTCTTGAACATGAGGAATATACTTCTACTGCAGCTACCATCACAGATGCACCGTACAATTTCCCACATTCCTCAACACCAGTCTACAACTGGGACCGTTCTTACTACGGTAGTATTACTATGACTTATGCAATCCAACAATCTCGGAACGTTCCAGCGGTGAAGGTTCTCGAAAAAGTCGGGCTTAAAAAAGCCAAGAAATTCCTAAATGGACTGGGAATCGATTATCCAGAAATGGTATACGCCAATGCCATCTCAAGTAATACTAGCGATTCAAGTAACAAATACGGAGCTAGCAGTGAAAAAATGGCTGCTGCCTATGCTGCTTTTGCAAATGGTGGTACCTATTACAAACCGAAATATGTCAGTCGAGTTGTCTTTAGTGATGGAACCACAAAAGAATTTGATTCCGAAGGAACCCGCGCGATGAAGGCAACAACTGCCTACATGATGACAGATATGATGAAGACCGTTCTCATGTCTGGTATTGGTACAAATGCGGCTATTTCAGGAGTCTACCAAGCTGGTAAGACAGGTACATCAAACTATGCTGACAACGAGATTAATAAGTTAACCAAAAATATAGGTTATTCAAGTATCGTAGCTCCAGATGAATCATTCGTTGGATACACACCTGAATATGCTATGGCCGTCTGGACTGGTTATTCAAATCGCTTGACTCCGGTATTAGACAACGGAATTCAGGTAGCAACAGATGTTTACCGTCAGATGATGCTCTATCTTGCTAATAACAACAATTCTGGTCATACAGATTGGACGCAACCAAGTGGACTGTATCGAAGTGGTTCTTATCTCTACTTAAACAATGGTAAGAACAACTACAATAACTACTATTATGAGCCAAGTTATTCCACTGATCAGTATTCGTATGAAGAACCATCGTCTAGCTCTTCAAACGAAGAAAATCCATCTAAACCATCTGAGCCTTCTTCACAAGACTCTAACAATCATAACGAATAATATAACAGAGAAGTCGGGCTTTTCGCCCGGCTTTTTTTAAAACAATGGTTAAAAAACCAGAACGAATAAAATCTGATTTATTTAGTTAGACTTCCCAGCTTTTTTATTTTTGAGTATATAAAAAAAAGAGCCTTTCGGCTCTTTTCTGTATCATTATTTTGCCAAAGCTCCCATTGGATCCCACGGTGCTAGGACAATTGGTTCTGCTTCATAGGCTGCTAATTCGTCTGCTGTTAGGAATTCTTTACGAACCACGATTTGGTAGGTATATTCATCCATCCAAGCATCAGAAGCCACAAAGTAACCATCTGTACCGACCTTGTCTCCCCATGAATTTTCAACCTTCCATTTACGAGACTGACCTACTTCGTCTAAATCAACCCCTGTCAAGACCATAGCGTGTGTCATTAGACTTTCTGCATAGTCCAAGCGACCCGCCTTGTCTTGTGTCAAATGAATATCCATGCCTGCTTCAAAATCGTAGACATCTGTTGCCAGGATTCCGGCTTTACGGTTGCTGACTTGGCCTACATCTGAACCAAACCAGACCGTTTCTCCTGCTTTCATTTGAGCAATGGCTAATTCTTTCAATCGATCCATTGGAACATTTAGGTAGCGGACTGGACGGCTACCAACAACATTGCCCAGCATATCTACGGTGTAAGATTTTCCATATGGCTTATCTGTAGTTGGGGCATTGATAATAGAGACGTAATCGTCTAATTGAAGGTCTACATATTTTTTGTAGAAGCTTTGTGGAGTTAAGCCACTTTCACTATGGAATTGGTTGTCCTTATCACGGTATGAAAAGTCAAATTCACGTGGAGGCAATCCTAAAGACATAGCCAAGAAGTTAAAAATTTCTTGCAACAAGGCTTGTTTCTTGCTCGCAACTGCCTCACTATCTGCGCCTGAGTGAATCAAGTCACGCAAGATTTGCGCATCTTGACGCAAGAGTTTATTGAGGTAGGTGTTCAATTCCCGGCTATTGCTTGAAGAAATCGATTCTGGATAAACTGATTTTGGAACTACCCCGTATTTCTCAAAGAGGGATACCACCATATCCCATTGACCCCCATCTTGTTGAGGAGTTTGTAGGAGAAAAGCCACCTTACGGCTGGTCAATTCTTGGTCTGCTGTAGCAATCACTTGCTCCAAAAACCAGTTTGCTTTTTCATACTTATCCCAAAAGAAAGTATGTGCTTGAGACAATTCAAAATCCTCCAATTGGAAGCTTGAGATCATTTTGTGGCGGAAGGTATTTAAAGCCGCAAACATCCAACAACGCCCAGATGCTTTTTGGTTTGTCACCTTGTCCTTGGTCAAATCAAGTGAAAAAACTGGTGTATGTTCTACTGCACTCTTGCGCGTTTCAAGCGATGCATGAATCCCATTGTGGGTAACAGCATTTTCAAGAGCCGCATATTTCACGTTTGCTTCATAATTGGCATAGAGCTGTTCTGTAAATTCTTTCGTTAATTCTGACATAGCAATCTCCTTTTTTCGTTATCTACTATTATAATCCTTTGAGCAGAATCTTCAAGTAAAAATCACCCTATAGAGAGGGGTTCTGTATGGAATAAATAATTTTATCCCCGCAATATCCTTTGCGTTGAATGGCATGAGGGATGGTTTCTACATACTGCATTCCGGCCTTTGCCATAACTTTCCCTGAAGCAGGATTTAAACTGACATAAGTGGCTTTGATTTCTTTAAATCCGACTTTGTTTAATAAGAAATCTAACACAGCTATGACGGCTTCTGTCATGAATCCCTTCCCCCAGAATTTCTTGCCAAGGATATAACCTAGCTCGCAAGATTGACTTTCCTGGTCTTGAGAAACCACACTAATATCTCCAATTACCTGATCCGGTGATGTTTTCAAACAGATCGCCCATTTATAAGTATCTGGTTTTTGATACTGTTCGACCCATCTTTTGATTGATTCTCTGGTCCTCTCAGAAGATGTATGGGCATCCCAGGTAACAAATTTCAGATTTTCAGGATTAGAGGCCCAATTTTCATACATCGCTGGTGCATCTTCCAAAACGAAAGGCCTCAAGTATAAATGCTCTGTCTCCATAACAAGACTACCAAGATGATTCATAGATTGTCTCCCTTCATTTTTTCATGCAACTTGATTTCTGCAATTTTTTTACTTTAATCTAGAAGAAAAGGACGGATGAAACCGCCCTTCTTTTTGATGCTTTTCACAATATTGTATGGTGAGACTAGAAAATCGAACTCTACGAGTTACCGTTTTCTACCTCGTTCTCCTATTTTAAGACTCGGGCTAAAAAGGTCCACTGGACCTTTTTACTCCCAAAAATGATCAAATACTGTGATTGGCAAGTGGCGTTTGTGTTGGCCTTTGTACCACCATTTTTCAATAGTGGCTTGAGCTTCTGGGCTCACTTGTTTGCCTTCTAGGTAATCATCGATTTCATTATAGGTGACACCCAGCGCTACTTCATCTGCTATTCCTGGGTTTTCTTCTTCCAAATCTGCTGTTGGGATTTTCTCATAAAGAGCAGGATCGGCTCCTAAGACCTTAAGCAATTGTTTTCCTTGGCGTTTATTCAAACGGAAAAGGGGCAAAATATCTGCACCACCATCTCCAAATTTTGTGAAGAAACCAGTAATATTTTCTGCAGCATGATCCGTCCCAATCACCGCTCCGCTACGTGCTCCAGCTAGAGCATACTGAGCAATCATGCGACTGCGAGCCTTAATATTGCCTTTGTTAAAATCAGAAACCTCTGTTCCAGTCGCTTCTACAGCTCGTACCATTTCGTCAGCAGACTCCTTGATATTCACAACCAGGCTAACATCCGGCTGGATAAAGGCCAATGCTTTTTGTGCATCTGCTTCATCTGCCTGTACCCCATAAGGAAGACGAACGGCAACAAATTGATAGGAGGCATCTCCTGTTTCTGCGCGCATTTCTTCCATGGCTAATTGAGCTAATCGTCCAGCAAGAGTTGAATCTTGTCCTCCTGAGATCCCTAATACAAATGTTTTCAAGAAGGGATGTTTTTTTAGATATCTTTTTAAGAAATCAACCGAGCGGCGAATCTCTTCCTGAGGATCAATGTTTGGCTTGACACCCAATTGTTGGATAATCTCTTCTTGCAAACTCATTTTGCTTCTCCTTCTCCATTGGCCTTGTTACGCATTTCCTCGATCAGATCCATCTTATCCTGCCAAATATCTTTAGCCAAGTCAACTGGGTAATGCTGTGGATTGAGGACACGCTTGTATTCATCCCATAATTGATCGTAATTTTTACGAGCATATTCTTGAATTTCTGATAATGTTGGCAATTGATAAACCAATTGACCCTCTTTAAAAATATCCACTAAAAGAGGAATGGCCTCAAAGTTTCGAACTGTTTTATTAATGTAGGTATAAGTTGGATGGAACATTTTAAGTTCTGTCAGTTGTGAAACATCTACTCCATCATAAGTGATGTAGTCTCCTTCTGACTTACCTTTTTCACGGCTCGTAATCCGCCAGACTTGCTTTTTACCTGGAGTAGAAACTTTCTCGGCATTATTGGAAAGCTTGATGGTATTGATCATCTCTCCTTTATCATTTTCAACAGAAACAATTTTGTATACCGCTCCAAGCGCTGGTTGATCGTAAGCTGTAATTAACTTGGTCCCTACACCCCAAACATCAATTTTTGCTTTTTGCATTTTTAAGTTGAGGATGGTATTTTCATCCAAGTCATTAGAAGCGTAGATTTTAGCATTTGTAAACCCAGCCTCATCTAATTGCTGGCGAACCTTTTTAGAAATATAGGCAATATCTCCTGAGTCAATCCGGACGCCTAGGAAATTGATCTTATCTCCCATTTCACGCGCTACCTGAATAGCTGCTGGTACCCCAATACGAAGCGTATCATAGGTATCGACGAGGAAGACACAATCTTTATGGGTTTCCGCATAAGCTTTAAAGGCTTGATAGTCATTCCCATATACTTGTACAAGAGAATGGGCATGGGTTCCTAAAACTGGGATTCCAAAGAGTTTTCCTGCACGAACATTACTAGTTCCATTGGCCCCTCCGATGACTGCTGCACGAGTTCCCCAAATGGCAGCATCCATTTCTTGCGCACGACGTGTTCCAAATTCCATCAAAGGCTCATCTTCAATGACCGAACGAATACGAGCAGCTTTTGTTGCAATCAAGGTTTGAAAGTTGACGATATTCAAAAGGGCTGTTTCCACCAATTGACACTGAGCCAAAGGACCTTCTACCTGAACAATTGGTTCATTCGCAAAGACTAAGTCTCCTTCTTGAGCCGATCGTACCGTCAATTCCAACTTGAGATCACGAAGATATTCCAAGAAGGCCCCATGATAACCAAGTGACTTTAAATAGGCAATATCGCTCTCAGAAAAACTCAAGTTTTCCAAGTATTTCACAATTCTCTCTAAGCCAGCAAATACAGCGTAACCGTTTTTAAAAGGCTGTTGACGAAAATACACTTCAAATACAGCATGTTTATTGTGGATACCTTGATCAAAATAGACTTGCATCATGTTGATTTGGTATAAATCAGTATGCAAAGTTAAACTGTCATCTGGATACATATGTATACCTCTTTTTTATTGATTTGTTCTATGAATTCCTACCATAAAATTAGTACCATTATAGCACATTTCAGCTCTATTGAATACTGAAAGGAAAGCATGAAAAAAATCTGTGACAGGAAGCTCAGATTTTTTGGATTAAAAGTTTTCTGTGATATATTTATAAACTTCTTGGCCAGCAATCGCACCGTCTCCGACTGCTGTCGTCACTTGACGCAAATCTTTTTGACGAACATCGCCAACCGCAAAAATACCTGGGACTGTGGTTCTCATATGATCATCCGTGACCACCCAGCCATTTTCATCTAAAATACCAAGTTCTGTCGCAAAATCACTGACAGGATCTAAACCGACATAGATAAAGACACCACCGAAGGCTTGCTCTCTAACCTCTCCTGTCTTCACATCTTTTAAAAGGACAGACGTTACTTTTTGTTCACCCTTAATTTCTTCAACAACCGTATTCCAAGCAAAATGAATTTTATCATTGGCAAAGGCACGGTCTTGAAGAACTTTTTGGGCACGAAGCTGGTCTCTTCGGTGAGCAATCGTCACTGTTTTTGCAAACTGAGTCAAAAAGACAGCTTCTTCTACCGCAGAATCACCTCCACCAACGACCAAGAGATCCTCGTCTCTAAAGAAAGCTCCATCACAAACAGCACAGTAGGAAACCCCTCTACTATTCAGCTCTTCTTCACCAGGGACATTCAATGAACGGTGGTTAGACCCTGTGGCAATCACAAGAGTTTTAGCTTCAAATTCCCCATCATCTGTGACAATCTTTTTGGTTGCTCCGTGGTCTTCGATGCGCTCTACCTGACCAAACAAATGTTCCACACCAAGATTTTCCAAAGGCTCGAACATTTTTTCAGCCAAGTCTGGGCCACTAATATTCGCATAGCCAGGATAGTTTTCAATGTCAGACGTATTGTTCATTTGACCGCCTGGAATCCCTCTCTCAATTAATGCGACTTTTAAATTGCTTCGTGCTGCATAAAGGGCAGCAGTCATCCCTGCAGGACCTGCTCCAATAATCACTGTATCAAACATACACAACCTCTTTCTGTTTTGTTGTAACCATTATAATTCTAACACGGTCTTTTTGCAATTATCGTGCTTGAAAGATAAACAAAATCCCTATGACCGCAAAGGTTAAAATAGGAATCGTCATGATATCAATTAAGAGGATATCATACAAATGGGCTTGTCGTTGCTTGGCTGTTTTATCTTTCTTCTTAAGGGCACGGTAGCCAATCCAAATACAAGAAGCGATCCCAACTAAAATCGTTGTCGTCACTAAACTTTGTAAATATAAGGACAATAATTTATTTAACATCACGACTCCAAATATTTTTACATTTTCAGAAAACAAACCCAGCTAGCATCGCCAGCTGAGTCTTACCTCTCCTCTATTATATCAAACATAGGTCCGTTTGTAACTAGCAAAGAATTCTTTTGTCCGTTCTTCTTTTGGATGTTGCATGATTTCCTCTGGTGTTCCAGATTCAATAATCCGTCCTTTATCCAGAAATAATACCTTATCTGCTACTTGCGCTACAAAAGACATATCATGGCTGACCAGTACCATGGTTTGTCCTGATTTTGCCGCATTGGCAATGGATTTTTCAACTTCTCCAACCAATTCTGGATCCAAGGCTGAAGTCGGTTCATCCAACAAAAGAACCTCTGGTTTCATGGCCAAGGCACGGGCCAAAGCCACCCGTTGTTTTTGTCCACCTGAGAGGTGACGAGGATAGTGATTTTCACGATCCGATAAACCGACTTTTGCCAGTTCTTCTCGAGCAATTTTCGTTGCTTCTTGATCGGATAACCCCTTAACAACAATGAGCCCTTCTTTCACATTTTCAAGGGCTGTTTTTCTACCAAACAAATTAAACTGTTGGAACACCATGGCCAATTTTCTTCTTAAGGTTAAGATTTGATCTTGAGTAATGTGCTCAAAATCAACTTCGAAATCATCAATCTTAATTCTACCACTATCTGGTGCTTCCAAATAGTTTAAACTGCGTAAGAAGGTTGATTTACCAGCTCCCGAAGACCCGATTAGGGCCACGACTTCCCCTTTTTGAATTTCCAAACTTAGATTATTTAAAACCTTTTGACCTGAAAATGTCTTTGATAATTCTGAAATATAAATCATTAGATCCGGACCTCCTGATCTGGTAAATCAATTGCTACGGGAGTCTCAATATCCAGTCGACGTTCAATGTGACGGCCTAGTATTTCAATGAGAATATTCACAATCCAGTAAACAATCGATACCGTGATAAAGCGTTCAAAGTACTTCAAATCGCTCCCCCCAATAATCCGTGCTTGAGCAAAAATTTCAACTACACTGGCACTAAAGGCTAGCGAGGTCCCCTTGGTCAAGCCAATGAGAGAATTGATTAAGGTTGGAGTTGCAACGACTGCTGCATTGGGAATAATAATCCGGCGATAAACTTGACGGTTGGTCATTCCAAGACTACGCGCTGCCTCAATTTCACCAGGATCCACTGATAAAATGGCTGCCCGGATGGTCTCACTCGCATAAGCCGCCTCATTAAAGGCAAGAGCCACAATTGCAAATAACTCAGCTGGAATGGCATTAATATTAAAAGCTGTTCCATAAGACTGATTGATCGCTTTTAAAATAAGAGGAATCCCATAATAGGTCAACATCAACTGAACCAACAAAGGAGTCCCCCGTAAAAAACTGACAAAAACAGCTTGAATCGGGTAAAGAATTCGTACACGATTAATTTTGACCAGAGCAAAAATCATGGCAAAAATAATCCCAAAAAATGCGCCTCCTAGGGCTAATAAAATCGTCACAGGCAATTTCCCTATGACAGCCGGAAATGCATCCAATACGGCTCTCAAACTAAACAGCTTGCTATCTGGAACGTGTTTTAAAAAGTCAGCATACCAGTTGGCAGTTAAAAGATTAGTTGTAAACATTTTTGTTACTTCCTTTCTCGAACATAAACATTCTATCATATTCACTATTGGAATTCCAAAAATTGCTACAGAAATAGAAAAATGATAGACTATACAAATTTAGTCTATCATAATTTTAGACAAGTTCCCAATAGTTTTTCTTTATGGAGTTCCTAAAGAAAATCTATGTTTTCTTTTAAGCATTTGAAACAAGGGATCAGAAAGTTTGGCGTTTGGCCTTTCTTTCTGCCCGACCACGCGCTCGATTTTCCGCTCGCTTAGCTTTTCTCCGCTTTTCATCAACTGCCCATTTGATTTTTTTCTTGTAGCCTGGTTTGATTTTTTTCTTTTTCTTCTTCACCAGACCAATCATTTCGATATCAAGTTTCTCTTGCTTCTTCTCACGATTCGCCCGTCTATCCCGATCATAGGTATCTTCAATAACCCCATTTTTCAACACTTTCGGTACGAAACGAATGCCCATTTTTTCTAGTTCACGGATATCTGAATCATCACTTGGTTGATAAAGAGTAATAGCGACACCTGGCAGGCCATTGCGGCCTGTCCGGCCGACACGGTGAACAAAGAAAGAAAGATCTTGAGGAATGGCATCGTTGATGACATGACTTACCCCTTCGATATCAATTCCACGCGCCGCCAAATCTGTCGCTACAATGTACTCAAAATCAAGATTTTTAACCTGATTCATGATCCGTTTCCGTTCACGTGGTGGGATATCTCCGTGAATCTTCGCCACTTTGAGTCCCTGAGCTACTAGATAGGCATGGAGATCATCTGCTCTCGTTTTTGTATTAACGAAAATCATGGCCAAATAAGGTTGCAAGGTCTTGGTCAATTGGTAAATTTGCTCATTTTTATCCCGACCCTTGGTCGAAACCAGCCAATTATCGATGGTATCTGAAATCACCGTCTTGGTCTTAATTTGCTCCATAACAGGGTTTGAGAGATATTTTTTCAAGAAAGGCTGTAATTTTTGTGGAATGGTAGCTGAAAACACCAAAAACTGCAGTTGTTGAGGTAGTCTTGAAGCAATCTTATCTACGGTAGACAAAAATCCCATATCCAGTGTCATATCTGCCTCATCTACCACAAAGGTATGAGCCTTATGAATAGCCAGATCACCGGATGCAACTAGATCATAGATCCGACCTGGAGTTCCAATCACGATATGCGGCTGTTTGACCTGCAATTTTTCAATCTGACGGTTTTTATCCGTTCCTCCAACATAATTTACAATCCGAATTTCTTTGTCAGAATGACTAGCGATTTGACGAGCAGCATGGTAAATTTGCGTTGCCAACTCCCGACTAGGAGCCGTGATGACCGCTTCAACTTGCTCACTGTCTTCATTTAAGGTTTGAAAAATCGGCAAGAGGAAAGTATGGGTCTTCCCAGAACCTGTCTTTGACTCTCCAACCAAATCATTTCCATCTAGGACAATCGGAATTAGTTTTTCCTGTACTTCGGTTGCTTCTCTAAAATTTATTTCTTTCAGTGCCTCTTGAATATAGGGCTTAAAATTAAACTCTGTAAATTTCATTTTCTCAGTTCCTTTCATGATCTCTATTATTATATCAGAAAAGCTGTCTTCTTGCCTCTCTTATGAGTCATTTTTCCTAACCAGCGAAGTCTCTCTGAGTCAGTAAAAAAACGATGGGAAAGCCCACCGTCGTTTTATAGGTAGAGAAGAACTAGAGTCACGACACTTGTCACCAAGGCAATGCTCCACATAAAGGCATCCACTTTCCATTCTGACCAGTTTTGCCCATTGCCAAAAAGGCCACCCAGTTCTAAATGATGGTGGAAAGGAGTCATTCGGAAAATCCGACGTCCTTCCCCGTACCGTTTCTTGGTCCATTTGAAATAGGTCACTTGTAGCATCACTGAACCTGTTTCAATGACATAGACCAGACCAATCAAGAGCAACGTCCACTCGACATGCAGAGCCATTGACAAGGCTGCAAGCATCCCTCCAAGAGCAAGACTACCGACATCGCCCATAAAGATTTTAGCCGGCTTGTGGTTGAAGACAAAGAATCCAAGCAAGGCCCCAATCATACTCAAAGTCACAAAGAGAATGTCCCATTTTCCTTGCATATAGGCAATAAAGGAATAGGCACTCAGGCTAATAGCAACGGAGATGCTGGCTAATCCATCAATCCCATCTGTCAAATTGACCGCGTTTGAAAATCCAACCAACCAAAACAAAGCAAAGAGAATGTAGAAATGGCCCAAGTAAAGATCGTAACCAAAGACATTTAAAAGGCTTCCTGCACCGTGGCGTTCAGAAAAAATATAGAAGATGATTCCACCAACAAGTTGAAGGGCCAATTTTTGTTTTGGATTGAGACCTTCATTAATCTTACGAAAGACTTTTAAAAAGTCATCCAAAAATCCAACAATTCCATATAGAATCAAGATAAATAGAATCAGTTGAACAGGGCGCGTGAAATTTCCAGTCAATACGGTAACGACAAAACTAACTAGAACGGCTGTAATGAGAAATACAACTCCACCCATTGTCGGAGTGCCAGCTTTCGCTTTGTGTTGTTTCACATCTTCGTGCATTTGTTGCCCGGAAATATGAGCACGATGGTAAAATCGAATAAAGGCTGGAATAGCAGCCACTGTTAATAGAAACGATACAAGGATCGTAGCAATATACATCTTAGTCTCCTAATGTTAACGTAATCTTTTTAGTTTTATTGAGTGAGGTGTTCATTTTGACACTTTGTTTGGTTACTTTCTTTCCACTACCTTTATAGGTAATCTCAATTCCAGTCCATTCTCCAAAGATGTCCGCATTTTTCTTTGTCCAACCATACATATCCGGAACCGCATCAAAGTCTTCTGTCAATAACAATACTTGCTGATTGGCTTTGACTTTAGAGCCTACATCCACAGACATCTTGCGGATATTTTTCCCAGTTCCTAGGACAATTGGTTGCACCAAATTGCGACGCAATTCCTCTGAATAAGCACCTGGGCTCAGATTTTGTTTCAGATTCAACTCCTTAGAGAGAGTTTCTACTGAAGGGATTTTGTAGGTCGTTTCTTTGGTCACATCATCCAAAGTTGGTGCCTCTGATGTCAAATGCAATTCGTCTTTTAAAGCAACTGCATCTTCCAAAATAGGATTAACCAGCTCTTCCCAGCTGGTCGCTGAGAATTTCACTTCTGGTTGTTGGACCGTCACATACATAATGAATTCAGGATCTTCTGCAGGTGTCATGGCTACAACCGAGTTGATATAATCATTTTCTCCTTGCAAGTATCCTTGATCTGTCGCCATTTGGGCAGTCCCTGATTTCACCGCAACGTTTTGACCGGGTACCTGAATGATGGGTCCATCACTGTACAAGGTTCCATACTCTGGATCTGTTCCGACGGTGATCATATAGTTCCGTGTCTGTTGTGCAGCTGATCCTGAAACTGGTTTTCCAACAACTTCTTTTTTTGATTTGCGGGCTGTGTCTGATTTTTTATCGTAAATAGCACTAATAAACCTCGGCTCCAACATTTGCCCATCATTAGCGATGGCACTAAAGGCCCGCAACATCTGCGTTTGGGTGACAGATATCCCTTGTCCAAAGGCAGACATAGCTTGAGTAACATAGTTATCACCCGGAAGGCTTCCAAAACTCTCATCGCCCATGCCAAAACGGGTAGAGAGACCAAATTTGAAGCGGTGGAGGTAATTCATCCAGACGTTATTTCCCATCTTCTGCTCTAGCTTGGTCATCCCAATATTACTAGAATAGGCAAAGCCCTGAGCAATGTTCATATAGCGTCCATCCATCAAGCCCATATTGACATCCCAGTCACGAATCGTCGCATCTTTTACTTGTAGTTCGTTACTGTAGTATACTTCATTATAGGCTGGGAAGGTTCCATGATCAATCGCCGAAGCTAATAACATGACCTTCATCGTTGAACCCGGTTCATATTGACCTTGATAAAGGATGGTATTCCAGGTTTTCAAGTTTTTCAGATCCAACCCTTGTTTGGTATCCGCATTATAGGATGGACGTTGCGTTGTCGCCAGGATTTCTCCAGTTTTTGCACTCACAAGAGTCGCACTAACATACTTTCCTTTTACTTTTTCTTGGAAAACATCCATTCGGGTTTCGAGATAGGTTTGAAGTTCCGCAGAAAGGGTTGTGTATACATCCTTCCCATCTTCTGTTTTGACAGAAACCTTATCTGAACCAGGAACGATATTCCCGTTTCGGTCTTTGTCATAGGTGATAACCCCATTTTGACCAGCGAGAATACGATCGAGGGATTTCTCCATTCCTGATTGCCCCTTCAAGGTTTTATTCCCCTCTTTATCTTCTTGAAGAGAGGCCTGCCCTATAAATTGAGAGGCAAAAACTCCATTTTTATAGCTTCGATTTGGACTAGTTGTAAAGGCAACCCCTTCAATCTTCGCTGCTTCCATGGCCTCACGGATAGCTGTCATATTACTATAAGTAATGCCGTTTCCGTTCGATCCAAAAGAAACTTGTTTCAATTTCTTTTGCGACAACTGTTGAATGACGTAATCCTCATCCATCCCTAAGTACTGCTTAAAGATTTCTGCTACTTTTTTAAATTGGCTCTCTTCTACATAGAGGATTTTTCCGGTTGCTGATTTGTACTTTTTATCAATAACAGCATAAACGTTATAGGTCGTCGCATCTTCAGCAATTACTGCTCCATTTCGGTCATAGATCGTTCCACGTTTTGCAGGAACAATAACCGTCTCCTCATGGACTTTTTTTGCTTGATCCGATAAGGTCACACCGAATTTTTTGTCAGTCCCAATAATCATTGCAAAATTAATCAGAAAGAGAAAAAAGAGGAAAATCGCCAGTACACTGAGATTTTTCCCAACTTGTTTTCGATTCTGATCCGGCAAGCGACGTTTCTTTATCGAATACCTGATTAAAAATTTTTTAAATTTATTCATCACTACTTGCACTCACTGTTTTTCGATTTTCTTTTTGCAGCTTCATTCCTTGGGAGCTAGCCAACTGTGATAAGCGGTCATAACGTGTTAATTCATTGACCTCTTGACGAACATCTGCCAATTCCGTCTTTTTGGCTTCTAGTTCCGTATTCAAATCAGTCAACTCACTCTGTACTTGTAAAATTCGTGTCTGCATAAAGACGATACTAATGGCTAAAATCACAGCTGTTAGGACAATCGACCCATAAAAAGCCTTTTCTACTCTAGAGAAACGGCGAAAGCGATCTTGCAGTACCTGTGTTCTTGTTCTCTCATCTCTTGCTGCCATATCAATTCCTCTTACTTGTGTATTTTTCGAGCAACCCGTAGTTTTGCTGAATGGGATCGATTATTATCCTCAAGCTCTTCATCACTTGGCAAAATAGGTTTCCGGTTGACTAACTCCATCTTTGGTTTCAAATCATCTGGAATAAAGGGAAGCCCCTTTGGAACCTCAACTGTCGAAGCTTCTTTAAACAATTGTTTGGTCAATCGATCCTCTAACGAATGAAAGGTAATCACAGAAATACGACCATCGAGGGCCAACAAATCCATGGCTTGCTGAATTGATTCATCTGCAGCTCCCAGTTCATCATTGACTTCGATACGAATGGCTTGGAAAATCTGTTTAGCAGGATGGCCCTTTTTCTTGAGCTCCTTAGCTGGTTTAGCAGATTTAATAATCTCTGCTAATTCAGTCGTCGTTTCAATCGGTTTAATTGCTCGTGCTTGCTCAATTTTCCGCGCAATTTGCTTGGAAAATTTGTCCTCTCCATATTTGAAAAAAATACGGACTAGATCATGGTAATCGTAGCTATTTACGACCTCATAGGCTGTCAAGGAAGCTTCTTGATTCATCCGCATGTCCAGTGGCGCATCTTTCTTGTAAGAAAATCCGCGTTCCCGTTCATCTAACTGAGGACTAGACACACCTAGGTCATAACAGATTCCATCAATTTCAGTCACACCCAATTCGTTTAGACGTTCCTTCAAATGACGAAAGTTATCCTTAATGAAGGTCACCATGCCTTTCTCGATGAAAGGTGCCAAACGAATCTTAGCATTCTCAATCGCATGCTGATCTTGGTCAAAGGCATAAAGATGGCCCGATTCATTTAATTTTGTTAACAAATATTCGCTGTGGCCTGCCCCACCCAATGTGGCGTCTACATAGATCCCATCTGGCTTAACATCCAGCATATCGATCGTTTCATGAAGCAAAACCGTTACATGATGAAATTCTTTACTCATATCTTTACTATTTTACCACAAATGGAACCAAGATGCACTCCTGAAAGAAAATTCACTAACTAATCCTATCTGCCCTTTTCGGATCCTACAAAATACCTAGAAAGGCTTGATTTCACTTGTTTCCTCTAGGATTTATGATACAATATTCTTATGAAAATAAGAAAACAGATTCTCATCCCACTTTTATTGGTCGATGCTATCGCTCTCTACTTTTTTCTAACCACTATTGAGGCTTGGATTTTTTGGCTTGCTGCCCTGATCCTAGTCGGCTCACTTTGGTGGTTCAAAAAAGCCATTCAAGGACAAAAAACAGAGATGGAAGAAAAATAATTTCTTCCATCTCTGTTTTTCTTTTAATCACTCCAAGAAATTTCTTAAAAAAGCAAACTAGCTCTGAAATAATAAAGAGTCTGGGACAAAAGTCCTAGCATCTTTATTGTTTTTGGATTGTCGAGCAAGACGCAGTAGTTGAGTGGGCTCTACTACGCTGATTTCATCAGCTTTTACAGCCCTACTCAACTGTGCGGAGGTGGGACGACGAAATCGAATTCTAACGAATTACCGATTTCTGTCCCACTCTCTTGCGGTTTATTTACTATGTTTCCAATTGCTGTAAATCCCAAAAAGAATGATCCAGATGGTTGCTCCAATCGCTCCAATGTATGTTGATTCTTGCAAAAAGAGACAAACGAATACGAAGAGGAAGAAAACAATGGTCAATGGATTCAACACTTTATAGGCTGGCATGACAAAACCATCTGGCATAAATTCTTTCGATTTACGGTACTTAAGATGGGCAAGCATAGTCAAAATGTAAATAGCAATGTAGACACCAGAAGAAGAGGCCGTAATCAAGGCAAAGGCATCTGAGACACCTGGCAAGACATTGATAAAGGCAGAAACAGCAACCACAATCGCAGAAAAAATAATCGCGCGACTTGGAATCCCCATACGAGATAAGCTATTCAGTTTCAAACGATTCATCACTTTGCTGTTTGGTGTTTCTTTTGCAATCTGGTACAAGTGACGCCCTGTTGAATAGAGGGTGGAATTCAAGGAAGATGCAGCAGCTGTCAGTACAACAAAATTAATCAATCCAGCTGCCCACTTGATTCCTACCATCTGAAAGACCGTTACAAACGGTGACTTATTGACAGGAAGCTGTTGCCAAGGGAAAATAGCCATAATCGCCAACAAAGCTCCTACATAAAAGATTACAATCCGGATTGGAATTTCTTTAATAGCTTTTGGCAATACTTGGCGGGGATTAGCGGTTTCAGAAGTAGTAATTCCAACAAATTCGATTGCTTGGTAAGCAAAGAAGACCATTTGGAAGGCCATGACGAACTTGACCCAACCATTTGGAAACATTTGAAAACCATTGGTAATGTTACTTAAGCTAGCGTGTCCAGCTGGTGTTTCAAAATTCGTCGTCACCATAAAGATTCCTGTTGCGATCAAGGCTAAAATAGTGACAATCTTGATCATTCCAAACCAGAATTCAACCTCTCCAAAAACCTTCACAGCGATCAAGTTTACACAACTTAAGAGCGCTAAAAAGATAATTTGAATCTGCCAGGCTGGCCAATTTGGAAACCAAAGCTGGACATAGTTGGAAACAGCGGTGATCTCTGCCATTCCCAAAAATACCAAGGAGACCCAATAGGACCATCCTGAAAAATAACCCCAACCTTTTCCTAGATACTTGGTGATAAAGTTGATAAAGGTGTGTTGATCAGGGTCCATATAGAGCATTTCTCCGATCGCCCGCATCATCAAGTACATGAAGGCGCCAGTCAGCATATAGACTAAAATAATAGAAGGACCTGTCAAAGAAAGGGAACGACCGGCTCCAAGAAAGAGTCCTGTCCCGATGGTTCCTGCAATAGCGATCAGCTGAACATGCCGATTTTGCAGACCACGAACCATCCCATTTTCGGTTTCTTGACCAGGATGATGTTTTTTTGACATATAATTACTCCAATTCTTTTTCTGTACATTTTCAGAAAAGTATACTTCAAATTTTCATACAATCTACTATACCATGTTTTTAAAAATTGGTCAATCTAGTCCAGAATATTCTGAATTTTATAGATTAAAAAGAGTGCTGAAGTCTCTTCCAGCACTCTTTTGCTTATGAATTAGGGTCATCGAGGCTACGGCCATGCAAACCTTTTTCACGTTGCACTTGGCGTAGTTTCTCAGGTGTTACATCATTTCCTTCTTCATCCACAATTTTGATCCCTTCGATGTGGTGACGAACCGAACGACGATAGCCCTCAATGTATTCTTCACGAAGTTTTGCTTGCTCCACTGTTTCTTCTGGAGTCAAACCTTCTGTTTTTTTCTTTTTAGCAAGCTCATTGATACGAGCGATTTTTTCAGGTGTCATAATAAAACCTACTTTCTACCTGTCATCAGGTCATTATTTTGTGTTCAATTGGTTGAAGGCTGCAACAGCGTTAGCTTTCGCTACAAGGCCTGCAAGAAGGGCCAAACGGTTGTTTTTAATAGCCCCATCTTCTGCCATTACCATAGTATTGTCAAAGAAAGCATCAATGACTGGGCTAAGAGCAAAGAGTTGAGCCAATTTGTCACTAGCTGAACCAGTCAATTCAAGCTCTTCAATCGCTTTAGAAAGGGCTTTTTCTTGATCATTTTCAAAGAGACTTGCATCGACTGCTACTGAAGCATCTGCTTTTTCTGCCAAGTTGAAAGCACGTGAGAGGGATTCAACAGCTGCCTTGTAACCATCCGTCTTCGCAGCTTCTGAAAGAGCTTCAGCCGCTTCCAACATATCTGCCACGACAAAGTTTGAACCAGCAAGAACAGCGTCTTTGATATCTTTTGGTGTGCGTCCCATCATCTTGTCCACGCGCGCCTTGATGAAGTTGAGCACTTCTGCTTGATTGTCATAGGAAAGGCTATCAAATGAAAGTCCGTAAAGGCTGTCAATCAACTCATCCATAGGGATATGCCAACCAAAGGCATCCAAGATACGCACAATTCCTTGAGTCGCACGACGAAGCGCATAAGGGTCATTGGAACCTGATGGAATCAAGCCAACTGAGAAGAAGGAAAGGAGGGTATCCAATTTATCTGCAAGGGCAAGAATGGCACCAACCTTAGTCTCTGGAAGGGCACCATCTGCTGAATCAGGAAGGTAGTGCTCACGGATAGCTGTCGCAACCGCAGCATCTTCACCAGCGAGGAGGGCGTATTTTTCACCCATGATTCCTTGCAATTCATCGAACTCTCCGACCATACCCGTCAAGAGGTCAAATTTGTAGATTTCAGCTGCACGAGCAACGGCTGCCGTTTCTTCAGCAGTCAAACCAGCTTGCTCAGCTAGTGACGCTGCAATAACACCCGCACGCGCCATGTGTTCTGAAAGAGAACCAATTTTTTCATGGAAGGTCACGTTCGCCAATTTAGCAACGAGGTCTTCAATCTTAAGTTTTTGGTCTTCACGCCAGAAGAATTCACCATCTTCAAGACGCGCCACCAAGACTTTTTCATTTCCTCGGATAACATTTTCCAGGTGCTCAGCGTTCCCATTACGGACGGAGATGAAGTTTGGTTTCAGCTGACCATCCAGGTCACGTACAACAAAGTACCGTTGGTGCGTTTCCATTGAGGTCACCAAAACTTCTTCTGGAACATCCAAATATTTAGTGTCAAAACTTCCCATAAAGGCAGTTGGGTATTCGACCAAGTTCAAGACTTCGTTCAAAAGTCCTTCTTCGATTTGAACTTGAACACCTTGTTCTGCTTCGATAGCCTTAATTTGCTCACGAATCATGTTTTCACGTTCTTTGCTATCCGCAATCACGTAAACCGTGCGAAGGTCTTCTTCATACGAATCCGCATTGGTAATTTCTACTTCATGTCCAAGGAAACGGTGCCCACGACTCACACGACCCGACTTAATATCCAAGAAATCAAGGTCGAGTGCTTCGTCGCCCAAAAGAACGATCAAGGTGTGAACTGGGCGAATGTATTCAAAGGTGTTGTTAGCCCAGTGCATGCTAACAGGGAAGGTCAATGAAGCAAGCACCTCTGGAAGGCCAGCCAAGACTTCTTTAGCTGGTTTTCCAGCTTCGTGCTTCGTAACATAAACGTACTCTTCACCCTTGACTTCACGGAATTCGATATCATCAACCGTCAAGCCTTTTCCACGGACGAATCCTTGAGCCGCTTTTGAGAAGTTTCCATCTGCATCCAAGGCGATTTTCTTAGAAGGTCCTTTAAAATCTTCAGTCAAATCCGATTGTTGATCTGCTAAACCAATCACACGGACAGCCAAACGGCGTGGTGTTGAGAAGGTTTGAATGTCTTCGTATGAAAGTCGGTTGTCATCCAAGAAGGCTGCCATTTTTTCACCGAGTTGTTTTTCACTTGGTGTGACAACGTAGGCTGGTAACTCTTCAAGTCCAAGTTCTACTAATAAGTTTTTTGTCATGTTTTTTCCTTTACAAAATTCTTCTTTTTGATAGGCACCTTAGGTACCGGGGACGTCGCTAACTAACTTTGTGAGGCTGTAGGGAAATCTTCTGTCTTCTTGACATCGATTTCCAACGGTCTCATCAAAGTGGATTTAGCCAACTGATTTTTGAACCTCACGTTTCAAAAATCCCCATATAGCAGTACGGCGGTGCCTATCCCTTTAGCAAGTCTCCGACTTGCCTCTGGGTTCCATATGGGCTCACTTTGTTTGCCCATTTTCCATTCTTGTAACTCTTTTTATTCTTCCTCTTCTGCTAGGAGTTTTGCGCGTGTGGCTTCGTCGAGAAGTGGGTAACCAAGTTTTTTACGTTCTGCGACGAAGGTTTTGGCTACGACACGAGCCAAGTTACGGATGCGGGCAATATAGCCGGCACGTTCTGTAACGGATACAGCTCCACGTGCATCAAGCAAGTTGAAGGTGTGTGAACATTTCAAAACGTAGTCATAGGCTGGGTGAACAAGGCCCAATTCCAAAGCACGTCCTGCTTCTTTTTCAAATTTTTCGAAGTTTTCAAGAAGCATATCTTGGTCAGAAACTTCAAAGCTGTATTTTGAGTGTTCATATTCTGGTTGAAGGAAGATTTCTCCGTATTTAACGCCTGGAGCCCACTCAATATCGTAAACAGAATCGACTTCTTGGATGTAAGAAGCCAAACGTTCCAATCCGTAAGTGACCTCAGAAGTTACCGGACCAGTTGCCAATCCACCAACTTGTTGGAAGTAGGTGAACTGAGTGATTTCCATACCGTCAAGCCAAACTTCCCAACCTAGACCAGCTGAACCAGTCGATGGGTTTTCCCAGTTATCTTCAACGAAACGGATATCGTGCTCCAAAGGATTGATCCCCAATTTTTCCAATGACTCAAGGTAGAGTTCTTGGATGTTTGATGGTGATGGTTTCATGACCACTTGGAATTGGTGGTGTTGGTAAAGACGGTTTGGGTTTTCCCCGTAACGACCGTCCGCTGGACGACGAGATGGCTCTACATAAGCCGCATTCCATGGCTCAGGACCAATGGCACGGAGGAAAGTATATGGACTCATTGTTCCCGCACCTTTTTCATTATCATAAGCCTGCATGAGCATACAACCCTGGTCATTCCAGTATTGTTGCAAAGTCAAAATAATTTCTTGAAATGTTAATTTCTTAGACATTAAATACTCCTTGATTTAAATGATTTCTTGCGACACGAGTCTGCCTCGTCGATCATACGAGGCAAGACGAGTTAGTACTGCGTTTAGCTCAGGCACCCTAGTGCTGAGCGTGGGGCAGTCCGACTGTATGGAGGTCTCTGCCACTAACGCAGTGAAAGGTTAGTTTTTTAGACATTGCATACTCCTTTTTCATAAAGTTTCTTGTGACTCAGGATACAAAAAGAACCGTGTCTTCGCTCCTAAGTCTGTGACCTAGGGGCGTCAGAAACGCGGTTCCACCCTAATTTATTACTTCATTTTATCTTACTTTACTCAGCTTTTTACTGAGAGAAAGCGCCACTTGCTTACTTTGCTCTACTTGGCTCTCACTATCCCAAGCTCGCTAGAAAAACGCCATAAGCCCTTCTTTCTTGACTAGTATTATAGCAGATTTTTAGTGACTTGTAAATTAAAATCCGCATGAAACAATCGTTTCATACGGATTTTAGGCTAACAAACAATGTTGTTTTTCTTATGGACGTCTTGCAGCTTTTGGTTTTTTACCATGAAGTTTTTTCTTGGCATTCTTCAAGGCTGTCAAAGCATCTTTCACATCTTGTTGGCTTGCTCCTGGATTTGAAAGGATAGTTTGTGCATCCTTGAAGGCTACTAGGTAAGCTTCTTTTTCTTCATTTCCAGCATAGATGAATTTAGCATTCTTTTCTTGGAACTTCAATTCTTCCTTGATGTATTTTTCAAGACTTGAAAAATCAGTTGCTTTCCCGTTTAATTTTCCTTCTGCACGGCTAAGCTCAGCAAGTGCTTGATTGATTTGTTCTTGTTTCACAGTTGGATCAACTGCAAGCAAGGCAACTGTTTGGAAAGCACGATCGTAGTCGCGACGTACTTTTTCTTTGGCATTGGCATAACGACCAGTTTTAGTCGTAGCATCGTAAGCCTGCATGGCTTCTTTCAAGGCCGCAACGTTTGAATCTTTCCCATCCAAAGCTTGGCTGGCAGCTTCAAGACTAGCTAGAGCTTGGTTGACTTGCTCTTGACTAACCTTGTTGGTCAAGGCTGCTTGGGCAGCTTGCAAGGCTTGATCATAGGCTTCCTTCTTATCTGCACTGGCATTGAAGTATTGCGCTGTCTTTGTAACATCTGCTTGCTTGTTCAAAGCAGCCAAGAGATCCACTTTTGAGATCACTCCAATACGATAATTATTGTTGCGTCCTGCGACAACTGAGATCACTGGTACTTTCTCAGCTAGTTCATAGCCTGTAGGAAGAGTTGCAACCAAGGTATATTGACCAGTTGCTACAGATTTACCAAAGCCATTTTTACCATATTTTTCAGCAGGCAAGACAAAGTTTTCACCATCTGCCCCTTTTAATACGATCGTAGCTGCTTTTGAAACCGGTTGATCAAAGTTGATGCTAACTGGTGCATATTCTAAAGTATTGGCAAGGAATGTGATCGTTTGGAAACTATTCTCTTCTGTCAAATCGAACTCTTGCGTCAAGCTGCTGACAAATTTCACTTCTGTACGATCATACGTAAAGATTTCTGCAGTATAATGACCAAAGTTCAAGAAGTTAATATCTTTTGTCTTATCAACTGATACGTATTGGCCATTGCTATCTTTGATTCGGTAAACATACATAGTATCCAAATCTTTGTTCGTTTTAACGTCACGAACTGCAATTTGAACCCGACCACTATTTTGATCCCGAACTAAATCTGCTAGTGAAACATAGTCTACGTTCCCCGCAAAGTCTTCTACATAGTAGTAGATATTCTTCTTATCGATGTTTTCAGGAAGATCGAAGCTACCATCTGCATTGGCCTTGATCACATGGTAATTTTCAAGCGCACGTGTACCATTCTTATCTTCACTGGTTTGGACCATTGTCCCCTGATCATCGAATGGAGTCACGTAGACGAGTTTTTCAGTTAAGATACCACCTTCGCCAACATCTTTGGCTTTACGTGCTACAAACTGTTGAGCCCCATCTTTGAAACGGATATATCCAGATGTGATCACTGGTTTTTGAGTATCGACCCGAACCTTGAAGGTCGTTGATTGCTCTTCAGCTCCAGGAACCATTGGTGTGTAACGAATGACATAATCATATACACCATCTGCTACTGCTTTCCCATTTGCATCGGTACCATTCCAAGCAGTATTATCTAGTGTGTAGCTGCGTGGGTTCTTTTGGTCTCCGTTGAAGAAGTTCTTACGATGGTCAGATGGAGTTCCTTCCCACAATGGATTTTTATGTTCCGTATCACTTGCTGCATAAACAGTTGCACGAAGGTTTTCAATGTTTCTAAGGGCAACTGTCTTGTATTCAACGAGGTCTTTATTCCCATCTTCATTTGGCGAAATAGCGATGCGAACATTTCCATTTTCATCTAATTGAAGAGAATGTGTACCTTCCGCATTTTCTTCAATACCAAGAACTGTCATCCGACGACCATCTCGTTTTCCTTGTGTGAGGAGAAGATCATTTTGAAGGGTAACAAGCGCAGAAACATTGGCACTAGAGGAGATATTCAAATCTTTTGGAACATGATAGTAGAAGCCATCTTTTCCTTCGCGAACCAAATCATAGATTGGTTTTTCAACAGCTGGAAGGTTTTGGAATTCTCCCTTGAATCCCATAAACGGCAAGCTGACCACATCCCCATCATCTGCCGGATCTACAAAGCGAACAAATCCTTCAAGGAAATAGCCGTTCGGCATTTCTTTGCTCAACTCTTCTGTGAATTTACTTGTATCGACTTTCACTGTAACCGTTTCAGAGCTATGAGCTTTCACAGTTACTTCAGGCCAAGCTGTTTCAGTCAATTTACGTGGACGAAGGGTAAATTTACCATCTTTTACTTCATCTGTGTCTGTATTGACCAACATTTTCAAGGTACGATCGGTATCTGAAATATTGTGGACTGTGACATCAAAGGTAAAGCTATCTCCAACATTACCAAGAGTGACGCTTGGATAGTTGTTTTCACCAGTCACATACAAGTCTGTTGAAACGGCTGCGGCTGTATCGACAACCCCTGCACCTTGTTGACGTGGAGAAGTATAGACACCAGTTTCTTTGTCAACATGTGGTTTAGCTGTAGACATAATCAAGGCTTTCACAGTTGCAGAAACTTGTTCTGGAGTCAATTCTGGATGGTTCTTCACAAGGTATTCTTTAACCAAGGCTGCCACACCTGCTACGTGAGGAGAGGCCATACTTGTACCACTCATATCCCCGTAGGTATTGTCATTTAAAGAAGAAAAGATATTCCCACCAGGTGCTGTGACATCTGGTTTCAACTGACCATCGGTTGTCACTCCCCAGCTTGAGAAATCAGACAATTGGTCTGCTTCTGGAGATGGACGGTTAGCCATGGTATTGTTAAAGACAACTTTGTAAGATCCAGCTTTCAGAGCTTCCCCATAGCGTTTTGAAATGAAGACAGATGGAATTTTCTTAGCATCTCCATCAATTGCCATTCCAAGATTAGATCCTTCTACATTATTGTAAACCATGGCCCCTACTGCACCATGATGGAGGGCATTGGCAATCTTTTCTGAGAATGGAATTTCCCCGCGTTGGATAAGCGCCAATTTACCGGTAAGATCTAGATCTTTGAAATCATCTTCTTTCCCAAGACCAACTGATACATACTCATATTCTTTACCTTTTTCAAAGTCTGTATCTGTTGCAGATTTACTGTAGTCAAACTTCCCGTTATCTACTTCTGCATTACCTTCCAAACCTTTGACTTCGAAAACCTCTGTGGTAATGATTTTATTATTGATTGAAGCAACAGAAATAGAGTCCTCTACTGTTGATGGGTTTCCGACCAAGCCGTAATCTGGATTTTCTGCAGCTGGTCTTGAATAGCCATTCCCAAAAGTATTGCTATTTCCTGCAGAGATTAGGACAGATACACCTTTAGCACGCGCCCGTTTGATGGCGTCAATGATATCTGAACCTGCATTGACCGTAGAACCAGTAGAAGATCCAAGACTCATATTGATGGTATCTGCACCAAGAGCTACAGCATCATCAATTGCTTTTACATAAAGAGCAGAACCCGTTGTTTTTTGACGATCTGAAAAGACACGCATAAACATAACTTGCGCTTCTGGTGCTACACCATAGATCTTTTCTCCGTTTCCTGCTTCTTTATCAGGATTCCCTGTTGCAATCCCTGTAACGTGCATCCCATGAGAATCTCTTTCGGCCTCTTTGATATTGTCGGTCCCATCAAAATAGTCATAGGCATAGACAACCTTGTCGTTGTACCATTTACCGTAATCAATTCCTGCTGCTTTCTTAGCAGCTTCGATTTCTTCTTGGTTTTTAAACTTAGCTTTTGAAGGATCGGTAATCCGAAGAACCTCGTGGTTCACATCCAAGCCAGAGTCAATGACGGCGACAACCAGCCCTTCCCCTTTATAGCCTTGCTTCCAGGTTTGGGGAACTGTAATAATTTCGTCACTTTCGATGCTTTGAGGTTTTTCAGCTGCCTCATGGCGATTCGTTGTTTCCGAACTTGTCGCAGTAGCCACTTCTGTTGCTTTTTCTACAGGTTTTTCCGCTACTTCCTGTTTTGTTTCTGGAACAGTAGCTGCTTCTTTCGGAGCTTCTGTTTTTTCAACATGAGCTGCTTCTGTTGCATTCGTTGTCTTTTCAGCAACTGTTGCTTCTTTTGCAACTGCTACTTTCTCACTAGCAACTGCTGTACTTGCTTCTGTTGCTTGTGAATGCTCTTCTTCAGCAGGTGCCTGTTGAGTAGTGGCTACAAGCTGTGTTCCAGCACTCGTTTGGCTGGCCGCCTGTTCTTCAGCACTCGCTTGTGCAGATCCAAATACCAAAACAGCCCCTAATAAAACTGAGGCTACACCAAATTTGTATTTTCTTAATGAAAAACGTTCTTGTCTATTCATAGAAACTCCCCTTTTATTTTAATAGTAATTATTATAACGCAAAATTATCTGAAAATTCATTCAAAAAACAAAATGTAACACAAATGTAACATTTACGAATGTTACTAACTATTAATTTATTTTCGTTCGGAAAATTTTGAAGTTGCATGGGAAAGTATTATAGAACATCTGTTTTTATTGGAGTTTTAAAATTATTTAATCATTGAAAGGATTTTAAAAACCGAGAACGAAACTGTCCTCGGTTTTCATTAATGAATAGATATTCTTTCTTAAAAATCCTTGGTGTCTGGATCTGGTGCACCTGCTTCAACCGGAAGATGGCGAAGGAGTTCCATATCATCTGCCGTCAATTCAAAATCAAAGCAATTTAAATTACTCGCAATCCGCTCAGGTGTAACCGATTTTGGCAATGGAAGGAAACCTTCTTGTAAACTCCAAGCCAGAGCTAGTTGAGCGACAGTCTTTCCATATTTAGTAGCCATTTCTTTTACTTGTTCATTTTGGAACAATTCTCCCTGGCCAAAAGGTCCCCAAGCCTCTAGTAAAATGCCATGCTTGCGACTTGCAGCAATGGCTTCGCTTTGGTAAACCCCAGGTGCTAGACGAATTTGGTTCACAGCTGGGATGACCCGAGCTGTTTCAAGGAGGGCTTCCAAATGATGAGGCAGAAAATTGCTAATACCAATAGCTCGAACCTTGCCAGCAGCTAGCATATCTTCCATTGCCCGCCAAACCTCAGCATTTCGTTGTTTCCAAGCATCATTTTCTCGAAGAGGTTTTGGATTTGGCCAATGAATCAAATAAAGATCTACATAGTCCAAGCCTAGTTTCTCAAGAGACTCTTCCAAAGCAGCTTGAGCGTCTTCATAGGTGTGATGAGTATTCCAAAGTTTGGTGGTAATAAACAGGTCTTCGCGCGCAAGACCACTGTCTTTAATGGCCCGACCCACACTCTCTTCATTCTGATAAATCGCAGCTGTATCGATATGGCGGTAACCTGCTTTTAAAGCAGCTAAGACAGCTTGATAGGCTTCTTCTCCATCTGCTGCTTTCCAGGTTCCAAATCCTAATACAGGAATCTCCACCCCATTATTTAAACGATAATTGTTCATTTTTTCTTTCCTTTCTTCGATTTCGGTTTCTTAGGCCCTCGAAGCTTGAGCTCTGGCTTAAAAATATTCTTCTTGGTTGGCTCCATCTTCTTGCTATAAAAACTATAGAGTAAAAATGCCCCACCAACAATCACAATAAAGATATTTTTTCTTACAATCCCATAGAGCAAGAAAAAAATTCCCATCAATAAAAAACGTATATCAATTGCCTTCATAAGCTACCTCACATTTCAATTCCCATTATAGCATGAAAAGACAGCATTCACAAAATTGCACTACCATCGGTAAACAAAAACCTCTCTAGGTATGACTTAGAGAGGAAGTATTCTATCTTCGATTCTTGAATCTAATTGGTAGCTTGGTAACGTTTGACCCCATCGAGATAGGTCGCAACCAGATCCAAATTTTGATCAAGCACGATGAAGTCCGCGTCATATCCTTCTCGAATTTGACCACAAACATCATCAATATGGACTGATTTTGCCGGATTGAGGCTGGCCATCATCACTGCTTCGTAAGGGTTAGCAATCCCCCACTCTACAACATTTTTTAATCCATCTTTCAATTTCAAGATTGAGCCAGCTAGATTACCAGTTGATTTCAAGCGAGCAGTCCCTTCAGCAACCACGACTGGGAATTCCCCAAGCATATAATCCCCGTCTTCTAATCCCCCAGCTGTCATACAGTCAGTAATCAAGGCAACATTTTCTTTTCCTTTTTGTTTCATCAGGATATCACACGCTAAAGGATCCACGTGATGGCCATCACAGATCAACTCTGCTGTAGTATGAGGCAACTCATACATAGCACCAACCATACCGAGTTCACGGTGTGTCAAACCACGCATACCATTGTAGGCATGCACCCAGACACTCGCACCTGCATCAACCGCTTTTTTAGCTTCTTCAAAAGTAGCATTGGAGTGTCCCAGAGCGACAGTCACTCCTTCTCCTGTAATGGTCCGAACAAATTCTTCCACCCCTTCACGCTCGGGAGCAAGGGCAATCTTATTCAACAGACCATTGGCAGCTTTTTGCCAAGCCCGGAATTCTTCCATACTTGGATCCTTCATATAAGATGGGTTTTGAGCTCCCTTGTATTTTTCTGTAAAATAAGGGCCTTCAAAATAAATCCCGCGAATCTTAGCTCCTGTTGCTTCTTTGTATCGTGCACCGATATTTTCAGTTACTGCCAAAAGTTGTTCGTAAGAGGAAGTCAAGGTCGTAGGCAAAAAGCTCGTAACCCCTGTACTCAAGAGCCCTTCACTCATGGTATGGAGAGTGCCTTCGATATTGTTATCCATCACATCTACCCCACCAAATCCGTGAATATGGGTATCTACGAGGCCAGGCGCAATACTGTACCCTGAATAATCCAACACATCCGCACCTTCTGGTAAGCTTTCCACATGTTTTCCAAACTTGCCATCAACAAGCTCCAAATAGCCTCCTCGGCGAACCCCATGTGGATAATAAAATTGATCTGCTTTAATATATGTAGACATAAAATCGTCCTTTCCATTGTAGGAACTGTGTTCCATTTATATTCATACATATTATAACGCTTTCACTTTCATTTGTAAATGGTCTAGACCTATTTTTGAATAGAATCCAACAAAAAAACAGAGTAAGCTTCCTACTTACTCTGTTTGACGTTCCTTAAATTTGCTCGATTTGTACTTTCTCAGCGAGATTCATGGCATGGTCTGCAACACGTGTATAGTGAGAAATGATATCAATAAAGTTCACTCCGGCTTGAGGTGTACATTCGCCTTGGTTCAAACGACGAATATGGGTTTTCCGAAGTCTTTTCTCCAACTTTTCAATTGCCTCGTGACGTGCTACCAATTGGTTTGCAAGACTCACATCATTGTTCTCAACAGCTTTTAAGGCATCCTCTACAAATTCATGAGTTTGGTTGTAAATATCTTCCAATTCAGCCAAGGCCGCTTCTGAAAAGACGACTTTCTTACGAATTAAATAATCGGTCAGATTGATCAAGGCTTCCGCGTGATCTCCAATCCGCTCCAAATCCCGTGAGGAATCTAAGATATTGGTGAGAACTTCACTTTCTCTCGGACTCAAGGCTTCACTCGACAAACGAATCAAGTAGCGAGTCAAATCATCATCAATGGTATTAATGGCTTCTTCTGTCTTATGTCCCTTTTCAGCTGTTTTTTCATTTTGATGAACAATATAATCATAAGAGAGATTAAAAGCTTTGTCTGCATATCCACCTAAATGAAGCAACTCTTTTTTTGCATTTCCTAGAGCAATCGAAGGCGCTTGAGTGATCAAGTTTTCATCCAAATAGAGCGGTTCATATTTAACAACCTCATCCTCACCAGGAATCAGTTTGGTTACAAAGTATGCCAAAGCTCCAATGAATGGGAATTGAATGATGGTATTGGTCACGTTGAAAGCTCCGTGAGAAAAAGCAATGGTCATTTCTGGTGACAAGTGCAAGAGCCCTTGGAAGTATTCAATCATGGCTGTAAAAGGTGTTAACAAGATCAAACAAAGGATTGTACCGATCAAGTTAAAGAGCACGTGGGTTGCTGCAACACGCTTAGCAGAAACATTGGCCCCCATCGCTGCAATAATAACTGTCAAGGTTGTTCCGATGTTGTCCCCAAAAAGAATAGGTAAAGAACCGCGAAGATCTAGGAAACCACCTGAATACAAACCTTGTAGAATCCCAATGGTAGCTGAGGAAGCTTGAATCAAAACGGTGATGATGGCTCCTGCTAAAACACCCAGAATTGGATTTTTTCCAAGAGTGATCATGTACTGACTAAATTCTGGCAAATCTTTCAAAGGACTCATTCCCGCACTAATCAGGTTTAAAGCGTAGAAAATTCCTCCAACCCCAAAGAGAATGCGACCAATATTATTGGCCATTCGATTCTTGGTAAAGAAAAGTAGAACCGTTCCGAGAAACATAATTGGAAGGGCATAAGTTCCCAGTTTAAATCCAATAATGAACGAGGTGACCGTGGTCCCAATATTAGCCCCCATGATGATCCCAATGGCTTGACGCAGGGTCAAGAGACCCGCACTGACCAGACCAACGGTAATCACCGTTACCCCAGTACTAGACTGAATAAGGGCTGTCACAACAATCCCTACTAAGACTCCAAGAAAGGGATTGCTAGTATATTTATCAATATAGTAGCGAAGACGGTCCCCTGCGGCTTGTTGCAGTCCTTCTCCCATGGTTTTAATACTATAGAGAAAGAGACCCAACCCTCCCAAAAAGTTAAACAAAATTTCCTGCCAGTTAATGGACATGATCATTCCTCCAAATATGAGATCAGAAATAAAACTCCTCTCCTATTGTAAAGGATAATTTCCAATCACACAAGAGATTTCTGTAAATTTCTATTATTTTTTGAAACCGTTTTTTTCTTTCTGTTTTATTTTCCTCATTTTAAGAGCCAAAAAAGAGGTTGGAAATTTCCAACCCGAGACTGTAGACAAACTATTCTTTTTTATAAATCTAATAAATTTTATAAAAAGAAATGTTACTCGTTAGAGTGATTCAATCATCTACTGAAACTTTTCGTCGTGAGAAAAGTACCTGAAACTTAATAGTTTCAGGTACTCGGAATTATTGAGACCTTAGGCTCAATAATTAGTCATGGAACTTCGAAGAAGTTCGCTGACGTCCGTACTCACCTAAGGAAAGTTTCTAAGAAGACTTTGTCTTTCAATCTGGGCGTGGAAAATTTCCAGCCTCTCTAGTCTTTGTTCAAATTGCGTAACATCTCATCGATCTTGTTACCGTATTCGATGGATTCGTCTTTCACAAAAGTAAGATCCGGAATCTTGTATAATTTCAGATTCCGACCTAATTCACGCTTGATGGTTCCTGTTGCTTTTTCAAGGCCTGTCTGAGCCTTTTGATTGTCTGAAGCCAAATCACTCATAATTGAATAATACACTTTGGCCATAGACAAATCACCTAGCATTTGAACATCCGTAATGGTGACGCCTTGAACACGCGGGTCACGGACTTTCTTTTGTAAAATCTCGTTGACTTCCCGCTTAATTTCCATCCCTACTCGGTCTGTCCGAAAATGACTTGCCATAGGAACTCCTTTCTGCTCTGTGTTTAAAAACTAGGAAATCAGAGGGAACCCTCTTTTTTCCTAGTCAGCCTCTTATTTTTTAATTTCTTCCATGATGTAGGCTTCAATGGTATCGTCTGTCTTGATATCATTGTAGCCTTCAATCATCAATCCACCTTCACGACCATTTGTCACTTCTTTGACATCATCTTTGAAGTGTTTCAAGCTTGCAAGAGCACCGTCATATATCACGACACCGTCACGAATGACACGAACCTTGGAATCACGAGTGACCTTACCACTGAGGACCATAAATCCACCGATGGTACCCACTTTAGAGACCTTAAAGGTTTCACGAATAACTGCTTCCCCGATGACTTTCTCTTCGAACTCAGGATCCAACATACCCTTCATGGCATCTTCCATTTCTTCAATCACTTTGTAGATAATTGAGTGAAGACGGATTTCTACCTCATCAGCTTCAGCTTGTTGACGTGCTTGTGGCGTAGGGCGGACGTTAAATCCGATGATGAAGGCATTTGAAGCTTCTGCAAGGGTCACGTCTGATTCGTTGATGGCACCAACTGCTGAGTGAACGATGGTCACTTTCACACCTTCTACTTCAATCTTTTGAAGGGAAGCAGCAAGGGCTTCAACCGAACCTTGTACATCGGCTTTAATGATGACATTAACAGATTTCACTTCCCCAGCCTTCAAGGTATCAAAGAGATTTTCAAGGCTGACGCGGTTGGTTGCTTGACGTTGTTTCATCAGAGCACGTTTGGCACGTTCTTCACCCGCCGCACGCGCAGATTTTTCATCTTCGTAAACCGCGAAGTGGTCACCTGCCATTGGCGCTTCGTTCAAACCAGTGATAGAAACCGGAGTAGATGGTCCTGCAACCTTCACACGACGTCCAAGGTCATTGGTCATGGCACGGACACGTCCGAAAGTATTACCAACAACGATTGGGTCTTGGACATTCAAAGTACCTTGTTGAACCAGAAGGGTTGCGACCGCACCTTTACCTTTATCCAAACGAGCTTCGATAACCGTACCGATGGCACGAACAGTTGGATCTGCCTTGAGTTCTTGGATTTCAGCCACAAGAAGGACCGTTTCCAAGAGTTCATCGATATTTTGGTTGAACTTGGCTGAGATTTCTACAAACTCAGAATCTCCACCCCAGGCAGTTGACATAACTCCATGCTCTGCCAATTCACCGATGACACGTTCTGGGTTGGCACCTGGTTTATCAATCTTGTTAATAGCCACAATGATTGGGACATTAGCCGCTTTTGAGTGGTTAATAGCTTCGATTGTTTGAGGCATCACCCCGTCATCTGCTGCTACGACCAAGATGGTAATATCGGTAACAGATGCACCACGTGCCCGCATAGAAGTAAAGGCAGCGTGTCCAGGTGTATCCAAGAAGGTAATCTTCTTGCCATTTTCCACGATTTGATAAGCACCGATGTGCTGAGTGATTCCTCCCGCTTCACCTGTTGCTACACGTGAATTACGAAGGGTATCCAAAAGGGTAGTTTTACCGTGGTCAACGTGTCCCATGATGGTGACAACTGGTGGACGCTCTACCAACTCATCTGGATTCAAATAACCATCTTCAACGAAGAAGCGTTCGATATCGGCATTGTCCACTTCAACCTTTTTCTTGGCTTCAATTCCATAATCCACCATCAAGAGTTCAATCGTATCTCCATCCAGCGATTGGTTTTGAGTCGCCATGACTCCCATCATAAAGAGTTTCTTGACGATTTCAGCTGGTTCACGCTTGATGCGTTTTGCGATTTCTGCAACCGTCATTCCATCCGTATACTCAAATTCACTTGGTAATTCATGGAATTTACGCTCTGTTACTGGTTTTGGAGCATCATTACGGTTGTTCTTTCCTTTTTTATTTTTCTTATTGTTATTCCAGTTACTATTTCTCTGATTTCTCACTTGATTTTGACTATTTCGATTCCTTTGTTGTTTTCTTGGACCATCTTCTTCACGATCAAAATCATCGCGTTTCTTATCTGGTCGCGCTTGTTTCTTCCGACGTGTATCGACTTGAGCTGGAGCAACAGCAACAGCTGGTTTTGTATGGTTCTCAACAGCTGGCTCCTGTACAGGTGCTTTCACTTCTGGCGCTTCTACCCGTTTCCGGCGCTGTTGACGTTCTTGTTCTGCTTTTGCAGCTTGTTGTTTGTAGCGATCTTCACTTCCACGTGCGTACTCAGCATTTTGTTCAGCTTTCAGTGCTGCTGCACGCGCTTTGAAATCAACTTTTGGTGCCACTTGGGCTTGTTCACCACGTCTTTGATCTGGTCGGTTATTGCGACGCTCAGAACCTTGATTTCGCTGTTCATTTCGCTCTTGTGGTCGTTGATTTCGGTTGTCACCATGACGCTGATTGTCCTTGCGATCACGTTTTGGACGATTGTCTTGTTGTTTCCTACGTTCAGCCTGCTCTTTTGCACGCGCTTCTCGTTCCGCTTTAAAGTTACGACTCTTTGGTTTAGCAGCTGGCATTACTGATTTTGTCTCAGTTGCTCCTTCTTTTTTGACGGGCGCTGCTTCTTTTTTCTCTACGACAGCCGTTGTCTTGGCAGCCACTTCTGCTACTTTCTTTTCGACTGTTTCTTTTTTCGCTGAAAAGCTCTTGATCAACTTTTCAGCAACATCAGTATCGACACTAGATGCATGACTCTTGACGTCAAAACCTAATTCTTTCGCACGAGTGACGACTTCCTTACTCTCCTTGCCCAATACTTTGGCAATTTCGTATAATCTTTTCTTAGACAATTGCTGTCCTCCTCTTCTATTCCATAAGAGACCTCATTTTCTTTGAAAATCCAGCATCTACAACAGCGACGACCTTACGGGCACGTCCAATTGCAGTGCTTAATTCTAGTGTTGAAAACACGGTAGATACTTGAACCTCATAATAGTGACCTTTATCTGTCACCTTTTTTGTCAGGTTACTAGCTGCATCATTCGCCAGAAAAACTAATTTTGCTTTTTCTTCCTGGATGGCTTTGATCACGAGTTCTTCTCCAGAAATAAGTTTTCCAGCTCTTTGCGCCAAGCCCAACAAATTACTTATCTTTTGCTTATTCAAGGCCTAACTCTCTTCTCTTCACCTTATGATCTACATAAGCGATCAATTCATCATAGAAAGCTTCTTCCACTTCCATATTAAAGCTACGATTAAAAACTTTCTTTTTCTTAGCAAGTGCCGCTTCTTCATTGTCTAGCTTGATGTAAGCACCTCGACCATTGGCTTTGCCAGTTGGATCGATAAAGACTTGTCCTTCTTTATTTTTGACAATGCGGAGCAAATCGCGCTTATCAATAATTTCATTTGAAACGACAGATTTTCTTAAAGGGATTTTTCTTGTTTTTACCATTTTCCCTTCCTCTCTTAATCGACTTGCTCTTCGCCACTTTCTACTTCATCTTCAAAAGTTTCTTGAGCTGCTTCCATTTCTTCGAACTCACTAGCAGATTTGATATCGATGCGGTAACCAGTCAAATGAGCTGCCAAACGAACATTTTGACCACGACGACCGATGGCAAGAGATAATTTATTATCTGGAACCACAACGAGAGCATGTTTGCTATCTTCATCATCAAAAATAACTTGGTCCACTTCTGCAGGAGCGATCGCATTGTAGATAAATTCAGCTGGATCTGGAACCCATTCGATGACATCGATATTTTCTTCTGTCGGAACCATACGGTCTAATTTTTGATCGTATCGAGCTGGGTGGAACTTGCTGGTAATCTTTTTAATATTCGATCCACCACGACCAACGATAGTCCCAATCGCATCTACGTTTGGGTTATGGCTACGAACCGCAACTTTTGTACGATCTCCAGCTTCACGCGCTACACTCATAATCTCAACAGTTCCATCGTAGACTTCAGGAATTTCTTGTTCCATCAAACGTTTGATCATTTCAGGGTGGCTTCGGCTAACAAAGACATTGACACCACGTGGATTATCTTCTACCTTGTAGACAAATACTTCAATTCGATCATGAGATTGGAATACTTCTCCTGGAATTTGGTCTTGCTTAGACAATTGAGCTTCGATCGAACCAAGATTGACATAGATAAACCGATTGTCAAAGCGCTCCACCGTTCCACTCATGATTTCATTTTCATGTTCTTTATAAGTGTTATAGGTGATGGTGCGCGTTTGCTTACGCATTTTTTCCATGATCGTTTGTTTAGCAGATTGAGCTGCTACACGACCAAATTCAGCTGGTGCTTCTTCAAACTTGATCTTGTCCCCCAACTCATAAGCAGAGCTAATGGCCAAGGCATCCTTCAAGCTGATTTCTAAACGGCTATCAAAGACTTCATCCACCACTTCACGAACCGTATAAACACGGAAATCTCCAGTTTTTTCATTGAATTCAATCGCTGCACTTTCTGATTGTCCATAACGACGGCGATAAGCTGAACGCAATGATTCTGTGACGGCTTCAATGATATCTTCTTTTTTGATCCCTTTGTCTTCTTCCAAAATGCGGAAGGCTTCTAGCATTTCTTTACTCATGTTTTTCTTGCCTCTTCTATAAAGGCATCCTTTCTTTCATTCTGTTACAATTTTACAGCCAACCTTGCTTTGGACACAAGGTTATAAGGAATATCCACTGTTTTCTTTCGTGTTTTATCCATATACTCAATGGTCAAAACATCCTCTTCAAAACCTATTAGGTTCCCCTCAAAGACCTTTTGCTTTTCAACAGCCTTGTACAAGCTGATATTGACGTACTTACCAACAGCTCCCTCGAGTGCTTCCTTGGTTTTCAAAGGTCTCTCCAAGCCAGGACTGGTGACTTCTAAAAAGTACTGTTCTGGAAATGGGTCTGGTTTGATTTGATCCAATAGCGGACTGATGATTTCTGTCAAATCCGCTGTATCATTCAGTGTGATTCCTTCTGGTTTGTCTACGAAAATGCTTAAGACGTAGTCACCACCCATTTTGCCATATTCAACATCGACCAATTCAAATGGTTCCTTTATAGCTGGCTGAATCACTTCTGTTACTAAGTCAACAATCGTTGCGATGGTTGCCACCTCCTCATAGATAAGAGGCGAAGATATTTCCCCGCCTCTCCTTTTCTATTCATTTAGTGTATTATAGCACGATTCCCCAACGATTGCAAGGAATATGCTAAAACTGTGCTTCTACACGGTAAATGAGCTGACCTTTACTTGAGAACTTCTTCTCATATTCGGTCATGACATTCCCCTCGAAATCACTAGCATGAAGGTCCAACCAGACTCCCTTCAAAGTCATTCCATATTGCGAAAAGCTCACCAAACTGTATTCAAACAAACCTCGGTTGTCTGTTTTAAAGTGAATCTCCCCATGTTCTGGAAGAATTTGTTTAAAGGTGTCTAGGAAGGTCTTGTAAGTCAAGCGACGTTTTTCATGACGTTTCTTTGGCCATGGATCTGAAAAATTCAGATAGAGTTGATCAATTTCACCATCTTCAAAATAGTTGGTCAAGCTATCCCCATCTACCCAAAGCAATTTAATGTTAGGAACATCAGCTTCTAAGACCTTATCTAAAGCATAGCTCAAGACCGATTTTTGAATATCAATTCCGATGTAGTTGATCTCTGGATTGGCCTTAGCCATCCCAGTAATAAAGGCTCCTTTTCCACTTCCCACTTCAATATGGATGGGGTGGTCATTTCCGAAAATCCCATGCCATTTTCCCTTAGCATCTTCTGGATTTAGGACCACATATTGTGGATTCGCTTCTAATAATTCAGTCGCTCCCTTGCGATTTCTAACTCTCATATTTCCTTTCCATATTTCAACCGGAAATTGCGCAGAGCATAGATCTCGCGATTGACATTTTCTAAATCATTATTTTCATAGTATTTAGCAATTTGGCACAAGAAAGAGTATTGACCAAACCAATAGAGTTTATCAAATACTTTTTGATTGTACTTGTAGCCATAATAGCCTAACCAATCGCGCCAATTAGAATCTGGGATATAGTGACTCAAGATATGCGCCACATCCAACATCCGGTCTGTCAAACGAACAGAGTCCCAATCGACTAGATAAATCAAGCCGCTCTCTGTCTCAATCCAGTTACTATGACGGACATCCCCGTGGACGATCGTCGCATAATCCTCCCGAAAGGCAGGCACTGTCTTCCGTAAATTCTTTACGACTGATTGGATATAGTGGTTCTGACGTAGGGCAATTGGCAACCGGTTGCTCCAAGAATTGAGCAATTCTAATGGAGATTCCACAGGATAGCCAAGTTTTTTCAATTGGGTCATCAAAGGTCTAGAACGGTGCAATCTCGTTAAAATATTGACCACTTGTTTTTTCGACATCCCATTTGGCGTGAGAATTTCCCCATTCAACCATTCTTGGGCACTCATCACATTTCCATCTGGCAATCGTCGACTCCATAACAATTGAGGAGCAATCTGTTCTTTTGCTAGACCCGCAAGGATTGGGGTCGTATTCATTTTTACAAAAACGCGCCCACCATCTGGGTAGGTCCCCATGTAGGCCTTCCCACTCTTCCCAGGAATTGGGGTGAGGCTTAGCTCTTTTTCATTCGAGTCCATCTTTTCCTCCGTAAAAAGTTTCCAATCTATTTTACTAATTTTAACGACTTTCGTCAACCAAGCGCGCCATCTTAAATGGAAGATAGAGTAGGATTAAAGCAACTGTATAAGCCAATAAGCCTAACAACAGGACTTTATCTGAAATAAAGACCAGGCCAATTCCCCCTTCTATCACCGTTATCATCCCCATGACCAGCTGAATCGTTTTGTTCAACCCTGCCTTTTTACTGCCCTTTTTCATCGGGAAAAGGAGGGTCAAGGGTTGGTAATCAAAAGCACTGTAAAGCCCCAGTAATTGAAAAATAACCAAGTAATTGAGCAAGGCTACAAGGGCAATCACTACGAGGGGTTGGGGAATAAAGATGATAGCGAGAATGGAAAGAGCCAAGAGTCGTAGAGTCATAGAGAAAAGATCTCCATTCCGTAGGAAGGAGCGCATATATAAGTGCAGCCAAGTATTGCTATGTGTTTTGGGAAGAAGCCCTAAGAAACCATCCAAGTACGCTCTTCTTTTGACACTGTTAGTAATACCTTTCACCGTTGTAAACAAGGCAAAGAAGCGAAGAATCAATTGTTTCCTTGCATTCTCACGAGCAATAGCCAAGGGCCAATTTAAATTTTCATCCTGGTAGAAACGCGCTTCCTTCCAGCTAAAAACAGCCCCTTTAGCCACCCCTAAGACAAGGATATAAGCTACAATAGCAAGTTTATCCAGCCCTGTTGCCAGAAGAAGAGGCACAAATAATAGAAGGACAAAACTTTGAATCAAAAACCAAAACACAAAAGACTTCTTGGCCTGCCCTTTGACATAACGTTTCACTTCCTCTTCCTTTACCAAAAGGAATAAAGCATCGGGCTTCTCTAAGTAGGTCGCAATGGAGCCAATCGGAACCAAGAGGAGCAAGCCAATCATGAGACTCCAGCGGATCAGGCTTGTATCTTTGGGTAGATCTTGCAAGAATTGGCTGTATTGAACCGCCAAAAATCCTATGAAAATCAACATAAAGAGAACGAAATGATCATTGAGAACATAGCGGCTATATTTTACACATTGAGTTCGAAACGTTTCTTGCCGTTTTTTCATCAACTCTTTCATGCTGTTTCCTCTTCTGTCAAGGTCATGTAGATATCATTTAGACTTGCTTTCTCATCCCCAAAAGTTGAACGCAGCTCGTCCAAGGTCCCTTTTGCTCGGACCTGACCCTTATGGAGGATCACAAAACCATCACACATCTTTTCAGCCGAATCCAGAACGTGGGTACTCATCAAAATCGATTTTCCTTTTGCTTTCTCATCTGCCAATAACTGAATCAAATCTGCAATCGCAACAGGATCCAATCCCAAAAAGGGTTCATCGACAATATAAAGACTTGGATCCACTGCATAGGCGCAAATAATCATGACCTTTTGCTTCATCCCTTTTGAAAACTGGGTCGGGAACCAATCTAATTTTTCAGCCAAACGAAATCGTTCCAACAAAGGCTGGACGCGCACCATGACCTGATCCATGTCTAAATCATAGGCCATAGCTACGGTTTCGATATGCTCTCTCAAGGTTAATTCTTCATATAGGCTAGGGGTTTCTGGAATATAGCCAATTTTTTTACGATAGTCAGTTGGAGCTTCTGGAAGACTCAAGCCGTCAATCCGTACTTCCCCAGCATAAGGATGCAGGAGACCAATAATTTCATTAATCGTGGTTGACTTCCCAGCTCCATTTAGTCCAATCAAACCAATCAGTTGGCCATCCGGAACTGAAAAACTCACCTCTTTCAGGACAGGGATGTTGACATAGCCCCCTGTCAACTTGTTGATTTCTAACATATTTTCTCCGATTTCTGGTATAATGTTCTTATATTATAACAAAATTTAGTCTAAAAGAGGTGTATTTATGGTTGACGATTGTATTTTTTGTAAGATTATAGCTGGCGACATTCCTTCCTCCAAAGTCTATGAGGACGAGGAAGTCCTCGCATTTTTGGACATCTCTCAGGTTACACCAGGTCATACGTTAATGGTTCCAAAAAAACACGCTCGCAACCTCTTAGAGATGGACGAAACCGCCACAGCTCAACTATTTGCACGTGTTTCTAAAGTTGCAAAAAAAGTAGAAGCTGCTACCCAAGCTAAGGGAATGAATATCATCAGCAACATGGAAGAAGTTTCTGGACAAACCGTATTTCACACACATGTCCACATTATCCCCCGCTATTCCGATCAAGATGAGCTTGCCATTTCATTTACTGAACACGAGCCTAATTTTGAACAACTAGCAGTTCTTGCAGAAACCATCAAAAACAGTTAAAAAGGAGGCCATATGAAACTCAAAAATCTCTTTTGGTTTGCAACAGGAGCTAGCATTAGCTACCACTTAGTAAAAAACCGCAAAGAAATCAAAACAGAGGTGACTGAATCCAGCCATTTGGTTAAGGGAATTCAAGATAACCTAGCAAAAATCCAACGCAATCTGGATATTATCCAAGACCAAAAAACCAATCTTCAAGAATTGGTAACGGATTTCCAATACAAAACCAAACTATTTAGTCAACAAGCAACAGCCTCTCTAAAAGAAATTCAAGACATCTGGCAACCAAATAAAAACGATTGAGAAAACTCAATCGTTTTTTTCTTATTCTGAAGGTACCGTAGGTGTCACACTGCTCGACTCTGTAGCTGCTGGAGCAACTGGTGTCACTGGTGCAACAGAACTTTGAGGCGTCACCACTCCCGTATCCTGGGTCGATGGTACAACTGGTAGTTGGTTAAACTCTTGGTAAACAGGTGCTTCCTCAGATGATGCCGCTGGCGTATCACTTTGAGAAGAAGCATTCTTCAACTCTTCATCTCCATCTAATAGGTAAGCATTGGTTTTCAATGTTTTGATTTCTTTTAGTCCCAAAGCTTTGCGGATGATATTTTGAATTTTCAAGAGATGTTTTGAAGTGACAATCTGATAACTTCCGCCATCTGCTAAGGTGGCATCTTCTCCTTTCAGCTGGTACTGATGAATCGTTGAAAGGGCATCTTTATATCCTAGCAATTGAAGAAGGCTATTACTGTCAAGCGCTATGTTGGTTTGCATATTGTCACTAACAGACTCAATGATTCCTTTGTAGTGACTCAAACTATTGAGGCTTAAAACTTTCTCAACAATCTTTTTGATCACTTCACGTTGGCGTTTTTGACGTCCGTAGTCTCCTTCTGGGTCTTGGTAGCGCATGCGTGAATAAACGAGAGCTTGGTCCCCATTAATCTCCTGACGTCCTGGTGCGATCTTAGCCGTATATTCTGGCTCATTTTCCTCGATCGAGATATCGAAGTCGAATGGATTGTTAACCGTGATACCACCAACCTTATCCACTAATTGAACCAATCCCTTCATATTGATCATGACATAGCGGTCAATATGGATATTCAAAAGATCTTGAATGGTCTTAATGGCTAACTTGGCACCACCTTGAGCATAAGCCGAATTCAATTTTGCTTGGACCGTTTCGCCATCTGAAGTAATATTGGTTAGGATATCTCTTTCCAAACTCGTCATGGTTGTTTCTTTTGTTTGAGGATTAACAGTCACCAAAATCATGGTATCACTATTTCCGGCCCAAGGATCTTCCCGAGAACCGCTACCTGTATCAACCCCCATCAAAAGGATAGTCATCGGCTTGTTTTCTGCAATGACATTGGTCTCATTTCCAAAGCCTTTATAGGTCTTACTGAGAGTCCCAGTCGTTTGGTTTAGGATGGTAAGGCCATAAGCCCCAATCCCAATCACTGTTACCGTCAATAAGCTCAAAAACATTAAAATAATTTTTTTAACCATATAGAATCTCTCTCTAATCTATCAGTTTCCCCATAAGGTAAACATCTAAGAATTCTCCTTCAGCTGAACAAGCTCCACGAGCTTGGCAACCTTCGATCTCAAAACCTAACTTTTTATACAGGTGAACTGCTCGTTCGTTGCGCACTTGGACATTCAAGACTAGTTTCCTAAGAACACCGGTCGAGTGCGCCCACTCAATTCCTTCTTCCAACAAGATCTGTCCAAGTCCTTGATTCCAATAAGCTTTTTGAACCACAATAAAGACATCACCAATATGCTGAATGGACCGTTGAGAAGCTGCAGTGATATTTAACAAAGCTGCCAGTTCCTGATCTAGAAATAACAAGAGGCAAATCCGGTTTTCCGCCATCTCTTGCACCATCAGAAATTGTTCCATGTCTGCTGGAGACATGCCAATTCCAGCTTCATCTAGTGTCATGTAATCTGACTCTTTCCCAACTTGATTTAAGAAAACAACGACAAGAGCCGCATCTGCACTGTCAGCTTGCCGAATTTCTACTGTCACTTCCTTTTCCTTAGTCATCCGTTTTTTCCACCTGCTCAAAGGATGTCAGTAAAGCTTCTGCACGCGCTCCATGAGCTTCAAAAGCCAACTCTCGCCCATCTTCTAATTTTCGGATAAAAATTTTTAGATAAGCATCCGAGAGACTGGGCTCAATCAGCTCTCCCCATTCAATAATGGTCGCCCCATCTCCAAATAGAAAATCATCTAAATCAATAGAATCTGGATCATTCCCAATCCGGTAAACATCCAAATGGTATAAAGGCAAGCGACCTTCGTATTCACGAACAATGGTATAGGTCGGGCTTTTAATCATCTGATCAATCCCTAACCCCTTTGCAATTCCTTTGGTAAAGGTCGTTTTTCCTGCTCCTAGATCACCTGATAAGATAATCACGTCTTGCTTTTCTAAGAGTTTTCCTAGCTGTTTTCCTAGAGCGATCAGCTCCGTTTCATTGTGACTAATCATTTCTCTATTATACCAAACTTTTTAAAAATCTGCTCTTTCTTTTAGAAATTGTTCGACTCCGGTTTGTTTTTGAGAAAAAGGAATCAAAGAAAACAGGAAACTCCCCCATTAATTCCCTCGATCCATCTAAAAAGGAATGGGAGACAACTCCCATTCCTTTTTGGCACTTTTCTGATACTTAATTCAAGGCCATGCTAACGTAGTTTAAAATAAAGAGAACATCTAGGATCCAAATCATGCTGTGCACTTCTTTGGCTTCTCCTTTAACCACTTTCACTAAGCTATAGGTGATAAATCCAGCAGCGATCCCTTGTGTAATCGAGTAGCTGAAGCCCATAAAGATAGAGGTGAAGAAGGCAGGAACTGCTTCTGACATATCTTCCCAATGGATATTTTTCAAGCCACTCAACATCATGATCCCAACAACAATCAAAATTGGAGCTGTAGCAGCGGTCGGTACAATCGCCAACAAAGGACTAAAGAGACTTGAAATAGCAAAACAGATTACCACAACCAAGGCTGTCAAACCAGTGCGTCCACCAGCTCCAATACCAGCTGCAGATTCAACATAAGTCGTTACGTTTGAAGTTCCTGCAATGGCTCCGACTGAAGTCGCTACAAGGTCTGAATAGAGGGCCTTATCTAATTTCGCTGATTGATGGTTTTCCCCATTTGTCGCAACAATCCCAACTTTTTCACCCGTACCGATTAAAGTTCCAATTGTATCAAAAATATCAGTCAAGGAGAAGGCTAAAATTGCCATTAAGGTCTCAGGCAAACGAGACGTATTGGAAATCAAAGAACCCAATCCTTTTGATCCCAAAGCTTGACCAAAGATCGTGCCTAAATCATTAAAGGCAGCTCCTAGATGGTTACTTGCAAAGTCAATTTTAGTGATATCAACCACATGGATGAGAATTCCAAGCACAGTCGTTGCTAAGATAGAAAGGATAATCCCTCCCTTAATCCCTTTGACAACAAAGAAAATAGTAATCGCAAGACCAACAAGAGCCAAGAGGACAGCCGGATTGTTAAAATCAACCAATCCAGGAACAGCAGATGCATTGGCTGAGATCGTTGCATTCGCCTTATCTGCTCCTTCCCCGACCACTGTATAGGTATGAGGGTCAATCGTGAATTTCAAAAATCCTGCATTCTTAATCCCAACATAGGCCAAGAAAATCCCAATCCCCGCTGAAATAGCAGAGCGAAGAGCTGTCGGAATCGATTCGATGATCATCTTCCGAACATTTGTCAATGTGATAATCAATGAAATCACTCCACAAATGAAGACCATCCCCAAAGCTTCCTGCCATGAGTAGCCCATACCAAATACAACGGTAAAGGTAAAGAAGGCATTCAAGCCCATTCCTGGTGCTTGTGCATACGGTAAATTGGCATAAAAAGCCATCATCAAGGTTCCGACAACGGATCCAATAATCGTTGCAAGGAAGACCCCTTGAGCTGGCATACCTGTTTGTGACAACATTTGAGGGTTTACGAAGAGAATATAACTCATCGCAAAAAAGGTTGTCAAACCAGCAAGAACCTCTGTTCGAACAGTGGTTCCATGTTCTGAAAGTTTAAAAAACTTATCCATTTCAGAATAAACTCCTTTTTCATCATTCTCGCTCCCAATCAATTTGCGAACGTTATTTCTATTGTACCAAAAGATCTTTCGTCTTTCAAGAAATCCTACTTCTCTTCTTGATTTTTGAGCGCTTTTCCGATTTTTCTGATATAATGGTCTCATTCTTCTCGAAAGGAACCGAATTATGCATAAAAAGATGATCGCTCTAGATTTAGACGGCACCCTCTTAAATTCCGAAAGCAAATTGAGCGACTTTACCATTGATACGATTAAAAAAATTAGTGCTCTTGGCCATAAAGTCATTATTACAACAGGCCGCCCCTATCGTATGGCACACACCTACTACAAACAACTAGAGCTAGATACTCCAATGATCAATTTTAACGGCTCCCTTACGCATCTACCTGAGAAAAAATGGGGGGATGAACAATGTTTGACTTTAGATAAAAAATACCTGCTAGATATGGTCGCTAACCGAGACACCATCCAAGCGGACTTTATCGCTGGCGAATACCGCAATAAATTCTTTATTACCGATCCAAATGAGCACGTTGCAGACCCTAAATTATTCGGTATTGAATCTTTCCAACCAGAAAATCAATTCAATCCCGAGCGGGTAACGAGCGACCCAAACTGTATCCTCTTTCAAACGAAAGCGGAAGACAAATATGCTCTGGCAGATGAAATGAATCGCCATTATGATTACAATCTGTCTATCAATACTTGGGGTGGTCCCTTAAATATTCTGGAATGCAATCCAAAAAATGTGACCAAAGCTTCTGCTCTGACCTACCTTCTAGATAAACTCAATATGGATCAGAAGGATTTGATTGCCTTTGGAGACGAGCACAACGATACCGACATGCTAGCTCTCGCTGGTCATGGATACGCCATGAAAAACGCGAGCTCTGTCCTACTTCCTTACGCGGATTCCGTCACAGATTTTACCAATAATGAGGACGGTGTCGCGCGCCAACTCATTCAATTATTCTTATAATAGGAACAGACATGAGCTATCCCTCATGTCTTTTTCTATCCTAAATACTTAATCGGTTAATCAATACCCTCCTATTTTTTCATTTTTTTCATTGCCTTGCCATCTAGTTTGTGATATTATTAACATAGTTATTAAAGAAGCGCTTTCAAAAATTCTAAACCGCTTCTCGTTCACTTAAGGAGGAACAAAATGAAAGCTGTTGTTGTAAATCCAGAAGGTACTGGTGTTGAAATCGTTGCAAACAAAGACATGCGTCCACTTGAAACAGGGGAAGCTCTTGTTCAAATCGAATACTGTGGTGTCTGCCACACTGACTTGCACGTTGCTCACGGAGACTTTGGTAAAGTTCCAGGCCGTGTTCTTGGACACGAAGGAATCGGTATTGTTAAAGAAGTTGCTCCAGATGTTAAGAGCCTAAAGGTTGGGGATCGTGTCAGTGTCGCATGGTTCTTCGAAGGATGTGGAACTTGTGAATACTGTACAACTGGTCGTGAAACTCTCTGTCGTACTGTAAAAAATGCTGGTTACTCTGTTGATGGAGGAATGGCTGAACAATGTATCGTTACTGCAGATTACGCAGTGAAAGTACCTGAAGGATTAGATCCAGCCCAAGCTTCTTCTATTACGTGTGCAGGTGTTACCACTTACAAAGCTATCAAAGAAGCCAAAGCTGAACCAGGACAATGGATCGTTATCTATGGAGCTGGTGGACTAGGAAACTTGGCTGTTCAATATGCTAAGAAAGTCTTCAACGCACATGTCATCGCTGTCGATATCAACAATGATAAACTAGAATTGGCGAAAGAAGTTGGTGCAGATTTTGTCATCAACGGTCGTGAAGTCGAAGATGTTCCAGGATTGATCCAAGAAAAAACAAATGGTGGAGCTCACTCTGCTGTCGTAACAGCTGTTTCTAAAGTAGCTTTCAACCAAGCAGTAGATTCTGTTCGTGCAGGTGGCCGCGTGGTCGCAGTTGGTCTTCCTTCTGAAATGATGGACCTCAGCATTGTGAAAACGGTATTAGATGGTATCCAAGTCATTGGTTCTCTTGTAGGAACTCGTAAAGACTTGGAAGAAGCCTTCCAATTTGGTGCAGAAGGCTTGGTAGTCCCTGTCGTTCAAAAACGTCCAGTAGAAGATGCTGTCAAAGTCTTTGACGAAATGGAAGCCGGAACCATTCAAGGACGTATGGTACTTGACTTTACAAACTAAACAACTGAACCTACAGGACTAGCCCAACTGGGCTAGTCTTTTTGAGTGCTCTCAATCACTCTCATATACAATTTGTTATATATTTATTTTTTATTTTTGCGGATATAGATCGATTATTGGAATATTTTTATTGAAATTCAAATCCTATGAAACCTACATATCATTGCTTTCTTCTGCCATCATCAACTAATAAACAAGAGCCATTCAAGAGCATTCTTTTTCTATCTAACGATAATTTAATATAATAAATCAATGTTTTTACATCGAGATTTTGATAGAAAAATTGACTTAAGTGTGGAAACGATTTATAATAAAGTAGCTTAAAGTTTTCTTAAACTGAAAGTCAAACAAATTTTATAAGGAGGAATGTCAATAATGAGTATTGGTATCATTATTGCTAGCCACGGTGAATTTGCAGCTGGAATCCACCAATCCGGCTCGATGATCTTTGGGGATCAAGAGAAAGTTCAAGTGGTTACGTTCATGCCAAGTGAAGGCCCGGATGATCTCTATGCTAAATTTAATGCAGCTGTTGCCGCATTTGATGCAGAAGATGAAGTCTTGGTTTTGGCTGACCTTTGGAGTGGTTCTCCATTTAACCAAGCAAGTCGCGTCATGGGAGAAAATCCAGATCGTAAATTTGCGATCATCACAGGATTGAACCTTCCAATGTTGATTCAAGCTTATACAGAACGTTTGATGGATGCAAATGCCGGCGTTGATCAAGTCGCTGCAAACATCATCAAGGAAGCAAAAGACGGTGTCAAAGCCCTTCCAGAAGAATTGAATCCTGTTGAAGAAGCTAGTACAGCCACTGCTGCTCCTGTAGCCCAAGCTGCTATTCCAGAAGGAACGGTTATCGGAGATGGAAAACTCAAGATTAACCTTGCCCGCTTAGATACACGTCTTCTTCATGGACAAGTCGCAACTGCTTGGACACCTGATTCAAAAGCCGATCGGATCATTGTTGCTTCAGATTCTGTTGCTAAAGATGAACTCCGTAAGGAATTGATCAAACAAGCGGCACCGAATGGTGTGAAAGCAAACGTTGTCCCAATTCAAAAATTGATCGACGTTGCAAAAGATCCACGTTTTGGAAATACCCATGCTTTGATCTTATTTGAAACACCTCAAGATGCTCTTCGCGCCATCGAAGGTGGTGTTCCGATTAAAACCTTGAACGTTGGTTCAATGGCCCACTCAACTGGTAAAACCATGGTGAACAATGTGTTATCAATGGATAAAGATGACGTGGCTACATTTGAAAAAATGCGTGATCTTGGAGTAGAATTTGACGTCCGTAAAGTGCCAAATGACTCTAAGAAAGATTTGTTTGACTTAATTAACAAAGCTAACGTTCAATAATCGATTACTTACGAAAGGATTTTAAACATGTCTATTATTTCTATGGTATTAGTGGTCGTTGTTGCCTTCTTAGCAGGTCTTGAAGGTATCCTTGACCAATTCCAATTCCACCAACCCCTTGTTGCTTGTACCTTAATCGGTTTGGTAACAGGTAATTTGACTGCTGGCATTATGCTTGGTGGTTCACTTCAATTTATTGCACTTGGCTGGGCAAACATTGGTGCCGCAGTTGCACCCGATGCTGCCCTTGCATCTGTCGCTGCTGCCATCATCATGGTACTTGGGGGAGACTTCAGTACAAAAGGAATCGCTGTCGCTCAAGGTGTCGCTATTCCACTTGCAGTTGCTGGTCTTTTCTTGACCATGATCGTCCGTACCCTTTCCGTTGGTTTGGTTCACACTGCCGACGCTGCTGCTAGAAAAGGGGATATCAAAGGTGTAGAACGCGCTCACTTTGTGGCCCTTCTTCTTCAAGGTCTTCGTATCGCCATTCCTGCAGCCCTCTTGTTGATGATTCCTGCTGAAACTGTCAAAACTGCTCTTGAACAAATGCCAAAATGGCTCTCTGATGGAATGCAAATCGGTGGTGGTATGGTTGTAGCCGTTGGTTATGCCATGGTTATCAACATGATGGCGAGTCGTGAAGTATGGCCATTCTTTGCCATCGGTTTTGCCCTTGCTGCCGTTAGCCAATTGACCTTGATTGCTCTTGGAGCAATTGGTGTTGCCCTTGCCTTGATCTACCTCACTCTTTCTAAGAAAGGTGGCAATGGAGGTGGCGGAGCCGCTACTTCTAACGATCCAATCGGCGACATTCTCGAAGACTATTAAGAAAGGTGTGACACTATCATGACTGAAAAATTACAATTATCTAAATCAGATCGTCAAAAAGTTTGGTGGCGTTCAACCTTCTTGCAAGGTTCTTGGAACTATGAACGGATGCAAAACTTGGGTTGGGCTTACTCATTGATCCCAGCTATCAAAAAACTCTACACGAAGAAAGAAGACCAAGCGGCTGCTCTTGAACGTCACATGGAATTCTTCAACACTCACCCATACGTTGCCGCTCCTATCATCGGGGTAACACTTGCTCTTGAAGAAGAAAGAGCAAACGGTGCTGCGATTGACGATGCTGCCATCCAAGGGGTTAAAATTGGTATGATGGGTCCTTTGGCGGGTATCGGAGATCCAGTATTCTGGTTTACAGTACGTCCAATTCTTGGGGCTCTTGGTGCATCACTTGCTGCGTCTGGTAACATCCTTGGCCCACTCATCTTCTTTATCGCATGGAATGCGATTCGTATGGCCTTCTTGTGGTATACGCAAGAACTTGGCTATAAAGCAGGTTCTGAAATTACCAAAGATATGTCTGGTGGGATCTTGCAAGACATCACTAAAGGGGCTTCTATCCTTGGGATGTTCATCCTCGCTGTCTTGGTAGAACGTTGGGTATCTATTAAATTCGTCTTCAATGTTTCTTCTGTCAAATTAGACGACAAAGCTTATATCCATTGGGATAAACTTCCTGAAGGTTTCAAAGGAATTCAAGAAGCCTTCGCTCAAGTTGGTTCAGGCCTATCTCAAACACCTGAAAAAGTTACAACTTTCCAACAAAACTTGGATTCATTGATTCCTGGTTTGATGGGATTGCTTCTTACTTTTGCTTGTATGTGGTTGTTGAAGAAAAAAGTATCTCCAATCACTATCATCATCGCTCTCTTTGTAATCGGTGTATTAGCACACGTTGCTGGCTTGATGTAAGCAAAGATCAACTAAAAAGAAGGTTTCGGCCTTCTTTTTATTATGATATAATGGAGTGAACAGCAATACAGGAGGATCTCATGGCTCAATCATTGAATAAAACCGTTGAATTCCATACTACAGGGGTTTCTTACCTTGGAGTGGGGGGAAAGGTTGGAAAAATCCTAGTCGGGAATGCCGCTTTTGAATTTTATGCGGATGCAAATGTTGAAGACTACATCCAAATTCCCTGGCAAGAAATCGAGCGAATCGGAGCCAATGTATCCGGACGTAAAATTAGCCGCCATTTTGAAATCTATACCAGAGAATCAAAATTTCTCTTTGCTTCAAAAGACTCTGGAAAAATTTTAAAAATTGCTCGGGAACATCTAGGAAATGATAAAATTGTCAAACTTCCTACGTTGATCCAAATCATCACGGCTAAAATTAAAAATCTATTTGCAAAATAGGATCTTTTCTTGTATAATAGACGCAAACGGATAAGTAAGTTAAGAGGTTCTTTCAGAAAGTCTGCGGTTGCTGCGAGCAGATAGAAATCTTAATTGAAATTCTACCGTTTCTTTAAAATACAATATCGAATCAAGTGCACACCTGTGAAGTTGGATGGAACCGTGGCTCTGCCACTCCAACACTCTGATAGGTGTGTTTTTTGTTAAAGGAGAAGCTATGTTAGATATTAAACGGATTCGTACAGACTTTGATGCGGTTGCTAAAAAATTGGCAACACGTGGCGTAGATGCAGCTATTTTGAATGAAATGAAAGAAATCGATGCCAAACGTCGAGATATCTTAGTCAAAGTAGAAAATCTCAAAGCAGAGCGTAACACCGTATCTGCTGAAATCGCACAAGCTAAACGCAACAAGGAAAATGCAGATGATAAGATTGCTGCCATGCAAACCCTCTCTGCAGAAGTCAAAGCATTGGATACAGAATTGGCTGAAATCGATGCCAAATTAACTGAATTCACTACTACCCTTCCAAATATCCCAGCTGATAGTGTCCCTGTTGGAGCAGATGAGGATGACAACGTTGAGGTTCGCCGTTGGGGAACACCGCGCGAATTTGGCTTTGAACCAAAAGCTCACTGGGATTTAGGAGAAGACCTTGATATCCTTGACTGGGAACGCGGGGCTAAAGTCACTGGTGCTCGTTTCCTCTTCTACAAAGGACTTGGAGCTCGCTTAGAACGCGCTATCTACAACTTCATGTTGGACGAACATGGCAAGGAAGGCTACACTGAAGTCATCCCTCCTTACATGGTCAACCATGATTCTATGTTTGGTACTGGTCAGTATCCAAAATTCAAGGAAGACACTTTTGAACTTAGCGATACCAATTATGTCCTCATTCCAACAGCCGAAGTTCCTTTGACAAACTACTACCGCGATGAAATTCTTGATGGGAAAGACCTTCCAATCTATTTCACCGCTATGAGTCCATCATTCCGTTCAGAAGCTGGTTCAGCTGGTCGTGATACTCGTGGATTGATCCGTTTGCACCAATTCCATAAGGTTGAAATGGTGAAGTTTGCTAAACCAGAAGAATCATATGATGAATTGGAAAAAATGGTTGTCAATGCTGAAAATATCCTTCAAAAACTGAATCTTCCATACCGTGTAGTAGCTCTCTCAACAGGAGACATGGGCTTCTCAGCTGCTAAGACTTACGACTTAGAAGTATGGATCCCAGCACAAAATACCTACCGTGAAATCTCAAGCTGTTCCAATACAGAAGATTTCCAAGCTCGTCGTGCGCAAATCCGCTACCGTGACGAAGCAGATGGTAAAGTCAAACTTCTTCACACTTTGAACGGTTCAGGGTTAGCTGTTGGACGTACCGTCGCTGCTATTCTTGAAAACTATCAAAACGAAGATGGTTCTGTAACCATTCCTGAAGTTCTTCGTCCATACATGGGTGGTGCAGAAGTCATCGCACCAAAATAAAGTTTAAAAAAACTGAGTCTTGCAATTTGCAAGCTCAGTTTTTTAATATTTACGAAAACGTTGGTAGCGTTGCTCCAGAAGCTCTTCGAGAGGTAAGGCTTGTAAAACCTTTAACTCTTCCTGTAATTCCTTCTTCACTTGAGCCAGTAGTTCTCCATTTGAAAATCCATGCTCGGGAATCACCTTATCGACAATTTCCATATTTAATAATTCGTGAGAAGTAATCTTCATCAACTCTGCTGCTTCCATAGCACGACTTCCATCTTTCCAAAGAATAGAGGCGAAACCTTCTGGACTCAAGACTGCATAGATGGAGTTCTCAAGCATCCAAACCTTATCTGCTACAGCAAGAGCTAAGGCACCACCAGAACCACCTTCTCCGATGATAATCGCGATAATTGGAACTTTTAAATCACTCATTTCCATAAGGTTACGGGCAATGGCTTCACCTTGTCCTCGTTCTTCAGCACCAACACCAGGATAAGCACCCGCTGTATTGATAAAGGTCACAACTGGACGGCCAAATTTCTCTGCTTGCTTCATGAGGCGCAAAGCTTTTCGATAGCCTTCTGGATGTGGTTGTCCAAAATTACGTTTTAGATTATCCTGAAGATTTTTTCCTTTTTGGATCCCAACGACTGTAACCGTTTGATCGCCTAAGCGTCCAATCCCACCAATCACCGCACCATCATCACGGAAGTTTCGATCTCCATGCAATTCGATAAAATCATCAAAAATTCCTTGAGCAAAATCAAGAGCAGTCAATCTTCCTTGGTCACGTGCTTCTTTAATAATCTGTGTTATTTTACTCATGTTTACCTCCATGAAGGGCCAATAATTGTCCAACTGTTGCTCGGATTTGGCTTCTCTCCACGATCAAGTCTACAAATCCATGTTCTTGTAGAAATTCTGCTTTTTGGAAATCATCTGGCATTTTTTCACGCACAGTTGATTCGATCACGCGACGACCGGCAAACCCGACCAAGGCCTGACTCTCTGCCATGATAATATCACCTTCCATAGCAAATGAGGCTGTCACCCCACCAGTTGTCGGATCTGTCAATACTGTCAAATAGAATAATTTTTCTTTAGAATGATGTTGAACAGCCGCAGAAATCTTTGCCATTTGCATCAAACTCACGATTCCTTCTTGCATCCGAGCACCACCGGAAGCGGTAAAGAGAACAACTGGCAATTTTTCTTTTGTCGCAAATTCAAATAAACGAGTAATTTTTTCACCTACTACAGAACCCATTGAAGCCATGATAAAGTTGGAATCCATGATCCCAAGCGCAACTTTTTGCCCTTTAATCAAGGCAGTGCCAGTTAGGACAGCTTCATCCAGTCCTGTCATTTCCCGAACTGCTGCTAGTTTCTTCTTATAATTTGGGAAATTCAAAGGATCTGTTGTTTCGATTCCTGTAAACATTTCTTCAAAGCTAGCTGGATCCACTGTCAGCGCCAAGCGTTCTTTAGCAGAAATACGGAAGGTATAGCCACAATTCGGGCATACTCGTTCACTACCTAAATCCTTTTGGTAAATGGTATGTTTACAACCTGGGCATTGTGAAAATAGTTCATCAGGAACTTCAGGTTTTGGCTGAGGCTCCTTCCAGGCTGACCTATTCGGATTGATCCGAATATATTTATCTTTTTTAGAAAATAATGCCATTACTTACTCCTTATAATATGCTACAGTATCTGAAGCATTACTATAAAAGCCTGAAACTGTGAAGATGATGTTCATACTTCCCTCACAAGTCCAGGCTTTTTCATCATTCCTTATTATAATTTGGAAGGAATTGTTCCATCAAAAATGCAGTGTCATAATCACCAGCGATCACATGTGAATCTGAAATCAAATCCAACTGGAAACTGCTATTGGTTGTGACACCATCGATTTCCAACTCATAAAGAGCACGCTGCATTTTCATCAGTGCATCAAAGCGATTTTCCCCATGGACAATGATCTTGGCAATCATACTATCATAGTATGGTGGAATCGTATAACCAGGATACACAGCAGAATCCACACGCAAGCCAACCCCACCACTTGGAAGATAGAGATTAGTGATCTTACCTGGGCTTGGTGCAAAGTTAAAGGAAGGATTTTCCGCATTGATCCGGCATTCAATCGCATGACCTTTAATGACAATATCCTCTTGAGTAACGGATAATTCTTGTCCAGCTGCGATTTTAATCTGTTCCTTAACGATATCAACTCCTGTTACAAATTCCGTGACAGGATGCTCTACTTGCACACGGGTATTCATTTCCATAAAGTAGAACTCACCCTTGCCTTCATCATACAAGAATTCAATCGTTCCAGCATTCTCATACCCAACTGATTCAGCAGCCCGAACAGCAGCAGAACCAATTTGATTACGAAGAGTTTTTCCGATAGCAATTGAAGGGGATTCTTCTAAAACCTTTTGGTTATTTCGTTGAAGAGAGCAATCGCGTTCACCTAAGTGAATGACATGTCCATGCTGATCCGCTAAAATCTGTACTTCAATGTGGCGTGCCGGATAAATTACCCGCTCCATATACATGGCACCATTCCCAAAAGCAGCTTGAGCTTCTGAGGAAGCAGATTCAAAAGCAGCAACCAAATCTTCTGGTTTTTCAACCTTCCGAATTCCCTTACCACCGCCTCCTGCAGATGCTTTCAACATCACAGGGTAACCAATACGCTCTGCAATCTCGAGGGCTTCTTCAGCAGTATACACTTCACCATCTGATCCAGGAATAACAGGCACTCCTGCTTTGATCATCTGTTTACGAGCATTAATCTTATCCCCCATCAAATCCATGACTTTAGCAGAAGGACCAATAAATTTAATGCCCACTTCCTCACACATGGTTGCAAATTTTGAGTTTTCACTTAAAAATCCAAAACCAGGGTGGATAGCTTCTGCACCTGTTAAGACAGCTGCAGACAAGACAGCACTCATATTCAAATAAGATTCTGTTGATTTAGCAGGGCCAATACAGACTGCTTCATCCGCTAGTAAGGTATGCAAGGCTTCTTTATCAGCAGTAGAATACACCGCAACCGTCTCGATGCCAAGTTCACGAGCCGCACGAATAATGCGCACTGCAATCTCACCACGATTGGCGATTAAGATCTTACGAAACATAGATAGGCCTTTCTTAATTTCCAATTGCAAAAGTAAGTGTTCCTGAAGCTGCAAGCTTACCGTCTACCTCTGCTTTCGCTTCAACAACAGCAATGGTTCCACGACGTTTGACAAAAGTAGCTGTCATCACCAGTTGATCTCCTGGAACGACTTGTTTTTTAAACTTCACCTTGTCCATCCCTGCATAAAAGACTAATTTCCCTTTATTTTCAGGTTTTGACAACTCTAATACACCTGCTGTTTGTGCCAAAGCTTCCATGATGAGAACACCTGGCATAACAGGATATTGTGGAAAATGTCCATTAAAAAATGGTTCATTAATTGTCACGTTTTTAATGGCAACAATCGTATCTTCGCTTGTTTCTATAACGCGATCCACCAAAAGCATTGGGTAACGATGCGGCAAAGCCTCACGAATAGCATTAATATCAATTGTCATTTGATTCGAACCAATCCTTTTCCAAATTCAACCATTTCTTCATTCGTTACCAAAATTTCAGTGACTACCCCATCTTTTGGTGCTGGGACTTCATTCATCACTTTCATGGCTTCGATAATCAAGAGTGTTTGACCCTTAGTAACTTTGTCTCCTACAGATACAAAGGCTGGTTTATCCGGTGCTGGCGACAAGTAAGCCACCCCAACCAATGGACTTTCAACCACATCACCTTCTGCAGCCTGAGCTGGAGCAGCAACTGGTTCAGCCGCTACAGCTGGAGTTGCTGATGCTTCAACAACAGGGGCTACTACAGGAGTTTGAGGAGCTGCTACCACTTCAACTGCAGGAGCAACCGGTGTAGCCGCAACTGAACTCGTTTGGTTTTTACTCAAATTCAATTCTTCGCCATTATTTTTATATGAGAATTCACGCAAAGTTGACGCATCAAATTGAGCCAACAAATCTTTGATTTCAGAAATATTCATGAATTAACCCTCCCAACGTTTAAAGGCCAGAACAGCATTGTGTCCTCCAAAACCAAAGGTATTTGAGATAGCGTACTGAATATCCGCTTCTTGACCTTCACCATAAACAACGTTTGCTTCGATATAGTCAGACAATTCTTTAGTACCAGCAGTTTTTGGTACAAAGCTGTGACGAATCGCTTCGATGGTAGCAATCGCTTCAACCGCACCAGCAGCACCTAACAAGTGTCCTGTAAATGATTTAGTAGATGATACAGGAACTTCTTTACCAAGGACAGAAACAATAGCTCCGCTTTCACCTTTCTCATTAGCAGGTGTAGATGTACCATGCGCATTGACATAATCGACATCTTCAGGCTTGATACCCGCTTCATTGATCGCTAATTTAATCGCTTTAGCAGCACCTGAACCATCTGGTGTCGGTGTTGTCATATGGTAGGCATCACAGTTCGAACCGTAACCAACAATTTCAGCTAAAATATTAGCACCACGTTTTTGGGCATGTTCCAAGCTTTCGATGACAAGAACCCCTGCACCTTCACCCATCACAAAACCATTACGGTCTTTGTCAAATGGGATAGATGAACGTTCTGGATCTTCCGTTGTTGAAAGGGCCGTAAGGGCATTAAAACCACCGATACCAATCTTGGTAATTGAAGCTTCAGCACCACCTGCCAAAACAACATCATGCATACCAAATTTAATTTCACGGAAAGCTTCACCAATGGCATCATTAGCAGAAGCACAAGCTGTTGTTACGGATTTACATACCCCTTGAGCCCCAATCTTAAGTGCGATGTTTCCAGCACCCATGTTTGAAAGAGCTTTTGGAATAAACATTGGTTGGATTCTCTTCATCCCACGTTCATGCATCCGGATAATTTGATCTTCCAATTCTTGCAAACCACCGATACCAGATGATACAATCACGCCTACTCGATCACGGTCTTCTTCTTCCATATTCAAGCCTGAATTTTCAATAGCTTCCATCGCAGCATAGATTGCATACAATGAGTAAGTATCCATACGATTTTGATCTTTTTTCACAAAATATTTATCGAATGGGAAATCTTGAATTTCACCAGCATTAAAGACTGGAATTTCAGAAGCATCAAATTTCGTAATGGGCTTGATTCCAATTTTTCCTTCATGAAGGCTATTCCAGAACTCCTCTGGTGTATTTCCGATTGGTGAGGTTACACCGTAACCTGTAACAACAACACGATTTGTAGACATATATATTCTCCTTTTGTCGGATGGATATTTAAGTAAGTGATTTTCGATCAGTAAGCATTCATTATTGCATAGTCATGCCGCCATCAATGGCAATTGTTTGACCAGTTAAATATTCTTGACCTGCCAAGAAAGCCGCAACTTCTGCCACTTCTTCAGCTTGACCAATTCGTTTCATTGGCACTTGAGCTAGCATGGCATCTTTCATTTTCTCTGGAATAGCGTCTGTCATATCTGATTCAATGAAACCAGGTGCAATGGCATTCACACGAACGCCACGAGCCGCAACTTCACGCGCAACGGATTTGGTAAAACCAATCAATCCAGCTTTTGAAGCTGCATAGTTCGCTTGACCAATATTCCCCATTAGACCAACAACAGAGGACATGTTGATAATGGCACCTTGACGCGCCTTAGACATTGGTTTTAAGACAGCTTGTGTCATATTGAAGGCACCAGTCAAGTTGATTTTCAAGACCCGTTCAAAATCTTCTTCAGTCATTTTCAACATCAACTTGTCATTTGTGATGCCAGCGTTATTGACCAAAACATCAACACTCCCAAGCTTTTCAATTGCTTCAGCCACCATACGTTGAGCATCTTCGCCATTCGAAATATCCCCAGAAATACCAACAACAGTCACACCATAGTCAGCAAACTGTGCAAGCAAGTCCTCAGAAATTTCAGAACGTCCATTTAGGACAACATTGGCACCGAGACTCGCAAATTTATGAGCCACAGCCAATCCAATTCCGCGTGTTGAACCTGTTACAAAAACATTTTTATTTTTAAGTTCCATCTTTACCTCGTTTTAAGCATTCAGAAGTGCATCTAGACTAGCCTTATCTTCGACGTTATGAGTTGGAAGAGTTTTATCAATTTTCTTCAAGAATCCTGACAAGACTTTTCCAGGTCCGATCTCGATGACTTCATCTACACCAAAGTCTTGAATCGTAGCAATTGAATCATAGAAACGAACCGGTTCTTTTACTTGACGGGCCAAAAGTGCTTTCACATCTTCTGACTTCATGATAGTAGCTTCTGTATTCCCAACTAAAGGAAGATCAAAATCATTAAATGATACTTTTTCTAGTTCAGCCGCCAATTTTTGACTAGCAGATTCCAGTAAGGCTGTGTGGAATGGACCTGACACATTCAAAGGGATCAAGCGTTTGGCACCTGCTTCCTGCAATAGTTCCACAGCATAGTCCACAGCTGCAACCTCACCACCAATCACAATTTGTGCGGGTGTATTGTAGTTAGCTGGTGTCACTACACCCTTTTCAGATGCTTGTTGACAAATCTCTTCGATCAAACTTGGATCTGTATTCATAACAGCAACCATTTTCCCACTTCCAGCGGGAGCTGCCGTTTCCATGAATTCACCTCGTTTCGCAACCAAAGCTACTGCATCTTCAAACGAAAGAGCTCCAGCCGCAACCAGGGCAGAATATTCCCCCAAAGAGAGGCCGGCAACAATATCAGGAGTGATACCATTTTCTACTAAGAGACGATAAATGGCTACTGACGTTGTCAAAATAGCTGGTTGAGTATAGCGTGTCTGATTCAGTTTTTCTTCGTTAGAATCAATCAATTCACGCAAATCATAGCCTAGAATACGACTAGCCGTATCAAATGTCTCTTTAACAACGGGATAAGCCGCATACAAATCGCTCGCCATGCCCAATTTCTGAGCCCCTTGACCAGCAAATAAGAACGCACGTTTTGTCACTATCCTAATCCTTTCGACGTTTTTAGACGTTTACATCTGCCCAACGAGCAGCCTCTCTTTGAATCACCTTGGCTGCACCATAATAGATATCTTCTAGAATTTCAGCACAAGTTTCTTCCTTGCTCACAAGACCAGCAATTTGGCCTGCCATTACAGACCCATTGTCAACATCTCCATCAACAACAGCATTGCGAAGCGCACCTGCTCCTAATTCTTCAATTTCTTCTTGAGTCTTCTTACCTGCCAAGAAATCTTTTTCAGCTTGGTTATAGGCAGAAGCCAATTTATTCTTGATCGCACGAACAGGGTGTCCAACAACTGATGCTGAAACTACCGTATCAATATCTTTCGCTTTCAAGATTTTATTCTTAAAGTTTTGGTGAGCATTAGATTCTTTAGCAACCACGAAACGAGTTCCCACCTGAACAGCTTCGGCACCTAACATAAAGACAGCTGCAGCACCGGCACCATCAGCGACACCTCCAGCACCAATTACTGGAATAGAAACAGCTTCAACCACTTGACGAACCAAGGTCATAGTCGTCAATTTACCAATGTGACCTCCAGCTTCCATCCCTTCTGCAATCACTGCATCGGCACCTAATTTTTCCATCCGTTTTGCAAGGGCAACAGATGGAACAACAGGAATGACAGTGATCCCTGCTTCATGGAAACGATCCATGTATTTCCCAGGATTTCCAGCACCAGTTGTAACAACTTTTACACCTTCTTCAATCACCAGGTCAACAATGTCATCCGCGAATGGGGACAAAAGCATGATATTTACACCAAAAGGTTTATCTGTAATAGACTTCACTTTATCAATGTTAGCCTTTACAACTTCTTTTGGAGCGTTCCCGCCACCAATGATTCCAAGACCACCGGCATTTGATACTGCACCAGCCAAGTCACCATCAGCGACCCATGCCATCCCACCTTGGAAGATTGGATATTTAATATTCAATAGTTCAGTAATTCGTGTTTGCATTATACCTACCCCTTTTTTCGCTTAAGTAATAGTTTGAGTTTAAAAGATTGTTTCTTTGAGCCTCAAACTATTACCTAAACAAGAGAGAATATCTTTCGATACTCTCATCTATCATTATTTTGTTTTTTCTTCTACGTAAGCGACAAGGTCACCAACTGTAGACAATCCTTCTTCAGTTTCGATTTGGATGTCAAAAGCATCTTCAATTTCAGAGATAACTTGGAACAAATCCAATGAATCTGCTTCTAAATCTTCGAATGTAGATTCAAGAGTTACTTCTGATGGTTCTTTACCAAGTTCTTCAACGATAATTTCTTGTACTTTTTCAAATACTGCCATGATAGGCCTCCTTAAAAAATAATATATAAATTTTTAAAATGTGTTTCCACATATTTAACTAGATTGTAACAAGAAGTGTGCCCCATGTCAAACCTCCACCGAATCCTGTCAGAAGAATTTTTTGACTTCCATCCATCTTGATTCGATGATTCTCGACACACTCCGATAATAGAATGGGGATACTAGCAGCACTAGTGTTCCCATATTCCATCATATTTGCTGGGATTTTCTCTCTAGAGACACCCAGTTTTTTTGACATCTTATCTAACATTCGGTCATTCGCCTGGTGTAACAGAAAATAGTCAATCTCTTCTGCTTCCATAGAGGCGTCTGCTATAATTTTTTGAATACTTTTCGTGACATCACGAATGGCAAAATCAAAAACTGCCCGTCCATCCATTGTCAGATACCTTCGATCAGAAACTTCATCTGAATAAGGAGAAGACAAACCCAAATAGCAAGACTCAAGACTAGCACCTCGGCTACCATCTGTAAAAAGATTCTCAGCCAAAAACGATTTTTGATCGCTTGCTTCAAGCAAGACACCACCAGCTCCATCTCCAAAAAGGACTGAAGTGGAACGGTCTGACCAGTCTAATACTTTTGAAAGCGTCTCACTACCGATCACAATTCCTCGCCGGTACATACCTGAAGAAATGTATTTTTCAGCAGTGGCTAATGCAAATACAAATCCGCTACATGCTGCAGTCAGATCAAAGGCAAAAGCTCGAGAAGCTCCAATATTAGCTTGTACCCGGGCTGCAGTTGATGGCATTAAGCTGTCTGGAGTAATCGTAGCAACAACGATGAAATCAATTTCCTCAGCATCTAAGTTTGCTTTTGCTAATAATCTTTGTGCAACAATTGTTGCTAGATCACTTGTCGTCTCATCTTTTGAAATGTGACGCCGAAGGATACCTGTCCGACTACTGATCCATTCATCACTTGTATCCATGATCTCAGCCAAATCATCATTTGATACGACTTGGTCAGGTGCATAATGAGCAACTTGACTAATTTTAGCAAAGACCATTATTTAATTTCCTCCAAGAAACGATACAGATTTTGCAATCCTTTTTGCATCACTTTCTTCTCTTCGGGACTCATATCTCCAATAATCTGGTTGACCATCCGTTTATGGAATTGCTGATGAAGACGATAAAGTAGACGACCGTTCTTCGTTAAACTCAAGTGTACAACCCGGCGATCAACTTCCGATCTTCTTCTTTCGATATACCCTTTGCGCTCAAGATTATTCAAACTTGTCGTGACAGTCCCCAAAGTCACCATCAACTCCCGTGAAATATCACTCGGGGTTGCATTCGGTGTCGAACCAATCACATCGATCGTATGCATTTCTTTAATAGAAACATCTTTGAATCGACTTGCTCTTAGGCTCGACTCCTCAATAACCAAAACATTATTAAAGATGGATGTTAAATAGTCGTTAACTAATTGGTAATTCAAAACTCCACCTCCTAATTTTACTTTGATAGTCAAATTTTATCAAAAATGAAAATAATTTGCAAGCATTTTTTCACAAAACATAGAAAAATTACAAATTTATTTTCCTTTAAATTGTGGCCGACGTTTCTCAGAGTAGGCAATAACCCCTTCCTTGAAATCTTCTGTAAATGCTAGTTTCTTTTGCAAATCCAATTCAAGACCCGCATATTGGTCCCATTCTTTCAAGAATGCTTCCCAAACCATTTCTTTCATGGCAGCATAAGAATTTGAAGATCCTCTTCTTAATTTTTTAAGCAATTGCTCAACGGTTTTATCGAGTTTTTCAGATTCACAAACACGATAAGCTAGGCCATAATCAAATGCTTTTTCAGCAGTCAAGGCTTCACCCGTCATTACTAAATGAGTAGCCCGAGACATGCCAATGGCTTTTCCTAACAAGAATAACCCACCCGCATCTGGTGCTAAACCAACCCCAACAAAGGCTTGGATAAATTTAGTACGATCACTAATAATACAAAAATCAACAGCTACTGCAATGTTAGCAGCTGCTCCAGCAACCGCTCCATCTGCCACCATAATAACCGGTTTTGGCAATTGCTTGATTTTCTTTGAAATCGTATTAACTAATTCGGCAATTAAAACAAGAGACTCGATGTCATCCGCATCGACTGCGCGTTTCATTTCGCTCAAATCTCCACCAACTGAAAAGATTTTCCCTTCTGCTGATAGAATAATGAATTTTACTTCCTCATTTTTTTCTGCATCTTCCAGGGCAGCTAAAATTTCCTGACACATTGGAATGTTAAAACCATTGGATACTTCAGGACGATTTAAAGAGATTGTCGCGAGGTCGTTTTCGACAGAATACAAAATTGTTTCAAACATCACAGACTCCTTTTGTTTAAATATAAAATATTTTGATATTAAAACTTTTGAATTATAACATATCATACCACAAAAAAGTAAAATAGTAAAATATATCTATAAGATGTAACAAAATTGTAAAATTTGAATAATTACAATTTCTCTCCTCTACAGAATCAATTATTTTATGCCCTATCTGTAAATACATTGTATCAATAACTGAACTTTGGTATAATGTATTAATGAAACTATTAAGGAGAAAATATGAAAGTAACTAAATTCGGTGGAAGTTCTCTAGCATCAGCTTCTCAATTAAAAAAAGTACTTGATATCATTAAAGATGATCCAGAAAGAAGATTTGTAGTTGTATCAGCTCCAGGTAAGCGCAACGCTGAAGACACAAAAGTAACAGATGCTCTGATCCGCTATTATAAAGAATATACTTCAGATAAGGATGTCACACAAACACAACAGTGGATTATTGAACGTTATCGTGCCATTACAGAAGAATTGGGTCTCAAAGATTCCATTATTCAAGAAATTGCTGAAGATATCTATGATTTAACAAATTTACCTAAAAAAGGGAATCCATTCACATACGATGCATTCTTAGCAGCAGGCGAAAATAACAATGCTAAACTCATTGCTGCTTATTTCAATCAAAATGGATTAGAAGCAAGATATATCCATCCAAAAGAGGCAGGAATTACGGTCACTGCAGAACCATCCAACGCTCGTATTTTACCATCTAGTTACGATAAAATTGAAGAACTAAAAGATTCAAGTGAAGTGATTGTCATTCCAGGTTTCTTTGGTGTTACTCAAGATGGTGACATTTGTACATTTTCTCGTGGTGGATCTGACATTACAGGATCGATCATTGCAGCAGGTGTAAAAGCAGACTTATACGAAAACTTTACAGACGTAAATGGTATTTTTGCGGCACATCCAGGTATTATTAAACACCCACATTCTATTCCTGAATTAACCTACAAAGAAATGCGCGAATTGGCCTATGCTGGTTTTTCAGTCTTGCATGATGAAGCACTCGTTCCAGCATACAGAGGTAAAATTCCATTAGTCATTAAAAATACTAATAATCCAGACCACCCTGGAACCCGCATTGTTTTGGAACATTCAAATGATCATGTGACTGTTGTAGGAATTGCAGGTGATTCAGGATTCGTTAGTATTAACACTACAAAATACCTTATGAACCGTGAAGTCGGTTTTGGTCGAAAAGTCCTTCAAATTTTAGAAGATCTAAATATCAGTTGGGAACATATGCCAACAGGAATCGATGACTTGTCCATCATTTTGCGTTCACGTGAACTGACTCCAATCAAAGAACAAGAAATTTTAAAACAATTAACGCAAAAACTCGAAGTTGACACAGCCGAAATTGAACATGATCTTTCCATCATTATGATTGTTGGGGAGAAAATGAAGAGTCAGGTAGGGGTTACTGCCACTGCAGCCAAAGCACTATCAGAGAATGAAGTGAATATTCAAATGATCTCTCAAGGTTCTAGTGAAGTTTCCATTATGTTCGTTGTAAGTAAAGATCAAGAAGAAAAAGCAATTAAAGCCTTATATCAAGCATTTTTCCCAAATAACTAAATAGAGAAAAGCTCCGTTAACTAAACGGAGCTTTAATTAACATTAAAATCAAAAGTAAAAAAAGAGACCAATTACTTGATCTCTTTTATTCTATACTCCGCCAGTAGGACTCGAACCTACGACATCATGATTAACAGTCATGCGCTACTACCAACTGAGCTATGGCGGAATCAAGCTAAGCGACTACCTTATCTCACAGGGGGCAACCCCCAACTACTTCCGGCGTTCTAGGGCTTAACTGCTGTGTTCGG
>NZ_JALDUR010000010.1 GCF_023109675.1 Streptococcus parasanguinis | reverse complement strand
AGTAGGGCTGTAAAAGCTGATGAAATCAGCGTAGTAGAGCCCACTCAACCACTGCGTCTTGTTCGACAATCCAAAAATAATTGAGAGGCTAGGACTTTTGTCCCAGCCTCTCAGGTTTATTTAATGCGGAATTTTTGTCTGAGACGTGCAGCTTGACCTCCGATAAAGCGGTCAAAATACCGTAGCCATAATCCTAAGGCTCCATAGATAACAACTCCTAATCCGCCAATGACGATGATATAAATCATGCTCGATACACGGCCATTTGGTGGGAAAATCCAGCCCAAAATCAAACCGGCGATCAAGACTCCAAGTAGCATCACCACAGTCAGGATAGAACCAAGCAAGGTCCGCTTGAAGACGATGGTTCGATTAAACTGAGTGATGGTTTGGATCTCTCGATACATGAGAACGATTGGCACCATTAACGCAATGGTCGTTGACAAAAGTGGTCCATAAGAACGAAAAACCAAAATAAATGGAATTTGTAGGACCAATTTCACCACTACACCATAAAGGAAGTAGCGGATGGCCTTACGATTTTGAAAGAGGGCTTGAATCATCGGAGACAAGACTGTGTAAAGACCGAGAATTACGGTCTGCAACATTGCTACGATGAAGAGCCCTAAGGCCAAGCCATCTGGTTGCCCATAGAAAACCGTATAAAGTGGTTTTGCGACTGCTACTGCACCAAAGGTGGCTGGAAGCAAGAAAGCCAGCAACATGGTCAAGTTATCCTGTACGAGCTTCCCAGCCGCTTTTAGGTCCCCCTTCACATAATTCTCTGTCAACAGAGGAATCCCAACTCCCCCAATCGAAGTCGCTACCGCAATCAAGATCATGGTAATTTTGTTTGGATTAGCAGAGAAATAACTAAACATGACCAAGAGCTGTTTTTGACTATAGTCTGTGAACCAAGACATGACATTGATAAAGGTCATCTGGTCAACAATTTGGAAAAGCTGAATCGCGGATCCTGTGATGATAAAAGGAATAGCCTCACGAATCGTATCAATCAAGAGAGCCCGAGTGTCAATCCCTTCACTTCCCTCTTGCTTTCTAAAAATAGAAGAGAGCAAGCCTGTCTTTGCAAGGTAATAAAAGAGCACCAGAAGGCTCGCTCCCATACCGATAAAGGCCGCAAAGGTCGACTGCGTCACAGCCTGCACATAGTCTCCTGAGCCAATCTTCATAATGAAGAAGGTCGTGAGCAACATCCAGATGACCCGGATCACTTGTTCAGCGATCTGGCTAATGGCGTAAGGCTTCATGTTGTTAAAACCTTGGAAAAATCCCCGAATGACACTCATCGAAGGAAAGATCAAGACAGCCCAAGAAAGGCTCTGCATGATCGGAATCAACTCTTTTCCCCCACCTGAAAGACTCGCAAAGACAGGAGACAAAAGATACATGAGAATGGCAAATCCAAGGCCTAGAATTCCCATAAATTTCAAGAAGCCCCGAATCAAAGCAAAGCTATGATCCGCTTGGTCCCGGGTATTGTATTTGGCTACTTGCTTAGCAACAGCTACGGGTACTCCGGCTGTCGAAATCAAGAGAAACCAAGCATAGATATTGTAGCCCATTGTAAAAAGACCATTGGCTTGTGGCCCATATTTCCCCATCCAAATATACCAAGGAATAATATAAGCGGCTCCTAGCAAACGGCTGATAAAGTTGCTGGCTGTCATCCAGGCAGTCCCGCGTAGCATCTGGGCTTGCTGGTCATTTTGTTCGTGGCTCATTGGTGTCCTCTTTCGTTTCTTCTTCTCTTCATTATAAACTTTTCCATGACACTTGTAAAATAGGGACTTTAGGTTTACAATAGTTTTATGATTACAATTGAACAAACCCTCAATATTTTAAAACATGACCAAAATTTCCGAGAAGTTCTAGTAAATGGTGAATACTACTACCATCTAGAAGGAACAAATTTTGATGCTATTAGCTATGATAGCCGGAAGGTTTCTGCTAGCACCCTCTTTTTTGTCAAAGGGGCTAACTTCAAAAAAGAATACCTGGAACAGGCTATTTCTAATGGACTCGGCTTTTATGTCTCTGAAAAAGATTATGAAGTTGGTATTCCTGCCATCCTCGTCAATGATATCAAACAGGCTATGAGCTTAATCGCCATGGAGTTTTATGGACACCCTGAGAAACAATTAAAACTATTGGCCTTCACAGGGACTAAGGGAAAGACAACCGCGGCCTATTTTGCTTACCATATTTTGGAACAAAGTCACCGACCAGCTATGCTGTCGACCATGAATACAACACTGGATGGTAAAAACTTCTTTAAATCGACCCTGACAACTCCAGAGAGCTTGGATCTTTTTGCCATGATGGCTGAGGCAGTAGCCAATGATCGGACCCACCTCATTATGGAAGTTTCCAGTCAAGCTTATCTAGTGAAACGGGTTTACGGTCTGACCTTTGATGTTGGTGTTTTTCTCAACATCAGTCCAGACCATATTGGCCCGATTGAACACCCAACTTTTGAGGATTATTTCTACCACAAACGTCTCCTCATGAAGAATAGCCAAGCCGTTGTCATCAATAGTGATATGGATCATTTCCAAGTTTTAGCAGACCAAGTCGTGAACCAAGACCACGATTTTTATGGAAGCCAGTCTGAGAATCAAATTGAAAACTCTAGGGCATTCAGCTTCTCAGCAACTGGTAAGCTAGCAGGCGACTACGATATCCAACTGATTGGTCACTTCAACCAAGAAAATGCTGTAGCAGCAGGTCTTGCCTGTCTTCGTCTAGGTGCGAGCCTCGAGGATATCCAAAAAGGGATTGCTAAGACGCGCGTTCCTGGCCGAATGGAAGTCTTGACTCAGAAAAACGGCGCTAAGGTTTTCATCGACTATGCCCATAATGGAGATAGCTTGAAAAAACTGCTCTCAGTTGTCGAAACCCATCAAACGGGGACGATTTCACTGGTCCTTGGATCAACTGGGAATAAAGGAGAGAGCCGCCGTAAGGACTTCGGCTTGCTCTTAGAAGACCATCCTGAAATCCAAGTCTTCCTCACAGCGGATGATCCCAACTATGAAGATCCTTTGGCTATTGCTGAAGAGATTAGTAGTTTCATCACACGCCCTGTCGAGAAAATCGCAGATCGCGAACAAGCCATTCAAGTGGCTATGGCGACAACCAGCAAGCCTGAAGATGCCGTCATTATCGCCGGAAAAGGAGCTGACTGCTACCAAATCGTCAATGGCGTAAAAGAAGAGTATCCAGGTGACGCCGCCATCGCTGAACGTTATCTATAATCAAACGAAAGAAGGCTAGGAAGTTTTCCTAGCCTTGTTTATTGTTTGATAAACATCAGTCTTTCCTTGTCCAAGTCCACTGCTAATTCATATTTGCCTTCATCATTTTTGTGGATATAACCTAAGACTTCTAAACTATCGACAAAAATGTCCTTGCGCTTTTGCTGGACTTCTTCTTTTTTGAGGAACTTGAGCAAAAAGCTGGTCATATACTTGAGAGCATACTCGGGATTCACATCGCCCAAAATAACATAGAGCTTTTCTTGATCCTCTGTCAATGGATATTGGTGAGCAACCTTGTAGAAGTAATTGGAAAGGGTCTGTGCATGTCGCGCAAAGTCCGTCTCCTCTATGAGAATCGCTTCATTGGTCGTGTTGCGGAGTTCCGTTTGGAAGACCTTGGCTTTTAATTCTTGATAAACTGCACTGTCCTCTCGAACAAAGACCTCCTGATCCAAGTCAACAAGATCAGCTGACTTCAAGAAGGGCAGGTTGAGGGTGTAGCGTTTATTTTCTCGAAGGATGAAGCCCGCTTTGATATACTCCTCCATCAGCTTATCCACTGGTTGATCTGGAAATTGGGCCTTGATTTGCCGCAGGATCACATCGTCGTGCTGATCCAAAAAGTTGATCAAGTCCTTGAAAAATGGCTGACGTGTCAAACGTGTGGGATTAATGATTGTAATCATCCAAATACCTTTCTTTAAACTGTAGATAGGGTGATTGGGCTAACTGACTCGGGTTGGTCCCGAGCTGATCCAAAGGAACCGCTAGACCAAGCCCCCTGTAGTAATCTTCCCAAAACGGACTAATCTCCTCTTCCTCATCTCCAAACTTCATGGGAATGGTTTCAAAAATAGGAAGTAGTTCAGCAATGAACTGGGAACAGTAATAACCATCTCCATCCGGATAAAAGGAAGCATTGTAGGGAGCCCCTAAAAGACTCTCTGCCCGCTTTTTGACCTCTTTGAGATCGATTCCTGGATAGCGATAAAGGTCATATGCTTTCCCGTCTTCAAAGAAATCTTCAGGGGATTGGGCAAGGACGCCACCTTCTACCGTGGCATGATAAATGAATCCGTCCAAAAAGATAGCTACATGGCTATAGTTGCCAGTTGATGCCTGGATGGCTTGCCCTATATCCGAATCATCTTTCAAAAAGATTAAATCACCATTTTCTAGCATATTTCTCTCCTAGAAAAAAAGGAGCCTAAACTCCTTTTTAACAATGGGTATCCCCATCTATCATTAAGCATTAAAGCTTTCAGTCAATTGAGGAACCACTTGTTTCTTACGTGAAACGGCACCTGGAAGGAAAGCGTGGTTGTTTTCAAGTTTGAAGTTGAAGGCTGCTTCTACCTTGTCCATATTAGCACCAAGAGCCAAAATTTCTGAGTTTGAGTTGACGATGTCTGTAATCATCAAAACAAAGTCAGAATAGCCGTTAGCTGCATTTGCTGCTTGGATAGCTGCTTCGATTTCAGCTTGGCGTTCCAAGACTTCCGCAATATCAACTGTATTCACTTGAGCCACACGAACGTTGTTTCCGTTCAATTCAAAAGTCTTAGCATCGATGTCGATCAATTCTTCTGCTGATTTGCTTGCCAAGTTGGTACCAGACTTGAGCATGGCAAGACCGTATTCTTCCAAGTTGACACCAGCCAATTCAGCCAATTCTGGCGCAATCACTTTATCAGATGGGTGTGTTGTTGGAGATTTCAACAGAAGGGTATCTGAAATCAAACCTGAAAGCATCAAACCTGCCAATTCTTTTGGCACTGCTACACCGTGTTCTTTAAACATGCGATACACGATAGAAGATGCTGATCCAACTGGTTCCAAACGCATGTAAAGTGGGCTGGCAGTTTCGAAGTTAGCCACACGGTGGTGATCGACCACACCGTAAACTTCTACTTCAGCAATATCTGAAACAGATTGTTGGAATTCATTGTGGTCCGTCAAGATGACTTGCTCTGCACCTTCTGCTTTAGCGGATGTGATGACGCGTGGAGCTTCCACACCAAAATAATCCAATACGAAAGCTGTTTCTTCATTTGGAGTTCCAAGAGCCACTGCTTCTGTATCCAAACCATAAGCTTCTTTTGCAAGATAAGCAAAAGCTACAGATGAGCCGATAGCATCTGAGTCAGGATTTTGGTGACCAAAAACGAGAATTTTTGACATGTTTCTACCTCTTTATTTCATTTATAGATTCACTCTATTTTAGCACGTTTTGCCATTTAAAGAAAGGGAATAGTTGTGCATTTCAATAGAAAAGACAGCTGGAGTGACCAACTGTCTATACTTTTTATCCTTTGACCCGTTTCAGGTAATCTTGGTAACTTTCTGTTTCCATCAAATCTTTTGCATTTTGAACCCGTTCTTTTGTCGGTGGTTTCACACCCTCCAACTTGTACGGAATACCCAATTCCCGCCATTTGAATTCCCCCATAGTATGGTAAGGCAGGATCTCAAATTTATCAACATTTTTAAGGGTTTTAACAAATTTCCCAAGTTCGATCAAGTCATCATCTCGGTCTGTAAGTCCAGGCACCAAAACGTGACGAATCCAGACTGGTTTTCCAATATCAGATAGGTACTTGGCACAAGCTAGAATCGTTTTATTGGTATGGCTGGTCACAATTTTGTGTCGTTCATCATTGATTTCCTTGATATCCAGAAGCACCAAGTCAGTCACTGCCATCAAGCGGTCAAATTTTTCCAAATAACGAGGCGTATTGCGGAAAGGCAGAGCACAGGTATCGAGCGTGCAGTGAATACCCAACTCTTGAGCCTTGGTGAAGAGGGCAATCAAAAAGTCTATCTGTAAGAGGGCTTCTCCACCACTGACCGTGATTCCACCTTTTTGACCCCAAAATCCACGATAGCGGAGGGCTTCTTCCAATACATCATCTACTGTTCGTTCTCTAGACATGTTGGTTTCCATAGCCCAAGTATCTGGATTGTGGCAGTATTGACACCGCATTTGACAGCCTTGAAGGAAGACAATAAAGCGGATCCCTGGCCCGTCTACTGCCCCAAAACTTTCTGTTGAGTGTACCATTCCTGTTACTTTTCCATAGTCAACTGTTTCATTTTCCATTGAGGAACCTCTTCTCTTGAAAACGTTTTATGGTTTTATTATATCACAATATAGATAATATGGTTAATTTAAAGTCCGAAAGCCTGTAAAATAGGCGTTTTTGGGACTCTATCACTCTATTATACCGACTTAAACAGTTCACAAAGTTCCTAAAAAGTTCTTAAAAAAAGTTCACAAAAAAATACCCCTTGGGGTATCTATCAATTTACGAGTTCAGCAGGCAAGATCTAGCACCCTCACACGGTGCTTTTTTTATCTTCAAAAATGGTAGGCTACCGCGCACCTATGGGTGCTCGATGTCCTACCACCTAATTAGATTATAACATATCTTGACCGCTTTTTCATATAAAACAGGGTTCATATTATTGCCAATGATCTATAAACTCAAGTAAGGCTCTCGCCTTGCGCCTGTGATAGTTACTGCTTGAAATAGAAAGTATATCCATTTGTTCATAAACAGACACCTTTTTTTGCCCAATAAAGCTCATTTCTAGGATACGTTTATCAATTGTCGATGAAATACCCTCGATAGCTTTTCTGATTCGATTTACCTCGGTTAAAGCCATGTTTTGGCGCTGATTTTGTTGATCTATGCAACTATCAAGTAAATCGCCTGTCAGATAATCAACTCCAGCTATTCTACATAAAGAGCGATATTGACACAGTACATTTCTAGCAAGCTCTTTCTTACTCCTTTTTTCTTCCTGCCCTACATTCATGCTTTGCCTCCTTTTCAAATACATTTACAAATAGGGTTCAGGGGCTTGTATTTTTGTAAGAGTCAAGCCATTCTTTTCTTGATATTGTATGGTATGGATCAGATTCATCATGATAAAGGGGGTTGATCCCCTTATTTACACGAATATAATCCATTCTATCTTCCACAGTTGGAAAGAATATCATCTCTTTAAAATCATCTGAAATAGTTCTACGTTCCCAGCTATCATCTATGTTATCGAATATGATAATACTATCATCTGAAAATGTTTTTAATACTGCCAAGGCTTCATGGTCTAGATAGTCCTTGCCGTTTACATTGATATACTCAATCCCTTTATCTGATTCAGTTATCAAGACAAAACCACCCGTTCTCATCTTCTGTATCTGTTTTAGCTCATCAATTTTCTTTAAAAGCTCTCTTTTATTCAACTCTAAATATCCTTATTGTCTATGCTGATAACTGTTTCCAACTCTTCCAGCTTTTCTATAATTGCTTCATTTTCGTATGCTTTATAGGCAAACTCAAGAATAGTCCTCGCTGATTGTTGCCGTGCATACGGGCTTATAGTTGGATCATTCATGATAGCTGTTAAGACTTCCACAGCGTCCACAGCCACACTATTCAGCCTGCTTGTAGCCTGCTCCATTGCTTGGCTTCTCATCTTGCGGTATGCACTTCTTACCGTGGTTTTAGCCATATAACGCTGTGCCGTGCGTCTAGAGATCCCCACTTTTTCGCAAGCCTTGCCCATATTTGGGGCAAGCATTAAAGCCGTCAGGAACTTTTCTTCTTTTAACGTTAATTCTTCCATGCCTACCCCCTCTCTATCGGACATTCTGAGGCAATTTCAGACAATTTTAAAGCCCATTCTCTTCAAAGAAACGTCCTATAGCCGTTTCATTAAGTTCTAAACTCAATTCCGCTGTGACAAGTAACATATTATCGCCATTAATTAAAAATTCGCTGTGATAAGTTTTAGCTTGATTCTTTAAGTACTCAGCTAATTTTTCGGTACGATCTTTAATATTGTATTTCTCATAGTCAAAGAATGATAAATCTGTATGAGTTTTGGCGATCTCTCCCAGCTTTTTAATTGCTAGTGGTTTGTTTTTGTATTTCTCCAGGTATTCTTCAAACTCTTCCCATGAAATATCCTTTGTGCTTTCAAGTAGCATTAATTCAGCCACATCATCAGCAGTCACGCTATTCTTTTCTGATTTGAGTTCTTCAAGTTGTTTAGTGCGCTCTTGCTCGATATCAGACATGATCTTATCATAGGTTTTCTGTGAGTACGCTTCTCCCTCGCTCTTGAGGTCAGCTAGTTCGATCTGAGCTTGTTTGCTCCCTTTCATGCCCTCAGCAACCTCTTTTTTTAGTTTCTCTTGTAACTCAATGTATGAGCGCATATAGTCTACTTTCTTGTTTGCAAATGTTTTGAGTTCGCTCTTAATAGTTGTAAATGTCATATTTTTACCTCTTTCTGTACCTAATCAAAAAACCGAGAATGAACTCTCATGAAGCCTATGCAATCTTCACGAAATGTTTCACCCTCGGTTGTTCCGATAGATCTATTTTATTGTTTCAGCCTTTTCAACATAGCATACTTTGCCATGTTGATAGACTAGTGTCAGTTTCCCGTACGCTGGAACTTTTACACTCTCTATTATACCATTTTTTAAATAAAATAGGTAGCCATCTTCCATTTTTTCGATCAAAATTTTTTCATGCATTCTTGTTTTCTCCATTGGTAGGATCTGTTTGTTTGGGAGGATAAGGGTAGGAGTTGTATCCTACCAATCCCAGCCCATTATATCAACGATTTAAGTACTTGGTAGGAAAGTAGGAAAAAATTCAGCAACAAAAATATTATATAAACAACAATACCTATTTAATTCATTAATAAATATTATTATTAAAAATATTATTATTTTCCTACCGAGTACCTTTTATCCTTAGAGCCTCAAGGGGTTAGGGTGGTAGAATTTTTTCTAAACAATTCCTCCCACACGAACGATAACTGTTCGAAACTCTTACTCTCTCATGGGGTTAGGGCGGTAGGAACATTATATTTAATTTTTCTACTCTCATTCTGATTCTCCTACTTTCTGAAAGCCTGAGGTCGGAGTTCTTCCAAACTTGATATTTCTCTTGTACTCCCATGCATGCTTACCACGCATTGCAAGCCGTATCTTTGCATTTTGTTGCGGTGTAGGCTTATCGATCAGAAAAACCTCTTTAAAAAATAGTGCGATTGACATTTTTTCACGGGGAACTAACTCCCCATATTTTGCTGTATCTATTTTTACTTCTTCCCCATTACCATTTAAGTAAGCTCCATTGTTCATCATCTCATAGATATAAGTTCTTCTCAAACTGTCATTGATTGGAGCAAAGTACATTCTTTCAGGGTAAGGAGTTGATAGATACCTTTCAAGTGCCTCTAGTTCATCATCTATTACCTTATAGCGCTCTCTTACGGTGTTTATAAGGTGTTCTTGACTGTCTGACAAGGTTAATGTTTTGTTTGCTCTCCATGCTGTCACCATAGCGCCCCAGAATGCCCTGCGATCCTGTTCAGACCACTTTCTACCTCGATAAGAGTTATCTTTGAATACCTCAGCAACTAAAAACCTACGTTCCCCTGTCAGATCATTCAGATAATCAGGTTGATTAGTAGCCCGTACAAATACAAAGTTTTTCATCAATCGTCTATCTGAACTTGCGTAAGGTGGGCGAAATTCAATTTTTCTATCAGTCACAAACCGTTTTAACACTTGGAAACTCGCTTTCCTAGTTGCGATCATCTCATCATCAAAAACGCACCAATTCCGCACCATTCGGGCTTTATCGTCTTTTTCTGTGAGTGTATCCACGGTTGTAAAGTATTGATCTGTAAATAACTGCTCAAAAAACTGTGTCTTTCCTACTCCCTGCTCGCCTGTTAAATCTAATACAAAGTCAAACTTTATACTTGGATCAAATACTTTGGCAACTGCTCCACGAAAGAACAGATCAAAGATAATTCGATTGTATTGATTATCTTTTACGTTTAAATAATATCGTAGGATATCAAATGGATCTTTCTGATCTGCTAAATGGGAGTACTCTTGTTCACATTCAAGTAAGAATGATCTCAATGGGTTGTATTGGTTTGATCTAGCTACAACCTCCATTACATCAGCTATATCAGACTTTTTAAAATCGATTTTATATTTTTGGGCAATATACAAGCGAATTTCTTTTATTAGAGCGTCATCAGCAACCCCGTCTAAACGAGTAGCACCGTTCAAATTAATAGAGTTTGAAATATCAATTTCATTTGTAAACTCATTGTATTTTAGCTTACCAGCTAACCGAGTATCACGCTCAAGAATTTTTCTGAGGTTGTCTAGACTAGGAGTGTAGCCGTCACCCTTTGCTTTTTGGTCAAGGTTTAAACTATTCTGTTCTGTTTCTCTAATCGCTGTAAGATCAGTGAACTCTTGAGTTAGTGCTTGACTGTATCCAGCGTTTGTATATGGTTGTGCATTATTGTCGCCATTGTTCAAATACTCACCCCCTTATAAATTATTTTCATTTCTTCTAGAAAGCACTTTGCAAGTGCCACACGCTTCACAATTGAAGAGAATAGCTGTGTAACTTGCTCGAAGCTATAACCATGCAGGAATAGCAACCGAATAAAAAGCGCTGTATCTTCTTTGGTATAGATTCCATTAGTGATAATATCGAATAACCAGCCATTTAATTCTATTGCTTGATTCTCTCTTGCTTCACTCAACTTACCAGCCTCTAACTTCTGCAATACTGCCAATGGTTCAGGCTTCATAAATTTTGGATAGATCTTTCTCGCAACTTTCCAATGAGAATTTTTCTGTTGATTATCACAAAGTCTTATCGTTATCCCTTTAGTGCGAAAGTCTGTCAATCCTGCTCCAATTGGTTCAAAATAAACAAATTTAAAATAGTTTCCATTTTGCAGTACCAAAGTTGGATTGTCCTTGAGAAAATCTAATGCTGTCAACTTGTCAGAGTGAACAGTAACTTCTATTGTTCTCATTTATCAGCCCCCAAAAAGATCAAAACATCACGTATCAAATAATAGACTTTTCGTGTATCTTCCAGCGGTGGTTGATACCTTTTCAAGCCGTTTGCTTCCCACTTGTCTAATGTCTTATCGGTTAACTCCAATTCTTTTTTTAACTTGGTTCTACTGATTAACCCTAGTAACGTAGGTTCAAACTTCTTGCTCAATTCACCAACTTTTTCCACTAATTTAATTGTATGGTTTATTACAATAGGCGTCATTTGTTCAAATGTAGCTTGTTTGCTCTCTTCATTTAATCTATCATAGATACTTAAATTGTACATTTATTCATTCCTTTCTAAATTCGTTTTTTCCTGCGGTTGCACGTTTGGGAGGTATAATCATACCCCTGTTATATTTCAAGTTGAATTTCACCGATTAAAGGGCTGGTTTTCAGCCTTAAAATTGATTCTGTGAGTTAATTAAATTGTTAGTTTGTCCTTTGCGTTTGTTTCTGACAAATGGACTTACTGAAAAGTTGTCAAGGTCTGAAAGTTTGGCACGAATAGAAACAACTCGCCCAGCCTCCTTTTCCTCATGCAATTCTTCAAATGCCTTTGCCATTTTCAAAAACTTTGAAATATGCCGTCTTACGTTTGTTTCAATGTACCAGGTATTATCCTGTTCATCATATCTTACAACTGTTTCCCGTTCCTCTTGCTGGTATGCCATTATCTAGCCTCCATGATCTCAAGCCATTTCTTCATACGTTTTAGCTGTCTTTTGCTGATATATCCCCTTTTCTTGTAAGCTACAGCCCACTCATGGAAACACTCAGCAAGGAAGAATATACTCACGAATGATAGAAAGAAAATACCAACGCCTAATAAATCACTAATCATTTTAGATCCCCTCATCTAGCTTGGTAGCTGTCTATATATGCCCGCCGTGCTTCACCCTCCAATGAAAGAAAGTCATTCAATTCATCAAGAGAGAGTTTCTTATGTAGAAAATCAAATAGGATCTGATAAAGATTAGGATCATTCTCTTTCATCTCTTGTACAATTTTGTTAAACCTTAATTGTGCCTGAACCTTTTCCACTTCTTCTAAAAATTCCTCTAATTCTAATTCTGTTAGTTCTAATTCTGTTTTTTCTGTTTCCATTTTATGTACCTCCTGTACAACTTTTTGCGCTCTATACCAAGATATGGTATAATTTAAGCAAATAATATTGCTAAAACCTATAACACGGCTTGCCTGCATTGTGTTGTGTTTTAGTTCATCATTGAAAAAGGCTTGATAGTTTGGCGACTGTGAGCCTTTTTTGTTGTGTTCAATAATCTTTTGCAAGCCATTACATTAAACTCGCATAGATTCTTTTTGGAGCTTTGTAGTCACCATTTAAAATTTTAGGTACTGTTCCTGGTGCTACACCAATTTCAGAAGCAAACTCATAATTTTTTAATTGTAAATCTGCTTTTTTGCGTCGCAATGCCTTTGCTTGTTCTTGTGTAACAATCATAGGGCTTCTCCTTTCTACGGCATTTTGTGCCGTTCTTTGATTATAATTCTACGACATTTTATTCCGTAAGTCAAGAAAAAAAAATAGATTTTTTTTTAGTTTAGTTTTTTATGGCTTTTTATGCCGTAATAGATTATAATGTATAATGAAAGGTAAATTTATGAACAGAATTAAAGAACTCAGAGAAGCCAAGGGGCTATCTCAAGATAAATTATCGCAAGAATTAAATATAAATCTAAGAACTATTCAACGGTGGGAAAATGGAGAAACAGCAATTCGTAGAAATAACGCTGAAAAAATTGCTGATTTCTTTGGCGTATCAGACGCCTACCTATTAGGATATGACATTGGTACTAAACCTGTTAAAGATATTTTAGGGAACTCAATACCTGCAGTTGAATTACAAGGCTATGATTATACTGTTTTAGATATCAATCAAGATATCCCAGAAACATTAAACGAGGTTTCTAAATTAAAGTATTGTGTCATTAAACTAATTAAAGAGAATGACGCTCCTTTATTTACGGGTTTCCGTGCGATAATTACAGATCATGATAGAGAAATTGTTATTGATCCGATAACTGTAGATACGTTTTTTGATGCTTTTAGTCGTACAGACATTCTAATAAAACATGGATATCAATCAGGATCACCAGAACAGTTTAGAGATTTTGATAGATATATATGGAGTCGTAGAAAGGAAGATAAAGGTATACTAGAGAATGTTATAAGTGACTGGCTAGATATTATAAATATTGATAAACAGCACGTTAGTATTTCCTATTTTGATAAAGCAATTGCCACCCCAAACAAAGTAAAACTTAAAAAATAAATAATTAAAGTTCTGAAAATATGACTGCTGAATTAGGAAAGAGGTAAAGCATTGAAAAATAGTGAACTGTTTGACTGGTTTTTGTTTGCTTGTACGATCATTGCCTTTAGTGCTATGATATTTGCATTTCATATATTAGACAAAGAGGGGAAAAAGGCACTCGAAAAGATAAAGAAAAAATCATCTGATAAATAACTAATTCAGATATATGGAGATATTTAGGAGAATAATATGAAAAAGGTAACATTAGTAGCAATCGCTACACTCACTCTATTTATCGCTGGTTGCAGTCAAAACGAAGAATCTGAACCAAGTCAAGAAGAAACAACCGAGCAAGTGACAACCGAGTCAAGCTCAGAAAAAACGCAAAAAGAAAAGGCTTGGGAGCTGGTAGACAAGGCTAAAGCAAAAAGCAAAGAAGAAAACCAAGGCGAGGAGCAACTTAGAAAGGCTACTGGACGGGTCAGCAAGGTTAGACCGCTATTAGATCAATTCGCAAACTCTTACAAGCAATGGCTGGAATCGAGTCAAATGGAAGTATACTATCGTAGCAATGGCATAGCGGTATTGCTACCTGTAGCATCGTCTGAACTGACAAATGACCAGCTACATCAAAATGTAGACGGTTTACTTAAAATCAAAAATGACGTAGAAAAAACATATAAGATTACTGATAAAGATTTCACAGCACCGCCCCTTTTTGTCTTTGATAAAGACGAAAACCGCCTTGCTTATGAACAAAACGGCTCGATGACTTACGATAAATAATAAATATTTTTAGGAGAAACATTATGAAAAAGAAAATTATCACTACCGCTGTTGTTTTAGCTCTTGCTACTGGTGGAGCGGGCTACTATTTCTTATCTTATGCCCCTCACCAAACTGCAATAAGTCACTTTGAAAAGTCTGTTGATACTCTTAATGAGAATAATAAAGCAATTGAAAAACAAATTGCTGATACTGAAAAAATCATTAAAGAAAAAGCTGAACCATTGGAAGCTAAGACTTTAGAAGATTTAAAAACTGCTGTTAAAGAAGCAAAAACCTCAATTCGTAAAGCTCCAAAAATGGAAAGCGATACACAAAAAATTGAAGATCAAGCAAAAGAAATTGCAAAACCTGTAGATTATTCTAGCGCACAAAAAAACATTACTGAGAAATTAACAGCATATCAAAACAGTGTGAAGCAACTCGCACAGATTACAAACCCTAAAGATTCTTTTATTGAGGAACGCTTGAAAGAAGTAGATACAATTCAAGAAGTGCAACACGCTACAGAAGAACATGACCCTAATGGTTTATTAAATAAACAAGGTGGCTATACTGCTTCTATCTATTTTTCAGATAGTCAAGTAACCGAACCTGTTTACGGGACTGATATAGTAGATAAAGGAACTGAAGCAGGAGGTTGTATTGAAGTTTATAAAACTAAAGATGAAGCCGAAAAACGTAATACATACATATCTGCATTTGATGGTGGACAATTAAATCCTGGCTCTCATTATGTGTATGGAACTATTGTAATTCGCACCTCAATGCACCTTACTGCTAGTCAACAAAAATCTTTAACTGAAAAAATTTACAATAAACTAATTGAACTAAAATAATTCTTTCAAAATAAAGTGATAAAAAAATCATGACCAAAACACATTCTAAAACCTATAACACGGCTTGCCTGCTGATGAATTAGAAAGGTTTTCGATCATGAATATTACAGAATACAAAAAGAAAGACGGTACAATAGTGTACCGCACCAGCTTATATCTTGGTGTCGATTCAATCACGGGAAAGAAGATCAAAACAACCATTTCAGCCCGCACCAAAAAAGAAATTAAGAACAAGGCTCTACAAGCAAAATTCGAATTTGAAAAGAATGGTGCAACTCGCACCGCTTTTACTCAATTTGAAAACTATGGTGAATTAATGAATAGCTGGTGGGAGGTTTACTCTCCCACGATCAAACCAAATTCAAGAATATCTATTAAATCGCAAATAGAAAACTATCTTCGCCCAGCTTTTGGGGATATTAAACTAGATAAGTTAACCCCTGCCATTATTCAACAACAAGTGAACAAATGGGCTAGAGATTACAACCAAGACAACAATGGTTTCAAGCAATATGCACAGCTTCATTCATACAATAAAAGTATTTTACAGTATGGAGTTTCATTACAAGCGATAAAGTCCAATCCTGCAAAAGATATAATAGTTCCAAAAGTTAAAAAAGATAATGCAAAGATCAAGCATTTTACAGATTCAGAATTAAAACAATTCTTCGAATACTTGGATAGCTTGGATCAAAAAAGATTTAAAAATCTCTTCTGTGTCACTCTTTACAAGTTCCTGCTTGCTACGGGTTGCCGTATCAATGAAGCATTGGCGCTGGAATGGTCTGATATTGATCTTGATAATGCCGTGGTGCATATCACAAAGACATTGAACTTAAGAAAAGTTCCGAATAGTCCAAAGTCTAAAAGCGGTATTAGAGATATTGATATTGACGTTCAGACGGTTACAATGCTCAAGCAATACAAGCGCCAACAAATTAAAGAGGCTTGGAAGATTGGAAAAAATGAAACAGTTGTTTTTTCAAGTCTAGTCAGAAAATACTCTGATTATAGAACACTAGGGAATAGATTAAAAAAGCATTTCATAGAAGCAAACGTTCCTAGTATTGGTTTCCATGGATTCCGACACACTCACGCTAGTTTATTATTAAATGCTGGAATACCTTACAAAGAACTCCAGCACCGACTAGGACACGCTACTTTATCTATGACTATGGACACATACAGTCACCTTTCAAAAGATAGCGCAAAAAAAGCTGTCTCAATTTTTGAAACAGCACTAAATAATGTCAAAAGTTCCTAAAAAGGAGAACATTTTTTACATTGTGATACGTTAATCCCTTATGTATCAAGGGTTTAGCGTATCTTTGCGTTATAGGATTTTATTATAACACGATTCCATCTATTTTAAAGAGTTTAAGCTTCTTTTTAAAAAGAAACTGTTCTTTTCAGTAGTTTTCATTGTCCTAGTACAGTTTCCAATATGGGACTATCTGTCCTGTATTTTAGGAGAAAAAAAGGAGCCAAAACTCCTTTTTCAGATTTTTATGAGAGAACCTTAGTTTTTAGTCCTTTTTTCTTGTAGAAGACCAGACCCATCGTTGCTACTACCACTCCAAAATGAGCTAGATTGCTTGTTTCTTGTCCAGTAGATGGAAGGATTTTCCGCTTGCCTGGTGTCTTGGTTTCTGTTGCTGCCTCTTCCTTGTCATCTTGCTTCTCATCTTCGTTCTTGGTGCTTTCTTTGCTTTCAGATGTTGAACTCTTTTGTTCATTGGCTTGAGTCTGATGAGGGACTAGTTGAGATCCTGTATTCGATGAAGAAGGGCTGGTTTGATCCGTTGGTTGTCCTGTATTTCCTTGTTGATCATCTGTCGGCGTTCCTGGAGTTTGTGCTCCACTAAAGTCGATTTGGACCAAGACAGGATCATGGTCTGATGCACGACCGTGTTCCTTCATAAAGGAAGCATTGATATGGACTGGTTCAAACCTTGCTTTGGCTGCCATGTTGTTTGAGATAAAAATGTTATCCAAAACTTGATTGCTTCCACGATAGAAATAGGAATAGCGATCTCCTGCATCATGTTGGGCCATTAAGTTGGTTAGTTCACTGCCCGCAAGGATCTGTGCCGTGGTTGAGAAATCGTAATCATTAAAATCACCCGTCAAAACAAAGGTGGTCTTCGGATTTTGCTTCAAGCCTTCTTGAACGAATTGATGGATGACACTAGCTTGTGCTTCACGAGTTGGCAAGGTATGTTCCACTGCTGGTTGGCTTGCCCCATAAATAGCATCATCTCCGATTTTTGATTTCAAGTGATTGGCAATCACCACAACTGGTTGACCTTTGAATTCAAATTCAACAGCTAAGGACTTGCGAGTATGATCAAACGATGGGTCATTAGGGGCAATCCGAGCTGGATTTTTAACCAGGTGTCCCTTGTCAAATTGCGCTGCCTCGTTGCTAGTTGCTGCCTCTTTTTTGGCTAAGGTTACGCGTTCCGGATTGTAGAGGATTCCCAAACGAATATTGGAACCAGGCTTTCCTCCGTCAGCGCCATCTACTGGAGCAACCTCCGTATACTCATAGCTCTTGCCACCAAATTCCTTGATCCGATTGGCTAGTTTGCGTCCACTTTCAACACCACTGGTCGTCCCGTCATCCACACTACCATTATTGTCCTGCACTTCGATCAAAGTAATGATGTCTGGATTGTGAATTTCATGAATAAAGGAATTGGCAATCAGCGTCACCTTATCCTCTGGGGTTTCATTTTTGGCATTGTTGGCCGAGAAATTTTCAATATTGTAGGAAGCAATGGTCAGCTTGTCCTCACTTGGTTGGGTTTGAGCTGCTTGACGCTGCAAACCACCATCTTGAACTGTCAACTGTTGAGTGGGCTCTAACTTATAAAAGCTATTCCGATACGTTACCACTCCTGTTACGTCTTCTGCAAAGTAATCCTTGGCTTTTGCGACAAACTGATTCCCAACATAAATAGGGATCGTCGCTGTATTTTGCGCATGTGGCCGTAGATTCAGACCTCCAATATTGTTTAAAGGAAGGCCTGTGAAATCTTCTCCCAAGACATAGATATCTCCTTTGTACTGGGGACCAAGGACATGCGGTTTCTTCACCACCGTGAGCATTCCTTCCAGGCTTTCCCAATAATCGAGAGCATCGGTTTCTGGAGCATAAGCCGTCGGATTAGGTTTCACATCTGCTGGCATGCCCGCAGTGATATTCACAGCTTCTGGAAGAGGGGCTGACCCATCTTTTGTGATCCAAGCATCGACCAGCATGGTCACCGTTAAACTATTCGTCGGTTCCTTAAAGGTCCTCCCAGCTCCCAAGGTAACCTCTTCCATATAACCTTCTTTGACGGTACCGGTGATTTTCACCTTGTCGCCGACTTTCACCTTGTATTTGGAAACAACATAAATCCCATCTGAAGTCCGACTATTGCCATCCGATTCAATATCTTGAGCATAAAAACCATAGCGGTCTGTCTTAGTCACCACTGCATTTTTGATGGCTACCTTTTGGCCTTCCAGTGGAGAGCGTTGCGATTCCCCTTGAATGTCCCCGATCTTAACCGTTTTCTCCTCAGTATCGTCTGAGGAACTGTTAGATGTCTCTTCTTTATCACTCGAAGCTCTCGTCGTAGCGTCTGTAGTTGTTGTTGTAGCGGAAGTCGAATGATTTGTCGAGCTTTCCTCGCTGCTAGTGTTCGTCACAAGCGCTGGCTCTGAAGTCGAAGCTGTGGTCTCGTCAGCAACTACCGTGAAGGCACTGTTAAAGACCCCCAACTGACTAACCAATAAGGTAGCTACTGCTAATAATCGAATCTTTTTTCCGTTATTTCTCATGCTTCTCTCCATCCCTAAAAAGTTTTCCTCTTTTATTATAAGGGAATGATTTTACATTTTCAAGCGCTTTCAAAAATATTTTTCAAAAAAACACTTCAACCCAATAAGAAAGAAATCTTGATTTCACCAATCGATAATCGCGATAAGATCTTACTGGATCTTGGAAAAGACCAACACGTGGTAACGGTCCGTTCCCAAGTTCACCTAGCAGACGGTCGGCAATTCCAGTTCACCGAAAGCCGTCGCAAATTAGACAAGTTTCATTTTGTCGACTATGCAGAGCGGAGGAAATAAAAAAAATCGGTTCAGAAAAACCTTCTGAATCAATTTTTTAGAATATGGACAAATTGCATTTACATAAAACAACCTAAGTGATGTTGAAAAATCAAAAATATATACTATTAGGTTCATTTCAATAGAAACTTTTCGCCGTGAGAAATGTGCCTGAAGTACAATTATTTCAGGCACACGGGAGTTTTGAGACCTTAGGCTCAAAACTAAGTCATGGAACTTCTTCGAAGTTCGCTGACGTCCGTACTCACCTAAGAAAAGTTTCTAAGATGACTTTGTCATCATTTGAAAGGATGGAGTTCCCATCCTTTTATTTTATCCTAAGACCAATTCATCACTCACCAAAGTTTCACCACTGTTTTGTTGGAAGAGGCGCATCAAATCTTCAACCGTTAGGTTTTTCTTTTCTTCTCCTTTGACGTCGACAACGATCTTGCCTTGGTAGAGCATGATCAAGCGGTTGCCGTATTCGATAGCATGGTTCATATCATGCGTAATCATCAAGGTTGTCAAATCATGGCTTTCCACGATCTTTTGTGTCAATTCCATGACCATTTCACTGGTCTTGGGATCAAGCGCTGCGGTATGTTCATCCAGAAGCAAGAGTTTGGGTTTAACCAAGGCTGCCATGACCAAAGTCAAAGCTTGACGTTGCCCACCAGATAGATATTGAGTATCGACTTTGAGACGGTTCTCTAAACCGATATTCAGTTCCTTCAAGGCTTCACGGAATAATTCGCGATCTTTCTCTCGAACTCCCCAGCTCAAACCACGAGATTTCCCCCGACGTTGGGCAATGGCCATATTTTCTTCAATGGTCAAACGGGAAGCTGTCCCCATTTTAGGATCTTGGAAGACACGCGCAATATCTTTCGCACGCTTACGAACACTCGTATTTTTGATAGAGTTACCTTCTAGCAAGATATCCCCTTCATCTACAACCAAATTTCCTGCCAAGATGTTCATCAAAGTTGATTTTCCAGCTCCATTTCCACCGATGACCGAAATGAAGTCCCCTTCTTCTACTTGGAGATCCAAGCCTTTTAAGACATGGTTTTCATTAACCGTTCCTGCTTCAAATGTCTTATGAATGCCTTCAATTGATAATAATGTTGCCATACTTTTCTCCTACTTATTTCCTAACTTCAATCCGCGAACACGAAGACGTTTTTGCGCCTCAGGAGCGAACAAGACAATCGCGAGCAAGATCGCATTGAAGAGACGAACCATATTTTGATCGAGATTTGGGATCTCATAAATATTTAAGATAATCAAACGGTACACAATAGCTCCAACCCCGATGGAAAGCAAACGCCAACCAATGGTCAATTCGTGGATCAAAACTTCTGCGATAATCACAGCACTCAAGCCGACTACGATCGTCCCTGTACCAGAAGTCACATCTGAGAAACCATCATTTTGTGCAAACATGGCTCCACAAAGGGCAATCAAACCATTCGAAATCATGTAGCCCAACATCTTCATGTTATCTACATTGACCCCATTGGCCTCACTCATTGGAATGTTATCACCAGTCGAGCGCAAAACCAAGCCAAGTTGCGTCTTCATTAAGAGAGTTAACAAGATACAGACGATGATCAAGCAAGAAATGCTAATCAAAAAGACAGCTTCTTCATTAGAAAGACCTAATTTCATCACACTCTTGAAAATGGTACTAGAATCTCCGATAGAAAGGTTAGGAACCCCTCCCATGATTTTGATATTGATAGAGTAGAGACCGGTCAAAGTGACAATCCCTGTCAAGAGGGCTGGAATTTTCATTTTTGTATGGAGAATTCCAGAGACCAATCCTGCGATCATTCCGGCTAGGAAGCCTAAAAAGGTTGCAAGCCAAGGATTTCTTCCGGCTTGAATTTGGGATGCTACAACTGCTGCCCCAAGTGGAAAGGCTCCTTCTGCCGTCATATCAGCAATATCTAAAATTCGAAATGTTAAGTAAACACCGATCGCCATGATCGACCACAATAAACCTTCTGATAAACTTGATAAAACAAAATTCATCTCAAACCTCCTATTTTTCTACCTTCAACGAGCTAATATCAATTCCAAGCTCTTTAGCCATCTCTTTATTGGTGTGCAATTCTAATTTTTCAGGTGTTTCAACTGCGACTTTGCCGGTTTTCTCACCCTTCATGATGCGAATGGCCATCCGAGCAGCTTGTCTTCCCAATTCCTCATAATCAGTACCAAAGTTGTACAAGCCACCAGTAGCCACCATTTCAGCAGAACCTCCAAAAACTGGCACCTTATGGCTGATAGAAACCTGTTTGACAGTGTCCATTGTAGAAGAGATAATATTGTCCGTCGGAACAAAGACGATATCTGCCTCTGACATGATACTATCTGCTGCAGCTTTCACATTGTTACTATCAAGAATTGTTTTTTCAACCACTTGATAGCCTTTAGCTTCTAAGATCTTCTTCGCATTGTCTTTTTGGACGACGGAGTTAGGCTCACTTTGCGTATAGAGAATCCCAACTATTTTCGCCGTTGGAAGCACTTGCTTAATCATGTCTACCTGTGTAGCGATCGCATCTTCTGACTGGTCACTTGTCCCTGTGATATTGCCACCTGGTTCTTTCAGGTTTTTCACCAATTTCGCTGCCAAAGGATCTGTGACAGCTGAGAAAACAATAGGTGTTGATTTAGTGGTATTAGCCAAACTTTGTGCAGAAGGGGTTGCAATCGCAAAAACTAGATCACTTTTCTCCGCCAATTGTTTGGAAATGTTTTTCAGATTTCGTTGCTCTCCTTGAGCATTTTGGAAATCAATCTGGATATTTTTCCCATCCACATATCCCTCTTTTTTCAACTCCTCGATAAAGCCTTTTCGTGTCGCATCGAGCGACTTATGGGTGATGTACTGGGAAATCCCAATTCGAAAGACATTGTCTTTTTTAGTATCCTTTAGATTGTGTAAGGTCACCAATGATGTTAACAGAAGTCCTACAACCAGGACAGGTGCTAGCAATTTTTTCACTACTTTCATTTATTGACTCCTTTTCTGCAAAATAAACAAAAAATCCGCTTAGATGATACTCTAAACGGATGCTTGAAATTCTCCAACAAGTTACAAAACCTCGGTCCATTTAGATACTAGCTCTATGGACCATCATCAAAAATCTTAGCCACATAGATACAAACGAATTGCTTGGGTTGTTTGCATCCATGAGATCATGTCTACAAACACTATCTAAAGTAGCTAAAGTAAAATTTTTGAGTTGAAATGGCTTGTTGCTTCATGTTTATTTTCTGCTTTCTTTATTTATGGGTATTATCTTACCTTAATTTTTTTTGGCTGTCAAGACTATTTCAGAAATTTTTGAAATTTTTTGAAAATTCAACTGTTCCTGACAAGAAAAAAACAGAGGCTGGAACACGTCCAAGCCTCTATTTTTTAATCTTCTTTTGATTTTGTTTCTTCATCTTCCTCGACGATTTCAGAAATTTCAACTTTCACCTTGGTCACACGACCATTTTTTACTTTGTCATTTGTCAAAATGAGGTGTTTCTTTTGACTATCGACTTCACAGCTGAGTCGTTCTTTCAAGGATGGAATCCGCCCAACTTCAGTCAAATAATACCCTGCAATAGTATCCACATCATCACTTTGCAACTCAACATCAAAATATTCGTTAAAGTCATTTAGTGACATGGCTCCTTGTACGACATAGGTATTGTCCGCAATTTCAAAGACATCAATTTCTGCTTTGTCAGTCTCATCGTCAATTTCACCGACGATTTCTTCCAAGAGGTCTTCAAGAGTAACCAAACCAGACATCCCACCATATTCATCAAGCAGAATAGCCATTTGATTTTGGGTATTGCGCAATTCCTTCAAAAGATCATCCACAAAAATAGTCTCTGGAACAAACAAAGGTTCTTGTAAAATCTTTCTTAAGACAATATTATCAAAGCCATTGATAAATCCTTCGTTCAAGAGACGTTTGGTATGGATGAGACCGATGACATTGTCCTTGTCATCATCATAGACAGGAATCCGTGAAAAGTTTTGCTTAAGGATACTTTCAATGATTTCTTTGGTATCATCATTGATATCAACCATGAAGGCATCCGTCCGTGGCACCATGACTTCACGCGCTACCATTTCATCTAATGAAAAGATCCCTTGGAGCATCTCAATCTCGTCCGCATCTAGTGTTGCTTCACTATTGGTCAGCATATACTCGATTTCATCCCGCGTCATCTTTTCATCCGGATCATCGAATTCCATTGGCGTGATACGGCTCAAAAGGTTGGTCGACGCTGAAAGTAACCAAACAAAGGGGCTAACAATTTTTCCTAATAGAATCACAATCGGAGCCGTTCGAACAGCTAACTCATCTTTCAGGTTCATAGCGATTCGTTTCGGATAGAGTTCCCCAAATACGATCGAAATATAAGTCAAAAACGCTAGAGATAAAAAGCTTCCAGCTGCAACAGCCGTTTTAGTATTGCCCATCCATCCAGCAATGACATGACCAAGACTATCTGCAAGACTCGCCCCAGATAAGATGGTAATCAAGGTGATCCCCACCTGAATAGTGGATAAAAAATGGTTGGGCTGTTCCAAAACGCTAAGAAGACGAATGTATTTTTTATCCCCTTCTTCTGCTTTTTGCACTACACGAGAACGATTCAACGATACCATTGACATTTCGGTTGCCGAGAAAAAGGCGTTCAATAATGTCAAAACAATCAATAAAATAAATTCCAATAAAATTTCCTGACTGCCAGGGTCTTCCATGGATACTTTCCTCCAGTATATAATATTGTATATTATACCACAAAATATGAGAGCCTGCATTCTTCTATGTCATTTTCTTTTTTCACCATCAAAAAATCAGGACCAGGTCCTGATTTTAGTGCTCTGCACTGGTAAAATCATAAAAGAAGGCATTGAGTTTTTCAACCAGCTCTAGCGATGAGAGACTACTTGTACAGATAAAAGGTTTTTTCTTTAATTCCGGCATCATAAAGTTGGCCACCACGACATCTGCATCTGAAGCTTCGATATCCTCTACTGTTAGATTATACTTGATCATCTGAGTAAATTCAAAGTTATCCGTACAGTAGAAATCTAGAAAATCGATCATGGATTTAGCATGGTGGTCATCAAAACGACTGATAATCAAGACCTTAATGGACTTCCGGCGGCGCAATAATTGTGGTAAGAGACGTTCCCAGTGAGTGTAGACCGTGTAGATCATGTGCTTGATAATTTCTTCATTCAGATTATGCTTCATGGTCTTCATATAAGTGATGATATGGTCTCTCAAATCATCATAGAAGGCTGGGAAGATGCTCATAAAATCTTCGTTGGTATTGGTCTTGGTATCAAATAAGAGGAACTCCGAGAACAATTCCTTCCGACCTAAGTGAGCTGTATTATGAACGTGCATCAACATCTCATCAAGATTTTCGATATCTAAATCATAGGTATAGCATAGATCTTTGAACATATCTTTAATGAGTCTAGTGGATTCTTTTGCATAAGGATCTGTTTCTGCGGCCTCAATCAAGCTTTCTGGGCTGAAATAGAAATTTTCTTGAATAAAGATGATGAAGAACTGCTCCAGCACTTTTTCATTTAACTCGACACCCAACTGCAAGCTAAAGTAGCGCAACATCTCCTCAACATTGGTCACCCCTTGATATTGATCTTTATAGGCTTCAAAGGTCGTTGGAATGTTGATGAAATAGCCTTGCTTAATACGTGATAAGTACACTGTCAAGAGAACTTTGTAAGACTTAATGACAGAGAAGGTCAATGGATAGCCATAGAGCTTGAAGAAGAAGGTGATCAAATCGGTCACGGCCTCTTCCTTAAATTCTGGGAAAGGCCATTCCATATAGTAATAACGCTCTGCAAAATATTGGGCATAAAAGAAACGAACATCGATCTCATTCCCAACAAGGTTCAAGGGTTTCAAATCAATTTTCACATTGTATTTAGTTTGAAGTTTCTGATTAATTGTCCGAATCAAGCGATAGAAAGATTGGTAACTCAGATCAAACTTTCTGCAAATATATTCATTGGAAACATCCTTGTGGAAGAAGAGGTATTCAATCAAGGCGAAGGCTTGTGATTCTTTAAAAAAGTGATGGTAAATCACCTCAAGCCCAACCGAATCCTCATAACTGATCTTGATCCCATTGGTAGAGGATTCAATTAAAAAGTCATCAAATGTACTACGAAGATTAGACAAATCTTCTTTTAACGAACGTTCTGTACAATCCAAACGCTTGGCCAACTCTTTTAAGTGGAACCATCTTTTTTCCTTAATCAAGATTTCCAATAATTGCAATTGGCGTCTTTGTTTTTTCGATAAGAGCAGTCTCATCTTTTCCTACCTTTTCATATTTTCTTTCAAAATCACTTATATTTTAACACATTTCATAGCACTTGTTGACTTTTTTCCAGCATTTTTTCAAAAAACTGTACAAAAAAGACTCCAAGGCCCATATAGGCGCTAGAGTCTATGATTTATTAATGATACCAAATTCTTCTTTTTTCTTCTGCTCCTTAGCAGCACGGTGGTTATCATAAAGATTTACCAAGAATTTTACAATTTCTTTTCCAATCGAATAGACTGGAATCGCAACGACCATCCCGATAATGCCGTAGATATTACTTGAGAGCAATAAGAGAACCATAATGGTAATCGGGTGAACCTTCATCACGCCTCCAACGATACGCGGATAAAGAATATTCCCATCGATCTGCTGGATAATCAACATGTAAATGACTGCTTTGATCATCATATCCACATCTGTGAAGGCATAGGTGATGATCATCGGAATCAACCCGATGGTTGGTCCTACATATGGAATGAGATTGGCCAATCCAGAAAAAATGGCAAAGACCAAAGCGTACTTTAATCCAATAAAACTATAGCCAATGTAGGCTAGGGTTCCAATGATAAAGGCATCGATCGAAATCCCACTAATATAGCGAGAGACCGTTTCATTCAAACTAATCAAGAGGCTTGAAATGTGGAGTTTGTCATTGCGTAAAATGGTCCGCTCCAACATCGGTAATAACTTCTTCCCATCGACCAAGAAATAAACCAAGAAGACAGGGGTCATGATCAAGATAAAGACCGTATTGACAATGGTGTTAACCACACTTCCTAAACTGTTGGTCACACTATTCAAGAGATTTTGTAGGATATCCATATATGAGAGATTCAACTGTTGAATCGTCGACTGGATATTCACATTCTGGAACAAAGGATTGGTTGAGAGTTTTCGAACCAAACTTTGAACTTCCCAGTAAAGTCCTTGAGTTGAATTGATCAAGCTGGTTAACTGATTGATTAAGATAGGGAGCAGATAAAAGATTCCTAAGCCAATGATCCCAAACAAGAGTACTAAGGTGATCAAAATCCCAAACACACGCTTGATTTTTAAATGTTTTTCCAACAATTCAACAATCGGATTGGTAATGTAATATAAAAAACCTGCAATTAAAAATGGTAAGAGGATGGTATTCAGAACAGATACAAATGGAGAAATTAAAGTCCCCATTGATTTCCAAATATAGAAAATCACCGTCAATAATAAGATCTCACATGTCCAGAATAACAATTTACTATTTCGAAACATTCCTTACCTCCTGTTTTCTATTCTACCATATTTTATGATAGAATAAAGGAGATTTTAATCAAAAGGATGAAGTTATGAATAATTTGATTGAACTACAAGACGTCAATTTGATCCGCAATGGAAAAGCCCTTTTAAAAGAGATTAACTGGCAAGTAAAAGAAAATGAATGTTGGGCGATTTTAGGCCTCAATGGGGCAGGAAAATCGACCCTCCTCAAACTGCTCATGTCTGAATACTGGGCTAGTTCTGGCCAGGTAACGGTCCTTGGAACCCGCTTTGGAGAAGGGGGTATTCCTGAGTTACGTAAGCGTATTGGGATCGTTAGCTCCTTTATTTCAGAAAGACTGCCAGAACATCTTTTGACAGAGCAAATTGTCCTAACTGGTCAATACAAGAGCAGTATTTTATATGCTGCATACGGGGAGGAAGAACTGAACTGGGCACGGGATATGCTGACTTCAATTGGGGCTAGCTCTTTGATCGGTCGCAAATACCGGGAGCTCTCCCAGGGAGAAAAGCAGACAGTCCTCATTGCACGAAGCCTCATGGACCAGCCAGATCTGATCATTTTTGACGAAGCTTCTAGTGGATTGGATCTCTTTGCCAGAGAAAAACTCCTCCGTCAGATCCATCATATCAAACAACTGGATCACGCGCCTACCATGATCTACGTCACCCACCATGCCGAGGAAATTACAACAGACATGACCCATGTCCTCTTACTCAAACATGGCCAAGTGGTCGAGCAAGGACCAAAGGAAAAGATCCTAACTCCCCATGTCCTTAGTCAATTTTATGAAGCACCAGTATCCCTTATTGATCTTGGTGATGAGCGACTCTTTGTCAAACCAGAAATCGCACACTGAAAAGAAAATGAATAAAGCAAAAAGAGAGTGGGACAGAAATCGGTAATTCGTCAGAATTCGATTTCGTCGTCCCACCTCCGCACAGTTGAGTAGGGCTGTAAAAGCTGATGAAATCAGCGTAGTAGAGTCCACTCAACCACTGCGTCTTGATCGACAATCCAAAAATAATTGAGAGGCTAGGACTTTTGTCCCAGCCTCTTTTACTCTTATCTCAACGATTCCGTGCATACTCGATCAAATCGTATGGAAGCGTATTGGCACTTTCTCTTAGGGAATAGCTTTCTAATTCATTGACATTTTGACGCATACGGCGCGCTTGCTTGGCGGTAATCAGGTGTTGCGCTTCATATTCAAAAATAATCTTACGCTCCAAATAATAGCCTCTCAACATTTCATCGATATTATTTGGTTTCACGCGATTAATAACCCGCTCCACAAAGGCCCCACTGGTAATAATAGCAGTTTCTCTCAGACGAGATTCTTGTAGGAAAGAGATCAAACTGCTCCGATAAATCCCCTTGAGATCTTCCAAACTTTCGATAATGATTTCTGTATTGGCCAAATAAAGGGCCGCAATCTGGTCATAATCAATGGCCTCTAACTTACTGTCTTCTCGGGTCCACCAGTTTCGCAAGCCAGACCCAAAAGTTAAGATCTCATGGACGAATAAACGCAAAAGACGGAAAGACACCAAGAGGTAATAGGTTAAGCGAGACGAAAGATTGCGATTGACACGTTGCTCCATATTGCGAAGATAGTGTTGGTAGACACGGTAGCCCCGCTCTCGAATCTTCCCTTCTTCATAAGCCTGTTCCAAGCCGTCACTTTCAATACTCAAAATCAAGAGCTTCAACTGTTCCCAGTCCTTTTGAATGAGCCTGTTTTCTTGGCCCAGAATTAAGTTTTCTATGCGCCCATGGTAGTTATCAATCGCCGCATATAAGGGACCTTTGTGCTTGCTATTCTTTAGGTCTGCTTCTAATTCCATGACGACATCATTTAAAATCGCGATCTGCATCAGGTAGTCATTGGTTTCTTCCTTGTCTTCTGATAATTTTGGAAGTACCACTAAGCCAGCAATAAAGCTGACAAGGGTAACTCCTGCCACTAAAAAGAGTAGGATAGGGTATTCTTTTTCGATCTTGGTTGGAATCAAAAGAATCGTCGCAATCGAAACCGTTCCCTTCACACCCGAAAAGGTCAACAACAAGGCATCTTTTAGATAATTTCTCAACGATTTTTTTAGTCGAACCGTTCGGAACCAATAAAAGAGGTAAACCATGACAAAACGAATCAAAAAGAGCAAGGCTGTCAACAAAAAGACAGAAAGAACTAAAAGAAGATTATTGTAAATGGGACTACTTAAGATGGGCTTGGCAATCATTTCCAATTCCATTCCTAAGATGACAAAGACCGAACCATTTAAGATAAAGTTGACCGTATTCCAGACAGTATGACTCACAGTATCTACCCGCGCTTCAAGGAGGGTAATGTGCTTAAAGCGACTGGCTTTTAAGATCCCTGACACAACCACTGCAATGATACCAGAGACATGGAGTTCTTCTGCTAGGAAGAAGGTCAACAGAGGGAGGCTCAGTTCTAATAACAATTCACTGGCAATATCACTAGCGCGAACACTCAAGAGCAAGGTTTGCAGCCACCGGTTCACAAATGCCGTCAAAATCCCCACTGCAAATCCTCCAATAATGGAGATTCCTAAGGAAACCCCTGCCTCTCCAAGGGAGAAACTTCCGGTCGCAAGGGCTGCCAGGGCCACTCGAAAGGCAACTAGACCTGAGGCATCATTTAGTAATCCTTCGCCTTTTAAGATATTCGAAACCCGCTTTGGAAAGCTAAAGCGCTCAGACAGGGAAGCAAAGGCTACTAAGTCTGTAGGACCAAGGGCCGCCCCTACTGCCATACAGGCTGCTAAAGGAAGACTCAGCCATAAGGAGTGAGCTGCCCAGCCCAAACTAATGGTTGAGATAAAAATCACTGGAAAAATCAAATAGAGGATGACCCGCCAGTGTTTCAAGACAGAAGTAATATCTGCTTCTTCTGCCTCTCGAAATAAAAGAGGGCCAATGACCAAGGCCAGAAAGAGCTCGGTATCCAGATGAAAATTTTCTTCTGGGACAAAGAGAGCCCAACCAATCCCTAGTAAAATTTGAATCAAGGGTAGAGGAAGACTCGGCACAAGTTTATTCGTGGCATTTGAGACGATCAAAATCATCGAAAAGATCACTGCATAAAGGAGTAGTTCCATATCACTCCCTCCTTAGCGTTCTTGGCAGCAGGTCTCAAATTGCTGTTTTAACTCCGCAATCTTTTGGTCTGTCTTGGTTACATCCTTGTGCTCAATCTTCTTTTGGCACCGTTCCATCTCAAGCGAAACCAATTTCTTTTTTATTTTGAGCATCTTTTTGGTCATATGGGCTTCATCATAAAAACCCATTGCACGCTCGTGGATGGTTGATTCAACAAAATGATGTCTCAATCCTTCGATTTTATTCTTTAAATATTCTTTATCCATGACGGTAGCTTTCTAATTTTTCGATCATGACCAAAAAGGGTGGCTGATTCACTTGATTCAGTGTCCGGTAGATAGTCGCTGTATAGTCTTTTTGAGGCAGATGACTAACAAAGTCCAGCACTGCATCACGCTCGATGTCTCCTCCCTCATGACCATAATAGATCATAATAGCCATTCGCCCACCTTTTTCTAGGCGAGCACAGATTTTTTCCATCGCTTCAATCGTGGTAGCTGGAAGAGTAATGACCGATTTATCTGCAGATGGCAGATAACCCAGATTAAAAATAGCTGCTTTGAGGGTCTCCACATATTGGTCCACATGCTGGTGGCCATCCAAAATCAACTGGACATGTTGAAGACCCAACTTCTCCAATCTTTCTTGAGTATTTACAAGTGCCTGCTCCTGAATATCAAAGGCATAGACCTGGCCTGCTAGTTGAGCTAAAAAGGCCGTATCATGTCCATTTCCCATGGTCGCATCCACCACCACATCTTCTTTGGTGATGACTTCTGCTAAAAATTGATGGGCCATTTCAAGTGGTCGAAGCATTGGCAGTCTCCTTTTCTTCTAGCTTACATCCTTGGGTACTTCCACGCCGACGCATTTCAGTTTCAATAGCATTTAGGACTTCCCATTTGTTGAGACTCCACATAGGGCCAATCAACATATCCCGTGGCGCGTCCCCTGTAATCCGGTGGATGACAATGTGTTTGGGGATGATCTCCAACTGGTCACAGATGACCTTGACATATTCCTCCTGGCTCATGAGTTGAAGTCGTCCTTCATGATAGTCCCGTTGCATCCGTGTATTGGTCATCAAATGCAAGAGGTGCAACTTGATGCCATCAATTTCATTATCGGTCACACAACGGCGAACATTTTCCACCATCATCTCATGGGTCTCCCCAGGAAGGCCATTGATCAAATGGGAGACGATCTCTGCCTTGGGCACCTGTTGGCGAATACGCTTGACTGTTTCAACATAGAGATCATAACTATGGGCTCGATTGATCAATTCAGAAGTCGCTTCATAAGTCGTCTGAAGCCCCAACTCAATCGTCACATGCATGCGTTCTGTCAGCTCTGCTAGGTAGGCCAAGGTCTCATCTGGTAAACAATCCGGACGCGTACCAATGTTGATTCCTACCACTCCTGGTTCATTGATGGCCTGTTCATACCGCTCTCGAATGACTTCCACTTTATCGTGGGTATTGGTGAAATTTTGAAAATAGACCATGTACTTCTTCACATCTGGCCATTTCCGATGCATAAAATCAATCTCTTTGTAAAACTGTTCTCGAATCGGAGCTTCTGGGGCCACAATGGCATCTCCTGAACCCGAGACCGTACAAAAAGTACAGCCACCGTGGGCGACTGTTCCGTCTCGATTGGGACAATCAAAGCCTGCATCAATAGGGACTTTAAAGGTCTTTTCTCCAAATAAGGTTCGATAATAATCATTCAAGGTATTGTAGGATTTCATACCCTTCATTATAGCAAAAAAAGAGTCGAACTCAAAACGCGAGTTCAACTCCTATTTGTTAGTTATTTTTGCTTGCCTGTAAAGCGCCATTGAAATCGCAAGCGATCATACAAGGGATACTCAAACTGTAAGACAGCAAGACCCAAAATCATACTGCCAAGAACGTCTGATGGATAGTGGACCCCGACATAAACGCGGGAAACCACAATGGTCACAATTCCCAGAACCAGCAAGCCTTGAAGGCAATAGCGGGCTGTTTTATGTTTTACATGTTGGCTGATGATGATGATCAAACTTCCCAAAACAAGGGTAGACGCCAGTGAATGACCACTCGGGAAAGAAAAGCCTTTTTCCTCTACTAGATGAAGAATACTTGGTCTCGGTCTCTGGTAGATATTCTTTAGAAGAAGAACCAAAAGACCAGTCAATACCAGATTGCTTCCAAGGAAGAGGGCTTCACTGTACCACTTCTTATAGACAAAGACCGCCAGCAAAAGACCCACCCAGATGACAATGATCTTGGTACCCATGACATGGGTCACCTTGGTAAAGAAGGCCGTCAGTGCTGCAGGCAGATCGCCTCGAATAGCAGATTGAATCGTGCTATCAAAGCCTGTTAATTGTTGCGGGTAAAAGCGAATCACATACCCAAGAATGACAAAAATGAGAAGGGCGAAGCTTGCCTTCGCCCAATGTTGTTGTTTATTTTTCATATTTTTTTAAAATCGGTTGCAATAAGGTATAGATCAACCCAAATGCGATGGCCCAAATCACCCCTTCGATCAGGTTAAACGGTGCAACCATTGCGGCTAAATAGTGGACAAGCCCTAGTGTTTTCGAAATATCATAATTCATAAAACGAGCATACAAAGGGATTGCATAGACATAGTTTACCAATACCATCGTGATACTCAAGCTGATCGTTCCAACAATCGTTGCCAGGACAAATCGGCCATGGGTCCGTTCCTTGTTCCAAATCCATGCAAAAGCAAGAACAAAAACAAGAACTCCAATGATATTGATTGGTAATCCGATCAAGGTTTCAAGCCCCTTATTATTGAGGGCTAATTTAAGGACAGATCGGATCAAGGTTACCCAAACGGCACTTTTAAAATCCAACAGGACCAAGGCCAACAAAATGGCGATGATACTCAAATCAATTTTGAAGAAATCTATCAAGAAAGAAAATTGATAGAACATCAAAATAAAAGATAAAGCGGATAAAACAGCCACTAGGGTCAGTTTACGTGTATTTGTCATAACAGGTTCCTCCAATTTTTACAAAATTAGAGAAGCTGGAAAGACGTCTACTCCATCATTCTACTCTAAACTATTTAAACAAAGCTTAAACTAGAAACTATTCTAGTTACTTTAGCTGGTCTCCATCGAAACATGCCGTTAGTCAGTCTTAGACTCCAACGTACTATTCCCATGCATCAGCTCTAAACAGATCAGAATAGCTGTCAGTCTATTCGTCTCTCGTCTTCTCCCATCCAGACTATACTGTCGGTTGTGGAGTCACACCACATCAGCTTGCGCTCGCGGACTTCTTTTAGACTATGGAAAAGAACATTTCCTCGTAAAAGTCACCGCCGGTCGGGAATTACACCCTGCCCTGAAGACCCTTTTATGATAACAAAAAAAACTTGCCTAGGCAAGTTTTTGTAACTTTATAGATTACATCGTTCGGTTTTTTAGTTTTCATCGGCTATTTGAGCTTATCATGCTCATAACGATGGCTCAACTCCAGCCCCTTAAAACCTTGCTGGCGGAGTGCCTCATAGACAATCATGCAGACAGTATTGGAGACATTTAAACTACGGACATGCTCATCATTCATCGGAATGCGAATGGCCTTCTCCTCGTGCTGGCGCATAAAATCTTCCGGCAAACCTTTATCCTCGCGTCCAAACAAGAAATAATGGGACTTCCCATCCTGATAAGAAACATCCGAATAGGTCTGATTTGCAAACTTGGACACTAGGTGTACCTGACCGTCGCGCGCCGCTTCCATAAACTCTTCCAGGCTATCATAAAAGCGGACATCCAGCTTGTCCCAATAATCAAGTCCTGCTCGCTTCATTTTGCGATCATCGATCGGAAAAGCCATGGGGCGAATGATATGTAAGGGGGAATTGGTCGCCGCACAAGTCCGTGCAATATTTCCCGTATTTTGTGGAATCTGAGGTTGGAACAAGACGATGTGGTTTTGAGCAGCTGACTCTTGGTAGTCCAGTTCTTCAATATTCATACTCGATCTCTTTCTGATAAAAAAATAGCCACACTGCCCGGAGTCAAGCTCAGCAAACAGCGTGGTTACAGCTTCATTAACTTAACTCACAACAGGTTTGAGGTAAATCAACGAAGGTACTTTCTAAGTATATCACTTTTGAAGCTCCTGTCAATAGTTTTTTTAGATTTTTTTAAGAAACTTTATCAAAGTTTTCGATCCCTCCTCGTTCTACTCTTTTGACGATTTTTCCTACTTGTTCTTAGCTTCTCAATATTCCACCAAAAAATCCTTAAAAAAGATGAATTTTTCTTGAAAATAGAGTATGATAGAAGCATACTCTGGAGGTATTCTATGAAAATTATTGTTGTTGGTGGAGGAAAGGTCGGAACGGCCCTTTGTCGTTCTCTCGTTGCTGAAAACCACGATGTTATTTTGATCGAAAAAGACGAATCCGTTCTTAACCATATTACCAAACGGTTTGATATCATTGGAATTTTAGGAAATGGGGCAAACTTCAAGATCTTGGAGCAAGCAGATGTTGAAGACTGCGACATCTTCATTTCCATGACCGAGTACGATGAAGTGAATATGGTCTCTGCTGTTTTGGCTAAAAAAATGGGAGCCAAAGAGACTATCGTTCGGGTGCGGAATCCGGAATATTCCAATTCCTACTTCAAGGAAAAAAATATCTTGGGCTTCTCCCTAGTTGTCAATCCGGAATTGCTGACAGCTCGCTATATTGCCAATATCATTGACTTCCCAAATGCCCTTTCTGTGGAGCATTTTGCCAATGGCCGAGTTGCCTTGATGGAATTTAAAATCAAGCCAGATAGCAATCTCTGCAATATGAGTCTATCCCAATTCCGGAAGAAATACGGAAATGTCATTGTTTGTGCAATCGAGCGTGGCAACGAACTCACCATTCCAAACGGAGATTTTGTCTTGCAACCTCAAGACAAGATTTTCGTAACAGGTAACCGGATCGAGGTCGTTCTCTTCCACAATAATGTTCGCCCTCAAGTCATTAAGAGCATGATGATCATTGGTGCTGGAAAAATTGCCTATTACCTACTCAATATTCTTCAAGATGTACGTCGCAAGATCGATCTCAAGGTTTTAGAAGTCAATCGTGAACGGGCGGAATTCTTTAGTCAGGAATTCCCTGATCTCTATGTCGTCCATGGAGACGGAACTGCCAAAGACATTCTTTTAGAAGAGAGTGCCAATAACTTCGATGCTGTGGCTACTTTGACAGGGGTCGATGAAGAAAACATCATCACCTCCATGTTCTTGGATTCTGTCGGCGTCAAAAAGAACATTACCAAGGTCAACCGAACCAGTCTGTTGGAGATCATTGGCGATCAAGATATGACCAGTATCGTAACGCCAAAACGCATCGCCGTGGATACTATTATGCACTTTATTCGCGGACGTTACAATGCACAGTTCTCAAACCTAGAAGCCCTGCACCATGTCGCAAACGGTCGGATTGAAACCTTGCAGTTCCAAATTAAGGAAGACAATAAACTAACCCAATATCCCCTCTCTGAATTGAAATTGAAAAAAGGCGTCTTAATCGCTGCCATTATTCGAGATGGTAAGGCGATTTTCCCTAATGGAGATGACCGTTTGATGGTAGGAGATCGGATTATCGTGACCACCTTGATTCAAAATGTCACTAAAATCTACGATCTACTTGAGAGGTAAGCCTGATGAATAGAAGCATGATTCGTTACCTCTTATCCAAACTCCTCTTAATCGAGGCAGGTCTCCTGATCGTTCCCATAGTGGTCGCTGCAATCTATCAGGAACCTGCCAAGGTCTTTGTCTCTATTGGGGCAACCATGGCCATCTTACTTGGGCTGGGGCTACTTGGTAGTTTTCACAAACCAAAGGACTTTCACATTTATGCTAAAGAAGGAGTCCTGATTGTAGCCCTCTGTTGGATCCTCTGGTCCTTCTTTGGCGCCCTTCCCTTTGTCTTTTCGGGACAAATTCCCAACATTATCGATGCCTTCTTTGAAGTCAGCTCTGGCTTTACAACAACAGGGGCAACGATATTAGATGATGTGGGTGTCCTCACCCATTCTCTCCTCTTTTGGCGCAGTTTCACCCACTTGATTGGGGGGATGGGAGTATTGGTCTTCGCCCTTGCAATTATGGACAATAACAAGAACAGCCACCTTGAAGTCATGAAGGCAGAAGTTCCTGGTCCAGTTTTTGGGAAGGTCGTTTCCAAATTAAAAAACACAGCTCAAATCCTCTACTTCTTGTACTTGGGCTTGTTCTTCCTCTTTGTGGTTCTTTATTTCCTTGCTGGTATGCCCCTTTATGATAGTTTTGTCATCGCCATGGGAACGGCTGGAACCGGGGGCTTTACCGTTTTTAACGACGGAATTGCCCACTACAATAGTAGTTTAATCACCTATTTGGTCAGTATCGGGGTTTTAGTCTTCGGGGTTAACTTTAACCTCTACTACTTCCTCATGATCCGAAAATTCAAGGCCTTCTTTAAAGATGAGGAATTGCGGACCTATATCACCATCGTCCTCGTGTCCAGTGTCTTGATCGCTTACAATGTCCTTCATCTCTATGCCAATGTCGCTAAGAGTTTTGAGATTTCCTTCTTCCAAGTTTCCAATATCATCACCACTACCGGTTTTGGTTATGGAACGACGGAAAAATGGCCTCTCTTTTCTCAGTTCATCCTCTTGATGCTGATGGTTGTAGGTGGTTCTGCTGGATCGACCGCCGGGGGGCTAAAAGTCATTCGGTGCTTGACCTTATGGCGAATCGCAAAAAATCAGGTTCTTTCGACCTTGTCTCCGAATCGCGTTCTGACATTGCATGTCAATGATACGGTATTGGATAAGGATACACAGCATCAGATCCTCAAGTACTTTACAATATACAGTTTTATCACGATCGGCCTACTCTTTGTAGTCAGTCTAGACAATAATAACTTCATGACGGTTGTCAGCGCTGTCTTTAGTTGTTTTAACAACATTGGACCTATGATTGGAACAGGTCAAACCTTCTCCATCTTTAGTCCGATTTCAAAACTGTTACTTTCCTTAGCCATGATTGCCGGACGGCTTGAAATCTATCCAATGATTCTACTCTTCCTCCCTAAAACATGGTCTAAACGCTGATAGACAACTCTTTTACAAAATCAACACCCTTAGAAAAATAATTTCTAAGGGTGTTTCTGTTTATTTGCGATCGTCCTATTTTGATTCTTCATTTCGCTTCAGACTAAAATGGTCTGGCAAGGGGTCTGGTCCTACTTTGGTTCCAGGATGGCAACGTAGAATCCTTGCAATCCCCATCAAGACACCTTTCACACCAAAACGTTCAATCGCTTGGATCATATAATTGGAACAGGTCGGTTGAAAGCGACAAGAAGGCGGAAATAGGGGAGAGATCCATTTTTGATAGCCTCTGACCAGCGCAATTAGGATTGTTTTCATGCTTTTTTAGATTTAGTCACTGCTAGATTGTGCAACTGGCTGATTTCTTTTTTGTTCAAGCGACGGTATTCACCCGGACGAAGTCCTGAGACGTCCAAATTCCCAAACTGGGTCCGGGAGAGTTTATCCACTAAAAGTCCCACCGCTTCAAACATCTTTTTAACCTGGTGGTTACGCCCTTCATGAATGGTCAACTGAACCACTGAACGGTTCTTTTCGACATCCACTTTTAAGATCTCGTAAGTCGCTGGCTTGGTTTTCTTTCCATCAATGGTCACCCCTCGCGTCAAGGGACGCAAGTTTTCCTTATTGGCAATCCCTTTGACACGCGCCACATAGACTTTATCAATTTCATTTCGCGGGTGAATCATCTCATCTGTAAAATCGCCATCATTGGTCAAAATCAAGACACCAGATGTATCCCAGTCCAAACGTCCCACTGGGTAGATGCGCTCTGGTACTTGAGATAAAAGGTCAACGACTGTTGTCCGCCCTTTATCATCTGATACACTAGAGATGACGCCACGTGGCTTATTTAAAAGATAATAGACCTTTTCTTCGTTATAGATTGGAGTCCCTTCTACTTCAACCTGGTCACCGGTTTTAATGATAGTCGCTAATTCACGCACGACTTGGCCATTGACCGTCACCAAGCCTTGCTTGATCAGTTCTTCGGCCTTGCGACGACTAGCCACACCTGCATGGGCAATATATTTGTTAATTCTCATCTAGTTCCTCTGTTCTCTCTGAAAATAATTGACCTTCCTCTGGATCGATGTCCACTTCCTCAACCTTTGGCAATTCCTCCAAATGATTGATCCCCATATAATCCAAAAAATACTCCGTCGTGACATACAAATTAGGACGCCCGATGACTTCTTTTTTTCCATCTTCACGGATCAGATCAAATGACAGTAGTTTGGTAATAGCACCACTGGAATTGACGCCTCGAATGTCATCGACCTCCACGCGGGTGATCGGTTGCTTATAAGCAATGATTGACAAGGTTTCAAGGGCAGCCCGAGACAAACTTTGGTTCATAGGCGTTCTAGAATAGTCTCGTAAAACCGAAGCGTAGTCTGCCTTTGTCACCAATTTATAACGGGAAGCTGTCTCCATCAAACACAGACTGGTATCTGAGTCCTCCTGGTATTTTTGGGCCAATTTTTCTAAACTTTGCACCACACCTGTTGGGGGTAAAGAGAGAAGATCTGCGATTTGTCTGGCAGTAATTCCTTCTTCACCCGCTACAAATAAGAGTGCTTCAATTTCAGCTAATTTGCTCATGTTCAATCCTATTTAAGTAAATTTCTCCAAAAGCCGTATCCTGTACCACTGTGACCTCTTGAATCTTGATTAATTCAAGGGTTGCAAGAAATAGGGTAATGACCTCTTGGAGATCCGCTGCTTCTAGAAACAAGTCCTGCAAGAGAACTTGTGAGCGATCGTGGAATCGGTGACGCAGCTGGTCCATCAGATCCTCAATCTTGTATTCATCCTTTACAATGGTTGTATGGTTCTGGCGGAATTCTTCTTTTTTCTTCGTCAATAGTTTTGAGAAAGCCAAGAAGAGATCCACCGTGGTGCGATCATGAAGTAATTCGGTATCGTCATAGACCAATTCCATCTTTGGTTTCGAATAATAGAGGGCGCGCTCCTCGTGCTGCGAGGCCATCAACTCTCCTAATTGCTTGTAAGTACGGTACTCTTCCAATTGAGAAAGGAGGTCCTGCTCTAGATCCTCTGCTTCATCCATCTCCTCTGCGACCTTAGGAAGAAGTCTACGACTCTTGATCAGGGTTAGTTGACTAGCCATCAGCATGTATTCCCCTGCTACCTCTAGTTTCATAGCCTGGAGAGTCGCCAAATAAGCCAGATACTGTTCGATCACCTCAATCAAGGGGACCTCATAGATATCCATCTGGTATTTAGAGACCAAGTGGAGCAAGAGGTCCAAAGGCCCTTCAAAATCTTTAATTTTAATATCCATTATTTATATTTTTCTAATGTCACCATGGTTTTTAGGCCCAATTCACGCGCAATACTAAAGAGATCTACACCAAGTTCACGTTGTTTCAAAATATACTGCTCACGAATCGATTGCGCCGAAAGGTCTTGGTTGCCTTTTTCGATCAAGAAGGCTTCTAATTGTCGGAATCCCCACTGACGGGAGTAAGATTTTCCCTTATTATCAAAGAGATAGACACCATCGAGGAAGAGCTGCAACTCATCCAGTAAAGGCTCTGGAACTTTTAAAACCCGTTTTTGGCCATCTTTGCCCACTCGAATGACATGAAAGTCCAGCTGAATATCTTCGACCTTGACTTGGAGGATCTCACTTGGCAATAAGCCCATCTCCAGAATCAATAAGGCCATCAAGCGTCCCTGTGGGTTAGTTGATTCTTCCCAAAAATGGGTCAGATCCAACAATTCACGATCATGGGTCTTGGCCGGTTGAATTTTAGGTAAGACTAAACGATGGTATTCAGAAATAAAGCGTTCTTGATACAAATAATATAAAAATTGATTAACAGCGGATAATTTTCGTTTTTGAACCGCCGGTTTAAAATCTTTAATCGAAGCTTGGTAAATTCTCAAATTCGTCGGTGTCACTTTTCCATGAATTGATTCAATAAATTGGTCCAAATCATAGAAATAGGCTGACTGAGAATTTTCACTTAGTTCTTTTTGATCAATAAAACTTGCAATAAATTCTTTCATTTTGGAATCATCTCGTATTCATTTGAAAAATTATGCATTAGCGAATTGATGGCTTTGAGGATAGATTTCCGAGTAATAATCCCTTGGAAATAACCTTCTTCATCCACCACTGATAAGAAGGAGTCATCCACCAACTTGTGAAGGACTTCTGTCAAATTGAAGTCTAAGCCGATGACCCCGACCTCCTTCTTTGCAACGTCTACGATATCCATCGAAGCAAAAGTCTCCTCAGGAATCTCGTGTTTCAATTGATAAGATAGAATATCCGTTAGGGAGATCGTCCCCACAAACTTGCGTTCATCCGTCACTACCGGGATGCGACTATAGCTAATCTGGCTCAACAGCAAGACCGCATGGTCTACATTGTGGGTATCAATCAAGACCGCTAAATTTTTGGCAGGAGTTAAGAACGTCTCTTCCTGCGCCAGCAAGAAACGTTCAAATTCCTTTGCTATCATCTGCTAAACTCCTTTGTCAATTCAGGGTACAATTCATGATCTCGCGTATAATACTCTACCTTGAAGTTCGAATCGGTAATCTCTATCTTGGCATACAAACACTCGCGAATCAGACCACGAGGTTGGCTAACGGATCCAGGATTCACAAAGAGGGCTCTTCCTTCCTTCCAAGCATCTGGGATATGAAGGTGGCCGTATAGACAGATATCTGCTTCCTCCTCTTGGGCCCACAAATCCAATTTTTGAAAACTAAAATTGATCTGGAAAAGATGTCCGTGGGTCTGGATGATCCGTGTTGGCCCTAGTTGGGTCACCAAGCGTTCCGGATAGCCATCATAAAAATCCATATTTCCTTGGACAACGTGGATCCCTTTCCAGACAGGATCATCACTTTTTAGTTCAGAATCCCCATTGTGAAAGATCCCATCGACCTGGCCTAGGTATTTTTCTTTAATAGCTTCAACAATGGAGCGGTCTCCATGTGAGTCACTCATAACGATGATTGTTTGCTTTGCCATGATGGAAATACCTCCAATAACTTTTTAACAGCTAAAGCACGATGTGATTGTGTATTTTTTTCTTCTAGCGTTAATTCAGCAGCAGCACGGCCCGTTTCCCCAACTAAGAAGAGAGGGTCATAGCCAAAGCCGTGTTCCCCTTTGGGCTCAAAATTAATATACCCTGGCCAATCTGCCTCCACCACTAGGCTTTCCTTGCCTGGTCTTGCAACCACCAAGGTCGTATGGAACTGAGCTGAACGATCTTTCAAGTCAAAAACCATGGCCAATTCGTGCAACAATTTCGCATTGTTTTCCGCATCTGTCGCACCAACTCCCGCAAAGCGAGCTGACCAAACTCCTGGTAAGCCTCCCAAGATATCTACCTTCAAACCTGAATCATCTGCTAAGACTGTTTTCCCAGTTAGCTCTGCAATCGTTTCAGCTTTTAGGCGGGCATTCTCTTCAAAGGTCAGACCTGTCTCTTCGACTTCTGGAAGCTCTGGGTATTGATTGAGATTTTCCACTTCAAAGCCCAGCTTTTCAAACATATTACGGAATTCTTTGGTTTTTCCCTCATTTCGAGTCGCAATAAGAATCGTATCTTTGACCTTGTCTTGACCCAAGAAGGCTTCCACATCCACCCCATCACTTGGCAAATGCAAATAGAGCAATTTCCCTTTTTCAACCAAGAGCAAGGCTCCTTGACGCTGTACTATTTCAAAAGCTCTTCCCTTGACTTCATTCAAGATTTCGGTCAAAAAGGTCAGAAAACGAAAGGCTGAACCATAGCGCATCACCGATAGATTGAGAGGGAATCCTTCAGGATCCTTGGCAAAGAGAAGTTCCAGCTGATCTAACAGAGTGGAAGCTTCCGCAGGCACTTGACTAAATTGGTTGTAGTCTGCATCTTCTCCCCATTGGGCAATATACCAATCTTGGGGATCTTTGTATTCAAATAGTTTGTCACTCATAAATTTACATGCTCCACATTCACTGAACGTTCTAGCCATTTTTCGGCAATCGCTGCAAAGCTATTGGCATTTGCAGTTGTATAAAAGCGGTGGGTCTGCTCTATGAGTTCGCGACTCTTATTGAGCTCAAAATAGTTTAATAAAACGGAGATATCCCGAACACACTCTGCCCCACTATCAATCAATTTGACATCCGGTCCCATAACATTTTGAATGATCGGTTTTAAAAGGGGATAATGGGTGCATCCCAAGACTAAGGTATCAACCTTTCCAACTAGTGGTTTTAGGGTTTCGTAAACCACCTTTTTGGTCACACTGGATGCCAACTCGTTTGATTCCACTAAAGGAACAAACTTGGGACAAGCTAAACTGCTGACTTCCATGTCTGGTGCTAGACTTTGAATCTTCTCTTTATAAATTCCAGAAGAAACCGTCATCGGTGTCCCAATGACCCCAATTTTTTGATGGGTCGTCGATTTAATGGCTGCAGAAGCTCCGGGCAAAATCACTCCTAAAACAGGAATATCAAGTTTCTCCTTGACTTCTTCCCAAACAACTGCCGTCGCTGTATTACAGGCTAAGACAATCATCTTGACATTTTTGGTCAGAAGGAAGTTCACCATCTGCCAAGTATACTCGCGAATTTGGTCTGCTGGTCTAGGACCATAAGGTGCACGCGCTGAATCTCCAATATAGACGACATCTTCGTGAGGAAGCTGACGGAGCAATTCGCGGACAACAGTTAGGCCCCCTACTCCAGAATCTAAAAAACCAATCGGTCGGTTATCCATATCTCTTCCTTCCAAAAGGAGGGACTAAGAAATTCCTCCAAGCCCCTCTCATTTATTATCGTGAGATTGCCCCACTCTTATTTTTTCTTGTTTTTCGCCATTGCTGATTTTTGTTGGTTCACAATTTGGCGATAGACTTGTTGAACTTTTGCTTCGCTTGGACGTTGGCCACTCGCACCTAAAAGCGTACGGACTGCTTCAATATTCAAACGTGGGTTTGATGCAAATTCTTTTTCAAATTGACGACGAAGCAAGAACATTCCTGCAACCATCCCACCAAAGAAAGCTAAAATAATCAACAAAATTCCTAAAAAGAGATTCATACAATTTTCTCCGATCCATTATTTTTACATAACTATCATTATATCAGACAATCGCTTATTTTTCAATGTCAAAGCCGTAGAGTGTCGCAAGATAATCTTCTGGTTTTTCTGCTCGACGAATCAAACGGGCCTGCCCATCTTCTTGAAGCAAAACTTCTGCCGAACGCAACTTGGCATTGTACTGATAGCCCATTGAAAATCCATGGGCTCCAGTGTCATGGATCACGAGTAAATCTCCAATCTCCGTCACGGGTAGTTCTCGTTGTTTGGCAAATTTATCGTTGTTTTCACAGAGACTTCCCACGACATCGACCACTTCAGTTGGTTCATCTGAACGATCCATATTGGTAATATGGTGATAAGCACCGTACATAGCCGGTCTAAGAAGATTCACAGCTGAAGCATCGACACCCACATAGGTCCGGTAGGTTTTCTTTTTATGCGTCACTCTGGTTACCAAGAGGCCGTGTGAAGCCAGCATAAAGCGACCAAGCTCGGTATAGATTTTCACATGACCAAGTCCTGCTGGTTTAAGAATCGCATCAAAAACGCGATGCACGCCCTCCCCAATAATGGCAATATCATTTGGTTCTTGTTCTGGCTTGTAATTGACCCCAACTCCACCAGAGAGGTTGATGAAGCCCAAGTGGACACCTGTTTTCTCGACGACTTCTACTGCTAATTCAAAAAGTTGACGCGCTAGCTCTGGATAGTAGTCGTTGGATACAGTATTAGAAGCTAATAAAGCGTGAATGCCAAACTCTTCCACACCTAGTTCTTTCAACTCGATAAAGGCTTGGATCAATTGCTCCTTGGTCATTCCAAACTTGGCTTCTTCAGGATTGTCCATAATATCGGTTCCCAGTTCAAAAACTCCACCAGGATTATAGCGGCAAGAAATGACCTTGGGAATGCTAGTCACAGACTTCAAGAAAGCAATGTCTTCATAGGCGTCCAGATTGATCGTTGCCCCTAATTCTCTAGCATAGACAAATTCATCTGCTGGCGTATTGTTAGAAGAAAACATGATCTCTTTTCCACTAAAGCCCAGTTTATCCGCCATTAACAATTCGACATAGCTGGCAGTGTCGACACCACAGCCCTCTTCTTGCAAAATTTTTAGGATCGATGGGTTAGGAGTTGCCTTGATGGCAAAGTATTCCTTAAATCCTTCATTCCAAGCAAAAGCTTGATGGAGAGCACGAGCCGTTTCACGAATTCCTGCTTCATCATAGAGATGGAAAGGGGTAGGGAATTCTTGGGTCAGGCTTTCTAATTGTTCACAGGTTACAAAAGGTGTTTTCATAAGCGCTCATTTCTATTCTTTAGTCACTATTAGTATAGCACAAGTCGAAAGACAAAAAAAGCCGAGGCAACTGCCCCAGCTCAATCTCTCTTTGATTAGTCGTTTCTTCCGAAGATACGAAGAAGGCTGATAAAGAGGTTGATAAAGTCAAGATAAAGTTCCAAAGCCATTGCTACTGCCCAACCTGTAGCAGGTTGACCATTTGTTTGATCATAGACATAGCGAATCTTTTGGTTATCCCAAGCTGTCAAACCTGCAAAGAGGAAGACAGAGATAATACTCAAGATATAGTCCATTCCAGAACTTCTCAAGAACATGTTCACAACAGAAGCAATGATCACACCGATCAAGACTCCCATCAAGGCACGTCCCATTCCAGACAGGTCCTTTTTCACGACGCGTCCGATAGCTCCCATGACAATAAACATCAAGGCACTGACCAAGAAAGCCTTATAGACAGTTGCTTGCATGTAGCGAGCAATGATAAAGCTCAAGGTAAAGCCATTCAAAGCTGAGTAGATCAAGAAGATCGGAAGAGCAGACGGGCTATTTTTAACAGCCTTCCCACTTGCAACAAAGACCAAGATCAATTCTACAACCACTGCTGCGTAGTAAACCATTGGTGCGGTTGTCAAGATTTGTACGAAGAAGTCTTGAAAGACTGTCATCATCAGGCCAGACACAAGGGCTGAAATCCCCACACCGATCCCAACTAATGAGTAGATTTTGTTATAAAAAGCATTCAATCCACTTTGTTCTTGGATTACTGAATCATTATACATATTAACAAGTTCCTTTCAAATTTGTTTACTACGATTTTAACATTTTTCGATGAAAAAATCTCCTTTTAGCCATCTTTTTACGCCATGGTTCTGAAGCTTCTTTAACAGCCCAGTATTTATCCACCATGGTCACTACGAAGGATTCTTTGTAGCGAGGCGGAGCAAGGGTAGCTCCCCACATGTGTTTAATAATGATGTCTTCTTCCTTGGCATTGAGATCTGTGATCTTTCGTGCATTTCTCACGGCAATGCGGGGATGGATCCAGGCGTGACTTTTCGTAAACTTGGTCTCGCGCCAATCATAGTAAAAGAGGTCATGCAAGAGGCCACCCCGAGCCGTACTTTTGGCATCCCAACCAAATTTTTTAGCCAGTTTATAACTGGTATAGCTCACATGAATGGAATGCTCCAAACGATTGGAATGAATATGGTGGGGAATGTCGGCTAATTTTTGAACCTTAGGATGCTGGATCAGATGGCCTACATAGGTCATGTATTCTTTGTCACGATGATATTGCATAAGATAACCACCTTTCGTTGATAAGCTCTCCCAATAAGATCTCCATCAACTTCTTCTTACAGGTTAAGTATACTTCTTTTTCTCAAAATTTCCTTAAAGAAAACATCAAAATTCCTGCTGCCACTGCAACATTTAAACTCTCTGCCCGACCTGGCATGGGAATATGAACCAGCTGGTCTGCTTGTGCCGCCATTTCCTGGCTGATGCCATTTCCTTCATTCCCCATAACCAGGATAAACTGATCGGTCTGAGAAAGCTGACGGTAGTCAATGGAAGCTTCTGAAAGCGTCGTTGCGAGAACTGCTAGATGAGAGTGCGCAGCTCGCTCCAATAGTTCTTCTCGATCCAGTTTCCAGATAGGAATATGGAAATGACTGCCCTGCATGGATCGAAGGGTCTTGAGACTGTATAGATCAGCGGAGGCTTTCGAAAGCATGACGCCATCAAAACCTGCTGCATCTGCTGTTCGAATCATCGTCCCTACATTGCCAGGATCCTGTACATCCTCCAAATAGAGGAATCGCCCTTGTAGCTGATCCGGAAGCTCTGGCTGCTCTAGAAGAATCTCTGCGACAATCCCTTGAGGAGTCTTCGAATCTGCCAAGAGGCTTAAGATCTCCGGAGTCACGATAGTGACTTTTTGGATGTCCTCTACCCGGTCTAAATAGGCTTCTAAAACAAAGACCTGCCGAATCTTCGCATGATTTTCTACTGCCTCTTCAAACAGATGCCAGCCTTCAATGAGATAAGAATCTGTCCGGTATTTTTTTTGATGTAATTTTTTTGCATTTTTGATTACATTATTGGATTTAGACGTTATAATATTCATAGAACTATTATAGCACAAAGAAAAAGAAGAAATCATACCTCAGATAGATTTCTTCGAGTCAAGGAGGTCGCACATGCAAAAGGTAAAAATGATTGCCCAAGGACGGGTTCAAGGGGTTGGCTTTCGCTGGGGAGTCTACAGTCTTGCTTTAGAGATCGGTGGGATCACTGGCCGTGTCTGGAATAATGACGACGGAACAGTTGGCATTCTGGCACAGGCAGAGTCTAGTAGCCAAATGGCCAAATTCATCCAAGAAATTCGCAAAGGTCCTACGCCTTTTGCGCATGTGACTTATTTAGATGTTACGCTCGCAAACTTTGAAAACTATACAGACTTCAAAATTGCAAATTAAGACTAGAGAACTATTGTGTATTTTCAAAAAAAACAGTAGAATAGAAAGGTAACATTAAAAAAAAGAAGGAACTATTTGTGAAAAAAAATAAACTTGCATTACTTGCATCGATGGGACTAGCTTCGCTTGTCTTCTTATCAGGATGCGTGAGTGTCGATCGGAAAACTGGAAATCCGACTGGATTGATCTGGAATCTTCTTGGCCGTCCAATGGGCGAAGCCATCAAATTCTTTGCCAACAACCTTGGCTTAGGCTTTGGGATCGGGATTATTATCGTCACCTTGATCGTACGGTTAATCATCTTGCCACTTGGTTTGTACCAATCATGGAAGGCAACCTACCAATCTGAAAAGATGAACTACTTAAAACCTATCCTTGGGCCAATCCAAGAGCGCATGAAGAACGCTAGCACACAAGAAGAAAAGCTATTGGCGCAACAGGAATTAATGGCTGCTCAACGTGAAAATGGAGTTAGCATGTTTGGTGGAGTTGGGTGTTTGCCACTCTTGATCCAAATGCCATTCTTCTCAGCTCTCTTCTTTGCAGCTCAGCACACCAAAGGGGTAGCAGATAGTAGCTTCCTTGGCATTGCTCTCGGCAAACCAAGCTTGCTCTTGACAGCGATCGTAGCAGTTCTTTACTATATCCAAAGTATGCTTTCTCTTCATGGAATTGAAGATGAAACCCAAAAGGAAAGCATGCGCAAAGCATCACTGATGAGTCCGATTATGATCGGTGTCTTCTCATTGATCTCCTCAGCCGGAGTAACTCTTTACTGGGTAGTCGGTGGGGTGATCCAAATTATCCAACAATTTGTCATCAACTACTTGATTCGTCCAAATCTTCGCAAGCGCGTCGCTGAGGAATACAAAAACAATCCTCCAAAAGCGACTAGTCACCGCGTGAAAAAAGATGTCACACCTACTGCAACGACACAAATCCAACACAAACCAAAAAACAACCGCAATGCAGGAAAACAACGCAATAGAAAGTAGTACAAACTACTAATTCTAGCGGTATACAGTAGCACTTGAACCCAAGGTTCAAGTGCTTTTTTTGATATCGTTCAGTCAGCAAAGAATTTTCACTCTCACAAAAAGATTAAGAGCACAAAAAAACAAGCCCTCTTGGAGGGCTTGCGTTTTATAGTTACGCTGTTTTTTCTACGTTCAAAATTTTCACTTGGTAGCTTCCAGCTGGGGTCTCAACAGTGACAACGTCACCTGTCTTCTTACCAATCAAAGCGTGACCGATTGGGCTTTCGTTAGAAATCTTTCCTGCAAAGGCATCTGCCCCTGCTGAACCGACGATGCTGTATACTTCTTCATCTGTTTCGCCAACTTCTTGGACTGTAACGGTTTTTCCGATCGCAACTTCGTCTACTGCAACAGCATCACTATCGACGATTTCTGCATAACGGATTTTTGTTTCCAAGCTAGAGATTTGACCTTCCACAAAAGCTTGTTCATCTTTTGCTGCTTCATACTCAGAGTTTTCTGAGAGGTCACCATATGAACGAGCGATCTTAATCCGTTCTACCACTTCAGGTCGACGGACCAATTTCAATTCTTCTAATTCTTGTTCCAATTTTTCTTTTTCTGCTAGTGTCATTGGGTATGTTTTTTCTGCCATTATTCTTCTCTTTCTATTATTTGAATGAAAAAGCTGTGGACGCGCCACATGCTTTTTCTAGTTTGAACTTGCTTGTGTCAATTTACTATTGACATGTTCTTCAACATTTTTATTGTGTTCTTCGTATGTCTTAGCGAAGAAAACTTCACCATTTTCGACATTTGCGACAAAATACAAGTAATCGGTCTTACTTGGGTTCACTGCCGCTTCGATCGCTGATACTCCAGGGTTATCCACTGGGCCAGGCATCAAGCCGGTATTCTTATAAATATTATAAGGGGAATCCAGCTCTGTATTGATCGTTGCATCTTCTTTTAAGGTCGTCTTTTGACCAAGTTTCCCTTCTGCATAAAGAATTGCAATATTACTTTGCAAAGGCATGTCTTGGTTCAAACGGTTATAGAAGACACTCGCGATATCTTGGCGGTCCTGATCCGTCGCCCCTTCTTTTTCAACCAAGGAAGCAAGAGTCAATACTTCGTTTACATTGATGTTCTTGCTCTCAAGTGTTTCATAGTATGGGCTTAAGTTTTGATCCATTGCCGCAAGCATCTGATCGATCATCTCTTTCACTGTGGTATCTTTGCCATAGTTATAAGTTGCTGGGAAGAGATAACCTTCTAAACGGTAGCGAACACCAGAATCCTTACTTGGCAGATTCGCCAAGAGCTTAGGATATTTGGCCACCATCTTCTCAATAAAGGCATCGTCTTGGACAGCCTTCAAGAAATCTTCTTTCTTAAATGGAGTCTTGCCGGCCTTCTTAGTGGAGACATCGGTGGTGATAGCCGTCGCAATCTGATCGATCGTATAGCCTTCTGGAATCGTCACCTTCCCAAGAACTGGAGCCTGAGGAGTTTTGGTTCCCTCTTCCTGCAGTTTTTGGATGATGGTTTCTAGATCCATGCTCTTTTGAAGGTTGAAATAACCGGATTTGAAATTGCTATAGTTCTTGAACTTGGTATAGTAGTTAAAGAACTGGCCATTTTTCACGAGTCCTTTTTTCTCAAGGATCGCGCCAATCTCACGATTACTTGAACCTGCTGGAATCTCAACCGTTACGAATTCTGTTGCATTTTTATCCATTGGCTTGACAGCTGAATGGATATAGGTCACAGCAAAGATCCCTGTAGCCACGATCACAATCAGCAAAAGGCTGACCACTGTCCGCACAATTCGTTTAGCGATTTTATTTTGTTTCTTTTGTTTTTGTTGGCGCTGGTTACGAGAAGAGCGCGATAAGTTCTCCTCTACCGGTTCCTGACTTGGTTCTTTTTTAGCAGGCTTTGTAAGCTCACTCTTTTCTTCCACAGCAGGAGTCGCCTGTACCGGCTCCACTGGTTCTTCTTTGGGAGCCAACGCAGATTCTTCTACTTTTGGAGGTGGTGTTGCTTCTTCCTCCTCTTTCAGTGAAGAAGGGGTTTCAATGCTTCGATCAGGTAGATCATACTCTTTTTCGATCTTTAGAAGTTGCTCATTGGCCTCTTCTAAGTCTCTGAGGATCTGCTCTTTGAAGCTTAATAACTTCTCACTGTCTTGTGATTTATCAGTCAAATAATTGACCTCCCTCATCATAATCCTTAATATTATATCTTAAAAGATTTAGAAAAGCAATACAAATCGCCCTTCTTCTTCAAAATACCTATTTAATCAAGGTTTTCGTTTTCCCAGACCAGATTGTACCAAACTTCACCCGCATATTGGGATTCTGAAAGACCTTCATTGGTAAATCCTTGTTTTTCGTAATAAGGAATCAAATAATCATGACAGGTCAAATTGATCCCTTGACGGTCCTCCTTAATCGCAATCTCTTTCATCGCTTCAAGCAAAAGAGTTCCCACTCCAAGTCCTTGGGCTTCTTTAGCAATGGATAGACTCGTAATGGAAATAAAGCCCTTTTCTAACTGGCTTAGATCTTCAACCTCTGAAAAAGAGGAATCGATCAAATAGCGCTCTGGTCTAACAGGTCCTTCTAAATAGCCTAAAATCTGACCTTGGCACTCTGCTACAAGAAATGTCGTTTGAATCTTTTCAATGTGATCTTTTAAAATCTCACGCGCAATCGCTTCTTCTTCTGAGAAATTCTCAAGCTCAATGCGCTCGATGGCATCCAAATACTGCAGCTCTGCCTGTCTAATGTGAATCTTTTCTTTCATCATTTACCCCTTCTATCGTTCCCAAACCATATGGACACCTCGATCAGACTCAGCTTCATCCCGGAATCCTTGCTGGGCAAAATAAGATAGTAAGTTTTCTGGGCAATCGATCCAAATGGCTTTCTTTTCCATTTGAACAGCTAGATCCTTTAAAGCAGCGATCAAAATAGAACCATAACCTTGACCTTGAAAGGCTGGTCTCACTGCTAATCGCAATACGATTAGGTCTCCTTTTAAATGCTGGTCTTCTGTCGCCAACAAGTAGGCCACCATATCTCCCGCCTGTTCTGCAAGTAGAGAAATGGCTTCCTTTGAACCTAGCGCTTCCTCAAGAGTGGCCTTGTGCTTCTTTCCTTCATTGTCATGAAGTTCTTCTTCTAGCAACAGCAGCTGTTCTTGATCAGCTGGGGTGATTGATCGAATCATCATCCTGCTTTCCTCATCTCATACTCCTTCAGTGGACAGATAAATTTGAGTCTGGAACCAATCGATTCCAGACTCAATCATCTCTTATTGTACACTATGTGTCAAACTAGATAATAAACGCTCAAATGAGTATTCATAGGTTTGAATATCTCCTGCTCCCATAAAGACATAGACTGCATTGTCATGGTCAAGAAGAGGAGAAACATTCTCAGCTGTAATAATCGCTGAACGTTTGACAATTTTTGCTTCCAAATCTTCAACTTTCACATCGCCGTGATCGACTTCCCGTGCAGAACCATAGATCTGTGCCAAGTAAACAGCATCTGCTTGATTCAAAGCTTCAGCAAATTCATCTAACAAGGCAATCGTCCGTGTAAAGGTATGTGGTTGGAAAATGGCCACAATCTCTTTACTTGGGTATTTTTGACGGGCTGCATCCAAGGTTGCAATAATTTCCGTTGGATGGTGCGCAAAGTCATCGATGATCACTGTTCCATTGACTACTTTTTCAGTGAAGCGACGTTTCACTCCAGCAAAGGTCTTCAAATGCTCGCGGACTAAATCTAAGTCAAATCCTGCAATGTAAAGCAAGCCAATGACAGCTGTGGCATTCATGATGTTGTGACGACCAAATGTTGGGATATGGAACTGCCCCAAATCTTCTCCACGGAAATGAACGTTGAAGGTTGAACCTGTCGTTGAGCGAAGCAAGTTGCTTGCCACAAAATCGTTCGTCTCCTTATCAAAACCATAGTAATAAATTGGCGCTGATGAGGTAATCCGACGCAATTCTTTGTCTTCTCCGTAGATGAAGAGTCCTTTGCTGATTTGTTTGGCATAATCGTTAAAGGCATTAAAGACATCTTCCAAGCTCGTGAAATAGTCTGGATGGTCAAAGTCAATATTGGTGATGATGCTGTATTCAGGATGGTAAGGCATAAAGTGGCGTTCATACTCATCTGATTCAAAGACAAAGTATTTGGCTGCTGCAGAGCCACGACCTGTCCCGTCACCAATCAAATAACTGGTATCAGTGATATTTGATAAGACGTGAGAAAGCATCCCTGTTGTTGAGGTTTTTCCGTGTGCTCCGGCAACCCCCATGCTGACGAAGTCACGCATAAATTCACCAAGGAATTCATGGTAGCGTTTATAGGTTAGGCCATGCTCATCTGCATAAGCAATTTCCACATTGTTATCTGGACGGAAAGCATTCCCAGCAATGAGGATCTTGTCGCCTTCCAAATTTTTCACATCAAATGGATAAATTTGAATTCCTGCTTGTTCCAAGCCACGTTGCGTAAAGTAATACTTCTCAACATCTGAACCTTGAACCGTATGTCCCATTTGGTGAAGCATGAGGGCTAAAGCACTCATCCCTGCTCCTTTAATTCCAATAAAATGGTATGTATTAGACATGTTTTCTCCTTATTCTTGATCTAGATGGGTTAAATCCAATTCTTGTTTGATTGGCTGTGGTTTCAACTTGTGCTGATCTTTATTGTATATTTGGCTAGTCTTTAAGAAATCATAATTGTTTTTCTTTTCAGTCGGTTCTGCCACTTCTGGTTCTCCTGCAGATTCGAACTCTGCAAGGATCAACTGATCTTGTCGCAATCGTTTGCTATATTTCAATAATTCGCCTGGGTTTTCCTTTTGGGAGGGAGCTGTTGGCTGACCAGGTTTCCGTTCTGAAATAAATGGTTTTTTCCGCTTACTTGTAGTAGCTGCTGGATCCGTTGTCAGATAGGGGGCTGTACGTTTCTTTTTCAGATCTTCACGCGCACGCTCTCTAGCTTCCTCTGCATAACGATTGGCAGGGCTTTTTTTATCAATCGGCTCTTTAAAATCAGGTTTTCTTACTGGCCGTCTTTTCGGTAGGGGCTCTTCTAGTGGTTGATGGTAAGGATGCTTAGGTTTGGTATTTTCAGCAATCGGTTGCCATTCCAAATAATTTTTATCCACATAGTCGCCTGTAATGTTACTAATCAAGTCTGTTTCATCATACAGGTTCATGTGGGGCATCTCTGTTAACATCAACTCATTATCCCCTACTTGAGGAAAATATTTTTCTGTCATGCTTTCTTCCTTTCGACACTCCATTAATTATAAACTATTCACAGAATTTTTCAAGCTATTCTGACTGAATTCCAAGAATCTCACGAATTTCCTCAACCGATAAACTAGATCGTGTTTCCGTTCCATCTAAAATCGTTGAAACCAGATGGCGTTTTGAAACTTGGAGCTCTTGAATTTTTTCTTCGATAGTCCCACGGGTAATCATGCGGTAGACTTCAACATTTTGTTCTTGCCCCATTCGATGGGCCCGGCCAATCGCTTGTTCTTCTACAGCAGGATTCCACCACAAATCGACTAAGATAACGGTATCGGCACCAGTGAGGTTCAATCCAACCCCACCAGCCTTCAGTGAAATGAGAAAAGCATGGCGCTCTCCTGCATTAAAGGCATTGGTCATTTCTTGACGATCTTTTGCGGGAGTAGAACCCGTGATTTTAAAGGAGGTCATACCGAGCTGGTCAATCTCCTTCTCCAGAATATCCAACATGCCTCTGAATTGGGAGAAGATCAAGACCCGATGGTCTCCATCCTGGATTTGAACCAGAAGGTCGCGAAGACTCTCCAACTTCCCACTGTCTCCTTGATAGTCTTCCATAAAGAGGGCTGGGGTATCACAGATTTGGCGAAGACGCATGAGACCGGAGAGGATCTCCACCTTGCTTCGATTTAATTCTTCCTCGCTAGAGCTTCGAACCCGATCTTGAATTTGCTTTAATTGGGCTAAATAGATGGTTTTTTGGCTTTCGTCCAACTCATTGTGATAGATGGTTTCAATCAAGTCTGGTAACTCTTGAAGGACCTCTGTTTTTTTCCGTCTCATGACAAAGGGTTTTACAAAACGGGCAATGGTCTCAGGGCTTAATTTTTGAAATTCTTTTTTAGCAGGAAATAGACCAGGAAGCACAATTTGGAAAATGGACCAAAGTTCTCCAACATGGTTCTCAATGGGTGTGCCAGAAAGAGCAAATACATGTGGCACATCAAAACCACGTAAGTGTTGGGCAATCTTGGTTTGGGCATTTTTCATGACCTGGGCTTCATCTAGAATCAAGTACTCATACTGATTCTTCTGGTATTCCTCCACATCTTGACGAAAAGACGCGTAACTAGTGATAACTACCTGTGGATTGGTTGCGATGAGTTCATCTCGGTGCTGCTTGAGACCATAGACGACTGCCACTTCCATCTGAGGAGCGAATTTTGAAAATTCTTGTTTCCAATTGTAGATGAGACTAGATGGAGCTAGAATCAAGATTTTAGTTTCTTTTTTTGCGACACTGGTCAAGAAGGAAATAGTCTGCAGGGTTTTCCCAAGCCCCATATCATCCGCTAAAATACCACCAAAACCATAATGATTTAACATGGAGAACCATTTAACCCCTGTTTCTTGGTAATCCCTTAGGGTCGCTTGGATTGTCATCTGAGGGAGTTGGAAGTCTTCTGGATGAGTCAAATCATGAGCTAAATTTCGAAAGTCTTCTGAAAAATGAACATTGTCTTGATCTGCCAACAAATCAGATAGCTGATAAGCGGCAATCCGGCGGGCTTGTAGTTTCCCACCCTTGCTCATTTTCGCCCGCAGATCTGCTAAGGCTCGACTGATCTTCTTGGTTTCTTCATCAAAGACAAGAACTTTCCCTGTATGGCTGACAAAATAGTCTTTTTGCCCTACTAGAGCTTTGAGGACCTGGTCCACTTCGGCTGGATCCACACTTTCAAAGTCAAAACCGATCTCCAGTAGACTGCCATTGGTTTTAACATCAATTTTTGGACGCTCCACTTGATAAAGATCTAAAAGGCTATCAGAGAGGGTAACCTCTCCTAAGGCTTCAAAAGTCGGGATCTGTTGGTGAAAGAATGGATAGATTTGCTCACTTGATAAAGGACTTCTTTGGGAAGAAAAATCATCCGTAAAACCTGCTGCTAGCATGGTTGAAAAGACTTCTTGCTCCTTATCGAAATCACTAGAATAAGGAAGATTGAGAAGTTCCTCACGCGTGGTCACCACACGATCCTGGTATTGAAAGACAACATCCAGTAATACAGTCTGATCCTGTGCTAGATCAAAATGAAATTCCGGAGTGAAATCGTGGATTAAAAAGCTGGTCGGGGCTGTTATTTGTCCCAGTTTTTTGAACTCTTTTAGACTATAGGAAAGTTTGGTCTGATCCGTTGGATCAAAATGCAGGCGTTTTTTGCGATCCTGATCCATTGGAAGATCCTGGATAGCCTTCCATAGAGTCCGCTGTTGGGGCGTCAGGTGATAGAAGACACCATTTCGAAACAGATAAACAGCAGACTCGACGACCTTCACCTGTGGCTCAGTAATGATCAATTCGTAAAAATCACCATGGTCTTCCACCTGAAAATGAAAGAGATCTTCCTCTCCATGGACATCCTGAAAATAGACCTCTGAAAAGTCATACAAGCTATATTGCAGGAGAAAAGAGTCCAAATTCATCAGTAATTCCACAGCTTCTTCAAAAAGAGTCGGTGGAAAATAGAGATGGCGCCCAGCATTTGGAAAGAAATCTTGCTCTTTCGATCCACCATCTGTGACCAAGCCTTGTAGGAAATTGATCACATCCTGGCTAGCCCGATCAAATTCTAAGTAAGAAATGGGTTCATAATAACTTTTGCCAATGGCAAAGTGTCCTTCTTTCTGAAGGGTCTGCAAAAAAGCTAGCACATCTCTGATCACATAAGAGCGCTCATCTGGTAAGCGACGAATACGCAGTGTCCACAAGAATTGACCAGAGTATTCGTCCTCCTGCCCAACGGCTGATAAGGCATAGCGGGTCTCTTTCTTTTCGATTTTTGGAAGGACCTGGTCTAAAAACAAACTTCCAAAAGAGACCTTTTCCTGAGTTTCCTCTGTTGCAGTGGCATCTTCTTCAAGACTTGCAAGAGCTGCTTTACCACTGTCATCATTCTTCAGATAAGCTTCTACAGCTGCCAAATGTGTACAGAATTTTTTCTTTTGAAAGAAAGTACAGCTACAAAAAACGGCATCGTCATCCAAACTGTAACGCAAGCTTTCTTCTTCCACCCGAAAATACAGGTATTTTTCTTTTACTTCCTGAAGGGAAACTTTCCCAGCTTCATAGAGAAGGCTCCCTTGTGAACGAACCTTCCCAGGAATTAATTTTGCCATCTTTACCACCTTAGATTAATCCCTTCATTATACCATATTTCAAAGTATAGTTAAAATTTATTCGATCAAACTTATTAAAATAGACGTTTTCAGGCTATTTACTATTCCATATTCCCCACTTAAACAGTCCTTAAAGTTCACAAAAAAATACCCCTCAAGGGGGCAATCCATTCACGAGTTCAGCAGGCAAGATCTAGCAAGCCACACACGGTGCTTTTTGTACTTCAAAAGTGGTAGACCACCGCGCACCAATGGGTGCTCGACCGCCTACCACCTAATAAGATTATAACATAACTTAACTACTTTTTTATGCTCCACGTCTATAGATTTTCCATTAGTCATTTCCTTGATCTTGCGAATTCCCTTTTATTAAGGCGTTTCCAATCATCATGTACAATTTTCCCAAGCACAAAAATTTGATGAAGGACCAAAATATCCCAAAAACAGCTAAGCCTTTTACCAATAGAGAGTAATAACTTTCTTTGACAATCTCTCCATAAAATGTCATCGTTGATGTCATGATCACCCATTCCCAAATGATTAGAATGAGTGAGGCACCATAAAGGATAGCCATCCCCCAAAAGATCAACGAATTTTTTAAAAATTTTCTCACGACACGTACAAGTGCCCATAAGCATAACAAAGAAACAAACAAAAGTAATTCTGTACTTGACATCATTTCACTCCTTTTTCAACCCATTTAAAGACATTAGACTTTTTCTTCTACTTAGTTAGTCTTTCAGATGTTCATATAAAAAAGGACCCTTCTTGTCTCTTGCAGTTGACAAAGAGTCCTTTTTACTGATTTTTCAATCATGCTCGAACTTTACCGAACCTTGACCATCCCATTTTCTTCTAACCTTTTTTTCGTTTTAATATAGTCAGTTAAGTCCTTCATTTTCTTATTGGACTTAAAAACTTTGTTCCAAGTTTTTAAGTCCAATTTTGAAAAATCTGTCACTATATGAATCTGCAAATGGCCTGATTTAGATTTTTCAACAGAATAGTCCATTCCCTTGATATGACCATAATTTTCAAGCAAACTATCCTTGGCTGAGTTAAATGCTAATGAATCAGAAACATCAATATCAGGTAGTTCTTTCCAGAGCTCCGTCTTAAGGATCTCATTGTTTTTTACAGTTAGAATAGTCGTTTCATCCCCATTTCCATATGATCCCTGATACTTTTCTTGACGCGTTGACTGACAAGCTGTTAAGAAAACAATGATGAAGCTAGTAACCAAAAATTTCATCAAAACAGTTATTTTTCGCATATTCCCTACTTCCGTTTTCGCGCAATCAAATGGATTGGAGTTCCTTCAAAAACAAAGGCCTTGCGAATTTGGTTCTCCAAGAAACGGAGGTATGAGAAGTGCATCAGTTCTTCTTCGTTAACAAAGACCACAAAAGTTGGCGGCTTGGTTGCCACTTGTGTCGCATAGAAGATCTTGAGGCGTTTTCCTTTATCGGTCGGCGTTGGATTAATGGCAATGGCATCCATAATCACATCGTTCAAGACAGCTGAAGGAATCCGCGTATTTTGACTCTCACTGATCTGTTTGATCATGTCTGGCAACTTGTGCAAGCGTTGTTTAGTTAGGGCAGAAACAAAGACAATCGGCGCATAAGAAAGGTATTGGAATTGATCGCGAATGTCATCTTCCCACTGCTTCATGGTATGGTTGTCTTTTTCAATAGTATCCCATTTGTTGACAACAATGATCATCCCTTTACCAGCTTCATGAGCAAAGCCAGCGATCCGCTTATCATACTCCCGAATCCCTTCTTCGGCATTGATAACCATCAAAACCACATCTGAACGGTCGATGGCACGCATGGCACGCATGACAGAATATTTCTCAGTGTTTTCATAGATTTTACCAGATTTGCGCATACCAGCTGTATCGATCATGGTAAATTCTTGACCATCTGCATCGGTAAAATGGGTATCGATGGCATCCCGTGTAGTTCCAGCAACCGGGCTTGCGATGACCCGGTCTTCCCCGAGAATCGCATTGATCAAGCTTGACTTCCCAACATTTGGACGACCAATCAAGCTAAATTTGATGATATCTGGATTTTCTTCTTCTGTTTCATTCGGAAGATTTTCAATGATGGCATCGAGCACATCCCCAGTTCCGATCCCGTGGACAGAGGATACCGGTAGTGGCTCACCCAGTCCCAAGGCATAAAAGTCATAGATATCATTGCGCATCTCTGGGTTATCCACCTTGTTGACTGCAAGAATAACCGGTTTATGGGTCTTATACAAGATACGAGTGACATATTCATCCGCATCCGTGATCCCTTCTTTTCCAGAAACAACAAAGACGATCACATCTGCTTCGTCCATGGCGATTTCTGCTTGATGCTTGATTTGCTCCATAAATGGGGCATCTACGTCATCAATCCCCCCTGTATCAATGATACTAAATTTTCGATTTAACCACTCAGCTGTTGCATAAATGCGGTCACGAGTGACTCCTTCTACATCCTCAACGATGGAAATCCGCTCACCGGCAATCCGGTTAAAGAGAGTCGATTTTCCGACATTGGGACGGCCTACAATCGCAATAGTTGGTAGGGCCATGATTTCCTCTTTTCTAATGAAAGGCGAGACCTCGGTTCAAGAACGCCTCTCTTCATTTCATAATAGTTTGTGTTTTTCTAGTAGTTTTTTGGTCTCTTCTTGTTCAGGTTGACCAAATTGAGCTGCAAGACGCTCGCTCCAGCTGTCCGTTACACGCGCTCCAGCATAATCTGCCTGAACCTTGTCGTAGGCAGTCACAACCGATAGGTCTTGTTCTTGGTATTCTTCTTCAAAAGCAACCTGCTCCAATGGCAAACGTGGTTTCACCGCATGCTGCTGATTAGGTACTCCGAGAGCAATCCCAAAAACAGGATAGGTATAGTCTGGCAGACGGAAGAGTGCTGCGACTTCTTCTGAACAGTAGCGCAACATGCCGATAATCACTCCACCATAGCCGAGACTTTCAGCTGCTAATAGCGTATTTTGAGCTGCTAGAGCCGCATCCACTGAGGTGATCAGTAAGTTGTCCACCCCTTCAGGATGGAAATCCTGCTCATGAAGTTTGACAGCTTTTTCAGCGCGGTTTAAATCTCCAACAAAGAGGAGAAAGACATCCGATTGGCGAATCGCTTCTTGAGGAAGCAAATCGTAGAGAGCTTCTTTCTTTTCCTTGCTTTTGACCACAATCACAGAATAAGACTGAAAGTTTTTCCAACTTGATGCCATCTGCCCAGCTGATAAGATTTCCTTGAGGTCAGCTTCTTTGATGGCTTCTTCTTTAAAACGGCGAACAGAAAAATGAGATTTCATTAAACGGATGGTTTCATTCATCGGCGATTGACTCCTTCCAAATGGATTTCCTTGGCTAAAAATTTCACGCGCTCCATGACACGTTTGGCCTGCCAGGTTTCATCCCCGTTGCGCGAAGCCGCAAAATGACGTTCCAACTCTTCAAAATTAAAGTTAGAAGTAAAGAAGGTTGGGAGATTTTCCTGCATCCGGTGCTGCAGAATCACCTGTAAGATTTCATCTCGCACCCAGGCTGACATCTGTTCCGCACCGATATCATCGAGAATTAAAATTTCGGCTTTTTTCACCTGATCGACGGTTTCTTTGACCAAGCCTGAACTGATGGCATTTTTGACATCGATCGCAAAACTTGGGAAATGTAGTAGAGTGGTAGAGGCCTGACGTTTTTCGGATAAATCATGAGCCAAGGCTGCCATCATGTAGCTCTTTCCTACTCCAAAATCACCATAGAGGTAGATCCCCTTTTGATATTCCGGATAGTTGGCCACAAAATTAGCTAATTCCTCAAAGGCCACAAATCTTCCCTTATCGTCGAGCTCTACCTTGGCTAGACTCGCTTCTTTCAAGGTTGAAGGGAGATTGATCAAGTTGAGACGTTGGTTGATCGCAGCTCGTTTTTGGGCTTCGACTAACTCTGGCGTTTCCTCATAAGCGACATCCGCATAGCCTTCATTCATGGTGAGGATGGGCTTATAACCTTTGGCTATATAATCCGGATCTCCCAATAAGAAACGGTTGCGTTCACTAATGTATTGATTAAATTTTGAAATACTCCGTCGAATTTCTTGTTCAGACAAAGACTGGTCCTTGATAAAGGCAGCCACTTCTTGGTCTGCCAAGATCTGTGCGACCAAATCCTCATAGTTAAATTGACGCACACGGTTCATGTGAGACATGGTTTGACCTACACTTTCCATCTACTCACCTCCTTGATTCAGTTTTTCTAACAGGCGTTGTTTCTCTTTAGCAAGATCCACCTTTTCTGCTTGACTGGTTTGATTTTGATAGTTTGGTTGGCTCCACTTGGGAACATTGCTGTGCTTGCTCTTGGCTGATGTAGGACTCGTTCCCTTGTTTCCTTGAGCCTTAGCTTGTTCCTGGCGTTCTCGAACTTTTAAAATCGCTAGTTCTGCACTGTTGACCCCTTGATAAGAAAAATCATTTCCTACCTTCAAAGCATACTTTTCATTGAGATTAGCAGACTGGGTCTTATTAAAGGTCAACAATAAGATGATATTGATCACCTCATCTAATAAGCCTAGATCAGCTAACTTGGATAAAGTCTTGCGTTCGCTCTGCGTAATGGTCGCATTGCGCGCCTTCTTAATCTCCGCTAGAAATTGTAGGCTGGATTTTGCCTTAGCTTCCCTCAGAATGGTTTCTTCCTGACGGCTATAGGACATGCGGGGTTGCTCCTGGCTCGCCTGAGCCAACTTTTGCTTCATTCTCTTTGGAGAGACAATCCGGTCTACAGCTGTTTCTTTTGCTAGGAGATAGGTTTCATACCAGGTCCATTGTTGCTCTTCTGCGATGGCAAAGAGGGCTAGGGTTGCTTCTCCTTCATCCGCAAAACGAAGCCCATCACGCCCCATCATTCGCTTAAACATCTCCATATCAAACTGCTGTTTCTTGCTTGGAAGAACGGTCGCCTCCCCAGCATCTAGTCCAAAGACTTGCGAGAAGGAAACTTGCCGTCTAGTCCCTAAAGAGCGTGCTGGGAGCAGATCCTCCACGGCCTTTTCCCCAATCTTTTTTTCAAGCAAGCGTTTGAAAACAGCATTCGAAAAAAATTGTTCTGCCTCAAGAGGAGCATGTAATTGGATGGTGATCCCAACTTCTTCCTCATAGAGATCGATCAACCCCATGGCAATTAAACGATCAAAAGCGAGTAGCAACTGTGGAAATCCTATATTCAAGTGATTGAGGATTTGAGCAAGTAAATATTGTTTTTCACCCTGATCATAAGAGGCGAGCAGATAACGATAAACTGCTGCCGTTTCCGTCTCTAAAATAGGCAGGTAATACTGCTCCAATGCAGCCCCTGCCGGTGGAAGAAGATTATTTTTTAAAAATGCGAAAGGCGTATTGGGCTTCATCTATTTTTCCTTTTTCTTCTTGGTTCCCTTCGTAATTTGTTTCAAGAGGGTTTCTAACTCACCGACATCCTTGAAACTCCGGTAAACACTAGCAAAACGGACATAGGTGATCTCATCTAGATCTGCTAACTCATCCATGACCAACGAACCAATATACTCACTGTTGATTTCATTATCACTTTGGCTCCGAACCTTTTGCTCTATTCGGTTTACAATTTCTTCGATTTCGTCACTAGAAACAGGCCGTTTTTGAGCCGAGCGGATAATACCGTTAAAGATTTTATCACGAGAAAATTGCTCGCGTGTCCCATCCTTTTTGACAACCACTAGGGTCCGCTCTTCCACTCGCTCGTAGGTAGTAAAGCGATAATGGCACTCTTCGCATTCCCTGCGACGACGGATGGTGTTCCCATCTTCAGCTTGTCGACTATCCACCACACTAGACTTACTTCCACCACATTTTGGACAACGCATTTGCTACCTCCTTAAACTGTTTTAACACTTCATTTTACCATAAATTGAATCGTAAAGAAAGCAGAAGAACAGGAGAATCCCCTATGCTTGCTCCTCATTGATCCATAAAAAAGAGTCGAAGGACGATTGAATAAAATCGTTTTCCTTTCGACTCTCCGTTAATATTAAAGTGACAATTCAGCTTCTAAGCCATAGTGATCACTGACATGGGCTTTGTTTTGACCATCAAAAATGACATGTAGACGCTGGATGTCCCATTCTGGACTTGCAAAGATGTAATCGATTCGCAATGGAACTTGATTGTCCGTCCAGCCATCGATTCCAGGGCCTACAGTATAAGTCCCCTTTGTTTCTTTGGCTTCTATAAAGCTGTCTTGAAGTTTAAGGGAACTGGATAGAATCGTCTCATACCCTTCTTGACCAGCAGGATTATTGAAATCACCAGCTAGAATAAAGGGTTTGCCTACTTGGCTGAAGTAGTTCTCAATGCGTGGCCACTCAAATTGGAAACCTTTGTCCCACCAAGAAAGATGGACGCTGGCAACAGCAATTTCTTTGCCATCCACACTTGTATGGGCAACGGCCACTTGACGCGTATGATAGTCCGTTGGGTCATCCATATTGGATACCAAAATCTCATCCGCCTTCAAGGGTTGACGCGAAAGAACCGCTACACCCTCATTGAGATGATCATAACCAATATGGTTGTAGGCCCAAGTCCAATAATAATGGAGTCCTTGAGCAGCTAACTCTTCTACCAATACGCGAACAAAGTGATCTTTGTGAATGGCTACAGCTGATGGCAAAGCTTGATAATACTCATCTGTTTCGACTGCTTCTGAGGCCATTTCTTGATTGACCTCTTGGAAACAGATCACATCATATTGCGCTTCTAAAATTTGTTCCTTGAGGGTTTCAAATTTTTGCTGAGCATTCTCTTCCATCCAACTATGGGAATTTAATGTTAAAAATTTCATCCCCTGATTTCTCCTTCTCTCCAAATCAAGAAACGGCAAGAGGCCGGGTGCACTGCCCCAACCTCATTTTCTTTGCCGACGTCTCTTATAATTCTACTGTTGCAACTGGCGCATTTGCTGCCAATTTACCAGTATGTTCGACCTTAACGGATTTAATCGCATCTGCATTTGTGAAGACAACAATTGTTGAAGTTTCACGACCAGCTGCACGGATCGCATCAAGGTCTGCTTCTACCAAGAGGTCTCCAGCAGCCACTGTTTGACCTTCAGAAACTTTAACCTCAAATGGTTTTCCTTCAAGACTAACAGTATCTAGACCGATGTGAACCAAGACTTCCAAACCATTATCTGTTACCAAACCAAGGGCATGTTTGGTTGGGAAGACACTAGTAACTTTACCAGCAACTGGTGAAACGATGTGGCCATTTTCAGGCTCAACTGCAAATCCGTCTCCCATCATTTTTTGTGAGAATACAGGATCTTTCACATCTTCGATGTTGATCACTTCACCATCTGCAACAGAGTGAACTTCATCAGTTACCCCTTTAAAGGTTGCTTCAGCCTTTTGAACTGCTGTCATTTGGCTAGGAAGTGTTTCAGGAATGACTTCACCTGAATCAAGAACGTCTTGGATATCAGATTTCAATACGTCAGCTTTAGGTCCGTAGATCGCTTGGACCCCTTGTCCTTTCATGACAAGACCCATAGCGCCTTCAGCTTTCCATTGTTCTTCTGTTCCGACTTTTTCAGCGTCCTTAACGGTTACACGAAGACGAGTCATACATGCGTCAACGTCGACGATGTTAGCACGTCCACCAAGAAGGTTGATAATGTTAATGACTTGTGAGCTTGCTGAGCTTGTAGCAGCACCTGCTGCTGCACCATCTCCTGAAGGGGCATCATCATTTTGTTCATAGTTACCGTTACGTCCTGGAGTCGCATAATTGAATTTCTTAATCATGAAGTTGGCAATGAAGTACATGATAAATCCAAAGAGGACTGTTACCCATACAAAGTTAAAGATATCTAATGCCAAACCAGCGTTGATGGCCATTGGGGTACGTGTCAAGAATTCGATTGAACCGAATGAGTGAACTCGAAGGTTAACCAAGTCAGCCATTGCAAAGGCAGCCCCTTGAACAAGAGCATAGATGATGTACAATGGTGTAGCAATAAACATGAACATGTATTCAATTGGTTCTGTTACACCTGTCAAGAATGTTGCAAGGGCAGTTGCAAAAAGCATCCCTTTGTATTTTTCTTTTTTATCTGGATCCACATTGCGGTAGATGGCAACCACAATCCCCATCAAAATACCAAATGATCCGATCATTTGACCAACTTTGAAACGAGCTGGTGTGTAAGCATGAAGCAAGTGTTGGTATTGGCTAGGATCAGCTTTCTTCAAGTTGACAAGGTCTGTTACCCAAGCCAACCAAAGTGGATCTTGTCCAAATACAGTTGTTCCTTTGGCAGCACCTGTAAGAACTTGGTAGCTACCACCCAATTGAGTATAGTTGATTGGAATGGTCAACATGTGGTGAAGACCAAACGGCAAGAGAAGACGTTCCAAGGTACCAAACAAGAATGGTGCCAATACTGGAGCTGTTGATTGTGAGTTGGCGATCCAAACACCAAATCCATTAATTCCTGATTGAACTACTGGCCACAAGGCTGACAAAACCAAGGCTGTAAGAGCTGAACGAACGATAACAACGAATGGTACAAAGCGTTTCCCGTTGAAGAAAGAAAGGGCTTCTGGGAGTTTACGGTAGTTGTAGTATTTATTGAAGGCAGTTGCTCCAACGAAACCTGAGATAATCCCTACAAATACCCCCATATTAAGAGCTGGAGCTTCAAGAACACTGATAAAGTAGTCCGCAACTTTAATTGATCCACCGAAGATTGTGTGAACCGTAGCAGCCTTATCAGCTAACATTGCAGATGTCACTCCGAAAACTGCACCGGTAATACGGTTAATCAAGATGAAAGAGAGACCAGCTGCAAAGGCACCCCCTGCACGTTCTTTGGCCCAGCTACCACCGATAGCAAGGGCAAAGAGGATGTGAAGGTTTCCGATAACCCCCCAACCGATTTGTTCGAGAATTCCACCTGTAATAACAAGTGGAGATAAATTCGGGTTGATCATAGGGATAGATTTCCCGATTGAAATCATCAACCCAGCCGCTGGCATGACAGCGATAACGACCATCAAGGCCTTACCGAACTTCTGCCAGAATTCAAAGCTAAATAAACTTTTGAATGATCCTTTGTTCATCATTCAACCTCCTTATATTGTTTAAGGCTTTGTTTTAAGAAAACGTTTGCGCTTAATTTGTTTCTAGTATACCATATTTTAAAAATTTGTAAAGCCTTACATTCATTTTTTTCTCCAAATTTTATCTTTTTTAAGCCATATTCTTTTTAAAACTCATTCTTTTTCGACGCAAACGTTTCCCTTGAAGTATAAAAACATTCGAACCCTCTAAGGGTTCGAATGTTTTATTCTAATGCGTCTTGCATGGCATAGCCAATCCCACGAACGGTCTTAATATAGCTTTTTTGACCTGGTAGATCAATTTTCCCACGAAGATACCGGATATAGACGTCCACAATATTAGTCTCACCTGTACTCTCGTACTTCCAGACACTTTCCAATAACTGATCTCGTGTCACCACTCCCTTGCTCCCCATCAGGGTCGCCAGGAGATCATACTCTCTGCGGGTCAAACTAATCATGTCTTTCCCACGATAGACGGTATGGTGTTCCACATCAATGCGCAAATTGCGGTATGATGTTGGGATTTTCATCTGACTACAATGTTGGTCAATATAATCACGTCCTCTAAAAATGGCTGTGATCTTATCTACCAAATCGCTGATAATAAAGGGTTTGACCATATAGGAAACGGCAAAGCGCTGAATACTCTCTTTGTGCTCAGCAATTTTTTCGCGGCTATCCAAAACAATCAAAACAGAAGCTGGGCGAATCCGACTGATTTCCTCTGCGAATGTTTCACCAGACATATCTGACAGATCGTAATTAAACAAGATCAGATCATATTTGGTCGCAGCAATCAAGGCCAGACCCGCTTTTCCATCCTCGACCACATCAACTTGATACCCCTCTTTTTGAAGTTCCAAATCAATGAAGCGAGCGATTTGATTCTCATTTTCTACTAGTAGAACTCGTTTGACCATAGAGCAAGATTATTTTTCGTCGTACCAAGAATAGTGGAAGGTACCTTCTTTGTCTTTACGTTTGTATGTGTGAGCACCAAAGTAGTCACGTTGTGCTTGGATCAAGTTCGCTGGAAGATCCGCTGAACGGTAGCTATCAAAGTAAGTGATGGCTGCTGAGAAGGTTGGTACGGGCACACCAGCTTGAACAGCAAGAGCTACAATGTCACGAACTGATTGTTGGTACTTAGCAGTGACATCCAAGAAGTACTCATCCAATAGAAGGTTAGCAAGATCTGCATCGCGGTTGTAAGCATCTGTGATCTTTTGCAAGAAACGAGAACGGATGATACATCCATCGCGCCAGATAGATGCGATGTCTGCAAATGGCAAGTTCCAGTTGTTTTCTTTAGAAGCAACACGCAATTGCGCAAAACCTTGTGCGTAAGAGATGATTTTTGAGAAGTAAAGGGCTTGACGAATCTTTTCGATCAACTCAGCCTTGTCTCCTTCAAATTTGAATGCAGCTGGTTTTGGAAGAACCTTGCTAGCATGTACACGTTCTTCTTTGTAGGCAGAGATGTAACGGGCAAATACTGACTCAGTGATGAGTGACAACGGCACACCAAGGTCAAGCGCTGATTGGCTAGTCCATTTACCAGTTCCTTTGTTTCCTGCAGCGTCCAAGATGTAGTCTACGATTGGTCCATCTTGACCTTCGTCGTCTTTGCGTTTCAAGATATCCGCAGTGATTTCGATCAAGTAGCTGTCCAATTCACCCTTGTTCCATTCAGTGAAGATTTCAGCCATGTCTTCTGCAGAAAGTCCAAGCAAGTGTTGCATGAGGTCATAGCTTTCTGCGATCAATTGCATATCCCCGTACTCGATCCCGTTGTGGACCATTTTCACGTAGTGACCAGCTCCATCAGGACCGATGTAAGTCACACATGGTTTTCCATCTTCAGGCGCTTTTGCAGAGATTTCTTCAAGAACGTCAGCTACCAAGTCATACGCTTCTTTTTGCCCACCAGGCATGATTGAAGGACCTTCAAGGGCACCTTTTTCCCCACCAGATACACCAGTACCAATAAAGTTGATTCCTGAGTTCGCCAATTCTTCATTACGACGGATGGTATCTTTATAGAAAGTATTTCCTCCGTCGATCAAGATGTCACCTTTATCCAAGTGTGGAAGAAGGGCTTGGATAGTTGCGTCTGTACCAGGTCCTGCTTGAACCATGAGCATGATACGACGTGGTTTTTCGATTGAGTTTACGAAGCTTTCGATATCATAGCTTGGCACAAAGTTTTTATCAGGGTGGCAAGCAATTACATCTTCTGTTTTTTCTTTACTACGGTTATAAATGGCAACTGTGTAGCCACGAGATTCGATATTAAGGGCAAGGTTACGACCCATTACGGCCATACCAACAACACCAAAGTTTGCTTTAGTCATGTGACACTCCTCTTTATAGTTTGCCTTTATTCTACCATTTTTCCTCCTCAAAAGAAAGCAGAAAATAGCTTCCCGCCTTCTCCAAGAGGGAGAAGATCATGCAAGTCATTTGATCTTAAAAACAAAAGTGCCCGAGAAACAGTTCTCAGACACTTCTTGATGAATGGCATTAATCTTCTTTAGAAGCTAACTCCTCTGCTTCAATGACCGGTTGTTCTCCTTCTTTGAGTTTATTGACCGTCATATTGACCCCAAGGGCTCCTGCTAGCAATTGACGAATATCAAATCCGGCTCCTTGAGAGACTTGGTCGATACTTTGCATAATATCGCCCACCATCTTAGAAGCATTGCCTTCCCCGTACATGGTGATCTTATCAACCTTGGTTAATGGTTCTGCGACAGCACGCGCAATTTCAGGCAACTTGTCAACGACCATTTCAGTAATGGCTGCTTCTTGCATTTTCTTCATCGCTTCGGCCTTTTGGTCCAAACCTTTGGCTTCAGCTTCCAGTTTCAAGCGAATGGCTTCTGCCTCAGCACGACCTTTGGCTTCAATAGCTTCGGCCTCTTGTAATTGGGCAAATTTCTCAGCTTCGGCTTGAGCTTTTCGAGCTTCGGCTTCTTTTTGTGTTTCGAAGAGTTCTGCTTCCGCCTTGCGTTGGCGTTCGATCAATTCTGCTTCTGCAGCTTGTTGACGCGCATATTTTTCAGCTTCAGCTTGTTTGCGGATATTGGCATCCAATTCTTGTTCACGAACCTTAACTTCGCGCTCTTTGACTTCTGCTTCTTTTTCTTGCTTCATGATATTGGCTTCGGCTGCCACGCGCTCTTGTTCACGACGTTGCACTTCTGCCTCAATCCCTTTAGCGGCATCTGCTTTTGCTTGGGCAATATCTGCTTCTTGCTTGAGGGCTGCTTGTTTGAGTTTTAATTCGTTTTGTTTTTGCGCGATTTCAAGATCGGCAGCGACGCGTTTGTCGTTGGCCAATTTATCTTGTTCTGCTTCGACTTCCTTGCGTTCGCGTTCTGCTTTGGCTTTGGCAATCAAGGCATCTTTCTTAATGGTTTCAACATTTTCAATCCCGAGGTTATCGATGACTCCCCCTTCATCAGAGAAGGATTGAACCGTAAAGGCGATGACTTCTAGACCCATTTTAGCCAAGTCTGGTGCTACGTTGTCCTGCACTTTTGAGGCAAACTCTTGACGGTCATTGACCATCTTACGGAGTTCCATCTGACCGATCACTTCCCGCAGGTTTCCTTCCAAGACATCTTGGACAGAATTGGAAATATCTGTCGTATTCCAGTTCAAGAAGTTTTCTGCAGCCCGGGCAATCATTTCATCGGTTGTACCAATTTTTAATTTAACAGCCGCATCGGCACGGACGTTAATGAAGTCAAGTGTTGGGACTGCTTCTGACGTCCGAACATCTGTCGAGAATTGCTCAATATCAAGATAAGAGCGTTGTTCGACAAAGGGAATCATAAAGCCAGCTTTCCCACGCAAGTGACGTTGTTTCCGAAGACCTGTAATGACCACGACTTCGTTGGGTTTAGCATTGACATACCCTTTGACCAACAAGATCAATACAAGAATGGCTACGATTACAAAAGTAATCAACCAACCTGGAATAAATAAAGTATCCATACTTTTTCTCCTTTTTTTAGAGGTCTCCCCTCTGTTGTTTATTAATCCTAGTATATCAAAAGAAGGTCTTTCCTCAAAGAAAAGACCTGTATTTATGTCTAAATTTATCAAATGCAATCTCTAGCTTATTCTTCGTCAAACAAGCCATTTAGACCGGCGAAAGGACTGTTTTCTTCTTTCTTAATCGCTTGAGCGGCTTGGTATTCTTCTTCGGATAGGATTTTCCAATCATTTCCTTCGATAAAACCTTGTCCAGCCTCTTCTTCTGGAGTGAGAACCTTGAGAGGAATATTGAGTAGGATATTATCTGCTACACTCTCACTCAGGTCAATCTTCCCACCTTCGATTGGAAGGATCAAGTCTTCCTCTAGGGCCTCGATATCTGCGTCAGACTGTACATCCTCCGCAAACACCTCTGTTACAGGATAGCTCTCTTGAAGCTCGACAGGCTCCATGCTTCGGCTAGATGCCAAAACGATGGTGTAGCTCAACTGGTAATCCAAGATATAGAGGCCTGTATCATAGGCTACTCGTCCTGTCGCTGTCACATTCTTTAAATCAAGAATTTCTGGATTACGCTTTTGCAGATCCTTTAACAAATCCAACTCTTGATCAAAAGCTAGTCCTTCAGGATTTTTACGGATTTCTTGTGTATATAAGTTCATTCTTTTGTCCTCAAATCTTCTAGATACTACTAGTATATCATGAAGCTGCCCCTCAACCAAGAAGTCTCCTCAAAAATTTGTTATAATCATGAAAAAGATACAGTAACTAGGCCAATTGGTGTTGTACACAAGGTCCCACCATCTCTTGGACAAAAGAGGGGCACTGGCTAGGGCATTGAGCAATGTTAGATAGAGGAGAATTCATGAAAGAAATCGGAGCTGTTTTTCGGCAAATACGTGAAAGTCGTCACATCTCTTTAGAGGAAGCTACGGGTGGCGAATTTTCGCGCTCCATGTTATCTCGATTTGAAAGAGGGGAAAATGACCTGACGACCCAACGGTTTTTTCAGGCTTTGCAACAGATCAAAACCAGCCTCAGTGAGTTCTCTCATCTAGCTGGAATCGATCAGCACTCTTTTATTCCCAAATTGTTGAAAGAGCACTATGAAAACATGAGCTTGGAACACGATCAAGCCTTGTACCAAAACTACCAGCTAGCCTATCAGAAAGATCACAAAAAAGAAGACTTCTTAGCCAGCATTATTCTCAAGGCCCAAATGCTTGGCTTCTATCCTGAGGTGGAGCTCACTTCTAGCCAAGAGGAACTGGATTTCCTCCATGATTATCTCTTCTCTGTCACGATCTGGGGAATTTTTGAATTAAACCTGTTTTCTCTGACCTCTCCACTTTTCTCTAGTCAGCTCTATAGACAATACACAGAGGAGTTGGTCCAAAGAGATGATTTCAAGCTTCTCCTAGACTCTTCTCGTCCTGCCCTTAACTCTATTTTTCTTAATGGCTTCTTTCTGGCCATTAGTTCAAATGAATTTGAAGATGCATCTTATTTTGACCAACTAATTAACGACCACTTTTACTCTGAAAACGAAGCCTACCTTCGGACGGTTTATCTCTACGCCAAAGGAGAATTTCTCTATCGAAAGGGAGAAAAAGAAATCGGTCTTGAAAAGATGGAACAGGCCATCCAGGTTCTCTCTATTCTGGATTGTAAGGACAGTGCCAGCTACTACAGACAGGGCATGCAGGAACTCATCAAAGAAACCTAAAAAACTCACAGATCTACTCTGTGAGTTTTTGTTGAAAATATGCAACATTAATTTTTTCTTGCTTTTTAGGTTTACAATAGGACTATCAAGTAAAGAAAGAAGGTTCTTCCCATGATGACCAAACTAAAAAACCACTTCCTCCGCTTTCTTCTCTCACATACCAGCGTTTATCTGAAGGATCAGGAACTTCTTCTCTCTGATGATGAGAAACTAGACCTCTTCAAACAGATCGTTCGATCTATCAAACAAGTCCTAGCAACTGATCACGTGAAGGAGGAAGGCTTATGAAACTCTTAGCTCGTAATAAAATTTTTGCCTTACTCAGCCTTTCTCGCTTTTTGAATACCCTTGGTGCTGCCATCTACAATCTGGTCTTTGTGGTCTTTGCTGCCAGCATGCCTCAGCCTAGTCTGGCAGTTGGCATTGCCAATCTCATTGTATTTATTCCTAGCCTCTTTAGCATTTTTGTTGGTATGAAGGCTGACCGCACGAAGAAAAAAGCTAACTGGTTGATCCGCATTGGCTATCTTCAAGCCATCCTCTTCATCCTTATTGCTCTCATGACCAAGATTCCGGGTTACCTTGCCTTTTCGATTGTTTGCTTCTTAAACATAGTTTCAGATTGTTTGAGTGATTATCGCGGAGGCTTGCAACTCCCTATCATGAAAAAGAACATCCCCGACGAGGATTTGATGGAGGCCTATTCCTTCAACCAACTACTTAGTATGGTCTGCTCGATTTCTGGACAAGCTCTAGGAGTTTGGTTGCTAGCCATCAGCCATCAAAATTTTGCCCTGGTCGCTTCGATCAATGCATTGACTTTTCTCCTGTCTTCTACCTGTCTCCTGATGAGAAAAAAGCAGCTGACACATGATCCCGTCATTGAGCCCCAAAGTAAGAATTCTTTGGTACACGAATGCCAAGAGATGTACCAGAACGCTAAAAGTATTTTTGCAGATGAGGAGGTCCACCACTTTGGCAAGTTGCTCTTCTCATTGGTTCTTATCAATGCCCTAGGGGGATCCATCTCTGGTATCTACAATTTGCAACTGCTTCACTCCCCCTTCTTTCAGTTGAGTTTTAGCCAATCCCTCTTGATTTTAGAGGTAGTGACTATTTTAAGCATGGTCTGGGCTAGCTTGACACCCCATGACTATTTTTCCAAGCAATCTCTCCATCATATCCTCCTGTGGATCGCAGGTGGGCTGACCATGCTTGGGCTCACAAATATCCTGGTACGCTGGGACATTCTTTTCCTTCTACTCATCACATTCCTTGGTTATCTTGTTGCAAAAATCAACCCAAAAGTTTCCAGTCTTTTAATGAGTAAATTACCCGCTGAAAAATTAGCTTCTACCTCTAGCTTTTTGGGACTGATGGTCAGCTTTGCCATGCCACTTGGGACAGCTCTCTTTTCTAGTCTAGCTATCTGGAGCCTTCCCCTAGCTTGGGGAGCCTTTGCCATCCTTGGTTTCGGCACCGTCCTCTTGTCTAGCAAATAAATTAGTAAGATAGGGTTAAAATACAGATTTAAAAACACTTGCATGATATATTTATATATTGTATAATTAGGGAAAATGCAGATGCAGTAAATGTTTTTATGGAATACGATTAAAAAATTTGCTTGATAATTATAACATTAAGCTTTGTGTTTATAAAACATCTCTAGAAGTTTACTATAGACTGAGTGAATTTAAAGAGACTCCATCCATTGAAGAATTGAGAGGTAAAATAAATGAATGAATTAGAAGTTAGATTCGCACTCAATGATGAGGGAGATTATAATAAGGCTATTTCATATTTAGAAAAACAATATAAATTTAAGTGTGAAAATAAGCAAGTTGATGAATATTTTAAAGCAAAAGGAAAAGAATTTGAAAATGATGAGGTAGGAAGTTTTATTTATAGGATTCGTCAAGAAGATGACAATATATCATGTATTTTCACAAGAAAAGATACAATAAAACAAGGAATGTGGAATGAAAGTGAAATAGAGTTGGAGTCTGAAAAATTAGAATTTGTAAGGAAGATGTTGCAAACCGGTTTTTCAAATGTCTTCACAATAAGTAAATACAGAAAGACTTACCATAATGCTCTAGAAAATAAAACGATTAATCTAGATAAGATTGATGGTCTTGGATTTTATCTTGAAATAGAGATTTTAGGAGATTTTTCTCAAGAAGATTATAATCATTTTTATGATAAAATGTGCGGAGAGTTCTCGTTTTTAAATTCAAAAATAGAAACAAAGGGTTATGTCCAATTAATGAGAGAAAAAAGTGGACGTAATTGAAATTACCAGTAAGACTATTGGAGGTTACTGATAAAGGAAACAAAGACTTAGGAAATTTTCTTGGAAAATCTTTTCCCCCATCTCAAAGTAGTGCTTGTAGAAAGCAACCACTGCGTCCTACAGTTATCTCTATCAAACATCAAAGGCTGGGCAAAAACTGCCCAGCCTCTTTCTTTACATTTTTCTTAGGCGAGCCACCCGCTCAGCAATGGGTGGGTGGGTATAAAAGAGTTTTTGCAATCCGGATTCTTTTTTAGGATCGTTGATAAAAAGAGCACTGCTCGCATCATCAACATGTCGCTGCATGGGTTCGCTATTGTCTAGCTTTAACAAAGCATTGATCATCCCTTGAGGATTCCGCGTCAATTCAACACTTGAAGCATCTGCTAGGAACTCCCGTTGACGAGAAATGGCTAACTGGACCAAGGTCGCTGCTAATGGCGCTAAAACGATGGCAAGCAAGGAAAGGATCAACATAACAATCTCCAAACCACCGCTACCTTCTCGATCATCGTCCCGGCTACGGCCACCGCCCCACCACATCATCCGGCCACCAATGCTAGAAAGCATGGTGATGGCACTGGCAAGGGCCACTGCAATCGTAGAGATGCGAATATCGTAATTGCGAATATGGCTGACTTCGTGTCCGATGACTCCCTCCAATTCCTCACGGTTCATCACAGCCAGAAGACCTGTCGTTGCTGCAACAGCAGCATTTTGAGGATTGGACCCTGTCGCAAATGCATTCATCGAAGGATCATCCACAATATAGACCCGAGGCATGGGAATCTGAGCTACCATAGCCATATCTTGGACAATATGGTAGAGCTGAGGAGCTTGCTCTTCCGTTACCTCACGCGCCCCGTTCATCCGCATGACAACTTCCGTGGATTGGAAAATCATGCTAAAGGCATAGATTCCACCAATAATCAAAGCTAGAATGACGCCACCAAGGGAGGAGCCTAACCAGAGGTAGCCAACGGCTGCTCCGATGAGGGCCAAGAGTATGAAAAAAGCAATAAGGAGAATCCAGGTTCTCCTTTTATTGCTTGCAATTTGGTCAAAAAGCATATTAGTCTCCTAATCCGCTAAAGTCCACCTTTGGTACTGCTTTTTCTTCTTCAGGCACTTGAAGGAATTCAGCTTGTCTGAAGCCGAACATTCCAGCAATTACGTTTGTTGGGAAAGTTTCCAACTTGACATTGTAATTGCTTGTGACACTATTGTACAATTGACGAGCATAAGAAATTTTGTTTTCTGTATTGGTCAATTCTTCTTGCAATTGCATGAAGTTGGTGTTAGCCTTCAAGTCTGGGTAATTTTCAGCCACCGCAAAGATGCCGGCTACTTGACGGGAAAGAGCATCACTGGCTGCCATCGCTTCTGCAGGTGAAGTAGCTTGAGCCACTTGTTGGCGAAGTTGAGTCACTTTTGCTAGTGTATCTCCTTCGTACTTGGCATAGCCTTTAACGGTTTCGATCAAGTTTGGAATCAAGTCATTCCGACGTTTCAATTGTACATCAATTTGACTCCATGCTTCACGAGTTTGCATCCGGCTTTTCACCAAACCGTTGTAAACTCCTACTACAATCAACACAAGGACCACAATGATCCCAAGAATAATCCAAATCATTTTATTGAATTCCTTTCATTTCTTTCTACCAGTATATCAAATTTCCCTTATTTTGTGGTAAAATAAAAGCATGAAACCAGAAGAATTTTATGTCCGTTTAGCCGATCTCGGCTTCCCATTAACTGATCGCCAAAAAGAGCAATACGAACGCTATTTTGAGCTCCTCGTGGAATGGAATGAAAAGATTAATCTCACTGCCATCACCGAAAAAGACGAAGTCTATCTCAAGCATTTTTATGACTCTATCGCACCCATCTTGCAGGGGTTGATCGAAAATCAACCCGTCCGTCTCTTGGATATCGGTGCTGGTGCTGGCTTTCCAAGCCTTCCTATGAAGATTCTTTTCCCTGAGCTGGATGTGACCATCATTGATTCCCTGAATAAGCGGATCAATTTTCTCCACTTGCTGGCTGAAGAGTTAGGTTTGAGCGGAGTTCATTTCTACCATGGACGTGCGGAGGACTTTGCGCAAGAAAAGGCTTTTCGTGCCCAATTTGATATCGTAACTGCCCGCGCTGTTGCTCGGATGCAGGTCCTTTCTGAGCTGACCATTCCTTATTTGAAAGTAGGAGGACGTCTTCTTGCTCTCAAGGCTAGCAATGCTCCAGAAGAGTTGGAAGAAGCCAAAAATGCCCTCAATCTGCTCTTTAGCAAGGTTGAAGACAATTTACAATATGAGTTGCCAAATGGCGATCCACGCTATATCACTGTAGTCGAAAAGAAAAAAGAAACACCCAATAAATACCCAAGAAAAGCAGGCATGCCCAATAAGCGGCCATTGTAGTAAGATACAAAGGGCCAAGCGGATAACGTCAAATAAGAGGCTGGGACAAAAGTCCTAGCCTCTCAATTATTTTTGGATTGTCGAGCAAGACACAGTGGTTGAGTGGGCTCTACTACGCTGATTTCATCAGCTTTTACAGCCCTACTCAACTGTGCGGAGGTGGGACGACGAAATCGAATTCTAACGAATTACCGATTTCTGTCCCACTCTCTTTTTTATTTTTGTTTCAATTCTGTTCGTAGGGCTTCTTGCTGCTCTTTTGTCAAATGAACGCCCTTACTTGCAACAATCTGACTAGAGACTTTGTTGGCAAATCTTAAAGCTTGCGCGATATCTAAGCCTTCTAAACGAGCGGATATGAAGGCACCCACATGGCTATCTCCAGCGCCTACTGTATCGACAACTTCTGTTGGAAAACCGTCTGCCTCATACCAGTTGCCATCATAGGCAACCGCTCCGTTTTCACCCAAGGTGACAATGACTAATTGTCCCGTTCTTTGATACAAGTGTTCGATGGCTGGCTGGATCTCTCTACACCCTGAAAAAGCCAGTGCTTCAGCCTCATTTACATGGAGAATTGGATGCAGATCATAAATTGCTTCCAGTCGATCCTTTGGAATCAAGAGTCCGCGTGGCCCAGGTGCGAAAATCACCTGGCCCTCTAGTTGTGAAACAGACTGGACCAATGCCAGACCGGTTGGCTCCTCGACTTCAAGGCCACATAAGTAGATGTAATCAAACCGATCTGTCTCGATCTCTTTTAGCCACTCTGCTTGGAAGCTATACTCCACTCCGTGGTCCGATAAGAAGGTCCTCTCACCATCAGACTCTACAAAGCAGTAACAGCAACCATTGGCCCCTTCTAATGAGATGTTAGAGGAAATCCCTAATTGTTTCAACTCTCTCCGAATAAAATCACCATATATTCCAGAACCGACTGGCGAGACAAACTGGTAGGGTTGCGACAAAAAATGAAGGATATTAACGACATTAAAGGCACAACCTCCCACAGACCATTGCTGGTGATCAATATGGGCATCTCCTTCACGACTCGGCAAACGATCCAAGTAAATCATCACATCACAAACTGTAGAACCAATAATTAACGCAGCTGTCATCTTTTTCTCCTTACTTTGCCTTCTATTATACCAGAGGAAAGATAAAAAACAACCAACCCCTTGTGTGAACTGCACCCCAAAAGTTAGACAGAAAAAAATCTAACTTTTGGGGTGTTTTTATTATGAAATTAACTTATGAAGA